>NZ_JBFUBN010000001.1:0-805344 GCF_056405735.1 Polaromonas sp. P1_F2 | reverse complement strand
CAACGACGCGCCCACGCTGACCAGCGCCAAAGCCGTGCTGGCCGGCGGCACGGAGGACACGGCCTACACCATCACCCAGGCCAGCCTGCTGGCCGGCTTTAGTGATGTGGACGGCAATGCACTGTCGGTGGTCAACCTCACGGCCGGCAACGGCACGCTGTCGGCCTTTGATGCAGTCAACAAGCGCTGGACCTTCACGCCCGCGGCCAACTACAACGGACCCGTCAACCTGGGTTACGGGGTCAGTGATGGTGCTGCGACCACGGTGGCCACGCAGAGCTTTGTGCTGGCGCCGGTCAACGACGCGCCCACGGGTGCGGTAAGCGTGCAGCGCGGCGGAGTGGCCGTGACCGTCGGCACCACCGTCCAGCAGGGCGACATCCTGACGGCCGCCAGCACCCTGACCGACGTGGATGGTCTGGGCTCCGGCTTGAGCTACCAGTGGCAAGGTTCGATGGACGGCACCGCCTGGAACGCCATCGCCGGGGCCACGGCCGCCAGTTTCACGGTGACGCCGGCTCTGGCCGGGCAGATGCTGCGCGCGGTTGCCAGCTATACCGACGGCGGCGGCAAACTGGAAAGCGTGCCCAGCGACTCCACCCAGGCCGTGAACCGGTTTATCGGCACGAGCGGCAACGACACGCTGGACGGCACAACCGGCGTGGACCAGCTCGAAGGGCTGGCAGGAAACGATCTTTATACCGTGAACAATGCCGGCGACATCGTCGTGGAAGAGCCCGGCAAGGGCGTGGATACGGTCCAGTCCAGCATCAGCTACACGCTTGGCGCCAATGTTGAAAACCTCACCTTGACAGGAACCGCAGCCATCAACGGCATCGGCAACGATCTGGACAACGTCCTGACGGGCAACAGCGGCAACAACAGCTTGGTGGGCGGGGCCGGCAACGACATGCTGTCGGGCGGCATTGGCAACGACAGCCTGCAGGGCCAGCAGGGGAACGATACGCTGAACGGCGACGATGGCGATGACAGGCTGTTTGGCGAATGGGACAACGACAAGCTATCCGGCCAGAACGGCAACGACATGCTGGACGGCGGCTCGGGCAATGACAGCCTGGATGGTGGCGCCGGCAACGACGTGATGCACGGCGGCGCGGATACCGACCTGCTGCTGGGCGGCGACGGCCAGGACATGATTTATGGCGATGACGGCGACGACACGGTGGGCGGGCAAAACGACGATGACCAGGTGTGGGGCGGCAGGGGCAACGACCTGCTGTACGGCGACGGTGGCAATGACACGCTGTACGGCGAGGAGGACAACGATACGCTGAAGGGCCAGGACGGCAATGACACGCTGGACGGCGGCTCGGGCAATGACAGCCTGGATGGTGGCGCCGGCAACGACGTGATGCACGGCGGCGCGGATACCGACCTGCTGCTGGGCGGTGACGGCCAGGACATGATTTATGGCGACGACGGCGACGACACGGTGGGCGGGCAAAACGACGATGACCAGGTGTGGGGCGGCAGGGGCAACGACCTGCTGTACGGCGACGGTGGCAATGACACGCTGTACGGCGAGGAGGACAACGACACGCTGAAGGGCCAGGACGGCAATGACACGCTGGACGGCGGCTCGGGCAATGACAGCCTGGATGGTGGCGCCGGCAACGACGTGATGCACGGCGGCGCGGATACCGACCTGCTGCTGGGCGGCGACGGCCAGGACATGATTTATGGCGACGACGGCGACGACACGGTGGGCGGGCAAAACGACGATGACAAAGTGTTGGGCGGCAAGGGCAACGACCTGCTGTTCGGCGACGGCGGCAATGACGTGCTGTACGGCGAGGAGGACAACGACACGCTGAAGGGCCAAGACGGCAATGACATGCTGGACGGCGGCACTGGCAACGACATGCTGTCGGGCGGCACTGGCAACGACAGCCTGCAGGGCCAGCAGGGGAACGATACGCTGAACGGCGACGACGGCGACGATACGCTGTGTGGTGGCGTGGGCGACGATACGCTGTGGGGCCAGCAGGGGAACGATACGCTGAACGGCGACGATGGCGATGACAGGCTGTTTGGCGAATGGGACAACGACAAGCTATCCGGCCAGAACGGCAATGACACGCTGGACGGCGGAGACGGAGAAGATATCTTGTCGGGCGGTGAGGGCAACGATGTCCTTTACGGCCAGGGCGGCAATGACACCATGCAGGGAGGCGCCGGGAACGACATGCTGGACGGCGGAGCCGGCATCGATACGGCGGACTATAGCGGCATGGGCGGCAGCGTCAACGCCGACCTGGGCCGGGGGACGGCCATCAAGCTGCTCGCCGGTACCAACGTCAGCATGGGGGGAACGGTGGGGCGCTACATTCGTATCTATCACAACAACAGCTATGGTGAGGGGCCGCAGGGTCATGAACTGGGGCTGACGGGGATGAAGGTGTACGACGCCGGGGGCCATGATGTGGCTTTCGGCCTGCGCAGTTCGATAGGAGCCGACGGCAATGCCAACGGCGCGGCGAACCCGAACAACAGTACTGTGGCCCTGACCGATGCCTTGGTGGGAGGCGGCTGGAACGGCCAACCGGGCGATGCAGGCACTGTGGCCTACGCCAACTCGGGGAAAAATGGCGCAAAGGCCTATATTGAGCTCAAGCTTGACAGCGCGCAGGCGATTGACGCGATCAGCCTGTGGGGGGACGCGAACTACCCCGTCGACAGCAAATACCTGCGGGTCTATGTGTCGAATAGCGCGTTTAACGCCGCCACTACTTACAACAGCCTGGCGCTGGACACCACGGTCGCGCGCTTTGACCTGGAAGAGATAGAAACCAGCGCCACGGCGATCTACACCGACACGCTGGTGGGCATCGAGAACCTGACAGGTTCGGCGATGAACGACACGCTCACGGGAAATGCCGGCAACAACATCCTGTCCGGCGCAGGCGGCAACGACCTGCTGAACGGCGGCATGGGCGACGATATCCTCATGGGTGGAACGGGCGATGACACGCTGCAGGGAGGGGATGGCCAGGACAAGCTCTATGGCAATGAAGGTCACGACAGGCTGTATGGCGGGGCCGGCAACGACACGCTGGACGGTTCAATAGGAAACGACACCGCGGATTACAGCGTCAGCGGCATGACGGGTGGAATTAATGCCAACCTGCGCACTGGAAGGGTGGATAAATTCCTTGTGGCCGGCGGCCCCATAAGCTTCACCGACGCGCTGGTGGATGTGGAGAACCTTGTGGGTACGGCGATGAACGACACGCTTGCTGGCGTTAACGCCAGTCTGTCTGGCGGGGAGGGCAACGACGTTCTGTATGGCGATGGCGGAAACGAATATCTGGTCGGCGGCGACGGCGACGACGCTCTGTACGGCTACGACAGCTATGACACCCTGTATGGCTCGGCGGGTAAGGACACGCTGGACGGCGGTACTGGTGATGACTACCTGTACGGCGAAGCGGACGACGATGTGCTGCGAGGGGGAGACGGTTTAGACAGTATGTATGGTGGTACCGGCAACGACTACTTGTACGGCGAGGCGTCTGATGACTACATGTTCGGCGAGGAGGGTAATGACACGCTGAACGGCGGCATTGGTAATGACTACCTGTCCGGCGGAGAGCACAACGACCTACTGTACGGCGGAGTCGGTTCAGACTCTCTGGCGGGCGGGAACGGCAATGATTGGGTGTACGGCGAGGAAGGCAACGACGGGATAAATGGCGGGTCGGGCAACGACTTGCTGTTCGGCAGTTTCGGCGATGACGCCCTTTCGGGCGACGAGGGCGATGATTTTCAGTGGGGCGGTGTCGGCAACGATGACTTGCACGGATGGGACGGCGATGATTACCTGTACGGCGAAGCGGACAACGACACCCTGTATGGTGATAACGGCGCTGACAATCTGTACGGTGGTCTGGGCGACGACACTCTTCGCGGTGGTTACGGCGTAGATACCTATTACTTTAATGTTGGCGACGGCAATGACGTTATCGAGGACTATTCCGACAATTACCAAGAGTCCGGCGATAGGTTGGCGCTGGGTGCGGGGTTGAGCGTCGGCAGCACGCAGTTGACCCGCACGGATTACGATCTGCGGCTCACATGGGGCAGTGACTCGGTGACGCTCAAAAACTACTTTATCTACACCGAATATAACGACAGTGGAACTATCGTGTTTGCCAACGGCCCCCAGTGGAGCCTGGCGGACGTCACAAACCGGCTTGCCACTTTTGGCACGTCGGGCGATGACCGGCTGCAGGGCCACACTGGCGACTGGATAGTCGGCGGCGCGGGTTCGGACACCTATTTGCCGGGGGCAGACGGCGGACGCACCTGGATAGAGGACACGGCTGGCACCACCGACAGGCTGCTCATCGGGCAGACGATAGATCCCACCCAGGTCTGGCTTCGCCAGGTCAACAAAGACCTGGAAGTCAGCGTCATCGACAGCCCGCTCAACACGACCCTCATCAAAGGCTGGTACGGCAGCTCATCGAACCATATCGAGGAGATTTACACGGGCAATCAGAGGCTGGCGGACACGCAGGTAGACCGCCTGGTCAACGCCATGGCCTCGTTCAGCCCGCCAAGCTCCGCGGCCAGTGTGCCGGACGCTGTTAAAAACACCGTGCAGTCGGCTTGGACTGCAATCAGCAGCTGGACGCCATGGTGAGGGGAATTTCCTGGGGCGGGAACGAGTGCGGCGGCACCGATGGCGCTCCAGGACAGCCGAGGGCATACCTGCGTTGACGGCGTTTGCGGCAGCCGCGGCGACAGTGAATGAAGACCGCCTCACGGCCCGTGCCGGGTCGGCCACCTGGCTTGGCTGTGAGGTGCCAGCAGGTCCTTGTGAGACGTGGCGCGCAGGCCGCCTGCGTCTTAATGAGGGTAGTTCGTTCAGGCTACAGCGACGACCTTGGGGAAGGGGAGGCTGCGTTGGCGGCCAACTGGCATTGAAGGTGGTTGGGCCGCGGCGCGAGCGTCGTGATGGACGCAGCAAGCGGAGGCCGGGCTGAAGCGCCCAGCCTCCGCTTGCCGGGCGCCGCGGTCCTCTTTTTTTGCCTTTATTTCTTCATTTCATCCTTGCCCATGGCATCTTTCGCCATGGCATCTTTTTTCATGCCGTCCTTGGCCATGTGATCCTTCTTCATCTTGTCTTTTTTGGTCATGGCCATCTTGTCGTCGTGCTTCATGCCGTCCTTTGCCATCGCGTCCTTGGCCATGGCGTCCTTGCCCATTGCGTCTTTCTTCATGCCGTCCTTGGCCATGGCATCCTTGCTGCTCATGGCATCTTTGCCCATGGCGTCTTTTTTCATGGCGTCCTGCGCCAGGGCGCTGCCGCCGGCGGCGAGCAGGCAGGCGCTGAGGAGGGCGGCGGTCAAAGTCTTGGTGTTGATGTTCATGATGGTGTTGTCCTTGGTGATTAAAAGAATGTTGGAAAGTGCTTGAAGAAAAAACGGCAAGGCGGGTAGGGGTGCATGCCTTGCCGGCGTTGCGGGGTGTCTGAGCGAGCGTGCTCAGCTACCTCCGAACCAGTTGTAGCCCTGGTCTTCCCAGTAGCCGCCAGGGTAGGTGTTGGTGACAAAAATCGCCTGGATGTGTTTGGGGTTCTTGTAGCCGAGCTTGGTGGGCATGCGCAGCTTCATCGGGAAACCGTATTTGGGCGGCAGCACCTGGCCGTCGTAGGTCAGCGCCAACAGGGTCTGCGGGTGCAGGGCGGTGGCCATGTCTATGCTGGTGAAGTAGTCGTCGGCGCATTTGAAGCCGACGTACTTCGCGCTTGTGTCGGCGCCGACCTTGCGCAAAAAGTGGAAGAAGGGCACGCCGCCCCACTTGCCGATGGCGCTCCAGCCTTCGACGCAGATGTGGCGTGTGACCTGGTCGGCCTGAGGCATGGCGCGCAGTTCGGGCAGCGACCACTTGCGCCTGTCGGCGACCAGGCCGGCGACTTCAAGGCGATAGCTTTCTTCCTCGACTTCCCGCACCTCGTCTTCGCCGTAGTAGGCGTTGAAGGGGAAGGGCCGCGTGATCATGGAGTCGGGATAGGTGGGCGCCAGCCGGTTCGGGTCGAAGAGCAGGCCCTGCGCGTCGTCATTGAGGCGCGAGATGCGGGTGAGCGCGGTGTTGACGGATTCGCTGTCGTCCAGCACGCAACCGCTCAGCATGGCCAGGCCGCCCAGGGTGAGCGAGCCGCGCAGGAAGTTGCGGCGAGCGGTTGAGAGCTTGTTGGCCGTGGCGATGCGGTCCACGGCTTCCTGGAGAACGGCGTCGCCGTCTAGGTGGTGAAGGCGCCTGGGGCGTTGAATGTTCATGTTTGTTCCTTGTGGCTTGCGGGTATTGGTCAGCGGCCGCGCAGCATGTAGACCAGGGTCTTGGGCACCAGCGCGACCATCACGAGGTGCACGGCGACAAAACCGGCCAATGCGGCCATGGCGAAAAAGTGGACGAGGCGAGCGCCTTCATAACCACCCATGAGTTCACGCAGGATGGGGAACTGAACCGACTTCCACAGCACCAGGCCGGACACGACGATGAGCACGCTGTCGGCCATCACAAAAAGATAGGCCAGGCGCTGCACCATGTTGTAGTGGCGCGGGTCGGCGTGGGCCAGCTTGCCTTTCAGGGCGGCCAGCAGGTCGGCTGTGATGCCTTTGATGGAGAGCGGAAAGAATTTGTGGAACAGCCGACGCGTGAAGAGGTTGAAGGCCAGGTAGAGGATGCCGTTGAAGAACAGCAGCCACATGGCGGCGAAATGCCACTGCAGCGCGCCGCCCAGCCAGCCGCCCAGCGTGAGGTCCTTGGGAATCGTGAAGCCCAGGAAGGCGGTGGCGTTGTAGATGCGCCAGCCGCTCATCATCAGCACCACCACGGCCAGCGCGTTGAGCCAGTGCATGGCGCGCAGCCAGCCGGGGTGTATGGCTTGTTGTTTGCCTGTGTTCATTCAATGCTCCTCAGGGTTGCCCGTCAGCGGGATTTCCGGCGCAGTCTTGCCGCGTGTTGGGGTTTGGTCGGGCGGTGAGCGCGTTTCTTACAGTCGTCCCGGAATTTATTTATTTGTCGGCGGGGCGGGCAAGGCGGGACTGCTTCAGCGTTCGCGTTGCACGGGGAAATCCACGGATTGGTTCTGGCGGACCCGGACCGTGGTTTTGAAAGGGTCGCGAAGGGTCGGGCTCCAGGGCAGGGGAATGTTGTCCGGAGAGACTTCGAGCAAGTGTTCCCCGGCGGCGACCGAGGGAAATTCGTAGCGGCCCTGAGCGTCTGTTTGCGTCACGTAGCGCCGGTCAAGCATGACGGTGACGCCGGGTACACCGCCTTCGGAGGCTTCGCGCCGGCCGTTGGCGTCGGTGTCAAAAAACACGGTGCCCGCCAGGCTGCCGGCGCCGGTCCCGGGCAGGCCGCCCAGCGGCGCGGTCGCCATGCCGGCGTGGTCCTGGTAGCGCAGCAGCAGCTGGATGCTGCGATTGGCCTGGGTGTTGACCGGCGGCTGCAGCGTCGCCGCGGTCAGGGCCGAGACGACCAGGGCCTGCGGGGTTTCCCGGCCGCGCGACTCGGTGTAGCGCAAGGCCAGCGACCAGCCGGCGGAGGCCTGCCAGTTCAGGCCAATGTTGGCGTTGAGCGATTCGCCGCCATTGCCGCGTGTGCCGCGCAGGGAAGCGTCCAGCGACCATTGGGGCCAGGGCGACACGGTGCCGAGCACGCCCCAGACCAAGCCACTGGTGGAATTGGCGCTTCCCCGCATGCGCTCCAGGGCCAGTGAGGTGCTGAGAAGGGCCGTCCACAGCACGGGCCAGCTGTGGTCGACGCCCAGGCGCAGGGTGCGCGCGCCGGAGGCCTTGGCGAGGTCGGCCCGCCATTGCGTCTGGCCCCAGTCGCCGGCGCGGTTCCACGACAGCTGGACGGCCTGCCCCGGGCTTGTGATGGTGCGAAAACTCAAAGCGGCCCCGAGGGTGTTGCTGATGTCCAGCAGGTAGCGGCCGTTCAGGTTGACGAATGCGCTGCCTCCGGACGCGACGCTGCCCGTCTGGCCGCCGCTGACGGTGTCGCTCAATTCGGCGGCAAAACCCGCCTGCCACTGGCGGGTGGCGGTGTCGCCTTGCCAGTAGAGGCCCTGCAGGTTGCCGGCCAGGCCTGTGGTGCCCCAACGCAGGTTGGGCTCGAAGCGGAAAATACCGGCGGCCTGGCGCCAGCGTTCGGTGCGCCAGGCGGCGTCCAGCCAGAGGCCGGTCGCGCCGCCGATTTGCGTGGCCGTGCTTTGCACCACGTTGGCCTGCAGGCGCAAGCCGCCCACACGTTCGTTGGCCGTACCGTAGCCGGCGGCCAGGCCGGATCCCCAGGGGGACGGGCCTTCCCAGGAAGCGGCGGCGAACCAGGCGCTTGTGTTTTGCGTGATGCCGGCGCCCGCGCTGTCCGGAATGTCCTTGCCGGTGATCAGCTGGAATGCCACGTCGCTGCGTTCACCTGCTTTGACTGCCTTGCCGGCGGGCAGGCGAAATTGCGCGCCTGCCGACGTGATGCCGCCTGCCGAACTTTCAAACCCGGTGCTGTTGAAGCCGGTGAAGAGGCCGGTGCGGCCGGTTGCCGCGTTGAGGGCGATGGAATCGGGGAGGTACCACTGGCCGCCCACGCCGTGGATGGGCGTTGCCGGTAGGGACACCCGGCCGGTGCCGCGCGCCAGCCGGGTGCCGGTGGTGTTGATGTTGCCGGCGTTGTGGTTGGCCATCCATCCACCGTCCAGCGGCAATGCACGCTGGTCTATGCGCCAATCGCTGTCGCCGCCCTGTGCCCGGCCACTCGATGCGCCGGCGCCTTGCCGGGACAGGCTGGCATGGACGGACAGGGCGCCGTGGTTGGGGGTCTCCATGAAGCCGCCGAGGTCCAGTGCGCGAGTCGCGGTATTTCCGTTTCCCGTCTGCTTGAAGACGGCGTAGTCCGCGTGCCAGCTTCGCGGCCAGCCGGTTTCGTTGTACTCGCTGGCCTTGAGTTGGAGGCCGCCGTCCAGTCCCGGCTGGCCGTCCATGACGCGGTCAAGGTAAGAGCCTGCAGCCTGCGTGCTTGCCGGCTGGCCCAGCGCCGCGGCGCTTGTGAAGAGCATGCCCAGGCCCGCGAGGCCGCGGCGGCACCATGGCGTGAAAAGAAGCAGGAGGAGGGCGGCGGGCGAATGCGCCTGCCCTTTCATGGCGCGAAAAGCTGTTCGATGTTTTGCGTCTTGCCTTTGCCCCATTCGAGCTTTCCGCGCACCGTCACGGGAAAGCGGATGGTCGCGGCGCTGTCCGGGTCGCCGGGGCGCGTCGCGTTTAGCGTGACGCCGCGTGTTTCGCCGGGCAGTATCGGAGTGTTGGCCGGTGAAAATTCAAGTGCGGTGTTGGACGCGTCCGTACCGCTCAGGAAGCCGCCGACGCGGCCGTGGGCTGCTCCGCTATTGCGTATTTGCAGGACGGGTGTGGGCTGGCCATTTACGGACTGAACCCCGGCTCCGGCAATGCTCAATTCCGGTGCGGCGCCGCCGACGGCTACATAGACCACGATGCCCAGGCGGGCTGAAAAGGGAATGGGCGGGCCGGACTCCATGCGGGTGAGTTGTTCCTGGCCTTCGAGCAGGATGGCAAAACGGCACTCTCCGGGTGGCGCGTCGGGGGGAACGGTGACTTCGAAACGGAAACGGTAGGGTCGCCCGCCCGCCATGATGAGCTCGCGCCGCTCGATGGCGACCCATGGCCGGCAACTGCCGGGTTGTAGCTCTTCGGAGAAGCTGACCGAGTTGTCCGTGCCCAGGCGCCAGTCGGCCGTCTTGATGCCGAAGCTGGCCGATGCCGGCGACGCATTGGTGATTTCGATGACTTGCCGGCTTCGCTCACCGGGTTTGAGTTCGAGTTCAAAGCGCGGGGGAGACACCGCCAGCGCGAACTCGGCGGCCGCGGCGCAGGGCGCGATCAAGACCATCACAAGGAAAAAAACGCCCGCCGCATAGCGCCGGGCAAGCGCCAAACCAGGGTTGTTCATGGGGTATCCACCTCAAAATAAAACTGCAGGGTCTGCGGTGACACCAATGCCCTGCCGTCGGTCCTGAGCGTCAGCTCGAGGGTCTCTTCGAGAGACGCCACGCCGGCGCTGCTTTCAAAAATCAGCGTGCGCGAGCCCGTGCGGACGGTTCCCGGCAACAGGCGGCCTTGGGTACGCCAGGTGGCATGGACGGGCTCGCCCGCTGCCGGCGCCAGCCCCATATAAAGTTTGATGGGCTGGTTCAGCCAGCGCGACAGGTTCAGGCGCAGGGCCACGCGCACGCCGGCCTCGACCGAGTTGTCGGCCCCGCGGCCTGGAACCAGTTGCCGCCAGCGCATGGGGACAACGCCCTGGCTGACGACGGTGCCGCTGTCGTCCACGCGCGTTGTGCCGGCTAGCGCACGTTCCTGGGTGATCAAGCCCGCCGCCAGCAGGCATATCGCAATGATTCGCGCCAGGCGCGACGGCTTGCTCGTCACGGCGCCGTCAGGGTGTAGCTGACCCTGCCTGTGAAGATGCCTGAGCCCACGAACTGGGCATTGGCGTAGCTGAACTGCAGGCAGCTCTCAAACCAGGTGTTGCGTGCGATGCTCAACAGGGTTTGCGATGCGCCACCGACAAATGTGCCGCTGGAGATGGTCGGTGCCGCATCGGATGTGCCGGCCGAAACCCATGAAACCGTGCTGAAAGGAATGGTGCTGCCGCTGGTGCTGGTCAGGGAGGCCGGCGCCGTCGCGCTGAGGGTGGCATTGCTTGCCGAACCCGGCGCGCGGTAGAAGCCGCCGACATAGACCTGCGCGGGTATCGTGCAAAACGCGCGGCCATCGTAGCGACTTGTCGCTACGGTGCTATCGCTGGTCATGGCGAGTGAGCCGGCTCCCAGGCTGGCGGCCGGAACGGTGACGCTGACAAGGTTGATGGTGGCGTTGTTGCCGGGGGTGCCTCCGGCATTGAAATTGCCCCCGGTCATGGTGCCGGAACCCACTTGCAGGAACAGTGAGCGTGTGCCCGGCGTGATGCTGACGGAGAAAGCCTGGACACCGCCGCACAGCAAGGCGCTGCCGATGGCGACAAGCCCGCTACGCAGGCCCGGTGTACCGCGGTGAAAAGGCGATGCGAAGGCAAACAGGGGGCGCATGGGCGTCGCTTTACGCTGTTCAGGACAGGATCAAGGAAATGGCCTCACGGGGGAGGCCATTTTTGGGGAAAAGGTGAAGGATCAGAGTTGGGTGGCTGTGTAGGTGACGCGCCCGTTTTTGGCGATCGTGCCGCCATAGGTGCCGGCAGCGGGGATGTTTGCATTGAGATAGCTGTAGGTCCATTTGCCTTCGAGGCGGACCAGGCGATTGGTGGCCGTCAGGGTGGCGGCCGTGCCCGTGCCGCCGGAAGCGCCGGTGTTGAAGGCGGGGTGGGTGATAGAGGCGTTGGTGAAGCCGGAGGTGGTGGCCGCCAGGGCCGCGCCCGCGACGCTGATCTGGCTCCAGGGAATGGTTTCGCCGGCGGTGCCGGTCGTGAGCGGGCCGGTGGTGGTCGAGTTCAGGCTGATGTTGCCGCCGTTGCCGTAAACGCGCACCGTCACGGCGCCCAAGGTCAGGTCGCCGCCTGTGCCGGCAATAACGCTGGCATCGCCCACATTGGCGGCCGGCACCGTGAAGGTGGTGGAGTCTATGGTGCCGTCGGTGGCCGTATTGCCGGAGCTGGTGCCGACACGCAGGAACAGCACCTGCGGGATGACGATCGTCACGTCCACGCGCGCAGCGGCGGTGGAGCCGACGATTGCCGGGGCGGTATAGGTGGATTCAGCGTGAGCGGGTGCGGCCAGCAAGCCGGCGAGGCTCAAAAGGCTGGCAAGAAGTATTTTTTTCATCATGATTTCCCCGTTCAAGAAGTTAGAGTTGAGTGGCTGTGTAGGTGACGCGGCCATTTTTGGCGATCGTGCCGCCATAGGTGCCGGCGGCGGGAATGTTTGCATTGAGGTAGCTGTAAGTCCACTTGCCCTCGACGCGGACCAGGCGGTTGGTGGCCGTCAAGGTGGCGGCCGTGCCGGCGCCGCCGGAAGCGCCGGTGTTGAAGGCCGGGTGGGTGATGGCGGCATTGGTGAAGCCGGACGTGGTGGCCGCCAGGGCCGCGCCCGCGACGCTGATCTGGCTCCAGGCAATGGTTTCGCCGGCGGTGCCGGTCGTCAGGGGGCCGGTGGTGGTGGAGTTCAGGCTGATGTTGCCGCCGTTGCCGTAAACGCGCACTGTCACGGCGCCCAAGGTCAGGTCGCCGCCGACACCGGCAATGACGCTGGCATCGCCCACATTGGCGGCGGGCACCGTGAAGGTGGTGGCGTCAACGGTGGTCGTCGTCGAGGTGTTGCCAGCGCTGGTGCCGACCCGCAAAAACAGGACTTGCGGAATGACAATGGTGAAGTCCAGGCGTGCCGTCGCCGTCGAGCCGGTCGTGGCGGGGGACGTGAAGGTGGACTCGGCGTTGGCTGGCATGGCCAGCAAGCCGGTAAGGCCCAAGGCGCTGAGTGCAATGACTTTTTTCACAAAACTCCCCAGTTGAAATTGAAAGCCTGCAAACGATTTGTGAGGGCTGATGTGAGGTTAGTGAAATTTGTTGCGAAGTTGTAAGCAATGGTCCACCCAAAGACAATCTTTGCTTTTTTTTGATGCCGAATTACGGGGTGTGCAAGTGTTGAGGCTGGATGCCTAGAATCGGCAGCAACTTCCGGCAACGCCAAAACCATTCCATCCAGATGCACCGCTACAAGCACAAACGCCTCTTCGCCGTGTTGGCCTTTCTGGGCTTGCTGCTGGCGGTGTTCCAGCTTTCGGGCCTGCGCGACAACTTCAGCTTGGCGTTTCTGCACCAGAAGTTCCTGGACAACGAGGCCAGCGGGCTGCTGATTTTTATCGCGCTGTTCGCGCTGGGCAATCTGATCCAGATACCGGGCTGGATATTCCTGGCGGCTGCGGTGTTGGCGCTGGGCGAGGTCTGGGGCGGCGTGGCGACCTACCTGGCGGCGGTGGTTTCATGCGCCTTTACCTTCTGGCTGATACGCCTGCTGGGCGGCGATGCCTTGCGGCAGATCAAGGGGCAGTGGGCGCAGCGGGTGCTCGCGCAGTTGGATGCGCGGCCGGTGGCGAGCATCGTGGTGCTGCGCATGCTGCTGCAGACCGTGCCGGCGCTCAACTACGCGCTGGCGATGTCGGGTGTGAAGTTTCGCGACTATCTATCAGGGACCCTGCTGGGCCTGCCGCTGCCTATCGCGCTGTACTGCGTGTTTTTTGACTACCTGGCGCGGATGCTCAAGGTGCCGGGGTATTGAGCACGCGTTCGTAAACCGCAAGGTCCTGCGCCGAGAAGCAGCAGAACACCACCTCCTTTAAGGGGGAGGGTTCCTGTAAGGCCTGGCGCACGCTGTCTACTGCGACCCGGGCGGCCAGTTCAATGGGATAGCCGTAGATGCCGGTGCTGATGCTCGGGAAGGCCAGAGACGTGATGCCTTTGGCGGCTGCGATTTCCATTGAGCGCCGGTAGCAGGACGCCAGCAGTTCGGGCTCACCGTTATTGCCGCCGCGCCAGACCGGGCCCACGGTGTGGATGATGAATCTGGCGGGAAGCTTGTAGCCCTTGGTCGCCTTGGCTTCACCCGTTTTGCAACCGCCCAGCAGCCGGCATTCATGGACCAGCTCGGGGCCGGCGGCGCGGTGGATTGCGCCGTCGACACCGCCACCGCCCAGCAGCGATGAATTGGCGGCGTTGACGATGGCGTCAAGCTGCAGCTTGGTGATGTCGGCCTGGACGGCCCTGAGGGTGGCGGCCATGGTGAAGTCTCCAAGAGAAGAAGAGGCCCGCATCGCATGCGGGCCCCGGCTCACAAGACCTTGCTCAGGAAGCGCCGGGTGCGTTCTTCCTTGGGGTTGTCGAAGATCTCCGAGGGCGAGCCTTCTTCGATCACCAGTCCTTCATCGATGAACATCACGCGATCGGCCACCTGGCGGGCAAAACCCATCTCGTGGGTTACGACCACCATGGTCATGCCTTCCTCGGCCAGCGCCTGCATGACGGCCAGCACCTCGCCGACCATTTCGGGGTCCAGCGCGGAGGTGGGTTCGTCGAACAGCATGATGCGCGGCTGCATGGCCAGCGCGCGGGCAATCGCCACGCGCTGCTGCTGCCCGCCGGAGAGCTGGTTGGGATAGGCGTCTATTTTGTCGAGCAGACCGACCTTGACCAGCAGTTCGCTGGCGCGGTTGCGAGCTTCCAGGGCCGTGAGCTTGCGCACCTTGGTGGGCGCCAGCGTGATGTTTTCCAGCACGGTCTTGTGCGGAAACAGGTTGAAGCGCTGGAACACCATGCCGATTTCGGAGCGCAGGGCGTCGACGTCGGTCTTGGGTTCGTGCACCGATACGCCGTGCACCAGCACCTCGCCGCCGCTGGCGTCTTCCAGGCCGTTGAGGCAGCGCAAAAAGGTGCTTTTGCCGGAGCCGGAGGGGCCGATGACGCAGACGACTTCGGTGGCCTTGATGGCGCAGTCGATACCGCGCAGCACCGGGGTGTGACCAAACTGCTTGGTCAGGCGCTTAACGCGAATCACCTCGTCCATAACGAGCCTCCAGTTTCTTGACAAGGTAAGCCAGGCCCAGCGTCAGCACCCAGTACATGACGGAGATGGTGAGGTAGGGTTCCCAGTAGCGTGAATAGGCGCCGGCGACGGTGCGCGCGGCGTAGGCGAGTTCGGCCAGGCCGATGGCCGAGATCAGCGACGAATCCTTGAGCAGCGAGATCGCGTTGTTGCCCAGCGGCGGCAGCATGCGGCGGAAGGCCTGCGGCAGCACGACGTGGTACATGGTGCGCGGGAAGGACATGCCCAGCGAGCGGGACGCCTCGACCTGGCCCTTGTCGATGGACTGGATGCCGGCGCGGAAGATCTCGGAGATGTAGGCGCCGGCATTGAGCGTGAGGGCCACGATGCCGGACAGGAAGGCGCCATAGTTCTGCTTGATGTTGCGCGCGGTTTCACCCGAGATGACCAGGCCGTCGGCCGGGTTGATGAACAGCGGCAGCACGGCGAAGTGGATCAGCAGGATCTGCACGAACAGCGGCGTGCCGCGGAAAAAACTCACGTAGACGGTGGACGGCCAGCGCAAGGCGTATTTGCAGATCTCGCGCGCGGGCGAGTGGCGGGACTCCGCCACGCGCGCCATGCCGATGGCCAGGCCCAGCAGGGTGCCTTGCACGATGCAGATCAGCGTGACCGTGATGGTCATCTGCAGGCCGCGCCAGAACAGCACGCTGTACTCGGCGATGATGTCGGCCCTGAACCAGCCGAACCAGAGGACTTGCTCCATATCGGGAAAGCCTCAGCGGTTTATTGCGCGGGCAACGCGGGTGCGTCGGCCTGGAACCACTTCTTGTAGATGGCGGCATAGCTGCCGTCGGCCTTGACGGCGGCGAGGCCGGCGTTGAGCTTGTCCAGCAACGCCTTGTTGCCCTGCTTCACGACGATGCCGAAGTATTCCTTGGGGAAGCTGGCGTCGGACACGGTCTTGAGCTGCTTGTGCTCCTGGGTGCGGAAGGCGATCACGCCGTTGTCGCCGATGGCGGCGTCCAGGCCGTTGTTGGCGAGCTCGGAGATCACCACGGGGGTGCTTTCAAAGCGGCGGATGTCGGGGTTGGTCTTGCCGAATTCGCGCGAAGCCATGTCGTCGCCGGTGCTGCCGGTGACCACGCCGATCTTCTTGCCGGCCAGGTCTTTCAGGCCCTTGGCCGTGCTGTTGCTGTGCACGGCGATCAGCTGGCGCGCCTCGAAGTAGGGGGTGGTGAAGTCGTAGGACTGCTTGCGCTTGTCGTTGATGGTGACGCCGGAGATGACCAGGTCCACGTCGCCGTTGTTGAGGGCCGCGAAGATGCCGGTCCAGGGCGTGTTGACGATCTTGATCTGCAGGCCGGCCTTCTGGGCGATGGCCTTGATCATGTCGACGTCGTAGCCGACGATTTCCTTGGTTGGGCTTTCATAGGCAAAAGGGCGGTAGGTGGCGCTGGAGCCGACGACCAGCTCCTTGTTCTGGGCGTGGGCGGCGCCGAAGGCGAGGGTCAGCAGGCCGGCGGTGGCGGCGATCTTGTGCAGGAGGTTCATGGTGGTTGTCCGGAAAGGAGAGGGTAAAAATGCTTGCCGGCCCCGCACGGGGGCGAAAAAGCGAAAGTAGCCAATGGTAACGCCTGCAAAAGCCGTGCCCGCCGGCCGGCGGGCAGGGTTTTCGCGCAGAGGGGATGGGCGACGGGGAAAACGGGGCCAAAGAAGCCCAAAGGACCAAAGGAGGGCCCCCCTAAAAGGGCCTCGGGGCGGTCAAGCCCTGAGTTTTTGGTTGAAAAACGCCACGGTGCGTTCCCAGGCCAGTTTGGCGGCGGTGGCGTCGTAGCGCGGCGTGGTGTCGTTGTTGAAGCCGTGCTGGGTGCCGGGGTACTGGTAGGCGGTGTAATTGGCGCCGGCCGCCTTCAGGGCGGCCTCGTAGGCGGGCCAGGAGGCGTTGATGCGCTCGTCGACCGCCGCGAAATGGATCAGCAGCGGGGTTTTGACCTTGGCGGCGTCTTCCACCGGGGGCTGGTTGCCGTAGAAGGGCACGGCCGCATTGAGTTCTGGCAGCCGGGTGGTCAGCGTGTGTGTCATGCCGCCGCCGTAGCAGAAGCCGACCACGCCGAGCTTGCCGTTGCAGTCGTCCCGGGCCTTGAGCCAGGTGACGGCGGCCACGAAGTCCTCGGTGCACTTGCGCTGGTCGAGTTTGGCGAACAATTCGCGCGCCTTGTCCTCGTCGCCGGGGTAGCCGCCCAGGGGCGTGAGGGCGTCCGGCGCGAAGGCGAGGAAGTTGTCCAGCGCCAGCCGGCGCGTGATGTCTTCTATATGAGGGTTGAGGCCCCGGTTCTCGTGGATGACCAGCACGCCGGGCAGCTTGCCGGTGGCGTTGGCCGGCTTCGCGAGGTAGCCCTTGACGGTGCCGGTGCCGGCGGACGACGGGTAGCTGACCATCTCGGTCTTCAGGCGCTTGTCGTCCTTGGGGATTTGCTGCCCCGCGGCGAAGTTCGGGCTCAAGGCCGCCAGCAGGGCGGTGGCCGTCATGCCGGCGGTGGCGAATTTCTGGGCGCGTTCCAGGAAGCCGCGCCGGTCCAGGGTGCCGTGCACATAGGCGTCAAACAGAATCAGCAGTTCCTGGTCAAAGTCCTGGGCAGTCTTGAGTGGCATGGCGGCTCCTGCAAAAAGTCCAGCATAACGATTCAGGCGCCGCCTTGCAAAGAGTGCCTTGCCCGCCACACGACGGCGGGGCGGCCGATGCTGGCCTGCTATGAAACAAGTAGCTGCTGGCGCCCATGCCGGCTGGGCTGGGAGCCTTGTTATGCCTGCGGCGGGCGGAAAACCGGCAAAAACCTGTTTTAATAATGCCTTGGCCGCCGGCCGCTCAAATTGACACGGCGGGCTTTCTGTGACTCACTGGCTCACCGGGCCTGCCGGACGCACCGCCTCCGGCAGCGGCGCCCCACAACGAGGAGAACCGCATCTTGAACCTGATTTCATGGCTGATGGCATTGCTGGGCGTGGCCGTGGGCGCGCTGGCCGGGATCCTGTTGTACGCCCGCGCCTTGCGAAAAAAGGCCAGCGAAAATCTGCGCGTTCCCAAAAAATGGCCGCTGACCGCGCGCGGCGTCGTGACCAACGATGAATATGAAGTCTGGAAATGGATGCGCAGCACCTTCCACGACCACGTGGTGATGCTCAAGCTGCCGGTGCTGCGCTTCACCATTCCTGTCGAAAAAGACAAGGACAAGGAAAAAAACAAGGAAAAGAACGAGCGCCTGCTCGAACTGCTCAACGGCGTCTACACCACCTTTACCGTCTGCACGCTGGACGGCAAGGTGGTGGGTTGTGTCGACCTGCGCGGCAAGCGCGACGTGAGCCGGGCCAGCCGCGAACTCAAGGAAAACCTGCTGTCCGACTGCGGCATCGCCTACACCACGGTGAAGGCCGGCCGGCCGCCCAGCGTCAGCGCCATGCGCGCGGCTTTCCTGGGTGAAATCCCCGAAGAGCTGATCCAGGAAGACCAGGAAACGCGCGGTGGCGACAGCAGCTTCCATGCCGACCTGGAGTCCTTCACGCGGGAGCGCATGAAGGCCGCCAAGGACGCCGCGCTCAAGGAACTCAACAAGGAAACCAAGCAGGAAGCCGCCCAGGCTGCCGCCAACCGCAACATCGGCTTCAACCCCGACGGCACCGGCGGCCTTCGCATCGACAAGGGAGACCGCTTTGCCATGCAGTGGGAGGACTCCTTCATCGAACCCGCGGATGCGCGGCCCGCCAAGCTCGAATAAGGGCCGGCCTATGAGCGCGGGCCCCCAGCAGGTGTTTGCCCCGGCACGCCTCCAGCCTTTCAGTCTTGTCTCCCTCGCCATGAAAAAGCCATCGTGAGCAGGCTGGGCCACACCCGCGACAAGATCTACAAGACCGTGGCGCGGCAGCTTCACGGCGTGGTGCCGTGCTGGGTCTGCGGCGAACACGTCACGCCCGAGGCGGCGACCCTGGAGCACATCCAGCCGCTCAGCGAGGGCGGCAACAGCCACGCGGAAAACCTCGCCATCAGCCATGAAGTCTGCAACGGCCAGCGGCATGCCGCGGGCACGGTGCCGGCCTCGGCCGCCGCACCTGGGCGCGTGCTCAGGCGCGCGGCGGCGGACCCCGGCGTTCCCGCATGAGGCCGGGCTGGTTGCGGGGAATGTGGGTGCTGCCGGCCGTGTTGCTGGCCGGCCTGGCCTTTTCGGCCCCCGCGCAGAAGCCGGCCCAGTCCCGGGTGCAGCCGACCGTCACCGCGGTGGCGGAGGCCGACATCGGCCCCGGGCTCGCCATCAGCAACGAAGGCCGCTACGCGCTGTCGCGTTCTTTTACCTACCTGGAGGACGCCGGCGGCGAACTGGCGCTGGCCGATATCCTGAAACCCGAGGCCCAGGCGCGTTTCCAGCCGGTGCCGCAAACCGGCCCGGCCACCAATTTCGGGCTGACCCGTTCGGCCATCTGGCTGCGTGTGACCTTGCGCACCGCCCGCGACGCGCCTGCCGACTGGATGCTGGAGCTGGCCTACCCGCCGCTGGACCGGCTGGAGCTGTACGCGCCGGATGGCAAGAGCGGCTTCAGTCGCCAGGTCGGCGGCGACCTGTCTCCTTTTGCCGAGCGGGCCGTGGTGCACCGCAACCACGTGATGCCGGTACGCCTCAAGCCCGGCGCCGCCAGCACCTTGTACCTGCGGGTCAGTTCGGGCGGCACGGTGTCGGCACCGGTGAGCCTGTGGCAGCCCGCCGCACTGTGGCGGCACGACCAGGCCGAGTACGCCACCATCAGCTTGTATTTCGGGCTGCTGATCGGCTTGCTGCTGTACAACCTGCTGCTGTTTTTCTCGGTGCGCGACCGGGCCTATGTGATTTATGTGGCCTTCGTGGCCTGCATGGCCCTCGCGCAGGCGGCCCTGACCGGCTTCGGCGCGCAGTTTCTCTGGCCGGGCCTGCTCTGGTGGAACAGCGTCTCGCCGCCTGCCGGCATGGCCTCGACCGCGGTCTTCGGGCTGCTGTTCGCGCGCAGCTTTTTGTCCAGCGCGCTCAGGATGCCGCGCCTGGACCGGCTCATGCTGTCGCTGGTGGCCGGCTGGCTGCTGACCCTGCTGGCGGCGCTCACGCTGCCTTATGTGGTGTCGTCCCTGATGGTGACGGTGCTGGCGGTCTTCAGCGTCGTCACGCTGGTGGTGGTGGGCGTGCTGAGCGTGCGCTCCGGCCACCCGGGCGCGAAATACTTCCTGGCGGCCTGGGCGCTGCTGCTGGTGGGTGTGGTGACGCTGGCGTTGCACAACACCGGCATGCTGCCATCGCATGCGCTGACGGCCAATTCGCTGCTCATAGGTTCGGCGCTGGAGATGGTGGTGCTGTCCTTCGCGCTGGCCGACCGCATCAACGTCACGCGACGCGAAAAAGAGCAGGCGCAGGCGCGCACCCTGGCCGAGCACGCCATGGTGGAGGCGTTGAGTGTTTCGCAGGAGAATTTCCGCACGCAGCTCAAGGAGCGCGAGATGATCCTGGAAAACTCCATCGTCGGGATTGCCTTCCTGACGCCGGACGGGCGCTTTCGCTGGGCCAACCAGGCCATGCTGGAAGTCTTCGGCGCCGGCAGCCATGAGTTGACCTCGATGGAACCCTTTTACCTCTCGCGTGAGGAATACATCCGGGTGGGCGGCGAGGTGGCGGCCTGCGTCAGCCGCGGCGAAAACTACGAGGCCGAGATCCAGGTGAAGCAGTTCGACGGCACGCTGATCTGGGTGTCGCTGTCGGGCAAGGCCGTCAGCGAGCGCGACCTGAGCCAGGGCACGGTCTGGGTCATCATCAACATCACGCGCCGCAAGGAACTGGAGGCGCAGCTGGTGCGCACCTCCTCGGAGCGCGGTGCCATCCTCAACAGCGCGCTGGTGGGTATCGTGCTGTCGGTGAACCGCCGCCATGAGTGGGTCAACGAGAAGTTCGCGCAAATGATGGGTAGCCGGCGCGAAGACCTCATGGGCCAGCCCTCGAGCTACATCCACCCCGACCTGGCCACCTGGGAACAGTTCGGCAAGGAGGCGCGCGAAACCCTGATCGCCACCGGCAGCTACATCAGCGAACGCCAGCTCAAGCGCCGCGACGGGCAGCTCTTCTGGGTGCAGATGGCCGGCAGCTGCGTGCAGCCGAAAGACCCCGATTCAGGTGTGATCTGGGCCTTCCTCGACATCACCGAGCGGAAGAAGTCGGAAGAGGACACGCGCGAGGCGCTGGAGCAGCAGCGCGCGCTCAACGAGCTTCGCACCCGTTTCGTGGCCATGACCAGCCATGAGTTCCGCACGCCGCTCTCGGGCATTCTTTCGGCCGAGGAGTTGCTGCGGCACTACGGCAACCGGTTGCCCGAATCCGAGAAGCTCGAGATCCTCGACAGCATCGCCGCGGGCGTGAAACGCATGACGCGCATGCTGGACCGTGTGCTGCTGCTGGGCAAGGCCGATGCGCAGATGCTGGAGTTCGAACCGCATCCGCTGGACCTGCAGGCGCTGTGCCGGCAATTGGTCGAGGAGGCGCGCACGCAGCAACCCGACAGCCTGTGCGAGCTGCGCCTGGACTACGAGGCCGGGACAGGGCAGGGCCTTTACGACGAGAAGTTGTTGCGCCACATCTTCAGCAACCTGCTGTCCAACGCGGTCAAGTACTCGCCTCTGGGCGGCCTGGTGCTGTTCCGCGTGCGCACCGAAGAAGACACGGTCATCCTGGAAGTCGCGGACGAAGGCATAGGCATTCCGGAGGACGAGCTGCCGCACCTTTTCGAGTCATTCCACCGTGCCAGCAACGTGGGCACCATCCAGGGAACGGGCCTGGGCCTGGCGATCGTGCGCAACGCGGTCGACATCCACGGCGGCACCATAGATGTACGCAGCAGCGCGGGCTCGGGGACCACGTTTACCGTGCGTCTGCCGGTGCGGCATTGATCGGGCCAGCATGACCTCGCCGCTCATGATCCAGAGGCGCCGGCTGCTCCAGTCGCTGGCGCTGGCGGGCGCCGGCTGCTACCTGCCGGGCCGGGCGGCCGCGCAAGTGCGGCTCTCCGGCAACCCTTTCACGCTGGGCGTCGCCAGCGGTTCACCCACCCATGACTCGGTCGTGCTCTGGACCCGGCTGGCCCTGGAAGGTGAAGATGCCCTGCGGCTGCTGCCCGCGCCGGCGGCCGTGCGCTGGGAACTCGCGCATGACGAAGCTTTCACCCGCATCGTCCAGATTGGCCAGGCGCAGGCCGTTGCGGAGCTGGCGCATTCGGTGCATGTGGAGGTGCAGGGGCTGGAGCCCGACCGCTGGTATTTTTACCGCTTCGCCGTGGGCGGCGCCTTCAGCGCCACCGGCCGCACGCGCACCTTTCCCGCGCCCGGTGCGGTGGTGGCGCGGCTGCGGCTGGCCTATGCGTCCTGCCAGCGCTGGGAGCACGGCTATTACAGCGCCTACCGGCACATGCGGGATGAGAACCTCGACCTGGTGATGTTCCTGGGCGACTACATCTATGAATACCCCAACGCCGGCCAGGCCGTGCGCGTGCCCAGCGGCGGCTGGGTACTGACACTGGACGACTATCGCCGGCGCTATGCCCTGCACAAAAGCGATGCCGACCTGCAGGCCATGCACGCGGCCTGCCCCTGGCTGGTGACCTGGGACGATCACGAGGTGCAGAACGACTACGCGGGCGCATCGCCCGGCAACAGCGGGCCGCCGGTGGCCGATTTTGCTGCCCGGCGCGCCGCGGCCTACCAGGCCTTTTACGAGCACATGCCGGTGCGCGCCTCGGTGCTCACGCGCGCGGTGGCCGGCCTGGCCGGCGGCGCCGAGATGCGCATTTACCAGCGCCTGCCCTACGGCCGGCTGGCTTCGCTCTACATGCTGGACGCACGGCAGTACAAGGACGCGCAGGTTTGCACGCGTGATGGCAGGGCCGGCTCCAGCACGCTGAACCCGGCCGGCTGCGCTGCGTGGAAAGATCCGGCGCGCAGCATGCTGGGCGCGCAGCAGGAGAGTTGGCTCGATACCGAATGGGGCGGCGGCGCCGGCAAGGCGGCAGGCTGGAACCTCGTGGGCCAGCAGTCGCTTTTCGGCCGGCGCGATTTCCGCCCGGGGCCCGGCCAGGTGCTCTGGAACGACGGCTGGGACGGTTATACGGCGGCGCGGACGCGCTTCACGGACTCGCTGCGCAAACATGCCCTGGCCAACCCGGTGCTGCTGGGCGGCGATGTGCACGAGAACTGGGTGGGTCATCTCAAGGCCGACTATGAGGACGCGGCCAGCGCGGCCGTCGGCACCGAATTTTGCGGCACCAGCATCACCTCGCGCTCGTCCAGCGGCGCCAAAACCCCCGACACCCTGGCCGAGAACCCGCACTTCGTGTTCGCCGATTCGGAACGCAGGGGCTATGGCGTGGTGGAGTTGACGCCGGGCATGCTGACGACCACGCTGCGCGCGGTGGACGATGTGACACGCGCCGACAGCGGGGTGCAGACGCTGGCGCGCTTCGCGGTGCAGGCCGGGCGGCCGGTGGTCGAAAAAGCCTGAGTCCGGCGGCAGCCGGCAGTCATGCCGCCTAGGCCTTGTAGTCCGCCGAAAGGCCTTTGTCCAGGAAGGCCTTGTTGGCCTCGCGCACCTTCGCGGCCTCGTCGTCATAAAGGAAAGGCAGGAAGGCATAACGCCGTCCGCGCGTCACTGTCGACACGGCATGCAGCAAGGAGCAGGAGAACACCACCGCGCCACCCACAGGGGGTTTGTAAGACCGGGGGCCGTATTCCGGGAAGCAGACCTCGCCGCCCTCGAAATCATGGTTGAGGTTGATGGACACGGCGAAGCGCCTGTGGGCTGTGCCGCGGGTGGTGTTGTCGCGGTGGGCACGAAAATGCGCCTCCTGGTCGGCTCTGTAGCAGCCGATGATGTAACGCTCCATCCGTGTGGCCTTGAATTGATGCGCCTTGGCGATCTCGGGAACCACCCGGCGGTGGATCCAGGCTTGCGCGGCTTTCATGGTGGCGGGATCGGTGATGTCGTAGTCTTCGCGCCGCTTGTGTTCGTGGTCATGGGCCAGGACGGTTTTACCGTTCTCCTCGCGCATAAAACCCGACTCCCGGCCTCCATGGGTTTCGTAAAGTGCGATGAGCTCGCGGCAAAACTCCGGCGGGAAAACATTGGGCAGCACGAGGATGGGCGCCTGTAATTCGATGCCCGCGAAACGCGAGGGCGGTGGCAGCGCAGCGAGGTATGACAAAAGCGCAAGCATGTCGCCGGTATCACCGAGAGGCAGCACCTTCAGTACCCTGAGCGTGGGGTCCAGGACAAAGCACAGGCGGCGCAGTCCGGTGTGTTTCTGCTCCAGGTCGGCGTCGATCGGGACCGTCCCATAAAGCTCGCTGACCTGCGCGTCAAAGTCCCAGAGAAAGCGGTAGCCGGGGTAGTGGTCGGCGACGCGCTGCCCGCTTTCGTCGCCGGGGTCCAGACTGACGCCGAAAAAAGAGCAGTGCGCGTCGTTGAAGATATCCGGCCGCTTCAAGGCCATGGCTATGGCGTCCCGGGCCAGGGGATGCGCGGCGCTCCCGAAAAAGCACAGCACGATGTAGCGCCCGGCTGCAGCATGCAGGGAATAGCGGGGATTCGCAGAAGATCTTTGCCTGAACCAGGGTGCCGGATCGCCCGCGAGAAGATTGGAATACCTGGCCATTTGCTGACTTGAACTTCAGAGCGGCCCGGTTTCCAGCATGCCGTTGATGACGCTTAGATCGGCCTCGTCCAGCGTGGCGTTCGCGGCTTTGAGGCGCAGTCCCTGAAGCAGGGTTTCGGCCCGCGCCTTGTACCAGTCGCGCTGGGCCGCATACAGCTGCTGCTCGGCGTTGAGCACGTCCATGTTGATGCGCGTGCCGACGAGGTAGCCTATCTTGTTGGCGTCCAGTGAGCTTTTGCTGGACGCGATGGCCGAAGCCAGCGCCTGGACCTGCGCCGTGCCGTTGACGACGCCGGCGAAGGCCTGGCGCGCCTGGGTTGCCGCCTGCCGGCGCGCCGCTTCAAGGTCTTCCCCGGCCTTGCCCTTGAGCGCTACGGCTTCGCGAACGCGAGCCTGCACGCCGCCGCCGGCGTAGAGAGGAATGGTCAGGCTCATGCCGACCTGGCCGGAGCGTGAACGCACGGAAATATCAGCCGGGGAGGTGATGCTGCCTGAGGTGTAGTTGTTGCCGTAAGAAGCGGTCAGGTCCAGGGTCGGCGAATGCGCCGCCTGGCCTTTGGCGATCTCGCGGTCGGCGACTTCCAGTGTGGCCTGGGCGATGCGTACCTGGATGGATTGTTCGCGGGCGCTGTCCAGCCAGGGCTGGGCGCCTTCGGGCTGGATCCGCGGCAGAGGGCTGTCGGCGCGCAAAGCCGCCAGGCGGGCATGGGAAATCCCCAGGATGCGTGTCAGCTCGGCCAGCTTGTTCTGCAGCTCGTTGCCCGCCACCACCGCCTGGGCGCGCGACAGGTCCAGCCGCGACTGGGCCTCGTATACATCGGTCACGGTGCCGGTTCCGCCTTCGAAGGTGCGCCGGGCCAGGCTGCGTTGCTGCTCCATGGCGCCTGTTTGCAGTTGGGCCACCTGCTCGGCTTCCTGGGCCACCAGCACGTCAAGGTAGGCCTGCGCAGTGCGCAGGATCAGGTCCTGCTCGGCCAGACGGAACTGCGCCTCGGCCAGCAACTCCTGCTGTCCTACCTGGTCCAGGGTCGCCCGGCTGGTCGCGCGCCACAGGGGCTGGGTCAGTTGCAGGTTCCAGCTGCGGTTGTGCACGTCGCGCGACACTGGTGCCAGTTCGTTGAAAGAGGCCTGCCCGGACTGGCGGCTGGCGGCGCCGACCAGGTTGACCGCAGGCAGCAGGGCCGCGCGCGCCTGGGGCAGCCGTTCGCGTGCCGCCTGCAGCGCGTAGACGGCGCCCCGGTAAACGGGATCGCGCGCTTGGGCCTGGCGGTATACCTCCAGCAGGTCGGCGGCCGGCGCGTTGAACGCAGCGAACAACAGCGGCAGGCCGGTGGTCAGCCACAAGCTGCCGCGCATGGCATGTGGCGGCCTCTGCTTGTTCGATGTTTGACGTTTGAAGTGCGCCGGATGCACCGGCCCAGGTTCGGGGTGATGCACCTCGACCTCCCTGCAGTAGTGTTCAAATTTGAACCATACGGGAGGCCTTGGGCGCTTCTCGGGCCAATTGTCCGCAGCCGGACTTTCATTGCGGGAAATACCCGCCTTGAACGCGCTCGTGTGCGGTGGCTCAGGCCGCCAGTTCCTCTTCTTCCTCAAGGTTGTCGTTCAGGAAGCCGCCGCTCTGGTGGGCCCAGAGGCGGGCATACAGGCCGCCGTTGGCCAGCAGCGTGCGGTGGTCGCCTTCTTCGACGATGCGGCCCTGGTCCAGCACGATGAGGCGGTCCATGGCGGCGATGGTCGAGAGGCGGTGGGCGATGGCGATCACCGTCTTGCCCTGCATCAGCGTGTTCAGGCTGCTCTGGATCGCGACTTCGACTTCGGAGTCGAGTGCGCTGGTGGCTTCGTCCAGCAGCAGGATGGGCGCGTCTTTCAGCATCACGCGCGCGATTGCGATGCGCTGGCGCTGCCCGCCCGAGAGCTTCACGCCGCGCTCGCCCACGTGGGCGTCATAGCCGTGGCGGCCGTGCGGGTCGGTCAGGTCGGCGATGAAGCCATCGGCTTCGGCGCGCCGCGCGGCCATGCGCATGTCCTCGTCGCTGGCGCCGGGGCGGCTGTAGGTGATGTTGTCGCGCACCGAGCGATGCAGCAGCGAGGTGTCCTGCGTCACCATGCCGATGTGGCCGCGCAGGCTGTCCTGGGTCACGCCGGCGATGTCCTGGCCGTCGATCAGGATGCGCCCGCCGTCGAGGTCGTAAAACCGCAGCAACAGGTTGACCAGCGTTGATTTGCCGGCGCCGGAGCGGCCGATCAGGCCGATCTTTTCGCCCGGCCTGACGGTCAGCGTCAGCTGGTCGATCACCGGCTTGTTTTTGCCGTAGCTGAAGTTCACGGCTTCAAAGCGCACCTCGCCGCGCGGCACGTCCAGCGCGGCTGCGCCGGGGGCGTCCACGATGGTGTGAGGCCGCGACAGCGTATTGATGCCGTCCTGCACGGTGCCCACGCTTTCGAAGAGGCTGGTGGTCTCCCACATGATCCAGTGCGACATGCCCTGCAGGCGCAGCGCCATGGCGGTGGCCGCGGCCACCGCGCCCGCGCCGACCTGGCCCAGGTGCCAGAGCCACAGCGAGGTGCCGGCCATGCCGAGGATCAGGCCCATGCTGAGCGCGTGGTTGACGATCTCGAAGGCGCTGACGAGGCGCATCTGGCTGTAGCCGGTCTTCATGAACTCGCTCATGGCGTCGCGCGCGAAGCCGGCTTCGCGCCGGGTGTGCGAGAACAGCTTGACCGTGGTGATGTTGGTGTAGGCGTCGGTGATGCGGCCGGTCATCAGCGAGCGGGCGTCGGCCTGCAGCTTGCCGATGCGGCCCAGCCGCGGCACGAAGTAATAAAGGCTCGCGATGTAGAGCGCCAGCCAGACCAGGAAGGGCGCCACCAGTTTCATGTCGAAGGCCGCGGCCAGCACCGTCATGGTGGCGATATAGACCCCCATGGCGACCAGCACGTCGGCCAGCACGAAGAGCGTGTCACGCACGGCCAGCGCGGTCTGCATGACCTTGGTGGTCAGCCGGCCGGCAAACTCGTCCTGGTAGAAGGACATGCTTTGCCCCAGCATCAGGCGGTGAAAGTTCCAGCGCAGCCGCATCGGGAAGTTGATGGCCAGCGTCTGGTGCTTCACGGTGGTCTGCAGCGCCACGGCCGCGATGCTGCCCACCACGATAAACGCGAGCCAGCCCAGCGCGGTGCCGTGCTCGGCCCACAGCTTGGCGGGTGCTGTCGCGCCCAGCCAGTCGACGATGCGGCCCAGCATGGCGAACAGCAGCGCCTCAAAAATCGCCAGGACTGCCGAGAGCAGCGCCAGCTGCAGGATGTAGCCGCGCGCGCCTTCGGTACAGGCCCACAGAAAGGCCATGAAGCCCTTGGGCGGCAGGGAGGGATCGGCCTCGGGATAGGCGGGTAGCTGGCTTTCGAATCGCTTGAAAAAAACCATGGATGTTGCTTGTCTTTGGGTGCAGGTTCCTGCTTATAAGGCCTTATGGCTGCGGGATCGTTGACTTATTCTGGAAGGATTGATGCGCCGGCGGAGATGTGGCCGTGTGGGCGCCTCAGCTGAAAAGCTCCAGCAGGCGGTCCAGGCCGCCTTCGTTGATGGCCACCATGGCCTGCTCGCGCACGCGCGGCTTGGCATGGTAGGCCACCGAGAGGCCGGCCACGCCCATCATGGGCAGGTCGTTGGCGCCGTCGCCCATGGCAATCGCCTGCAACGGGTTGATGCCCAGCTTGCCGCAGGTCTCCAGCAGCATCCTGCGCTTCTCGTCGCCGTCGCAGATGTCGCCCCAGGGCTGGTCCACCATGCGGCCGGTGAGGAAGCCGTCCTCGACCTCCAGCACGTTGGAGCGCGTGTAGTCGATGCCAAGCTCGTCGCGGACACGGTCGGTGAAGAAAGTGAAACCGCCGCTGACCAGCAGCACCTTCATGCCGGCCTCCTTGCAGGCGTGCACCAGCTCGGCGGCGCCTGGGTTGAGCTTGAGGCGCTCATGGTAGACCTGGTCCATGCTGGCCACGCTGACGCCCTTGAGCAGGGCCACGCGCTGGCGCAGGCTCTCCTTATAGTCGGCGATCTCGCCGCGCATGGCGGCCTCGGTGATGGCCGCCACCTCGGCTTTGCGGCCGGCGGCGTCGGCGATTTCATCGACGCATTCGATGTTGATGAGGGTTGAGTCCATGTCGAAGGCGATCAGCTTGAAGTCGCCGAGCTTCAAATCGGGCGTGGAGACGTTGACGACAAGGCCGGGAGAGATTTCTGCGGGGGTCATGCGGGAGTGGCTTCCGTGGTGGGCGTGGTGGGCGTAGTGGGTGTTCCGAGTGAACGCAGGACGTCGCGCACCATCTGGGCGCGGTCCTTGGGGTTGTCGAGCTCGCGCTCTATGCGCAGCTTGTCGTTGCCAGCCAGCCGGATATGCCGGTTCTTCTGGATCAGCTGCATGATGGCCATGGAGTCGATGGGCGGGTCCTTCTTGAAGGTGATGCTGATGGCGCCGGGGGCGGCATCGACCTTGACCACGCCGTAAGGCCTGGCGATCACGCGCAGGCGGTGCACGTCGATCAGCGTCTGCGCCTGCGGCGGCAGCTTGCCGAAGCGGTCGACGATTTCCTCGAGCAGCGCGTCGATCTGGTCGGTGTTCTTGGCCGTGGCCAGTTTTTTGTAGAAGGACAGGCGCAGGTGCACGTCGCCGCAGTAGTCGTTGGGCAGCAGGGCCGGGGCGTGCAGGTTGATCTCGGTGGTCACGCTGAGCGGCGAAAGCAGGTCCGGCTCGCGCCCGGCCTTGAGGGAGGCCACGGCTTCGCCGAGCATTTCGTTGTAGAGCTGGAAGCCGACCTCCAGCATGTTGCCGCTCTGGTTTTCGCCCAGCACTTCGCCGGTGCCGCGGATTTCCAGGTCGTGCATGGCCAGGTAAAAACCCGAGCCAAGTTCTTCCATCTGCTGGATGGCCTCGAGCCGCTGGCCGGCCTGCTTGGTCAGGCCCTCGATGTCGGGCACCATCAAGTAGGCATAGGCTTGGTGGTGGCTACGGCCCACGCGGCCGCGCAGCTGGTGCAACTGCGCCAGGCCGAACTTGTCGGCACGGCTCATCACGATGGTGTTGGCGGTCGGCACGTCGATACCGGTCTCGATGATGGTGGAACACAGCAGCAGGTTGTAGCGCTGGGCGATGAAGTCTTTCATCACGCGCTCCAGCTCGCGTTCGGGCATCTGGCCGTGGGCCACGGCGATGCGCGCCTCGGGCAGTATCTCTTCAAGTTTCTCGCGCCGGTTCTGGATGGTTTCGACTTCGTTGTGCAGGAAGTAGACCTGGCCGCCACGCTTCAGTTCGCGCAGCACGGCCTCGCGGATCACGCCGTTGTTCTCGCTGCGCACAAAGGTCTTGATGGCCAGGCGGCGCTGCGGCGCGGTGGCGATGACGCTGAGGTCGCGCAGGCCTTCGAGCGCCATGCCCAGCGTGCGCGGAATCGGCGTGGCCGTCAGCGTCAGCACGTCGACCTCGGCGCGCATGGCTTTCATGGCCTCTTTGTGGCGCACGCCGAAGCGGTGCTCCTCGTCGATGATCAGCAGTCCCAGGCGCTCGAACTTCACGTCCTGGCTCAGCAGCTTGTGCGTGCCGACCACGATGTCGACCGTGCCGTCGGCCAGGCCCTTGATGGCAGCCGTGATTTCCTTGCCGGAGCGGAAACGGCTCATCTCGGCGATCTTGACCGGCCACTTGGCGAAACGGTCCACCAGCGTCTGGTAGTGCTGCTCGGCCAGCAGGGTGGTGGGCGCCAGCAGGGCCACCTGTTTGCCGCCGGTGACGGCGATGAAAGCGGCGCGCAGCGCGACCTCGGTCTTGCCGAAACCCACGTCGCCGCAAACCAGCCTGTCCATGGGCCGCGGGCTGATCATGTCCTGGATCACGGCGTGGATGGCGGCGCGCTGGTCGGCGGTCTCTTCAAAGCCGAAGTTGTTGGCAAAGGTTTCGTAGTCGCCGGGCGAGTAGCGGAAGGCATGGCCTTCGCGAGCGGCGCGGCGGGCGTAGATGTTGAGCAGCTCGGCGGCCGAGTCGCGGATCTGCTCGGCGGCCTTGCGTTTGGCTTTTTCCCACTGGCCGCTGCCCAGCTTGTGCAGAGGGGCTTCCTCGGCGCTGACGCCGGTGTAGCGGCTGATCAGGTGCAGCTGGCTGACGGGCACGTAGAGCGTGGCCTTGTCGGCGTATTCGAGGTGCAGGAATTCCTGCAGCAGGGGTGTGCCGTCGGCATTCACGCCCTGGCCCAGATCCATGTTGATCAGGCCGCGGTAGCGGCCTATGCCGTGGGCGCTGTGCACCACCGGGTCGCCGACGTTGAGTTCCGAGAGATCCTTGATCAGCGCTTCGACATCGCTGACCTGTTCCTGCTTCTTGTTGCGGCGGCGCACCGTGACGCCCGCCGCGAACAGCTCGGTCTCGGTGATGAAGTCAATGCCTTCCTCTAGCCAGCTGAAGCCGGTGTTCAGCGCCGCGGTGGCGATGCCGAGTTTTTCGTCGCTGGCCTGGAAGTCTTCGAGGGAATCGAAGGCGGGCGGGCTGACGCTGCTGGCGCGCAGGAAGTCCAGCAGGCTTTCGCGCCGGCCCTCGCTTTCGGCCAGCACCAGCACGCGGTGGGCGGTGTTGCGCACATGGCCCTTGAATTTGGCCAGCGGGTCTTCGGCGCCGCGCACCACGGCCATTTCGCCGAGCTTCTGGAACTGGGCGTTGTCGGCCACGTCTTCGACCGTTGCCCGAATCGCCAGTTGCGCATAGTCGTTGGCGCGCGCGTAGAACTGCTCGGTGCCCAGGAACAGCGATTCAGGCGGCAGCGCCGGGCGGTCGGGCGCGTCGCGCACCAGCCGGTAGCGGTCCTTGGTGTCTTGCCAGAAGCGCTGGAAGGCCGGCTCCAGGTCGCCGTGCAGCACCACGGTCGCGTCATTGCCGAGGTAGTCGAACACCGTGGCGGTTTCTTCGAAGAAGAGGGGCAGGTAGTACTCGATGCCGGCGGTGGCCACGCCGTTGCCCATGTCCTTGTAGATGCGGCTCTTGGTCGGGTCGCCATCCAGCAGTTCGCGCCAGCGGCTGCGGAACTTGGCGCGCGCATCGTCGTCCATGGGGAATTCGCGGCCGGGCAGCAGGCGCACTTCGGGGACGGGATAAAGGCTGCGCTGGCTGTCGGGGTCGAAGGTGCGGATGCTGTCGATCTCGTTGTCGAACAGGTCGACGCGGTAGGGCACGGCCGAACCCATGGGGAACAAATCGATCAGCCCGCCGCGCACTGCGTATTCGCCGGGGCTGACGACCTGGGTGACGTGGCTGTAGCCGGCCAGCGTGAGCTGGGCCCTCAGGCGCGTTTCATCGAGCTTTTGCTTGACCTTGAAGTGGAAGGTGTAGCCGGCCAGGAAGCTGGGCGGCGCTAGCCGGTACAGCGCCGTGGTGGCGGGCACGATGACCACGTCGGCGCCGGTTTCCTTGTCGCGCTGCTGGATGCGCCACAGCGTGGCCAAGCGCTCGCTGATCAGGTCCTGGTGCGGCGAGAAGGTGTCGTAGGGCAGGGTTTCCCAGTCGGGGAACAGCGCGCAGCGCAGCTCCGGCGCGAAAAATGCGATCTCGTCCATCAGGCGCTGGGCCGTGGTGGCGTCCGAGGTGATGATGGCGGTGAGCTTGCCGGCGGCTTTTTCGCGGCTGCCCAGGCGTGCCAGCAGCAGGGCATCGGCGGAACCGGCGGGCTGGGGCAGGGTGTAGCGTTTGCCGGAGGCGAGTGGAGGTAGATGCATTGAGCGGTGCGCGGCTGGCCAGGTTTTCAACAAGTCAATCGGAAAATCATTCGGCAAAAGGCAGGCACCCCAAACCATCCGGAGTGGGGTGCCTGCGTGTGTTCAATCCCTTGATTTTAGAATCTATGATGAAGTTATGACGACAAGCCGCGCCAATATCCATTCCGAGTCCCGTTTTTTTGCCCTGATCCCCTGTGCCGGGCAGGGCAGCCGTGCCGGCACGGTCCAGGCCAAGCAGTACCAGGTGATCGCCGGACTGCCCATGGTGCGGCACACCGTGGAGGCTTTTCGGGCGCTCTCAGGAACTTTTGCCGCGCTCTGGGTGGTGATTTCGCCGTTCGATCAGGAGTTTTTGAGCGTCTTTCCCGATTACAAGCAGCCCAACGAGCACTTGCTGCCGGGCGGCGGCGCGACACGGGCGGCAACGGTGCTCAACGGCCTCAAGGCCATGGTGGCGCAGCCCGGCGGTGCCACGCTGGACGACTGGGTGCTGGTGCATGACGCCGCGCGCTGCCTGGTGATGCCCGAACAGATCGAAGCCCTGATTGCCGCCTGCCGCGACGATGCCGTGGGCGGCCTGCTGGCGCAAAAACTGCCGGACACGCTCAAAAGCGAGCGTGGCGGCCGCGTGGCGAGCACCATAGACCGCAGCGAAAAATGGCTGGCGCAGACGCCGCAGATGTTCCGCATCGGCATGCTGATCGACGCGCTGGAGAAAACCGGCGACCGCGTTACGGACGAGTCCAGCGCGATGGAGGCGGTGGGCCTGGCGCCCCGGCTGGTGAGCAGCAGCGCGGAGAACTTCAAGGTCACCTATCCGGAAGATTTCGCGCTGGCGGAAGCGATTTTCGGGCGGCGCGGCAAGTAGTCCCCGAGTCCCATCACAACTCCGACAAAAAGGCATCCATGAGCAGCGTCAACTTTCGAATCGGCGAGGGCTGGGACACGCATGCGCTGGTGCCCGGGCGCAAACTGATCATCGGCGGGGTGGATATCCCTCATAGCGTGGGCCTGCTGGGGCATTCGGATGCCGACGTACTGCTGCATGCGATCACCGACGCCTTGCTGGGCGCTGCGGCCCTCGGCGACATCGGTTCGCACTTCCCCGACACCGATGCGCGTTTCAAGGGCGCCGACTCGTCGGTGCTGCTGGCGGAAGTGGGGCGCCTGCTGAAGGAGCGCGGCCACAGCATCGCCAACATCGACAGCACCGTGATCGCCCAGGCGCCCAAGTTGGCCCCCTACATCGCGGCCATGCGGGCGAACATCGCCAAAACCCTGGGGCTGGAGGTGGGGCAGGTGAACGTCAAGGCCAAGACGGCCGAGAAGCTGGGCCCGGTCGGGCAGGGCCTGAGCATGGAAGCCCGCGCGGTGGTGCTGATTTACTGAGCGGCTTCCCGAGGGGAGGCCTAGCTCCGGCGCAGCTTGATGTGCGCGGCCAGTCCGCCCGAACCGGTGTTGGCCAGGCCGAACACGCCGCCCATGCGGTGAATGGTTTTTTCGACAATCGCCAGGCCCAGGCCCGCGCCGGTAGCCGCCGTGCGCGCCGCATCGCCGCGGAAGAACGGCCGCGTGAGCTTGGACAGGGTTTCGGGCGCCACGCCCATGCCGTGGTCGCGCACCTTGATCAGCACCCACTGGTCGCGGCTCTTGGCCGCGATGTCCACCAGCGCGATGCCGGTTTCAGGCGTCTTGCCGTAGCGCCTGGCGTTTTCCAGCAGGTTGGAGATCACGCGGGACAGCTCGACCTCGTCGGCCAGGACCGCCATGTCGTCGGGAATGGCGACGGTCACGCGCATGTCTTCGTAGTCGGCCACGGCATACACCGCGGCATCGACGACGGCATTGAGCGAAACGCGCTCCAGCCGTGGCGGCTCGGGCCGGGCGTAGTCGAGGAACTTATCGATGATGGCGTCGAGCTGGGTGATGTCGGCCGCCATGTGTTCGCGGGCGTCGGCGTCGGTGACGCTCATCTCGGTTTCCAGGCGCAGGCGCGCCAGCGGCGTACGCAAATCGTGCGAAATGCCGGCCAGCATGATGACCCGGTCCTGTTCGATCTTGGAGAGCTGCTCGGCCATGCGGTTAAAGCCGATGTTGACCTCGCGGATCTCGCTGGTCGCAACTTTCTCGTCGAGCAGGCTGGCGTCGAAATCGCCGTCGCGCATGCGGCTGGCCGCGAAGGACAGCTGCTTGAGCGGCCGGTTGATCAGCCTGGCGATAAAGGCCGCGCCCGCGAGCGACAGCACCGCCGCCGTGATCAGCCAGATGACCCAGGTGCTGTTGCGGGACGGGCCTATCTTGGAGGGGTCGGTGAGCAGCCAGTAGGAGTCGCCGTCGATGGCAAAGCCCACCCACAGGCCCTTCTGGCCGTTGACGCTGCTGGCCACGACGGTGCCGTTGCCCAGCCGTGCCTTGAGTTCCTCGGCGGTGCGCTCGCCCAGCTCGTCGCTCTCGAACAGCTCGAACTTGTCCTTGGGCTCACGTGGCGTGATGCGCACGCGTTCCTCGTCGGCCAGGGTCTTGATCAGCGAGACGCGGGCGATGGCGTCGGAGTAGCGCAGGGCGGCCCGGCTCAGGTTGACCAGCGAGGCCAGCTGCTGCGCGCTCTGGATGGCGCGCGGCTCGGATTCGAGTGCCCGGAAGGTCTGAAGCCAGGCCACGATGGAGCCGAACAGCAGCAGCGACAGGAAGAAAAACGTCCGCCAGAACAGGCTGAAGCCGCGCCGCGGGCGCATCTCCAGCGGTGCCGGGGCGGTTTCAAGGGGGACCGGGTTGGTGGCGTCCATAAAAAGTGGGTACGTGCCGCGAGTGCAGGCGATCAATCGATCATGGACGTTAGCACGATAAGCCTGCGCGGCAGCAGGCATGCTGTTGCCGCCTGTTGCGGGCACACGTCGTGTCCAGGCGGCCTCCACTGGCGATGGAATTCTTCAAGCCAGCATGAGCCGCGGAACTGGCTTTGCCAGGCCGCAGGCGGGCGGCCCCCTCGGGGGGCAGGGAGCTACACAAAGTGAGCGACCGTGGGGGCTAGTTAGTGCCGTCCGGCACGAACACGTAGCCAATGCCCCAGACCGTCTGGATGTAGCGGGGCACCGCCGCGTCCACTTCGATCAGCTTGCGCAGGCGGGAAACCTGCACGTCCAGGCTGCGGTCGAAGGGTTCGAACTCGCGGCCGCGGGCCAGCTGCGCCAGCTTTTCGCGGGACAGCGGCTGTCGCGGGTGGCGCACCAGGGTTTTCAGCATGGCGAATTCGCCGGTGGTCAGCGGCAGTTCTTCGCCGTTCTTGTGCAGGGTACGCAGGCCCATGTCGAACGAGAAGGGGCCGAAGGTGATGACTTCCTGGTCGCTGGATGGGGCACCGGGCACTTCGGCTGTCGGCCGGCGGCGCAGCACCGCGTGGATACGGGCCAGAAGCTCGCGGGGGTTGAAGGGCTTGGCGAGGTAGTCGTCGGCGCCGACTTCCAGGCCGACGATGCGGTCCACGTCCTCGCCTTTGGCGGTCAGCATGATGATGGGGGTGCGGTCGTTGGCGGCGCGCAGCCGGCGGCAGATGGACAGGCCGTCTTCGCCGGGCATCATCAGGTCCAGGACGATCAGGTCGACGGCATCACGCAGCATGATGCGGTTCAGGGCCTTGCTGTCTTCGGCCAGGATGACTTCAAAACCCTCCTGGGCCAGGTAGCGGCGCAGCAGGTCGCGGATGCGGGCATCGTCGTCAAGAATCAGGATTTTGTCGGCACGGGCGTTGGGTTGGGCTTGGGTCATAGTCGTCTGGTAATTTGTAACAGAGCCATTTTGAAGGCTGAAAACACGCGATGTCTCGTTTTTCAGTCACTTTGACACACTGTTACATAAGTTGCGGCTGCATGCACGCACGGGATTTGATTGTGGAAATCCTCCTACACCTGCCGGGAAAAGAGCATGTGAAAATCGCGGCCCACGCGTTGTGCGAAACGCCGGCACTTCCTCAAAACGGCCACTTGCCAAGCCGGAAAAATCCGGCGGACCGAGCGGCTACCGGCGAGCACGTGGCAGGCACGACTTGCCAAATCCCCAAATTCCTGGCCTTTATTCCTGGCCTCTCCAACCCCTTTTTGTTTTCTTTTTCGTTTCATGTCTTTCCCGGCTGCACAACTGTGGCCAAAAGCAAGATCAACCACCTGAAAGGTAAATTCCAATGCGAACTTCCAAATCGATTGCTGTCTGTGTCCTGCTGGCGGGCGCTGCCATCGCCTCCAGCGTGATGGCCCAGACCATGCGCCCTGAAACCCTACAGAACGTGGCCCAGCTGTCGGCCACGGGCTCTGTGGAAGTGCAGCAGGACCTGCTGTCAATTTCCCTGAGCACCACGCGCGACGGCACCGATGCCGGCGTTGTGCAGACCCAGCTCAAACAGGCGCTGGATACCGCGCTGGCGCAGGCCAAGCAGGCGGCCGCGCCGGGCCAGATGGACGTGCGCACCGGCAACTTCAGCCTCTACCCGCGCTACGGCAAGGACGGCAAGATCAACGGCTGGCAGGGCTCCACCGAACTGGTGCTGGAGGGAAGGGACTTTCCGCGCATCACCGGCACGGCGGGCAAGATCCAGACCCTCACCATGAGCAACGTGAGTTTTGCCCTGAGCCGCGAACAGCGCGCCAAGGTGGAGGGCGAGGCCCAGGCGCAGGCCATCGAGCGCTTCAAGGCCAAGGCCGGCGAAGTGGCGCGCAGCTTCGGCTTTTCGAGCTATAGCCTGCGCGAAGTCTCCATCAACGCCAACGACCAGAATCCGCCGCCGCGTCCCCGCATGATGGCGATGTCGGCCAAAGCCGAAATGGCCGATGCCAGCGTTCCGGTCGAAGCCGGCAAAAGCACGGTGCTGGTCAACGTGTCGGGCTCTGTGCAGATGAAATGACGGAGACGGGGCGGTGCAGGCTGCCCCCGGATTGGATCGCTCAGGCCGCCGAGGCGCAGGCCTTCTGCTTCTGGCGGCGCTTGCGGGCGACGACCTTGGCACGCAGGTGGTCGTATGCCCAGTTGAAGCAGAAGGTATAGGGCAGGAAGAACAGCACGATGGCGATGTCCAGTACAAAGGCTTCCCAGAGGCCGATGTCCAGCCACCAGGCGGCCAGCGGAACCACTGCGATGATCAGGCCGATCTCAAACAGCACGGCGTGCACGGCGCGGGCGCCCAGCGTGCGCTGAAAGCCCATGCGTTGCTGCGCCTGGTCGAAGAGGGCGTTGAACACCATGTTCCAGCTCATGGCCATGAGCGAAACCATCAAGGTCAGCAGGCCCATGTGCGCCAGCGAATAGCCAAGAAGCCAGGCGCCCAGCGGCGCACAAATGGCGATGGCCAGGATTTCGAACCCCAGGGCGTGGAAAAAGCGTTCCTTGACTGATTTCTGCGGACTCACGGTGCACTTCACTTTCTGCTTGATGTCGGCCCCCAAGCTTGATATCGGGTGGCGATGACTGTATTTTCATCGCTATTTTGGATGGATTAAAATCAATAATCATCTATTAAACAGATAAAAAGCCGCGCCATGCGCCATTCCCCGGAAGCACTGACCGCCTTTGCCGAAGCCGCCACCCTGGGCTCGTTTTCGGCTGCGGCCCGCAAGCTAGGCAAAAGCCAGTCGACCGTGAGCACCGCGATCGCCAACCTGGAGATCGACCTGGGCATCACCCTGTTTGACCGCGGCACCCGCAAGCCGGCGCTGACGGAGCATGGCCGGGTGATGCTGGGCAAGGTGCAGGAAATCCTGGCCGCCAGCGACCGGCTGGACCGCGCCGCCAGCCAGTTGGGCGGCGGCATGGAGCCTAAGCTCAGCGTGGTCTGGTCGGACACCTACCAGTCCGACCGATTTGAGGAAATGCTGCTGGCTTTTGAGCAGCGCTTTCCCGACCTTGAATTCGAATGCCTGATTGCCGAGCACGGCGACCTGGTCTCGCTGGTGCAGACCGGGCGGGCGCACATCGGCGTGGTGGCCGCGCAAAACGCTTACCCGCCCGACATCGGCTCGGCCACGATTGCCGAGCAGTCTGAAATCACCTTGTTCGTCGCCACCGCCCATCCGCTCGCCAGCCTCAAGGACCTGACGCCGGACCTGCTGACCGACTACCGTGAGCTGCGGCTGGATACCTATATAGAGCAGGGTGCCCAGGGCCTGCCCCAGTCGCGCCGCGCATGGTCGGCGCCCAGCTATCTCATGCTGATGGAAATGGCGGTGCTGGGGTTTGGCTGGGCGGCGATTCCGCGCTGGATGGTCACGCGCTTTGCCACCGGCAAGTTGGCGGAGCTCGACGCGCGCGGCTGGCCGCGGCGGGTGCCGGTTGATGCCGTGTGGTCGCGCCAGCGCCCTCTGGGGCGTGCCGGCACCTGGCTGTTGCAGGAAATGCTGGCGCCTGCGGGGCCCGCGAACCCAGGCGGGAGCCTGCCGGAGATGTGAAAAAGCCCGCGGCCTGTGACGGCGTGCGAGCTGGTGGCGGGCGCGGCGGGCGCGCCCGGAGGCCTATCAGAAGCGGTAGCGCAGGCCCAGGCTGGTGGTGCTGACGCGCTCCTTGCCGGTGCCGACGAACTTCAAGTCATGCTCGTCCCATGCCAGCACGGCCGACAGGGCCGGGGTGAAGGCCCATTCGGCACCTATGCCGTAAGAGATACCCCAGTTGCTCTCGCTGCCGGAGGCGAGGCCGGAAGCCGGCAAGGCGGACACGCGGGTGTGCCCGTAGGTCGTGCCGACCTTGCCCAGCAGGTTGAAGGAGTTGCTCAGCGGCAGGCGGCCGACCAGGCTCAGGTTGATGCCTTGCGCCTCTGTCTGTCCGCCGCCGCGGTTGGCCTTGCCGAAATCGGTATAGCCGAGTTCCAGGCCGAAGTTGTTATTGAAATAACTACCACCGTAGAGGTTGTACGAGGTGTCCTTGTTGTCCGAAGGGAAGGCGCCTGCGCCACTGGGCAGCGAGAAGTCCGATTGGCCCACGTTAAGGCCGAAATATCGCGAGCCCGGTGCATAAAACGAATAGTTGCTGCTCGACATGCCGGAGCTGGACGTGGAGCTTTGCGCTTGTGCGCCAGTGGCTGCTGCCAACGCGGCGACGGCCAGTACGGTGGCTGAAAAGGTTCGGGTCAATGATGGCATGTTGCTTCCTTCAAGAGATGAATGGACGGCGTCACGCTTGTGGCGAAACAGCCGCGTGTTGTTGCTTTCCGTCGTGAAATTTAAGGGCCGTGCGGGCCCATTTTTGTGGGTGCAACAGTTAAATCCCTGTAGGACAAACGGAAGTTTGCGCGCGGCGCGCGGCGGGGGCACATGGCCTTGCGGGATCGCTTGCGCTGATTTTTGCGGTGCTAAAGTCAAGGCCATGCAGCTCATTACCCACCTGCCCGGAAGCACCCCGCTGGTCCTGGATTCTCCCCACAGCGGAACGGTGTACCCGGCGGATTTCAGGCACGCTTGCGCGCTTGCCGTGCTTCGCAGCGCCGAAGACACCCACGTTGAAAAGCTCTACGACTTTGCCCCCGGCCTGGGCGTGCACTGGATTGAGGCGCACTTCCCGCGCAGCTACCTCGATGCGAATCGCAACACCACCGAAATGGACGTGAGCTTGCTGGACGGCCCCTGGCCCGGGCCGGTGGAGACCGACCCCAAAATATTGTCCAAGGTACGCCTGGGCAAAGGCCTGATCTGGCGCACCACCGATGAAGGGGTACCGCTGTACGACCGCAAGCTGGGCGTGGCGGAAATCCAGGCGCGCATTGAACAGTGCTGGAAGCCTTACCACGCGGCCGTCGCGCGGGCGATTGATGCCGCCCACGGGCAGCACGGCTACAGCATCCACATCAATTGCCACTCCATGCCCGCGGTGGCGTCCAGCAGCGCCACGGATTTTCCGGGTGAGGCGCACGCCGACTTCGTGGTGGGCGACCGCGAAGGCACGACCGCCGGCAAGGCCTTGTCCAGGCTGGTGTGCGAGCACCTGAAGGCGCGCGGCTACAGCGTGGCTTACAACCATCCCTACAAAGGCGTAGAACTGGTCCGGCGCTACAGCCGGCCGGCCGAACACCGGCACAGTATCCAGCTGGAGATCAATCGCAAGCTCTACATGGACGAAAGCTCCTTCGCGCTGGCGCCGGGCGCCGAACCGCTCAAGGCCAGCTTGCGCTCGCTGGTCGAATTGCTGCTCAAGACCGACCCGCGCAAGCTCTGAAACCTGTCAGCGGTCGCCTGCACTTTTTACCCAGGTACGTTCACCATGCTCACCTTTTTCAGCGACAGCCATCACGCCCATGCTCCGCAGTACGAATTTTTCCGCGGCGAGCGTGTGCCCTGTTTTGAAACGCCGGCGCGTGCCGAGTACGTCAAAGCCCGGCTGAGCGAGCGCGGCCACGTCCTGCGCACGCCGCATGCCGACAGCCGCGGGGTGCTGGCCAAGGTGCACACCGCCCGCTACCTGGCGTTTCTGGAGCATGCCTGGCGCGATTGGGTTGCATTGGAAGACGGCAACGATGGCCGCCAGCCTTTTCCCTCGGTATGGCCGGTACGCACCTTGCGCAGCGACGTCGAGCCCGTCAATTTCACCGCGCGGCTTGGCTTGTATTCGATGGACAACGGCTCGCCGCTGTCGGCCGGCACCTGGCAGGCCGCCAAGGCCGGCGCGGACGCCGCCGCCAGCGCCGCGGCCTTGCTGGGCAGCGGCAGTGAGCGCGCCGCCTTTTGCTGCAGCCGCCCGCCCGGCCACCATGCAGGGCCCGATTTCATGGGCGGCTATTGTTTCCTGAACAACGCTGCCGTGGCGGCCCAGGCCTTGCGCGACGGCGGCGCGGCGCGCGTGGCGGTGCTCGACGTCGATTACCACCACGGCAACGGCACGCAAAGCATTTTTTACCATCGTGCCGACGTGCTCTTCGTGAGCGTGCACGGCGACCCCATGACCGAGTACCCGTTCTACCTGGGCCATGCCGACGAGACCGGTGCGGGCGAAGGCGCAGGCTTCAACCTGAACCTGCCGCTGCCGGCGGGCTGCACGATGCCGCGCTGGTTCGAGGCGCTGGAAGCAGCGTGCCTGCGCATCAACACCTTCAGCGCCGACGCGCTGGTGGTGTCGCTGGGGCTGGATACCTTTGCCGAAGACCCGATTTCCAAGTTCGCGCTGCAACCCGGCGACTTTATCCGCCTTGGCGAACGCCTGGGCAAGCTGGGCCTGCCCACGGTGTTCGTGCTGGAGGGCGGCTATGCGGCCGCCGCGCTGGGCACCAATGCCGTCAACGTCATTGAAGGTTTTGAAGGCCGCTGATGGACAAAGTCGATTGCGTGGTGATTGGCGCGGGCGTGGTGGGCCTGGCCGTGGCACGCGCGCTGGCGCTGCGGGGCAGGGAAGTGATGGTGCTGGAGGCCGCCGATGCGATAGGCACGGGCACCAGTTCGCGCAACAGCGAGGTGATCCACGCCGGCATCTATTACCCGCAAGGCTCGCTCAAGGCGAAGCTGTGCGTTGAAGGCAAGGGCTTGTTGTATGCCTACTGCGCCGAGCGCGGCATAGGCCACAGGCGCTGCGGCAAGCTGATCGTGGCAACAAGCGAGGCCCAGGTCGCGCAGCTGCAAGGCATACGCGACAAGGCAGCCGCCAACGGCGTGAACGACCTGGTGCTGCTGACGCGTGAGCAAGCCCTTGCGCTGGAGCCGCAACTCGAATGCGTGGCCGCGCTGCATTCGCCCAGCACCGGCATTGTCGACGGCCACGGCCTGATGCTGGCACTGCAGGGCGACCTGGAGAATGCGGGCGGGCTGGTCGCGCTGAGTTCGCCGCTGGCGCGGGCTGAGTGCCAGCCGGCGGCGATTTACCTGGTAGCGGAGGACGGCACTGAACTCGAGGCCACCACCGTCGTCAACGCCGCGGGCTTGCAGGCACAGCACCTGGCCGCGCGCTTTGCGGGCCTGCCCGCGCAGCATGTGCCGCCCAGCCATTACGCCAAGGGCAACTACTTCACGCTGCCGGGGCGCTCTCCGTTCAGCCGCTTGATCTACCCGGTGCCCGAGGCCGCGGGCCTGGGCGTGCACCTCACCGTGGACATGGGCGGCCAGGCCAAGTTCGGCCCCGACGTGCAATGGGTGGATTCGCCCGAAGACCTGGTGGTGGACCCGGCGCGCGGCGACGCTTTTTATGCCGAGGTGCGCAAGTACTGGCCCGCGCTGGCCGACGGCGCGCTGACGCCGGGCTACGCCGGCATACGCCCCAAGATCCAGGCGCCGCACGAAGCGGCCAAAGACTTCTTGATCCAGGGACCGCGCGATCACGGGGTGGCGGGCCTGGTCAATCTTTTCGGCATTGAATCGCCGGGGCTGACGAGCTCGCTGGCGATAGGCGACTACGTGAGCCGGATGCTGTAAGGGGAAGCGAAGGCGCTTACTGCGCCGCCCAGCCGCCGTCCATGTTCCAGGCCACGCCGCGCACATTGTTGCCGGCCGGCGAGCAGAAAAACACCGCCAGCGCGCCCAGCTCTTCGGGCGTGGTGAACTGCATGGAAGGTTCTTTTTCGCCCAGCAATTGTTTGGTGGCGGCCTCGTTGCTGATGCTGCCGGCGGCGGCTTTGGCGTCCACCTGTTTTTGCACCAGCGGCGTGAGCACCCAGCCCGGGCAGATCGCGTTGCAGGTGACGCCGGTGGTGGCGTTCTCGAGCGCGGTGACCTTGGTCAGGCCGACGATGCCGTGCTTGGCTGCGACGTAGGCGGATTTTTCGGCGGAGCCGACCAGGCCGTGGACCGAGGCCACGTTGATGATACGGCCCCATCCCTTGCCGCCGTTGGCCGCCAGCATGGCGGGCAGGGCCAAGCGGGTGGCATGGAAGGCGCTGCTGAGGTTGATGGCGATCACGGCATCCCATCGTTCGACCGGGAAGTTCTCGACGCGGGCCACATGCTGGATGCCGGCGTTGTTGACCAGGATGTCGACCTGGCCGAACTGCGCGGCGGCGTAACGCATCATGTCCTCGATGTCGGCGACCTTGCTCATGTCGGCGCCGTGGTAAGCCACGCGCGCGCCCAGCGCTTCCACTTCGGCCTTGGGGCCGTCCACATCGCCGAAGCCGTTGATGACGATGTTGGCGCCTTGCGCCGCCAGCGCCTTGGCGATGCCCAGGCCTATCCCGCTGGTCGAGCCGGTGACGAGGGCTGTTTTACCTTTGAGCATATTGTTTCTCCGGATGATTTACGATGGTTGAACTGGGAGACCGGGCCTCGCGTTGTGCACGCCGCGCCTGGTTGATTTCTCAAGCAATTATCAAGCCTTTGAATTGAACTGCCGCGCCATGACCCAACCTACGCTGAACTACGTAAATTGCCCCGACGCCTCGGGCGGCCACCGCATGGCGTACTGGCAATGGGGCAGGCCGGACAGCGAGCACCTGGTGGTGTGTGTGCACGGCCTGTCGCGCCAGGGGCGCGATTTCGACACGCTGGCACAGGCCTTGTCCGAGCAGGCGCGGGACGGCATACGTGTGGTCTGCCCCGACGTCGTGGGCCGCGGCGAAAGCGACTGGCTCAAGGAGCCCATGGGCTATCAGTTGCGCACTTATGCGGGCGACATGCTGGCGATGCTGGGCCAGTTGCACGCCCAGGCGCCAGTTACCTCGTTGGACTGGGTGGGCACCAGCATGGGCGGGCTGATCGGCGTGGCGGTGTGTGGAACGCCTGACTTGCCCCTGCCGGCGCCGGTGCGTCGCCTGGTACTTAATGACGTGGGGCCGGCCATCGAGTGGCAGGCCATCGTGCGGATCGGCACCTATCTGGGCCAGGCCGGCCATTTCGGGTCGGTGCAGGAGGCGGCCGATGCGATGTGGGCGATTTCCCAAAGCTTCGGCCCGCACACGCCCGAGCAGTGGCTGTCGCTGTCACGCCCCATGCTCAGGCGCGTCTCGGACGCCGCCGATGCCCAGTGGCGGCTGCATTACGACCCGGCCATTGCCGTGCCTTTCAAACTGGAAACCGAGGAGTCCGCGCGCCAGGGTGAAACCATGCTCTGGCAGCTCTACGACAATATCAAGGCTGAAACCCTGGTCATACGGGGCCAGCAGTCCGACCTGCTCAGCATCCAGACAGCCCAGGCCATGACGCAGCGCGGGCCGCGCGCCCGCCTGGTGCAATTTGCGGGAGTGGGACACGCGCCCACTCTGGTTGCCGCTGACCAGGTCGCCGCCGTGGCGGGATTTCTGCTGGGCTGAGGCCCGCCAACTTATTTGACTGAAGTTTCATGAAAAGCAATGTGGTCGGGCCCGGTGGCCCGACAGCCTCCCAGGGGGCGAACGCCTCCATCGTGACCGCCACGGCCGACAGCCTTCCGGACCAGCCGCATGCGCTGGCCCGGGCCCGCGCGTTCGCCGAGCCCCTGATCGCCACGGAAACGCACGACACGGGCGAGAACATCCTGGCGCACGCCGATGCGGTTGCCTCCATCCTGAAAACCATAGGCGGCTCGGAAGCCATGCAGGCGGCCACCTATCTGGTCTATGCGTGCCAGCACCTGACCAAGCCGCAGGAAGTGATCACCAAAGCCTTCGGCGCCAACTATGCCGCGCTGGCGATGGAGACCACCAAGCTGGTGCAGGTGCAACGCCAGGCGCGCAGCGCCAATGCGAAGGCGCAGTTGCTGGACGACCCGGCCGCCCAGACCGAGAACGTGCGCAAGATGCTGCTGGCGTTTTCGCGCGACCTGCGAGTGGTGATGCTGCGGCTGGCGTCGCGCCTGCAGACCCTGCGCCACTATGCCGCGACGCGGCAGGCCGCGCCGCTGTCTTTGGCTTATGAGTCGCTGCACGTCTTCGCACCGCTGGCCAACCGACTGGGCATCTGGCAGATCAAATGGGAAATGGAAGATTTGGCCTTCCGCTTCCTGGAGCCCGAAACCTACAAGCAGACGGCGCGCCTGCTCGATGAAAAGCGTGTGGAGCGCGAGGGCTTCATGGAAGCCCTGCGCGCGCAGCTGGAACGCGAACTGAACCAGAACGGCATCGCCGCACTGGTGCAGGGCCGGCCCAAGCACATCTACAGCATCGTCAAGAAAATGCGCGGCAAGTCGCTGGACTTCGAGCAGGTCTTCGACATCCGCGCGCTGCGCGTGATCGCCGCCGACGTGAAGGGCTGCTACGCGGCACTTGGCTTCGTGCATTCACGCTTCACACCGGTGGACGGCGAGTTCGACGACTACATCGCCAAGCCCAAGACCAACGGCTACCAGTCACTGCACACCGTGGTGCGCGACGACGCGGGCAGGGCGGTGGAAATCCAGGTGCGCACCCAGGCTATGCACGACCACGCAGAGCACGGTGTCGCCGCGCACTGGGCTTACAAGGAGGCCGGCACCAAGGGTTATGGCGGGGTCTCGGCCAGCAGCGAATACGACGCCAAGATCGCCGTGCTGCGGCAGTTGCTGGCCTGGGAGCGCGATCTCTCGGGTCCCGCCGCCCAACGCGCGCGCGATGACAAACAAGGGCTGTTTGAAGACCGCATTTACGTGCTGACGCCTGACGCCGCCATTGTGGAGTTGCCGCAAGGCGCGACCACGGTGGACTTCGCCTACAGCGTGCACACCAGCCTGGGCCACCGCTGCCGCGGCGCGCGCATCGACGGTGTCATGGTGCCGCTCAATACACCGCTGCAGAACGGCCAGACCGTGGAAGTCATCACCGTCAAGGAAGGCGGGCCTTCGCGCGACTGGCTCAACCCCGAGTTGGGCTTTCTGTCCAGCCACCGTGCGAAATCCAAGGTGCGCGCCTGGTTCAACGCGCTGGCGATGGAGCAGACGGTGGCCCGGGGCCGCGAGGCCGTCGAAAAACTGCTGCAACGCGAAGGCAAGACGGCGATGAAGCTGGACGACCTGGCGGCGCAGCTCGGCTTCAAGGCGGCGGAGGATTTGTTTGAGGTCGTGGGCAAAGACGAGTTGTCCCTGCGCACGATAGAGAACATGCTCAGGCCGCCCGAGCCGGTGTTGAGCCAGGACGATTACGTGCTGGCAAAAAAGGCGCGTGCGCCCAACGCGAATGCAAAGAAGGCGGGCGGCGGTGTGCTGGTCGTCGGCATGGGATCCCTGCTGACGCAACTGGCCAAGTGCTGCAAGCCCGCGCCGCCTGATGAGATCCTTGGCTTTGTCACCAAGGGCAAAGGCGTCAGCATCCATCGCAGCGACTGCAGCAACTTTCGCAACATGGCGGCCGGCAGCCCGGACCGCGTGATCGAGGTGCAATGGAATTCGCCCAAGACGCCCGACGGCGCGGTCTACCCGGTGGATGTCGCCGTCGAGGCGGCCGACCGGCAGGGCCTGCTGCGCGATATTTCCGAAGTGTTCGCCAAGGAAAAAATGAACGTGATCGGCGTGCAGACGCAGTCGGTGAAAGACAATCGCGGCGGCACCGCCTGGATGACCTTCACCGTCGAAGTCGCGCAATCAGGCCGCCTCAACCAGGTGCTGGGCATCGTGGCCGAAGTGCCGGGCGTGCGCTCGGCGCGCAGGCGCTGAGTGCACCTCTCGCGGCAAGCAGCGAGCGAGTGTAGGAGGGCTGTATCCCACACCAGTAGGGGCCGCGGAACCGGCTTTGCCGGGCCGCAGGCGCAGCGGCCCCTCGGGGGCAGGGAGCTACACGCAGTGAGCGACCGTGGGGCTAAAAATAAATGCTATACTGCTAGCTTCGAACAGTCCTTAGGCGCGTAGCTCAGCTGGTTAGAGCACCACCTTGACATGGTGGGGGTCGTTGGTTCGAGTCCAATCGCGCCTACCAATTCCCTCAGAATGGTTCCTGTCCAGGCTTTCGCATCCACGGTGATGCGGGGCCCATCACACAGGGTAAACCAAGGGGATTGAGTACATCAGAATTCCTAGAATGTATGGAACTCCGGCATCTCAATGCCGGCCGTCATTCAGAGGAGAAATCAGTGCCAAAAAGCAAATCCACCAGCCCGGCATCCAGCCTTCCGCCTTCACAGGGCGAAGCGGCTGCCGACGGCAATTCCGGCGCCAAAAGCGGCCGGTCTGCCGGCAAGGCTGCGGCGTCTCGCGTGATCAAGAAATACCCGAACCGCCGGCTCTACGACACGGAAACGTCGACCTACATCACGCTCACCGAGGTTCGCCAGCTGGTGATGGACAGTGCTGATTTTGTGGTGCGCGATGCCAAGACCAACGAAGACCTGACGCGCAGCATCCTGTTGCAGATCATTCTTGAAGAAGAGAGCGGCGGCGAGCCCATGTTCACCGAAGCGGTGCTGGCCAACATCATCCGTTTTTACGGCAACGCGATGCAGGGCTTCATGGGCGCCTACCTGGAAAAAAATGTCCAGAGCTTCATGGATCTGCAGGTCAAGATGGCCGAGCAGTCCAAAGGGCTGAGCCCTGAAATGTGGGCGCAGTTCATGAACGCCCAGTCGCCCATGATGCAAGGCATGATGGGCACCTATGTGGAGCAATCCAAAACCGTTTTCACGCAGATGCAAGAGCAGATGCAAAAGCAGAGCGAGCAGATGCTGCAGGCCTTCGGCCTTAAAAAGTAGGGAATCGCCATAAATCCAATTTCCGGGCGCATGGCGGCGTTGCGCAGTGCTCGGAGTCCTCATGCACCGCAAGTGCATTCCGGTTCCTGCGCTCCGGGCGCCTTGCCCTGCATCCCGGCAATTGAATTTCTGGCGATCCCCATCAATCTTGCCGCCCTGAGACAATAGACCCCATGAGCGAAGTTATTTCCCCATCCTTACCCGTCAACAGCAAGGCCGCGCCGCGCGTCGGTTTTGTCAGCCTGGGCTGCCCCAAAGCCCTGACCGACTCCGAATTGATCCTCACGCAATTGAGCGCCGAGGGCTACCAGACCTCCAAGACCTTTGAAGGCGCGGACCTGGTGATCGTCAACACCTGCGGTTTCATCGACGATGCGGTCAAGGAAAGCCTGGACACCATCGGCGAGGCCCTCGCCGAAAACGGCCGGGTTATCGTCACGGGTTGCCTGGGTGCCAAGGCGGGCGAGGACGGCGGCAACCTGGTGCGCCAGATGCACCCCAGCGTACTGGCCGTGACCGGTCCGCACGCCACGCAGGAGGTCATGGACGCAGTCCACCTGAACCTGCCCAAGCCGCATGATCCTTTTGTAGACCTGGTGCCCAACGCCTTCGGCATTGCCGGCATCAAGCTCACGCCCCGGCATTACGCCTACCTGAAGATCAGCGAAGGTTGCAACCACCGCTGCACCTTCTGCATCATCCCCTCGATGCGCGGCGACCTGGTGTCGCGGCCCATAGGCGACGTGCTCAATGAGGCGCGTGCACTGTTTGAGGGCGGCGTGAAGGAGTTGCTGGTGATCAGCCAGGACACCTCGGCCTACGGAGTGGACGTGAAATACCGCACCGGATTCTGGGACGGTAAACCCGTCAAGACGCGCATGCTGGAGCTGGTGCAGGCGCTGGGCGAAATCGCCGAGCCCTACGGTGCCTGGGTGCGCCTTCATTACGTGTACCCGTATCCCCGTGTGGATGAAGTGCTGCCCTTGATGGCCACCGGCAAGGTGCTGCCTTACCTGGACGTTCCGCTGCAGCATAGCCATCCGGATGTGCTCAAACGCATGAAGCGGCCGGCCAGCGGCGAGAAAAACCTCGAGCGTATTGCGCGCTGGCGCGAGATCTGCCCTGAGATCGTGATCCGCAGCACCTTTATCGCCGGTTTTCCGGGTGAAACCGAGGCGGAATTCGAGCACCTGCTGGACTTCATGCGCGAAGCCAAAATTGACCGCGCGGGCTGCTTTGCTTACAGCGCCGTGGAAGGCGCGACGGCCAACGATATTCCCGGGATGCTGCCGATGGAATTGCGTGAAGAGCGGCGCGCCCGTTTCATGGCGGTTGCCGAGGCGGTGTCCAGCCAGAAGCTTCAGCAACGCATTGGCGCGACCATGCAGGTGCTGGTGGATTCGGCCCCGGCGCTGGGCCGAAAGGGAGGCACCGGGCGTTCTTATGCCGACGCGCCCGAGATCGATGGCGTGGTCAAGCTGTTGCCGCCCGAGAAAATCAGCAAGACGCTGAAAGTCGGTGAATTCACCCGGGCCCGCATCGTCGGAACCCAGGGCCATGACCTGATTGCCGTACCTGTTTGATTAAGACCGCGGACGAAAAGCCGGACCTGAAGATGGGGTCCGGCCACAAAAAAAGCCACTGGGTCACAGTGGCTTTAATCTTGCTTTCTTCCAGAGCTCGTTTCAGAGTCTGGCAAAGCTGTTTGGTGTATCTGGTGCCCGGGAGAGAACTCGAATCTCCACATCTTGCGATACACGGACCTGAACCGTGCGCGTCTACCAATTCCGCCACCCGGGCACAGCTAGCAGTGTACCATTACTTGAATGCTTTCTGAGGCCTCGGCCCGCAAATTTTCCTGAAATATTTCGGCTGCATACTCAAAGCCAGCAGCCTCCAACAAATAGAGACTTTTTATCAAAACAACTCACTCCCATGCGGGCGGATCGTCCGCCCATTCCTCCGGTCTGCTCGCTGAATTCGAGGGCACCGTTTCCGGCCACCGCGACGGCCATGGTTTCGTATTGCGCGATGACGGCGAGGCGGATATTTACCTGCCGCCCAACGAGATGCGCGCAGTGCTGCACAAGGACCGCGTCAAGGCGCGCATCGTGCGGCATGACCGCAAAAACCGGCCTGAAGGCCGCGTGACCGAAATCATCGAGCGCTCCTCCAACCCCATCATTGGCCGCCTGTTGCAGGAAAGCGGCGTCTGGCTGGTCGCGCCCGAAGACAAGCGCTACGGCCAGGACGTACTGATCCCCAAGGGCGCCACCGGCACGGCTAAAGTCGGCCAGGTGGTGGTGGTGCAACTCACCGAGCCACCGGCGCTGTTCGGCCAGCCTGTGGGCCGCGTCAAGGAAGTGCTGGGCGAGATCGACGACCCCGGCATGGAAATCGAGATCGCGGTGCGCAAATATGGCGTGCCGCATGAATTCAGCGACGAGGCCCTGGCCCTGGCCCGTTCCCTGCCGGACGCCGTGCGGCCGGCCGACAAAAAACACCGCATCGACTTGACCGACGTTCCGCTGGTCACCATCGACGGCGAAGACGCCCGCGACTTTGACGACGCCGTGTACTGCGAGCCGGCCAAGGTCGGCCGCGGCAAGGGCTGGCGCCTGCTGGTGGCGATTGCCGACGTGAGCCACTATGTGGAAACCGGCAGCGCCATCGACATCGACGCCTACGACCGCGCCACCAGCGTGTATTTCCCGCGCCGGGTGATTCCCATGCTGCCGGAGAAGCTCTCCAACGGCCTGTGCTCGCTCAACCCCAACGTCGAGCGCCTGTGCATGGTCTGCGACATGCTGGTCAACGCCAAGGGCGAGGTCCATGCCTACCAGTTCTATCCGGCGGTGATGTTCAGCCAGGCGCGCTTCACCTACACCGAGGTCGCCGCCATCCTGGCCAACACGCGCGGCCCCGAAGCCGCGCAGCGCAAGGCACTGGTGCCGCATTTGCTCGACCTGCACGACGTCTACCAGGCCTTGCTCAAGGAGCGCGGCGTGCGCGGAGCCGTGGATTTCGAAACCACCGAAACGCAGATCGTCTGCGACGAAGCGGGACGTATCGAAAAAATCGTGCCCCGCACGCGCAACGTGGCCCACCGCCTGATCGAGGAAGCCATGCTGGCCGCCAACGTCTGTTCGGCCGACTTCATTTCCCAGAGCAAGCATGTAGGCCTGTACCGCGTGCACGAAGGTCCGACCCCCGAGAAGAAGGAGATGCTGCGCAACTACCTGAAGGTGGCCGGCGTCGGCATGACCATCAGCGATGACCCGGAACCCGGCGAATTCCAGAAGATCGCGTTGGCCACCAAGGACAGGCCGGACGCGCAGCAAATCCATTCGATGCTGCTGCGCTCCATGCAGCAGGCCATCTACACGCCCATGAACAGCGGCCACTTCGGCCTGGCGTACGAGGCCTACACCCACTTCACCAGCCCGATCCGGCGCTACCCTGATCTGCTGGTGCACCGCGTCATCAAGGCGGTGCTGAACAAGGCCAAATACCAGTTGCCGACCCTGCCCACCCCGGGTGAGGCCGAAGCCAAGCTGTCCAAACGGCTGGCCTCGCGCGTCAAGGAGCCGACGCAGAAGCCGAAAAAAGCCAGTGCCGACGAACTCGCCTGGCAAGCGGCCGGCTTGCATTGCAGCGCCAACGAACGCCGTGCCGACGAAGCCAGCCGCGACGTTGAAGCCTGGCTCAAGTGCAAATACATGCGCGAGCATCTCGGCGAAGAGTTCGGCGGTGTTGTCACGGCGGCCACGGGCTTCGGCATCTTCGTCACGCTGGACGCGATGTACGTCGAAGGCCTGGTGCACATCACCGAACTGGGCGGCGAATACTTCCGCTTCGACGAAGCCCGCCAGGAACTGCGCGGCGAGCGCACCGGCATCCGCTACGCCATCGGCACGCGGGTGAGGGTGCAGGTCAGCCGGGTGGACCTGGACGGCCGCAAGATTGATTTCCGCCTGGTGAACGAGGGCCAAGACTTGGTCGGGCGTGCCATGAAGGACAAGACTGGCGGCCATGCGACGGAGTTGCCGGCCCAGGAACGCGGCGCCGCGCGCCACGCCGGCGAACCCCGAACCGGCAAGGCCGGCAAGAAGCCGGTGGGCAAGCACGCGGAAACCCGCTCCAGTAGCCGCACCAGCGGTTCAGGCCGGAGCACCGGCGGCGCCGGCAGCGAACGCACGCCCAAGTCGCCCATCCAGGCGCTGAAGGCGGCCGTCAAGAAAGCCGCCGGCAGCGCCGGGCGCAAACAGGGCAAGAAGCCACGCCGCTAGGAGTCCTGAATAGCCATGGATTGTTTTTCCCATCCTCTCTCGTACAGGGCAGGCCGCGCATGTTGATCCGTATCCTGTCGTTTCTTCTTGAAACCATTTTTTTCCTGCTGATTGCGGCGGCGCTGCTGCGTGCGTGGATGAACTGGGTCCGGGTCAACATGAGCGCCCAGCCGGGCAGTTTTGTGATGGCGCTGACCGACTGGCTGGTCAAGCCGCTGCGCCGCGCGCTGCCCAGGTCGCTGGCGCAGTCGCGGGTGGATTGGGCCAGCGTGATTGCCGCCGCCGTGCTGGCGCTAGCTTATGCGCTGCTGTGGGCGTTGCTGGTTGGCATGCTGTGGGGAGCGCTTGGGCTGGCGCCCCTGGTCTTGCTGACGCTGTTGTCTTTCGCGCTCAAGATGCTGGTCCGTGTGGCGCTGCAAACCCTGTTCATCCTGGTGCTGGGTTTTGCCATCCTCTCGTGGATACAGCCCGGCTCGCCTGCCTATGCCTTGCTGGGTCGCCTGACCGAACCCGTGCTGGCGCCGCTGCGCCGCGTGATACCTGTCGTGGGCGGGGTTGACATCTCGGCACTGGTGCTGATCGTGCTGCTGCAGATTGCCTTGATGGTCATCGTCTAGCAGCCGGCCAGTGCCGACGCCGTCAGCGTCTGGCCGCCGGCCTCCGCCGGCCATTCGTCGGCCATGCGGCCGTGGGCAAACACGGCGCTGCATGCCGCTTCAAAACCTCCCAACCCCCCGGCTATGCGGGCGCCCAGCATGCCTGCCAGCACGTCACCGGTGCCGGCCGTGGCCAGCAGGGCATTGCCGCTGTTGTTGATGGCGCTAGCCTGGCCCGGTGCGGCGATCACGGTCCCTGAGCCTTTGAGCACCACGACGCACTGAAAACGCTGAGCCAGCTGGCGGGCGGACGCCAGCCGGCCAGCTTGCACTTCTTTGGCGCTGCTTCCTGCCAGCCGGGCGGCTTCGAGCGGGTGGGGCGTGAGCACTGTCACATAGCCACGGTGGTGGCGGGCCGTGAGCTGGGTTTGCAGCTGCGTGTCTGCCGCGATCGCGTTGAGCGCATCCGCGTCCAGCACCAGCCGGGGCGCCGCCGACAGCACCTTGGGCAGCACTGCGCGCACGGCGTCGCCACCGCCACAGCCGCACACCACCACCTGCTGCGCCAGGTCCAGCGCCTCGGGGGCGCGAAACATCAATTCGGGTTGCTGGGGGTCCGTGCTGAGCGACGGCTTGCCGAGCAGCGCCACATACACCCGGCCCGCGCCTGCATGCAGCGCGGCCCGCGCGGCCAGCAGCGCCGCGCCCGCCATGTGGCTATGGGCGGTGGATTCGCCACCCAGCACCGCCACGTCGCCAAAGCTGCCTTTGTGGCTGGCGTGCGGGTTGGTATGCCTTGGGGCTTGCGAGGCCCGGTCGGCACCCAGCAGCCAGGCCTCCGGTGCCAGCGCGCCGGTGGGCGCCGTGGCAAGGCCGTCAAACCATACCTGACCCGCGCGGTCGCGGCCGTTCGCGGTGAACAGCCCCGGCTTCAGGGTCAAAAGGCTCAAGGTAAAGATCTCTGGTGCCGCGGCAAGCTCAAGGTTGAACGCCCCGGTGTCGGCATTCAGGCCGGTCGGCACGTCCACTGCGAGCCGCAGTGCGGCGCCGGCCTGCATGCGCGCCAGCCATTCCAGCATCAGGGCAGTGCCGGGCCGGGCCGGGTCCAGCGTGCCGCCTATGCCCAGCAGGGCGTCTATGCAGAAATCGAAGCCTTCAGGCGGCTCCGCGGCCATGGGCACGCCGGCCGCCAGGGCGCGTTCGCGCGAGGCCTGCGCGTCGGCCGGCTGGCCGGTTTTACCGGGCGGCGGACCCGTCCAGGTCAAGGTCACGTTTTTGCCCCAGCGGTGCAGGTGCATGGCGGCCTCGAAACCGTCGCCGCCGTTGTTGCCGGGCCCGCAGGCAATCCAGATGCGGCGCGCGTGCGGCGCCAGGGCCAGCGCCAGGCGGGCGACCGAAAGGCCGGCCCGTTGCATCAGCGTGTGCGGCGGCAGGCCTGCGGCGGCGAGCCGTTCAAGTTCGCGGGTGGCCGCCACGCTGTGAAGCGGCTCGCTGAGGGCGCTGGAAATTCTTCGCATGGCCCGATTGTGCGGCCCCGGGCGCCGTGCAGGAACGGGACCCGTCGGGTTTCAGGCAAGGCGAGCGACGTCCAGCCCTTCCATGTCGATGTCCGTGCTTTTCCCTGCCATCAGATCGGCCAGCGCCCGCGCGCTGCCGCAACTGAGCGCCCAGCCGCTGGATCCGTGGCCCAGGTTGAGCCAGAGCCCGGGGATGCCGCTGTCGCCGATGATGGGCGGCCCGTCAGGCAGCATGGGCCTGGCGCCTTTCCACTCCTGCACGCTGGCGCCGATGTTGGAGAGCTGGGCCGCACCCGGGAACCAGTCATGTAAAACCTTGTAAAGGGTTTGCAGGGAGCCGGCCCGTTTGTTGTCCAGCGAGCCGCCGATTTCGGCGCTGCCGGCCACGCGCACGCGATTGCCCAGGCGTGAAATCGCCACCTTGTAGCGTTCGTCCATCAGCGCGCTGCGTGGCGCGTTCAGGGGCTCGCGAATCGGTGCGCTGATGGAGTAGCCGTAAACCGCCGCCATGGGGATTTTCAGGCCCAGCGGCCTCAAGAGCTGCGCCGAGGCCAGGCCGGCGCACATGACCACCCGGTCGAAGCCGCGCGGTGTGCTTTCACCAGCGATGAGCAGGCTGGCGGGTTGCGCCTGCTCCAGCCCGGCCACCGTGGTGTTGAACTCAAAGTTCACGCCCAGGCGTTGGGCTTCGTTCTTCAGCAGCAGCGCAAACTGCCGGCAGTTGGCCACCTCGTCGTTCGGCAGATGCACCGCGCCCAGGAAGGGTGTGTCCGTGTTCAGCGCCGGCTCGATCTTGAGAACCTCCTCGGGGCCGATTTCCTTGAAGGCCACGCCTGCTTCGCGCAGCACCGCCAGGCCGGGCTGCACCAATTTGCTATCCTTTTCGGAGCGGAGCAAGACCATGTAGCCGGGGCTGCCGTCATATTCGAGTTGCAGCTCGGCGGTCAAGTGGTGCAGTCGTTCCCGGCTGTAAAAGGCCAGGCGCTGCATGCGTGCACGATTGGCCAGGTAGGTATCGAGCTTGCAGGCGCGAAACCATTTCCACATCCAGGCCAGTTCACCGGCCGACAGCGGCAGGGCGAGCTTGACGGGCGCGTGCCGGCTGAACAGGTGGCTGAGGACCTTGCGCGGCATGCCGGGCGCGGCCCAGGGCGTGACGTAGCCGGGCGCGACCAGGCCGGCGTTGGCGAAGCTGGTCTCCTCGGCCGCCGCGCCGCGGCGTTCGAACACGGTGACGTCATGGCCGTCCAGGGCCAGTTCGTAGGCGGTGGTGATGCCGATGATGCCGGCACCAATGACGGCGATCCTCATACGAGGGCGCCGCGGCGGCGTGGGGTGGGGGCGGAGCGCTCGGGGTAGGGAAACGTGTTCTGCATTGTTTTTATGAAGTGAAGCAGGCCGCTGGCCCGAACTGGATGGGTCCGCGGCGATTATTGCTGCAGCGACAGGGCCAGGGCGGCTTCCACCTGCATGGCCAGGTCCAGTACATCGTCATCATGCAGCGCCGCATGCCACAGCATCAGGCCCACGGGCAACTGGCCGGGCGTGTGGCAGGGCAGGGAAATCGCACAGCCGTCGAGCATGTTAACCACGGACGTGTTGCGCAGCAAAAGACCGTTGACCCTGAAAAACTCGGTGTCGTCGTTGAGCAGGCCGGCAATCGGCGGCGCGACGAGAGGCACGGTGGGCGACAGCACGGCATCAAAGCCGTCCAGGCGGGTTTCCATGCGGGTGATCCAGGCCTTGCGGGCTGCCACCAGGTCGATGTAGTCGGCCGCGCTCATGCTGGCGCCACGCAGGATGCGCTGCGCGACACGCGGATCGTAGCTGGCCTGGTGTTCGGCGATCAGGCTGCGGTGCCAGGCGTAACTTTCCGCCGCAGACAGGCCGCCGGTGGCGTTGATGGCCCCCAGTTCGGAGATTTCCTCCAGCATGATCTCCTCGATATGGGCGCCGGCCCGGCGCAAGACCTGCAGGCTGCGCTCAAACGCCTGGGCCACCGTGCGGCTCAACGCATCCTGCATCTGCGTGCGGGCCACGGCCAGGCGGCAGGCGGACAGCGGTTTGCCGGCCAGCCTCACCTGGCGTGCCGCCAGCACCTCGTGCACTGTGACTGCATCGCGCACCGAGCGCGTCAGGGCGCTCACGGTGTCCAGGCTGGTGGACAGCGGCAGGGCGCCGGCGGTTGGTACCAGGCGGGCCGTGCTCTTGAAACCGACGATGCCGCACAAGGCCGCGGGAATTCGGATCGAGCCTCCTGTGTCCGAGCCCAGCCCAACCAGGGCCGCGCCCGTGGCCACCGACACCGCCGCGCCTGACGACGAGCCGCCCGGGATGCGAGGCGTGGCCGGATCGGCCGGGTTGGCGGGCGTTCCGTAGTGCGGGTTGATGCCCACGCCCGAAAAAGCAAATTCGACCATGTTGGTGCGGCCCACCAGTGCCGCACCGGCGGCCCGCAGGCGCGCCACCGCGGGGCAGTCGGCCTGGGCCGGAGCGGACTGCGCCAGCACTTTGGACCCGGCGGCGGTGACCTGGCCCGCCACGTCGAACAGGTCCTTGATGGACACCGGAATTCCCGCAACCGCAGGCCAGGCATCGCCGGACGGGGCGGTTTTCGGCGTTTCGGGCGGATTTGCCAGCGAGCCAGGCATGAAAACATGCCGGCAAGCCTCGCTTTGTGCAGCCTGGGCGGCCTGCGCCAGGATGTCCGCGGCTTGCACATGGCCCGCCTGGAGTGCCTGGCGGACGGCATGGAGGTCGCCTGGGAAGGGAGTCTGGCTCATGGGGATGGGGAAGGTGCGGGAAAGGAGTGCGGGAGGATGTTATACTCGACAGGCTTTGCGAATGACGATTCTGTTGTTTGCAATGCAAATCGCAAATCAGCCACACCAAGGTGTTGTCCCGGGAATCTCAAAAAGAGAGCCTCGGGGCGATAAGCGCTGATTTTAGACACAACCTTTTGGAGTATTTTTATGTCGACCACTATGCGCGAAATGCTGGAAGCAGGCGTTCATTTCGGACACCAAACCCGTTTCTGGGACCCCAAGATGGCTCCGTACATCTTCGGCCATCGCAACCGCATTCACATCATCAACCTGGAAAAATCGCTGCCGATGTACCAGGAGGCGATGAAGTTCGCCAAGCAGCTGTCCGCCAACCGCGGCACCATCCTGATGGTGGGCACCAAGCGCCAGGCCCGCGAAATCGTCGCGACCGAAGCCAAGCGCGCCGGCGTTCCTTACGTTGATCAGCGCTGGCTGGGCGGCATGCTGACCAACTTCAAGACGGTCAAGACCTCGATCAAGCGCCTGAAAGAGATGAAGGCCCAGCAGGAAGCCGGCCTCGACTCCATCAGCAAAAAAGAACAGCTGACCTTCAAGCGTGAAATCGAAAAGCTGGAAAAAGACATCGGCGGCATTCAGGACATGAACGCACTGCCGGACGCCATTTTCGTGATCGACGTGGGTTTCCACAAAATCGCGATCCTGGAAGCCAAGAAGCTCGGCATCCCCCTGATCGGTGTGGTGGATTCCAACCACTCGCCTATCGGCATCGATTACGTGATCCCCGGCAACGATGACTCCTCCAAGGCTGTGGCGCTGTACGCCCGCGGTATCGCCGACGCGATCCTGGAAGGCCGTGCCAACGCCGTGAACGACGTCGTCAAGGCCGTGTCGGCTGAGAGCTCGGACGAGTTCGTGGAAGTGGACAACGCAGCCGCCTGATAGTTTTCGGCTCTGCGCCAGACGCGAAAAAGGGGCTCGCGTAGCCCCTTTTTCACAACTTAAGCATCAAGAAGGGGCGGGCCCTGTCGGCCCATCCTTGTGAACACGACAAAACGGAGAATCAAAATGGCAATTACTGCAAGCATGGTCGCTGAACTGCGCGCCAAAACCGACGCCCCGATGATGGAGTGCAAGAAGGCGCTGACCGAGGCGGAAGGCAACTTTGAAAAAGCGGAAGAAATCCTGCGCGTCAAGCTCGGCAGCAAGGCCGGCAAGGCCGCCTCCCGCGTCACCGCGGAAGGTGTTGTGGCCGCGCACCGCGAAGGCGATGTGGGAGCGCTGGTTGAAATCAATTGCGAAACCGACTTCGTGACCAAGAACGACAGCTTCCTGGCTTTCACCAAAGCCGTGGTCGAAGGCATCGTCAAGAACAACCCGGCCGACGTGGAAGCCGTGGGCGCAATGCCCCTGTCGCTGGACGGTTTCGGCCCCACGGTCGAAGACGTGCGCAAGGGCCTGATCGGCAAGATCGGCGAAAACATGAGCGTGCGCCGCTTCAAGCGTTTCAGCGGCAGCAAGCTGGCTTCTTACCTGCACGGCACGCGCATTGGCGTGGTGGTGGAGTTTGAAGGCGACGAGGCCGCCGCCAAGGACGTCGCCATGCATGTGGCCGCGATGAAGCCCGTGTCGCTGTCCAGCGCTGAAGTCCCTGCTGAGCTGGTCGCCAAAGAGCGCTCGGTGGCCGCCGCCAAGGCCGCTGAAGATGCCGCCAAGGCCCAGGCCGAAGGCAAGCCCGTGCAGTCCGCCGAAATTGTTGCAAAGCGTATCGAAGGCGGCGTGCAAAAGTACCTGAAGGAAGTCAGCCTGTACAACCAGACTTTCGTCAAGAACGACAAGCAGACCGTCGAGCAGATGCTCAAGGAAAAAGCGACCACGATCAAGTCCTTCACGCTGTATGTGGTGGGCGAAGGCATCGAGAAAAAGGTCGACGACTTCGCCGCGGAAGTCGCGGCCCAGGTCGCAGCCGCCAAGGCAGCTTAAGCATTCAGCCTAGCCGGAAGGCCGCTAAACTCCAATTCACTTTAACCACAGAAAGCTCCTCACATGCCAGCCTACAAGCGAATCTTGTTAAAACTGTCAGGTGAGGCCCTGATGGGCGACGACGCTTTCGGTATCAACCGTGCCACCATCGTGCGCATGGTTGAGGAGATCGCCGAAGTCACCCGCATGGGTGTCGAGGTGGCGGTGGTGATAGGCGGCGGCAACATCTTTCGCGGCGTGGCCGGCGGTTCGGTCGGCATGGACCGCGCCACCGCCGACTACATGGGCATGCTGGCCACCGTGATGAACGCCCTGGCTTTGGGCGACACCATGGACAAGGCCGGCCTGATCGCCCGCGTGATGTCGGCCATCGGCATCGAGCGTGTGGTCGAGCCCTACGTCCGCCCCAAGGCCCTGCAGTACCTCGAAGAGGGCAAGGTCGTCATCTTCGCGGCCGGCACCGGCAATCCGTTTTTCACCACCGACACGGCGGCCGCGTTGCGCGGCGCCGAGATCGGCGCCGAGATCGTGCTCAAGGCCACCAAGGTCGACGGTGTGTACACTGCGGACCCCAAGAAGGACCCGAAGGCCGCGCGCTACACCAACATCACCTTTGATGAGGCCATGGGCAAAAATCTCGAGGTCATGGATGCCACCGCCTTTGCGCTGTGCCGCGACCAGAAGCTTCCCATCAAGGTGTTCAGCATTTTCAAGCACGGCGCGCTCAAGCGGGTGGTGCAGGGCGAAGACGAGGGAACGCTGGTTCACGTCTGATCCTTCTTTGGCTTGCTTTTTTTCGCTATAAAAATCCGGAGATTCGACCATGAGCATTGTTGAAGTCAAGCAGCTGGCAGAGCAAAAAATGCTGCAGTCCATCGACTCGTTCAAGAACGGCCTCACCAAGATCCGCACCGGCCGCGCCAACCCCGGCCTGCTCGACACCGTGCACGTGGATTACTACGGTTCCATGGTGCCCATCAGCCAGGTGGCCAACGTGTCCTTGCTTGATGCGCGCACCATCAGCGTCTCCCCGTGGGAAAAAGGCATGGGTGCCAAGATCGAAAAAGCTATCCGCGATTCCGACCTGGGGCTCAACCCGGCGGCGCAGGGCGATTTGATCCGCGTTCCGATGCCGGCGATGACCGAAGAGCGCCGCAAGGAGCTCACCAAGGTCGTGCGCGGCGAAGGTGAACACGCCAAGGTCGCCATCCGCAACCTGCGCCGCGATGCCAACGACGGCATCAAGAAGCTGGTCAAGGACAAACTGGCGTCGGAGGACGAGGAGCGCCGTTCGCAGGAAGACATCCAGAAGTTCACCGACCGTTTCATTGCCGAAGTCGACAAACTGGTCGCCGGCAAGGAACAAGACATCATGGCGGTTTGACGCTTCAGCGTCCGGCCTGAATCGTCCATGGCCACCAGCACTAACCCGGTCCCGCGCCACATTGCCATCGTCATGGACGGCAATGGCCGCTGGGCGACCAAACGGTTTCTGCCCCGCATCGCGGGCCACAAGCAAGGCGTTGATTCGCTGAGCCGTTGCGTGCGCGCCTGCCTGGAGCGCGGCATCGGCGTGCTGACGGTGTTTGCGTTCTCCTCGGAAAACTGGAACCGGCCGTCCGAAGAGGTGTCCGGCCTGATGGAACTGCTGGCCTTGTCGCTGGCCAAGGAAGTGCCCAGCCTGAACGAGAACGGCGTGCAACTGCACTTCGTGGGTGATCGCCAGCGCCTGTCCGACAAGGTGCAGGCCGGGTTGGCCAAGGCCGAGCGCGACACCTCGGCCAACAGCCGGCTGGTCTTCAATGTGTGTTTCAACTACGGCGGGCGATGGGATATCGCCCAGGCCGCGCAGAAGCTGGCCAGCCGCGGCGAGGCCATCACCGAGCTGTCATTGGACCGGGCCATGGCGATGGCGCATGTGCAAGACCCGGATCTGCTGATCCGCACCGGCGGCGAACTGCGCATCAGCAACTTCCTGCTGTGGCAGGCCGCCTATTCGGAACTGCATTTTTCCGACAAGCTGTGGCCCGAGTTCGACGAGGCCGCGCTGGACGAGGCGATTGCCGTTTTTCGCACCCGCGAACGGCGTTTTGGCCAGACCTCCGCGCAGGTCAGCGGCCAGGTCAACAACGACAATGCAAAGGCGGCTTGATGCTTAAACAGCGTGTGATCACGGCGATTATCCTGCTGGCGATTTTGCTGCCCGCACTTTTTTACAAAACGCCCCAGCCTTTTTGCGCCGTGGCGCTGCTGCTGATCGCGGCCGGTGCCTGGGAGTGGGGCCGCCTCAACGGCTATGGGCAGGGCGTTTCCGCGGGGCTGGGCATTGCCTGCGTGGCGGCTTGCGCGCTGTCCTGGTACGGCGGCCTGCTGGAAAAACCTTTGCCCATGCTGTGGGCCGCGGGCGGCGCGGTGTGGGTGCTGGCCGGTGGCTGGCTGCTGCGCAATGGGGTGGCCGGCTGGCCGCGCATTCCCAAGGTGCTGCGGCTGGTCGCGGGCCTGGTCGCGCTGTGGCTGGCCTGGCTGGCTGTGGCCCAGGCGCGTGTCGCCGGTATCAATTTCCTGCTGTCCGTGCTGCTGCTGGTCTGGGTGGCGGATATCTTTGCCTACTTCGCGGGCCGCACCTTTGGCGGCCGCTTCAGCAAGGGCAAGCTGGCGCCTTCGATCAGTCCGGGCAAGAGCTGGGAGGGCGTCTGGGGCGGCATGGCCGGTGTGGTCGCGCTGTCGCTCGCCTGGGTCTACGCAGGCGGCGCCGCCGGCAGCACGGGTTTCTGGGGCGAGGCGACGCTTTACAGCCGGCTGGTAACGAACCACGGCCTGCTGGTCATGCTTCTGGCGGTCATTTTCCTGGCGGCCATGAGCGTGGTGGGCGACCTGGTCGAGTCCCTGATCAAGCGCAGCGCGGGCGTCAAGGACTCCAGCGGCCTGTTGCCCGGCCATGGCGGGGTGCTGGACCGTGTCGATGCGTTGCTGCCCACGCTGCCCCTGGCGATGATGCTGGTCACCCTTTAGGCCGGTATGCCGTTCTTCAGCAAGCAGCGCATCACCGTTCTGGGCTCCACGGGGTCCATAGGCGTCAACACGCTGGACGTGATTGCGCGCCATCCCGACCGTTTTGAAGTGTTCGCGCTCAGCGCGGCAACCCAGACCGACCTGATGCTGGCGCAATGCGTCCAGTTCAAGCCGCGCTACGCCGTGATGGCGAGTGAGCCGCATGCCCGCCTGCTGGCGGACAAGGTCAAGGCCCACCAGCTTCCCGTGCAGGTGCTGTGGGCGCCAGATGCGCTCGAAATGATCGCCTCGCATGAGTCGGTGGACACCGTCATGGCGGCGATTGTGGGCGCGGCCGGGCTGGCGCCCTGCATGGCGGCGGCCCGCGCGGGCAAACGCCTGCTGCTGGCCAACAAGGAAGCCCTGGTGGTGGGCGGCGAGGTCTTCATGCAGGCGGTGCGCGCCGGCGGCGCCAAGCTGCTGCCCATAGACAGCGAACACTCGGCCATCTTCCAGTCCCTGCCCGAGGATGCCACGACATGGGGCGACCGGGTCGAAAAAATCATTCTGACCGCGTCCGGCGGGCCCTTTCGCACCCGGGACGCCGCCAGCCTGCGCCACGTCACGCCCGATGAGGCCTGCGCCCACCCGAACTGGGTGATGGGCCGGAAAATTTCGGTTGACTCGGCCACCATGATGAACAAGGCCCTGGAGGTCATCGAGGCGAAATACCTGTTCGGCCTGACGCCGGAACAGATCGAGGTGGTGATCCACCCCCAGAGCATCATCCACTCCATGGTGCAGTACCGCGACACCTCGGTGGTGGCGCAGCTCGGAACACCCGACATGCGCGTTCCCATCGCCTACGGCCTGGCCTGGCCCGACCGGGTGGTGTCGGGAGCCAAGGCCCTGGATTTCAGGTCGCTGGCCACCATGACCTTTGAAGTGCCGGACAACGAGCGTTTTCCCGGCTTGCCGCTAGCCTGGGAGGTGCTCAACGGGCCCGTCGGCAGCACCGCCGTGCTCAATGCCGCGAACGAGGTGGCAGTCGCCGCCTTTCTTGAAAAACGCATCCGTTTTGACCATATTCACCATGTAAACCACGCAACTTTGGAGGCGCTGGCGCCCTCAGAGGTAAGTGATGTTGAAGGCCTGCTCGGTCTGGATGGGCAGGCTCGCCGCCTTGCCCTTCAAATTGCCGGACAACTGGAGTCTTGACATGCTGACCCTGATTTCTTTCGTTGTGACGCTGGGCATCCTGATTGCCGTGCATGAATACGGCCATTACCGCGTGGCTGTCGCCTGCGGCATCAAGGTCCTGAAGTTCTCCATCGGTTTCGGCAAGCCGATCTACACCTGGAAGCTCAAAAACAAATCCACGGAATTTTCCATCGGCATGCTGCCCCTGGGCGGTTACGTGAAGATGCTGGACGAGCGCGAGGCGCCCGTCGACCCGGCCGAGCGCCACCTGGCCTTCAATACCCAGCCGCTCAAATCCCGGGCGGCCGTGGTCGCGGCCGGCCCGGCGGCCAACCTGCTGCTGGCCGTGCTGCTGTACGCCATCCTCAACTGGAGCGGCCTGCAGGAACCCAAGGCCGTCCTGGCCACCCCCGTGGCTGGCTCGCTCGCGGAAAAAGCCGGCCTGCGCGGCCAGGAATTGGTGGCGCAGGCCGCCTTTGACGGTGATGAACTCCAGGACGTCCGCTCCTTTGAAGATCTGCGCTGGCGCCTGACCCAGGGCGCCCTGGACGGCCATGACCTCACGCTGGTACTGGGCGGTGAGGGCGCAAGCGCGGGCCGGACAGTGCTGTTGCCGCTCAGCACGCTGGGCGCTCCCGAGGCCGACGCCCAGTTGTTCCGCAGGATCGGCATCCTGGCGCCGTGGACCCGTCCCGAGATTGGCGACGTCATGGCCGGCGGCGCTGCCGAAAAATCCGGCCTGCGTGCCGGCGACGTGGTGCTGCGCGTCGGCGACACCGCCGTCATGGACGGGCCGCATTTGCGCGAACTCATACGCACCTCGGCCGCCGCGCCGCAAAGCTGGCAGCTCATGCGCGCCGGCCAGTCCCTGTCACTGCAGGTCACCCCTGAGCTGAAACCCGTCAACGGAACCATGGTGCCCCGGATTGACGCCTATGTGGGCGCGCCCGCGGAGCTCGTAACGGTTCGCTACGGCTTTGTCGATGGTTTGTGGCAAGGCGCCGTCCGCACCTGGCAGGTGTCCGCGCTCACGCTGCGCCTGATGGGGAAAATGCTGACGGGCCAGGCTTCCCTCAAAAATCTCAGCGGACCGCTCACGATTGCCGACTATGCGGGTAAATCGGCCAGCCTCGGCTTGAGCTATTACCTGACCTTCCTGGCCCTGGTCAGTGTGAGCCTGGGCGTCCTGAATTTACTCCCGCTGCCGGTTCTGGATGGGGGGCACCTGATGTATTATCTTTGGGAGGGGATCACTGGCCGAGGCGTGTCTGACGCCTGGATGGACCGGTTGCAGCGCGGTGGCGTTGCGATCCTGCTGGGCATGATGTGCGTTGCCCTGTTTAACGATGTCACCCGGCTCTTGGGCTAATTCCATAAATTTCATGCAAAAACAAGTAAATCGCTTCAAAGTTCGTGCAGTCTGCGCCATCGCCGCCGGTCTTTTTGCAGCCAGCACCGCCTGGGCGGTGGACCCTTTCACGGTGCGCGACATTCGGGTTGAAGGTTTGCAGCGCGTGGAGCCCGGGACCATTTTCGCGTCACTTCCCTTTCGGGTCGGCGAGACTTACAACGACGACAAGGGTTCAACCGCCATCCGCGCACTGTTCGGCCTGGGGCTGTTCAAGGACGTGAGACTGGAGGTCAACGGCGACGTGCTGGTGGTGATCGTTGAAGAGCGTCCCACCGTGGCCGACGTGGATTTCGTCGGCACCAAGGAATTCGACAAGGAAGTGCTGAAGAAGGCTCTTCGTGAAGCCGGCATCGCCGACGGCCAGCCTTTTGACAAAGCGCTTGCCGACAAGGCCGAGCAGGAACTCAAGCGCCAGTACATCAACAAAAGCCTGTACGGCGTCGAGGTCATCACCACCGTCACGCCGATCGAACGCAACCGCGTCAACCTGACGTTCAGCGTCGTCGAGGGCGACGTGGCCAAAATCAAGGAAATCCACGTCACGGGCAACAAGGCGTTCAGCGAATCCACGCTGCTGGGCCTGTTCGACCTGGACACCGGAGGCTGGCTCAGCTGGTACACCAAGTCCGACCGCTACTCGCGCACCAAACTCAACGCCGACATCGAGACGCTGCGCTCCTACTACCTGTCGCGCGGCTACCTGGAGTTCAAGGTCGAGTCGACCCAGGTCGCGATTTCCCCGGACAAGCAAAGCATCGCCATCACCGTCAATGTGAGCGAAGGCGAGCGTTTTGTGGTGTCGGGTGTCAAGCTGGAAGGCAACTACCTCAACAAGGAAGAAGAGTTCAAGACCCTGGTGAAGATTGAACCCGGCGAGCCCTACAACGCCGACCAGGTTGCGGAAACCACCAAGGCCTTCACCGACTACTTCGGCACTTTCGGATTCGCGTTTGCGCGCGTCGAGGCAGTGCCCGAGATCGACCGCAGCAACAACCGCGTGGCCTTTGTGATCCAGGCGGATCCGTCTCGCCGCGCTTATGTGCGGCGCGTGAACGTGGCCGGCAACAACCGCACGCGCGACGAGGTCGTGCGCCGCGAGTTCCGCCAGTTCGAGTCATCCTGGTACGACGGTGACAAGATCCGCCTTTCGCGCGACCGCGTGGACCGCCTGGGATACTTCAACGAAGTGAACGTCGACACGCAAGAGGTGCCTGGCACCAGCGACCAGGTCGATGTGACCATGACCGTGGTGGAAAAGCCCACCGGCAACCTGCAGCTCGGCGCCGGTTACTCCAGCGCGGACAGCGTGTCTCTCCTGTTTGGCATCAAGCAGGAAAACGTGTTCGGTTCGGGCAACTACCTGGGGATTGAACTCAACACCAGCAAGTCCAATCGCCAATTGGTGCTGAGCACCATCGATCCTTATTTCACGGCTGATGGTATTTCGCGCACCATCGACGTCTACGACCGCACCTCCAAACCGCTTTCCGGACAGGGCGGTGATTACAGCCTGAAAACCCGCGGCGCCAGCATCCGCTTCGGCGTGCCGTTCACCGAGAACGATACCGTCTATTTCGGCAGCGGCTACGAGCAGCTGACCATTGTCCCCGGCACCAACCTGCCGGCGAGCTACCAGACCTATGCCAATCAGTTTGGTTACAAAAGTGACTCCATCCCCTTGACGGTTGGATGGTCGCGCGACAGCCGGGACAGCTCCCTGGTTCCTACCACCGGCCGCTACCAGCGCGTGTACGGCGACTGGGGTGTCGCGGGCGACATCAAGTTCGTGCGCGCCAATTACCAGATCCAGCAGTACATTCCGCTGAACAAACAGTTCACCGTCGCGCTGAACGGTGAATTTGGCTGGGGTAAGGGCCTGAACGGCCAGCCGTATCCGCTGTTCAAGAATTACTACTCGGGCGGCCTCGGGTCGGTGCGCGGCTTCGAGCAGGGCTCATTGGGTCCGCGCGATACCTCCGACCTGGCCATTGGCGGGCCCAAAAAACTGACCCTGAACGCAGAAGTGATCGCGCCGTTCCCGGGCGCGGGCAACGACCGGACCCTGCGTTTGTACGGTTTTGTCGACGCTGGCAATGTGTTCGGGGAAAAAGAACAATACAAGCTGAATGACCTGCGCGTCTCCACCGGTATCGGCATCAGCTGGATTTCCCCATTGGGGCCTTTGCGCATCGCCATCGCGACGCCGCTGCGTAAAAAGCCAGGCGATAGAATAGAGCGGTTGCAATTCCAAATTGGTACATCTTTCTAATGAAGCATCTTTCAAACAAAATTTTCTTGGGTCTTGTCGTCGCATTGGCGGGTTTCTCGGCAAGCGCACAGGAGTTCAAGGTCGGTGTCGTCAATCTGGACCGGATTTTCCGCGAAGCCAACTCCGCCAAAGCCGCCCAGACCAAGCTGGAGCAGGAATTCAGCAAGCGTGAGAAAGAGCTGAACGACCTCGCAACGCAGCTTAAGACGCTGTCCGACAAGTTCGAGCGCGAGGCGCCCACCTTGGCCGAAAGCCAGCGCAACACGCGGCAAAAGCAACTGGTGGACCAGGACCGGGATTTCCAGCGCAAGCGCCGCGAATTCCAGGAAGACCTGAACACCCGCAAGAACGAAGAACTGCAGCAAGTGATTGAGCGCGCCAACAAGGTCGTGAAAACCCTGGCTGAAACCGAAAAATATGACCTGATCCTTCAGGAGTCGGTGTACGTCAACCCGAAACACGACATCACCGACAAAGTGATCAAGGCGCTGAACGCCGCCCGTTGATCGCGGGGGTGTTCACCACGATCACCATCGCCAAAACGGCAGGCGCAGTGTGACACTCCGTCTTGCCGATATTGTCCAATTCCTCGCCGGCGTCAATGCCGAATTGATCGGCGATCCCGGCCTGCAGATTGAGCGGCTCTCCACCCTGGAGGCCGCCGGCCCCCAGGACCTGAGCTTTCTCAGCCATCCCAAATACCTCGCCAAGCTCGCGCAGTCGGCTGCGGCCTGTGTCATCGTGGCGCCCGCCGCGCGGCAGGCCGCCCTCAGCCGGGGCGCTTGCATCGTGGTGGACGACCCTTACCACGCCTTCGCGCTGGTGACCCAGTTCTGGAAGCAGCGGCATGCGCCGCCGTCCGTGCCACAGATTCACCCCAGTGCCTTTATCGATCCCACGGCCACGCTGGCGCGCGGCGTATCGGTGGGGGCCTTCGCCTGCATAGGGGAGGGCGCCGTCATCGGTGCGGGCGCGCGCATTGCCGAACATTGCGTAGTGGGGCGGCATGCCCAGGTCGGGGCGGATACCCGCCTGTCGGCACGCGTCACCGTGGCGGACGGCTGCCGCATAGGCGCGCGCTGCATCGTGCATCCGGGCGCGGTGATAGGCGCCGACGGCTTCGGGTTTGCGCTGCACCAGGGACAGTGGATCAAGATCGAGCAACTGGGCGGTGTGCTGATCGGCGACGACGTGGAGATAGGCGCCAATACCTGCATAGACCGCGGCGCCTTGCAGGACACGGTGCTCGAAGACGGCGTCAAACTCGACAACCTGGTCCAGATCGGCCACAACGTGCGGGTCGGCAAGCACACCGCCATGGCCGGCTGTGCCGGTGTCGCGGGCAGCGCCACCATAGGCGCCCACTGCACAGTGGGCGGCGGCGCCATCGTGCTGGGCCACCTGAGCCTGGCCGACAACGTTCACGTTTCGGCGGCGTCCGTCGTGACAAGGTCCATTCTCAAGCCCGGAAATTACACCGGGCTCTTCCCCATCGACGACAATGCTGTCTGGGAAAAAAATGCCGCCACGCTCAAACAGCTCCACACGCTGCGCGAGCGCCTGCGGCTGGCTGAAAAAGCCATTCTGAACTCAGGACACATTGAAGAAAAATCATGATGGATATCCACCAAATTCTCAAGCAGCTTCCGCATCGCTATCCCATCCTGCTGGTGGACCGCGTACTCGAAATTGAAAAAGGCAAAAGCATCAAGGCGCTCAAGAACGTCACGATCAACGAGCCTTTCTTCATGGGGCACTTCCCTCACCACCCGGTCATGCCCGGCGTGCTGATGCTCGAAGCCATGGCGCAGGCCGCCGCCTTGCTGGCCTTTGAAACACTGGGTGTGACGCCCGACGACAAGACGGTTTATTACTTTGCCGGCATAGACGGCGCGCGCTTCAAGCGACCGGTCGAGCCCGGCGACCAGCTGATCATGGATGTCACGCTGGACCGCATGAAGGCCGGCATTTTCAAGTTCAAGGGCGTGACCCGTGTCGGCGACACCATTGCCTGCGAGGCCGAACTGATGTGCACCATGCGCACCATCGCGTGACCCGGGCCGCAACCATCCAGGCGAGCGCGACATGACTGCATCCCCTAACGCGCCGGGCGTCCATGCCACGGCCCTTGTGGACCCGCAAGCCCAGCTCCACGAATCGGTGAGCGTCGGGCCCTACACCGTCATCGGCCCGCACGTGAAAGTCGGCGCGGGCACGACCATAGGCGCGCACTGCGTGATCGAAGGCCACACCACCATAGGCCGCGACAACCGGATATTCCAGTTCAATTCGCTGGGCGCGATCCCGCAGGACAAAAAATACGCGGGTGAGCCCTGCGAGCTGGTTATCGGCGATCGCAACACGATTCGCGAGTTCTGCACCTTCAACATCGGCTCGCCCGGCGACACGGGCGTGACGCGCGTGGGCGACGACAACTGGTTCATGGCCTATGTGCACCTGGCGCACGATTGCGTCGTGGGCAACAACACCATTTTTGCCAACAACACCCAGCTGGGTGGGCATGTGCACGTGGGCGACTGGGTCATCCTGGGCGGTTTTACCGTCGCGCACCAGTTCGTGAAAATCGGCGCCCACAGCTTTACCGCCATGTGTTCGCTGCTGTTCGCCGATTTGCCGCCTTTTGTCATGGCACAGGGCCAGCCCGCCGAGGCGCGCTCCATGAATTTCGAAGGTTTGCGGCGTCGAGGTTTTTCACCTGACCGTATTTCCGCCGTCAAGGCCATGCACAAGGCGCTGTACCGCGACGACCTCACGCTCGACCAGGCCCGCGCGCGCATTGCCGAACTGAGTGCGAAACATCCGGAATCGGCGCCCGACGTGGAGATGATGCTCTCCTTCCTGGCGCAAACCTCGCCGCAACGCGGCATCGTCCGGTAAGGCCATGTCTCTCGAGACCAGCCCTCTGCCAGCCCGTGGAGAGGCTGGCGGCCTCGACGCAACACCGCCGGCCGGCCGCGCACCCAAGGTGGCTATGGTCGCGGGGGAAACCTCCGGCGACCTTCTGGCGGGTTTGCTGCTCGACGGCCTCAAGGCCCGCTGGCCCGCCTTGACCGCCAGCGGCATAGGCGGTCCGCAGATGGCCAAACGCGGTTTTGAGCCCTGGTGGTCCAGCGAGAAGCTCGCCGTGCGCGGCTACGTCGAGGTGCTGCGCCACTACCGCGAGATCGTCGGCATCCGTGAACAACTCAAACAACGCCTGCTGGAGCAGCGCCCCGATGTTTTCGTCGGCGTGGATGCGCCCGACTTCAACCTGGACCTCGAAGCCGCCTTGAAAGGGCAGGACATCAAGACCGTGCACTTTGTCAGCCCCTCCATCTGGGCCTGGCGCGCCGACCGTGTCGAAAAAATCCGGCGCAGCGTGGACCACGTGCTGTGCATTTTCCCGTTCGAACCGGCCTTGCTGGCCGCCCACGGCATTGCCGCGACCTATGTCGGGCACCCGCTGGCCAATGTGATTCCGCTGCAGCCCGACCGGGCCGCTGCACGGCGCGCGCTGGGCCTGCGGGACGAAAGCACCGTGGTCGCCATCCTGCCGGGCAGCCGGAAGTCGGAAATCCAGTACCTGGCGCAGCGGTTTTTCGCTGCTGCGGCCCTGATCCGTAGGTCGCAGCCCGCAATCCAGTTCGTCGTGCCCGCTATCCCGGCCCTGAAAGCCACGATCGAACACATCGCCGAGGAAACCGGCATGCGGGCTCATCTGCAAATCCTTGACGGCCAATCGCACGCCGCCCTGGCCGCGTGTGATGTCACCCTGATCGCCAGCGGCACAGCCACCCTGGAAGCCGCGCTGTACAAGCGGCCCATGGTGATTGCGTACAACATGAACTGGCTGTCCTGGCAGATCATGCGGCGCAAAAAGCTGCAGCCCTGGGTGGGCCTGCCCAACATCCTGTGCCGCGACTTTGTCGTGCCCGAATTGCTGCAGGACCAGGCCACGCCCGAGGCGCTCGCCGGGGCGGTCCTGCAATGGGTGGAGGCAAAATCCTCGGCACCTGACAAAATAGCGGCTGTGGAACAACGATTCGCCGCGCTGCATACCGAACTGCGGCGGGATACTTCAACATTAGCGACCGATGCGATCCAGCAAATTCTTGAAAGCTGAGCAAACCGCGCTGTCCTGGGACATTCCCGGGCTGGTGGCCGGCGTTGACGAGGCAGGGCGCGGCCCCTTGATGGGCCCGGTGGTGGCCGCCGCCGTCATCCTTGACGAACTGAACCCGATCCAAGGACTGGCCGACTCCAAAAAGCTCACGGCCTTGCGCCGCGAAAAACTCTACGACGAAATCCGTGCCAAGGCCCTGTGCTGCTCGATCGCGCTGGCTACCGCCGAAGAAATAGACAGCATCAACATCCTGCAGGCCACCATGCTGGCCATGAAGCGCGCCGTGGAAGGCCTGCGCCTCAAACCCAACAAGGTGCTGGTGGACGGCAACCGCCTGCCCACGCTGGTGATCCTGTCGGAAGCCATTGTGGGCGGCGACGCACTGGTGCCCGCCATCTCGGCGGCCTCCATCCTGGCCAAGGTGCACCGCGACCGCTGGTGCGCCGAGTTCCACCTGGAATACCCCCAGTACGGCTTTGCCGACCACAAGGGCTACAGCACGGCCGAGCACCTGGCCGCGCTGCGCGAGCACGGCGCCTGCCCGCAGCACCGCAGGTCCTTCGCGCCGGTTGCCGAGGTCCTCCGGTGAGCCAGGGTTCTTCTTCCTCTTCTTCCTCTTCCGGGCCTGCCGCCGAAGTCACCCACGTCACCTCACGCGACAACCCGCTGATCAAGGATTTGCGCAGGCTGTCCCAGGACAGCACGGCCTACCGCAAGCAGGGCCGCGTCTGGCTGGAAGGCGATCACCTGTGCCGCGCGGCGCTGGCGCGGGGGCTCAAACCCGCCCTGGCTGTTTTTTCGGAGTCCTATTGGCCGGTCGCTCCCGCGGAATGGACGCGTGCTGCGCCCAAAAGCATCGTCATCCCCGACGCCTTGCTGCCCGAGATCAGCGGCCTGGAGTCGCCCGCGCGTATGGGTTTTGTGCTCGACTTACCCGGCGCCACTGGCCTGCAGCCTGCTGCGGCCTCGGTGATCCTGGACAGGGTGCAGGACGCCGGCAACGTCGGCTCCATCCTGCGCAGCGCCGCGGCCTTTGGTTTCGGCCAGGTCATCGCCCTCAAAGGCACGGCGGCGCTCTGGTCGCCCAAGGTCTTGCGCGCCGGCATGGGCGCCCACTTTGCCCTGCAACTGGTGGAAGGCCTGGAGTCCGAGGCGCTGGCCGCGTTGACGGTTCCCATCGTCGTCACCAGCTCGCACCACGGCAGCTTTTTGCACCAGCAAAAACTGCCCATGCCCTGCGCCTGGGCCATGGGCCACGAAGGGCAGGGCGTAGGCGACGACCTGATGGCCAGGGCTGCCCTCAAAGTCCGCATAGACCAGCCCGGCGGCGAAGAGTCGCTCAACGTCGCTGCCGCAGCAGCGATTTGCCTCTATGCCAGCTCGTTGGTGAAGAGCTCTTAATTCCAGCCGGGGCCGCGGAACTGGCTTTGCCAGGCCGCAGGCGCAGCGGCCCCCTCGGGGGGCAAGGAGCTACACGCAGTGAGCGACTGAGGGGGCCTTTCTTCACCAGCATGAGCCGCGGAACCGGCTTTGCCGGGCCGCAGGTGGGCGGCCCCCTTCGTGATGAAAGGGGCAGGGAGAAAGGCCGTAGGCCACACGAAGTGAGCGACCGTGGGGGCACTACTTGTTCAGGCTATAATCAAGGGCTTTTCAAAACACAGCTTCGCCCGAGCGCATACAAAGCCACCACCCTCTCAAAAGCAGCCTGCAAGAGTCTTGACCGAGACGTTTCTTGTGCACGCTTGGGCGAACCGTAACCAACCCGGAGAACCCAGTGCTTTTGTCTCTACAGGGAAACACCCCTCACGCCATCCTGGCGCTCGCAGACGGCACGGTCTTTATCGGCAATTCGATTGGGGCCGCGGGCTCCACGGTCGGCGAAGTGGTGTTCAACACCGCGATGACCGGCTACCAGGAAATCCTCACGGATCCCAGCTACTGCCAGCAGATCGTCACCCTCACGTACCCGCACATCGGCAACTACGGCGTCAATGCCGAAGACGTCGAAGCTGAAAAAGTCCACGCCGCCGGCCTGATCATCAAGGACCTGCCGCTGCTGGCCTCGAACTTCCGTATGACGATGACCTTGTCCGAATACCTGGTCAAGGAAAACACCGTCGCCATCGCCGGCATAGACACCCGCCAGCTGACACGCCACCTGCGCACCAAGGGTGCGCAAAACGGCTGCATCCTGGCCTTGCCCGCGGGCGAGGCGGTGAGCCAGCCCGCGATAGAGAAAGCCGTCGCGGCAGCCCGCGGCGCCCCCAGCATGGCCGGCCTGGACCTGGCCAAGGTCGTCTCGGTCAAGCAGACCTACGAATGGACGCAGACCGAGTGGAAGCTGGGCGCCGGTTACGGCGTGCAGATTACGCCGAAATTCCACGTCGTGGCCTTCGATTTCGGCGTGAAGAAAAACATCCTGCGCATGATGGCCGAGCGCGGCGCGCGCATCACGGTGGTGCCGGCCCAAACGCCCGCCGCCGACGTGCTCAAGCTCAAGCCCGACGGCATCTTCCTGGCCAACGGCCCGGGCGACCCTGAGCCCTGCGACTACGCGATCACGGCGGTGCGCGAGTTGATCGAAACCGGCATCCCGACCTTCGGCATCTGCCTGGGCCACCAGATCATGGCGCTGGCCAGCGGCGCGAAGACCTTCAAGATGAAGTTCGGCCACCACGGCGCCAACCACCCGGTCAAAGACCTGGACAACGGCCGCGTCAGCATCACCAGCCAGAACCACGGTTTCGCGGTCGACGAGAAAAGCCTGCCCGCCAACCTCAGGCCCACGCACATCAGCCTGTTCGACGGCACGCTGCAGGGCCTGGCCCGCACCGACAAGCCGGCCTTCTGCTTCCAGGGCCACCCGGAAGCCTCGCCGGGCCCGCACGATATTTCATACTTGTTTGACCGTTTCACCGCGCTGATGGAACAGGCTGGGGAGAAAAAGAATGCCTAAGCGCACAGACATCAAGAGCGTCCTCATCATCGGCGCCGGCCCCATCATCATCGGCCAGGCCTGCGAATTCGACTACTCCGGCGTGCAGGCCTGCAAGGCCCTGCGCGAAGAGGGCTACAAGGTCATCCTGATCAACAGCAACCCCGCCACGATCATGACCGACCCGGCCACCGCCGACGTCACCTACATCGAGCCCATCACCTGGCAGACGGTCGAGAAGATCATCGCCAAGGAGCGGCCCGACGCCATCCTGCCGACCATGGGTGGCCAGACCGCGCTCAACTGCGCGCTGGATCTCTGGCACAACGGCGTGCTCGACAAATACAAGGTCGAGCTGATCGGCGCCAAGCCCGAGGCTATCGACAAGGCCGAAGACCGCCTGAAGTTCAAGGACGCGATGACCAAGATCGGACTGGGCTCGGCCCGCTCCGGCATCGCGCACAGCATGGATGAGGCTTGGGCGGTGCAGAAGACCGTCGGCTTTCCGACCGTGATCCGCCCCAGCTTCACGCTGGGCGGCACCGGCGGCGGCATCGCCTACAACTCCGAAGAGTTTGAAGTCATCTGCAAGCGCGGCCTCGAAGCCTCGCCCACCAACGAGCTGCTGATCGAGGAATCGCTGCTCGGCTGGAAAGAGTATGAGATGGAAGTCGTGCGCGACACCGCCGACAACTGCATCATCGTCTGCTCCATCGAAAACCTGGACCCCATGGGCGTGCACACCGGTGACTCCATCACGGTGGCGCCGGCCCAGACGCTGACCGACAAGGAATACCAGATCCTGCGCAACGCCTCCCTGGCCGTGTTGCGCGAAATCGGCGTGGACACCGGCGGCTCCAACGTGCAGTTCTCTATCAACCCGGTCGACGGCCGCATGGTCGTGATCGAGATGAACCCGCGCGTGTCGCGTTCCTCGGCGCTGGCTTCCAAGGCCACGGGCTTCCCGATCGCCAAGGTCGCTGCCAAGTTGGCGGTGGGCTATACGCTCGACGAGCTGCGCAACGAAATCACGGGTGGCGCCACCCCCGCGAGCTTCGAGCCCAGCATCGACTACGTGGTCACCAAGATCCCGCGTTTCGCGTTCGAGAAATTCCCGGCCGCCGACTCGCGCCTGACCACGCAGATGAAATCCGTGGGCGAGGTCATGGCCATGGGCCGGACCTTCCAGGAGTCTTTCCAGAAAGCCCTGCGCGGCCTGGAGGTCGGCGTGGACGGCATGAACGAAAAGACCCAGGACCGCGAAGTACTCGAGAAAGAACTCGGCGCCCCCGGCCCTGACCGCATCTGGTATGTGGGCGATGCCTTCGCCCAGGGCATGAGCGTCGACGAAGTCTTTGCCCTGACCAAGATCGACCCCTGGTTCCTCGTGCAGATCGAGCAGATCGTCAAGATCGAGCTTGAACTCGAAACCACCTCGCTCGACAAGATCGACGCCGTCACGCTGCGTGCGCTCAAGCAAAAAGGCTTTTCCGATCGCCGCCTGGCCAAGCAGCTCAAGACCACCGACACGGCCATCCGCGAAAAGCGCCGCGCGCTGGGCGTGCGCCCGGTTTACAAACGCGTGGACACCTGCGCCGCCGAATTCGCGACCAACACCGCCTACATGTATTCGACCTACGAGGCCGAAGGCAGCGAATGCGAAGCCGCGCCCACCGACAAGAAAAAAATCATGGTGCTGGGCGGCGGGCCCAACCGTATCGGGCAGGGCATCGAGTTTGACTACTGCTGCGTGCACGCGGCGCTGGCCATGCGCGAAGACGGCTACGAGACCATCATGGTCAACTGCAACCCCGAGACCGTCTCCACCGACTACGACACCAGCGACCGCCTGTATTTCGAACCGCTGACGCTGGAGGACGTGCTCGAGATCGTTGACAAGGAAAAGCCACTGGGCGTGATCGTCCAGTACGGCGGCCAGACGCCTTTGAAGCTGGCACTGGACCTCGAAGCCAACGGCGTGCCCATCATCGGCACCTCGCCCGACATGATCGACGCGGCCGAAGACCGTGAGCGCTTCCAGAAGCTGCTGCACGAACTCAAGCTGCGCCAGCCACCCAACGCCACGGCCCGCACCGAGCCCGAAGCACTCGAAAAAGCCGCCGCGCTGGGCTACCCCCTGGTCGTGCGCCCCAGCTATGTGCTGGGCGGCCGCGCCATGGAAATCGTGCACGAGCAGCGCGACCTCGAACGCTACATGCGCGAAGCCGTCAAGGTCAGCCATGACTCGCCAGTGCTGCTGGACCGCTTCCTGAACGACGCGATCGAATGCGACGTCGACTGCCTGCGTGACCCCGAAGGCCGCACCTTTATCGGCGGCGTGATGGAGCACATCGAGCAGGCCGGCGTGCACAGCGGTGACTCCGCTTGCTCGCTGCCGCCGTATTCGTTGAGCGCCGAAACCGTCACCGAGATCAAGCGCCAGACCGCGGCCATGGCCGAGGCGCTGACCGTAGTCGGCCTGATGAACGTGCAGTTCGCGATCCAGAACATTGACGGCAAGGACGTGATCTACGTGCTGGAAGTCAACCCGCGCGCATCGCGCACCGTGCCCTTCGTCAGCAAGGCCACCGGCATCCAGCTGGCCAAGGTGGCGGCGCGGTGCATGGTCGGCCAGTCGCTGGCCTCGCAAGGCATCAAGGACGAAGTCACGCCGCCTTACTTCAGCGTCAAGGAAGCGGTGTTCCCCTTCGTCAAGTTCCCCGGCGTGGACACGATTCTCGGCCCCGAGATGAAATCCACCGGCGAAGTCATGGGTGTGGGCAAGACCTTCGGCGAAGCCTTCGTGAAGTCCCAGCTGGGCGCGGGCACCAAGCTGCCGACCTCCGGCAAGGTCTTCCTGACCGTCAAGAACAACGACAAGCCGCGCGCCGTGGAAGTGGCGCGCGCGCTGGCCGCGCAGAAGTTCGAGCTGGTCGCGACCAAGGGAACGGCGGCGGCCATCCAGGCGGCGGGCATTGCCTGCACCGTGGTCAACAAGGTCACCGAAGGCCGGCCGCACGTGGTGGACATGATCAAGAACAACGAAATCGCCTTGGTCATCAACACCGTCGAAGAGCGGCGCAACGCGATCACCGATTCGCGCCAGATCCGCACCTCGGCGCTGTTGGCCCGCGTGACGACCTACACCACCATTGCCGGCGCCGAAGCGGCCGTGGAGGGCATGAAATACCTGGACAACCTGCCGGTGTATTCCGTGCAGGAGCTGCACGCCCAGTTGGCCTGAGAGCCTGGTAACCGGGGTTTTTCCCGGGCTATTTCCAGGTTGGGCCGGGCCCGATTTGCATTAAACTTGTTTCATTGAAATTTTGGATTCAAGCGCCGCCGCCAGGTGACTGGTGGCGGTTTCGCTTTTGCAGGAGCAAAAAACATGGCCACCATTCCCATTACCAAGCGCGGCGCGGAAAGCCTCAAGGCCGAGCTGCACCAGCTCAAGACCGTTGACCGCCCCTGGGTCATCAATTCGATCTCCGAAGCGCGCGCCCAGGGCGACCTGAGCGAAAACGCCGAATACGACGCCGCCAAGGACCGCCAGGGTTTCATCGAAGGCCGCATCCAGGAAATCGAAGGCAAGCTCTCCGCCGCGCAGATCATCGACCCGTCCGAGCTGGACGCGGGCGGCAAAGTGGTGTTCGGCTCGACCATCGAACTGGAAGACGAAGACACCGGCGACAAGGTGACCTACCAGATCGTCGGCGAAGACGAGGCCGACATCAAGCAGGGCCGGGTCAACATCAGCTCGCCGATCGCGCGCGCGCTGATCGGCAAGGACGAGGGCGACACCGCCGAAGTCCAGGCGCCGGGCGGCATCAAGCGCTATGAAATCATCGCGGTGATGTACATCTGAGCTTCCGTTGATGAAGCAGCGCTTCAATGTGATGGTGGCGGCCCTCTGGTGGGGCAGCCTGACAGCTTTGGGTTTTGTCGTCGTTCCTATGCTGTTCGCCAACCTAGGCGCGCCCGCTGCGGCCGGTGCCATGGCGGCCAAGCTCTTCACCGCGCAGACCTGGCTCAGCGCGGGCTGCACCATGTTGCTGCTGGTGGTACTCAATAAGAAGGACGACGCCACCCTTGCGCGGCAGGCGCAGGCAGTCATGAAATTTGTCGTGGCCGGCCTGCTGCTGGCCTTGCTGGTGGAGTTTGGTATCGCCCCGCGCATCGTCAGCGCACGTGCTGAAGGCGGCAACCTCAAGCTCTGGCATGGCCTGGGAACAGCCCTCTACATCGTTCAGTGGCTATGCGCCGGCCTGGCGCTTTGGCGCCTGGCGGCTGTTGCACCCGCGCCGCAGGCTGACGAGCCGCCCGTCGCGGACTGAGAAAAAGCGCTCAACCGCGCTCTGCGGCCTCTAGTGTGTTGACCAGCAGCATGGTGATGGTCATGGGGCCGACACCACCGGGCACCGGCGTGATGTAGCCCGCGACTTCCTTCACGCCCTCGAAATCCACGTCACCGCAGAGCTTGCCTTCGTCGTTGCGGTTCATGCCCACGTCGATCACGACGGCGCCGGGCTTGACCATGTCGGCCGTCAGCACATTGCGCTTGCCGACGGCGGCCACGATCACGTCGGCCTGCAGCGTCATGGCCTTGAGGTCCTTCGTCGCGCTGTGGCAGACGGTGACGGTGGCGTTCTTTTGCAGCAGCATCAGTGCCATGGGCTTGCCGACGATGTTGCTGCGGCCAATCACCACGGCATGCTTGCCCTTGAGGTCGTAGTGGATGCTTTCCAGCATCTTCATGCAGCCGTAAGGCGTGCAGGGCCAGAAGCCCGGCTGGCCGACCATCAGCGCGCCGGCGCTGGCGACGTGAAAACCGTCCACGTCCTTGGCAGGCGAGATGGCCTCGATGACCTTGTGTGCGTCGATGTGGGCCGGAAGCGGCAGCTGCACCAGGATGCCGTGGATGGACGGGTCATTGTTGAGTGCGTCGACGCGCGCCAGCAGATCGGCTTCGCTGAGCGTGTCGGAATATTTTTCGAGCACCGAATGCAGGCCGTTGTCTTCGCAGGCTTTGACCTTGTTGCGCACATAGACCTGGCTGGCCGGGTTTTCGCCCACCAGCACCACGGCCAGGCCGGGCGTGATGCCGCGTGCGCGCAGGGCGGCGGCCCGCCGGGCGACGTCAGCGCGTAATTGTTTGGAGAGGGCGTTTCCGTCAATCAGCTGGGCGGTCATTTGAATCGGTTTCTCAAAGTAAAAACGCCCGTTGGTCCAATCAATACGGGCGTTAAGGCTATCAGGGGATAGCGGAAGAGGGAGTCAGGCTTTGGGCGCGTTGGACCCCAGGGCGATTTTGAGCAGGTCGGCCACGGTGTTGGCGTTGAGTTTTTCCATGATGTTGGCGCGGTGTGCCTCCACCGTCTTGATGCTGATGCCCAGGTCGTCGGCGATCTGCTTGTTGAGGCGGCCCGCCACGATGCGCTCGAGCACCTGGGCTTCGCGCGAGGTGAGCTTGGCCAGCAGGGCGTCGCGGCTGGCGGACTGCTGGAATTCGCTGAAGGCCTCCTTGGCCTGCTCCAGCATGCGCTCGACCAGGTTGACCAGGGCTTCTTCCTGGAAAGGCTTCTGGATGAAGTCCATCGCGCCTTTTTTCATGGTGTTGACCGCCATGGGCACGTCGCCGTGGCCGGTGATGAACACGATGGGCAGCGGCGACTTGCGCTCGACCAGGCGGTCTTGCAGTTCCAGCCCGGTCATGCCGCCCATGCGGATGTCGACGATCAGGCAGGCCACTTCGCGCGGGTCGTAGCGGGAGAGGAAAGTTTCGGCGGAGTCGTAGCAGCGGACGCGGTAGTCCTTGCCTTCGAGCAGCCACTGCAGCGAGTCGCGCACGCCCTCGTCATCATCAACGACGTAGACGGTACCTTTTTTGGGAATCAAGCTCATGCCAAACTTTCTTTCGTGAACTTCTCAAGAGACGGTTCTTGAAGGGTTTTCAGTGAACGCCTGCGTTCCTGGCTGCCGTGTTGTCGCCGGCTGGCGCCGTCGGCAAGAGCAGGGGTGTCACAGGGATCCAGAAGGTAAACCGGCACCCCACCACTTCGTCCCCATTGTAGAGGTTCTCGGCCTCCATTCTTCCCTGGTGGGACTCGACGATGCTGCGGCACAGCTTCAGGCCAATGCCCATGCCTTCGGCCTTGGTGGAATAGAAGGCTTCATAGAGCCGGCCCATGACTTCGGGCGACAGGCCGCGCCCGGTGTCGAGCACCGAAAACTCCACCACGGCCTGGTCTTCAATCTGCTTGGGCACCACGCGCAGCTCGACGCTGCGGCGCGCCGTGGGCAGGTGCGCCTGCTCTATGGATTCGGCCGCGTTTTTCATCAGGTTGATCAGCACCTGCTCGATCAGGATGGGGTCCACCATGATTTCGGGCAGGCGGGCCGCGATGTAGTGGCTCAGGCGCACATGGTGGCGGCGCAGTTCGATGTCGGCCAGCTCCATGGCGTTGCTGACCATGGTGGCCACGTCGGCCGCCGTGCGGTTGGGTTCGCTGCGTTTGACGAAGGAGCGTATGCGCTGGATGATCTGCCCGGCGCGGTGCGCCTGCTTGGCGGTCTTGTCCAGCGCGATCAGCAGGTCTTCATTGCTGATCTGCTTTCCCTTGATGCGCGACACCATGCCGTTGCAGTAGTTGTTGATGGCCGTGAGCGGCTGGTTCAGTTCGTGCGCCACGCTGGAGGCCATCTCGCCCATGGTGATCAGGCGGCTGGCGGTCTGGGCCCGTTCGTTTTGCTGGGCGGCCTGTTCCTCGGCATGGCGCCGCGGCGTGATGTCGGTGGCGATCACCATCTGCGCCAGGCGGCCGTCCACCCACGTGAGGTAGCGCGAACGCACTTCCAGCCATTTGCTGAGCTCGGGCACAAAGATTTCGGCGTTTTCCGTTTGCGCCGCCGTCAGCGTATCGGTCGGAAAGCCGGCCAGGCCGTCGACCGCGTCCAATGTGTCGTCGGTAGGCACGGCGCTGGGCACGCCGGCCTGCGCGATCAGGTTCAGGTGGCCCGACACCTCGCCGCCGAACCAGGAGCGGTAAAGCTTGTTGGCGAACAGCAGTTCCTCGCTGCCCAGCGGCGCCACGGAGACGGCCGCATCCAGCCCCTCCAGCACTGTGGTGAAGCGCTCATAGGAGGCGGTCAGTTCCTCGCGGATGCGCTTGGGCTCGGTGATGTCCGTCATCGAGGTCATCCAGCCGGTCTGCTGCCCGCGGGGGTCTATCAGCGGCGACACATACATGCGGGCGTCGAAGATCTGGCCGTTTTTGCGCTTCACGCGCACCTCAAAGCCGCCCGGCGGCGTGCGGCCGTGCAGCTCGTCGTCCAGCCGCTGCATCAGGGTGTCGATCTCGCCTTCCGGCCAGTGCGGAAACGGCGGCGTGCGGCCCACCAGGTCGCCTTCGGTCAGGCCCGTCATCTGGCAGAAAGCCGGGTTGACGTAGGTGATGCGGCCCTGCAGGTCCAGCGCGCGCATGCCGGTCAGCATGGAGTTTTCCATGGCGCGGCGGAAGTTGGTCTCGGAGATCAGCGCCTGCTGGGCCTGCACGCGGCGGCGCGTGTGGCGCCAGGTGCCCAGCAGCATCCACACCGTGAGCGCGCTCAGGGCGCTGACCAGCCAGAAGAAGCCGCTGCCCACCACACCCAGCGAGGTGCGGTAGCCCTCGGCGCGTATCAGGAGGCCGTTGCCGACCGGTGAGACCGGTATCTCGTATTCGGCCGCGCCGTCTGACCAGGGCAGCAGCCGGGCCGCGGGATTGCGCGGCGGCGGCAGGTTGCCCGCCAGCACCTGGTTCTTGTCGTCGATCAGGGTTACCGCATATTTGGCCGTGACCTCGGTCGGCACGCCAAAACGCAGCAGGCCGTCGATGGAGTACTCGCCCATGATGACGCCGGCGAATTTTCCCTGGTCGTCCAGCGGCACCTGCAACTGCAGGGTGGGCGCGTTGTAGCCGCTGGCTTCCTTGGCCGCCAGCGGGCGTGAATACACCGGCTGGCGCAGGTCCCTGGCGAGGTCATAAGTGCCGTCGGTCTCGCCTACCTTGAGCTGTTCGCCCGCACCGCGCAACTGGCTGGCGTTGGCACTGGGCGATACGTAGGCGACCTTGATGCGCCGTTTGCTGTCCACCCAGGTCACCGCCATCAGCTCGGGGTACTGGTTGACCAGCGATTCAGCCTGGGTGATGAACTCCTCGGTGTCGATTTCCTTGTTCGATACATCGCGGCCTATGCGCATGAGCTGCTCCTGCCGCTCCAGCAGGCGCAGGCGCAGGCGCTGCTGGGCGTATTCCACGTCACGCTTGACGGCTTGCTGCTCACGGTCGATTTCCTCAATCCGCAGGTAGCCGAAAGCGGCGATCACGGCCGCCAGGAAAAGCACGACGGCCAGCAGCGGGCCCAGCGTGATGAAACGGTCCTGGCGCGACGGCGACTGCCGGCGCCACCAGTGGCGCCACAAGGCCAGGGGAGCGGGATTGGCCGCGATGTCGGCGGGGGCGGGGGCTTGCTGGGTCATAAGAGGAAGGGTGCAGTTTAAGGGAGATGCCCTCCGCGTAGCTGGGTTGACCCTGATCGTTTAAGGTGAAGCGAATCACCCTCAATGCGACGTATGCTTACTTTTAAATTTCTTAATGTGAAATGACTAAGCACTATTTGAAATTATGCGAATATTGTGGGAAACTAGAGACTTGAATCTAATTTGCGTTTACAACACGCTTAGACCCAAGTTGGAACAGGCTCTGTGCGCGGCTCGACAAGAGGCCGTAGCGCAGGTTAACAAAGCTCTATCAGGCTACTCAGGAGACAAAAAATGGCTGCCAATCCCACCCAAGCCGGCGACAACTTGCGCGCCGCCGCCAACGACGCACTGGACAAAGACAGCCAGGAAACCCGCGAATGGATGGACGCCCTGTCCGCCGTGATCGAAAGCGAGGGCCCGGAGCGCGCCCATTTCCTGCTCGAGCAACTGCTGGAGCATGCCCGCCAGAAGAGCATCGACATGCCTTTCTCGGCCAACACCGGCTACGTCAACACCATTGAGACCGACCAGGAAGAGCGCTCGCCCGGCAACCTCGAGATCGAGGAGCGCCTGCGCGCCTACATGCGCTGGAACGCCATGGCCATGGTGGTCAAGGCCAACCGCCTGCATCCCGCCGACGGCGGCGACCTGGGCGGCCACATCGGCTCCTTCGCCTCGCTGGCCAGCCTGTTCGGCGCCGGCTTCAACCATTTCTGGCATGCCGAGAGCACTGAACCGGGTAAAGAACACGGCGGCGACTGCCTGTACATCCAGGGCCACGTGTCGCCGGGTGTTTATGCCCGCGCCTACCTCGAAGGCCGCCTGACCGAAGAACAACTGCTCAACTTCCGCCAGGAAGTCGACGGTAAGGGCCTGTCCAGCTACCCGCATCCCAAGCTGATGCCCGAGTTCTGGCAGTTCCCCACCGTCTCCATGGGCCTGGGCCCGCTGATGGCGATCTACCAGGCGCGTTTCCTCAAGTACCTGCATGCCCGCGGCATCGCCAACACCGAAAACCGCAAGGTCTGGGCCTTCCTCGGCGACGGCGAGATGGACGAAGTCGAATCCATGGGCGCCATCGGCCTGGCCGCGCGCGAAAAGCTCGACAACCTGGTCTTCGTCATCAACTGCAACCTGCAGCGCCTGGACGGCCCGGTCCGCGGCAACGGCAAGATCATCCAGGAACTTGAAGGCGAGTTCCGCGGCGCCGGCTGGAACGTCATCAAGCTGCTCTGGGGCAGCAACTGGGACCCGCTGCTGGCCCGCGACAAGGACGGCGCGCTGCGCAAAGTCATGATGGACACGCTGGACGGCGACTACCAGGCCATGAAGGCCAATGACGGCGCCTACGTGCGCAAGCATTTCTTCGGCCAGGACCCGCGCACGCTCGAGATGGTCGCCAAGATGAGCGACGAGGACATCTTCAACCTGCGCCGCGGCGGCCACGATTCGCAAAAGGTCTATGCGGCCTTCCACAAGGCCGTCAACCACAAGGGCCAGCCCACCGTCCTGCTGATCAAGACCGTCAAGGGCTTCGGCATGGGCAAGATCGGCGAAGGCAAGAACAACGTCCACCAGACCAAAAAACTGGCCGACGAAGACATCAAGGCCTTCCGCGACCGCTTCAACATCCCGATCCCCGACAGCCAGCTGGCCGACATCCCCTTCTACAAGCCGGCCGAAGACACGCCCGAGATGCGCTACCTGCACGAGCGCCGCAAGGCTCTGGGCGGCTACCTGCCGCACCGCCGCGTCAAGGCCGACGAGCAGTTCACCGTGCCCGCGCTGGAGACCTTCAAGTCGGTGATCGAGCCCACGGCCGAAGGCCGCGAAATCTCCACCACCCAGGCTTATGTGCGCTTCCTCACGCAGCTGCTGCGCGACCAGGCCCTGGGCCCGCGCGTCGTGCCCATCCTGGTCGACGAAGCCCGCACCTTCGGCATGGAAGGCCTGTTCCGCCAGATCGGCATCTACAACCCCGACGGCCAGAAGTACACGCCGGTCGACAAAGACCAGGTGATGTACTACAAGGAAGACAAGCAGGGCCAGATCCTGCAGGAAGGCATCAACGAAGCCGGCGGCATGAGCAGCTGGATCGCGGCGGCCACCTCGTACAGCACCAACAACCGCATCATGGTGCCGTTCTACGTGTACTACTCGATGTTCGGCTTCCAGCGCATCGGCGACCTGGCCTGGGCGGCCGGCGACATGCAGGCGCGCGGCTTCCTGCTGGGCGGCACCTCGGGCCGCACCACGCTCAATGGCGAAGGCCTGCAGCACGAAGACGGCCACAGCCACATCCTGGCCGGCACCATCCCCAACTGCATCAGCTACGACCCGACCTTCGCGCACGAAGTCGGCGTCATCCTGCACCACGGCCTCAAGCGCATGGTCGAGAAGCAGGACAACGTCTACTTCTACCTCACGCTGCTCAATGAAAACTACGCCATGCCCGGCCTCAAGCCCGGCACCGAAGAGCAGATCATCAAGGGCATGTACCTCTGCAAGGAAGGCGCCAAGCTCACGCCGCGCGTGCAGCTGCTGGGCTCCGGCACCATCCTGCGCGAGTCCATCGCCGCGCAGGAACTGCTCGAAAAAGAGTGGGGCGTCGCCGCCAACGTCTGGAGCTGCCCGAGCTTCAACGAACTGGCCCGCGACGGCCAGACCGCCGAACGCTGGAGCCTGCTGCACCCGGCCGAAAAAGCCAAGGTGCCGTTTGTGGCCGAGCAGCTTGAAAAGCACACCGGCCCCGTCATCGCCTCGACCGACTACATGAAGGCCTACGCCGAGCAGATCCGCTCCTTCATCCCCAAGGGCCGCACCTTCAAGGTGCTGGGCACCGACGGTTTCGGCCGCAGCGACTTCCGCAGCAAGCTGCGCGAGCACTTCGAGATCAATCGCCATTACATCGTCGTGGCGGCCCTGAAGGCGCTCAGCGAAGAGGGCACGGTGCCCGTCGCCAAGGTGAGCGAAGCCATCAAGAAGTACGGCATCAATGTCGACAAAATCAATCCGCTTTACGCTTGAGTTAAAACCCTGACGTAGACGCCTGAACGCCTGAAGCAAACGGAGACAAGATATGGCAGTGGTAGACATCCAAGTTCCTGATATCGGGGATTTCGACGAAGTGACGGTGATCGAATTGCTGGTCAAGCCCGGCGATACCGTCAAGGCAGAGCAGTCGCTGATCACCGTGGAGTCCGACAAGGCCTCCATGGAAATCCCTTCCAGCCACGCTGGCGTGGTCAAGGAACTGCGGGTCAAGCTCGATGACAAGGTCAAGCAGGGCTCGGTCGTGCTGACGCTGGAAGTGGCGGGCGCTGCCGCCGCCCCAGCACCTGCCGCTGCTCCCGCGGCCGCAGCCGCGGTGCCGGCGGCAAGCAAGCCCGCCGCCGCGCCGGCGCCGGCGCCTGCCGCCGCACCTTCCGCTTCCGGCCCGGTCGAAGTCCGCGTGCCCGACATCGGCGACTTCAAGGACGTGTCCGTCATTGAGATCCTGGTCAAACCCGGCGACACCATCAAGGCCGAGCAGTCGCTGATCACCGTCGAATCCGACAAGGCCTCGATGGAAATCCCGTCGTCCGCCGCCGGCGTGCTCAAGGAGCTCAAGGTCAAGATGGGCGACGTCGTCAACATCGGCGACCTGCTGGCCGTACTCGAAGGCTCTGTTGCCGCCAGCGCAGCGCCCGCCGCCGCACCGGCGCCCGCAGCCGCTGCGGCACCTGCCACGGCATCCGCGCCTGCGCCTGCCGCCGCACCCACCGCCAGTCAGCCTGCCCACGACCCGACCACCGCCCCTCAGGGCAGCCTGCCGCATGCTTCGCCCTCGGTACGCAAGTTCGCGCGCGAACTCGGCGTGCCGCTGGCCGAAGTCAAGGGTTCGGGTCCCAAGGGCCGCATCACGCAAGACGACGTGCAGGCCTTCACCAAGTCGGTGATGGACGGTAGCGTACGCACCCAGGCGCAGGCCGCCAAGGCGCCCGCGTCTTCGGGCGGCGGGGCAGGCCTCGACCTGCTGCCATGGCCCAAGGTCGACTTCACCAAGTTCGGCCCGGTCGAGCGCAAGGACATGTCGCGCATCAAGAAGATCAGTGGCGCCAACCTGCACCGCAACTGGGTGATGATCCCGCACGTCTGCAACCACGACGATGCCGACATCACCGAACTCGAAGCCTTCCGCGTGCTTATGAACAAGGAAAACGAGAAAGCCGGCATCAAGATCACCATGCTGGCCTTCCTGATCAAGGCCTCGGTCGCCGCGCTCAAGAAATTCCCTGAGTTCAACGCCTCGCTCGACGGCGACCAACTGGTTCTCAAGCAGTACTACAACGTCGCCTTCGCCGCCGACACCCCCAACGGCCTGGTCGTCCCCGTCATCAAGAACGCCGACCAGAAGGGCATCGTGCAGATCTCGCAAGAGATGGGCGAGCTCGCCAAGAAGGCGCGCGACGGCAAGCTGAGCCCGGCCGACATGTCCGGCGCCTGCTTCACGATCTCGTCGCTGGGCGGCATTGGCGGGCGCTACTTCACGCCCATCATCAACGCGCCTGAAGTCGCCATCCTGGGCGTCTGCAAGAGCTCGACCGAGCCGGTCTGGGACGGCAAGGCCTTCCAGCCTCGCCTGATGCTGCCGCTGTCGCTGAGCTGGGACCACCGCGTGATCGACGGCGCCGCCGCCGCGCGCTTCAACGCCTACCTGGGCCAGATCCTGGCCGACTTCCGCCGCGTCCTGCTGTAAACAGGGGCGGAAGCATGACAACACTTGTAGTCGTCAAAAAGGCGGGGCAGGTCGCCATCGCCGCCGACACGCTGGTCACCTTCGGCGACACCAGCCTGGGCCAGCGTTTCGAGGCCAACAGCAAGATCTTCAAGGTCGACACGCCCGCCGGCCTGAGCTACGTCGGCATGGCCGGCACGGTGGCGCATTTCCCGGTGCTGCGCAAGGCCATGGCGGCCCTGCCCAAGGACCAGCTCAAGCTGGGTTCTCGCGACGAGGTGTTCGACACCTTCGTCAAGCTGCACCCGCTGCTCAAGGAGACCTTCTTCCTTCAGACCAAGGAAGACGACAACGACCCCTATGAGTCCAGCCAGTTCACCGTCGTCATCGCCAATGCCAGCGGCATCTACGGCCTCTACAGCTACCGCGAAGTCTTCGAGTTCAAGGAATTCTGGGGCATAGGCTCGGGCCGCAGCTTCGCGCTGGGCGCCATGCATGCCGCCTGGGACAAGGCCAAGACCGCGCGCGAAGTCGCCATGGCCGGCCTCAACGCGGGCTGCGAGTTCGACAAAAACTCGGCAGGCCCCGTCGACATATTCACCCTTAAATTGAAAGCCTCCAAATGAGCGCATCCAGCCTGCTAGACATCAAGGTGCCGGACATTGGCGATTTTGACGAAGTGTCCGTGATTGAAGTGCTGGTCAAGCCCGGCGACACCATCAAGGCCGAGCAAAGCCTGATCACCGTGGAAAGCGACAAGGCGTCCATGGAAATCCCGTCCTCCGCCGCCGGCGTGGTCAAGGAAGTCAAGGTCAAGCTCGGCGACAAGGTCAAGCGAGGTTCCGTGGTGCTGACGATTGAAGCGTCCGGCGCCGCTGTCGCCGCTGCGCCCGCGCCGGAGAAGAAGCAGGCCGCGGCCCCCGCAGCTGCGCCGGCGGCTAGCGCGACTGCCGCGCCCGCGCCAGCGGCCGCCAGCTTCAGCGGCTCCGCCGACCTCGACTGCGACGTGCTGGTGCTGGGCGCCGGCCCCGGCGGTTACTCGGCCGCCTTCCGCGCCGCCGACCTGGGCCTGAAGGTCGTGCTGGTCGAGCGCTATGCCACGCTGGGCGGCGTCTGCCTCAACGTCGGCTGCATTCCCTCCAAGGCGCTGCTACACGTGGCGGCCGTGATGGATGAGGTCAAGCATTTCGACAGCCTGGGCGTGAGTTTCGGGGAACCCAAGCTCGACATCAATAAACTGCGCACGCACAAGGAAAAAGTCGTCGGCAAGCTCACCGGCGGGCTGACGGCCATGGCCAAGATGCGCAAGGTCACGACCGTGCGCGGCGTGGGCCAGTTCGTCGGTGCCAACCACCTGCAGGTCGAGGAAACCGCAGGGGCCGAAGGCCAGGAAAAGACCGGCAAGAAGCAGACCATTGCCTTCAAGAACTGCATCATCGCGGCAGGCTCACAAGCCGTGCGCCTCCCTTTCATGCCAGTCGATCCGCGTGTGGTCGATTCCACCGGCGCGTTAGACCTCAAGGAAGTCCCCAAGCGCATGCTGATCCTGGGCGGCGGCATCATTGGGCTCGAGATGGGTACCGTGTACTCCACCCTGGGCGCGCGCCTCGACGTGGTCGAGATGATGGACGGCCTGATGCAGGGCGCCGACCGCGACCTCGTCAAGGTCTGGCAGAAGATGAACGCGCCGCGTTTCGACAACATCATGCTCAAGACCAAAACCGTGGGCGCCAAAGCGACCAAGGCCGGCATCGAGGTCACGTTTGAAGGCGAGGGCGCCCCGGCGCCGCAGACCTACGACCTGGTGCTGCAGGCCGTGGGCCGCACGCCCAACGGCAAGAAGATCGGCGCCGACAAGGCCGGCATCAGCGTGAGCGACCGCGGCTTCATCCCCGTCGACATCCAGATGCGCACCAACGTGCCTCACATCTTCGCCATCGGCGACATCGTGGGCCAGCCCATGCTGGCGCACAAGGCCGTGCACGAAGCGCACGTGGCCGCCGAAGTCATCGCCGGCGAACTGCAGGGCAACAAGGAACTCGCCAGCGCCGCCTTCAATGCGCGCGTGATCCCCAGCGTAGCCTACACCGACCCTGAAATCGCCTGGGTGGGCCTCACCGAAGACCAGGCCAAGGCGCAGGGCATCAAGGTCAAAAAGGGCCTGTTCCCCTGGACGGCTTCCGGACGCGCCATCGCCAACGGCCGCGACGAAGGTTTCACCAAGCTGCTGTTTGACGACAGCCCCGAAGCCCACGGCCACGGCAAGATCCTGGGCGGCGGCATCGTCGGCACGCACGCCGGCGACATGATCGGCGAAGTCGCCCTGGCCATCGAGATGGGCGCCGACGCCGTCGATATCGGCAAGACGATCCACCCGCACCCCACGCTCGGCGAAAGCATAGGCATGGCCGCGGAAGTTGCGCACGGCAGTTGCACCGACTTGCCGCCTGCGCGCAAGTAATTGCACCAGCGCCGGCCCCAAGCCCGAACCTTGATGGATTCGGGCTTTTGTTTGTTTGAGCCTTCAATGCCGGTAATGAACACACCTGAGATCGGCGATAAAAGCCTTCTTGTGTTGTTTTGCCGTCGTCGAAGCGATCAATAGTCGCTGTTTTCCGGGGCATCCCCTTAGAATTTCCGCGACGCCAGCATTCCAAGTGTTGCGAGCGGGACGCGATTCGTTGCTGCCTGTCCGCACCATGGGGTACCCCCATGGTTGTTTTGTACTTTGCGATTTCGGCGCGTGAGCGGCCTGCGCATTCTGCGCACCGAGCTCACGCAGGACCTGCTGGTTGGGATGCGGGCGTCAACCCAATTCCATGCGTGAAGCCAACTCCCGACATCTGATTGCACGCGGCCTGGCTCGCGCACTGCTCGCCGATGCGGACAGGCCGGGAGGCACCACCTTGCGTGCCCTTCAGGCCAGGGCTGCAGCAGCGCTCGGACAGCGCCCCGCGTGGCTTCGGGAGTTGCTTGAACCGTTGGCCCTGTTGTCGGCGATCACCTGGCAAAAATCTGACATCACTTCGCTTGCGCGGCGGCTGGAGTCATCGCATGCCTTTGACCTGGCCTTTGGGAAGGAGGATGACGAAGACGAAGAGACCTACGACTCCAGTGATGCGCAAACTTTGCCGCAGAACGTTGGCCGGGATGACCCTGAACCGGAAAAGCCGCCGCGCATTCGGCGGCTGATTCTGCGACCGCCGGTGATGCGGCCCCGGCCTATGGGGCTCGAAGCTTGCGCCTTGCCCGACGTCACCACGGAGTCCGATCTGGCGCGCTGGCTCCAGCTCTCACGTGTGCAACTGCGATGGTTGGCCCCGGCGACGCCGGCGATTGTCGAGCACTACCGTTACAGCTTGCAGGCCAAGCAGACGGGCGGCCTTCGTCTGCTTGAGACGCCCAAGGCGGAACTCAAGCGTGTGCAGCGCAACATCCTGCATACGCTGCTAAGCCAGGTGCCTGCGCATGAAGCCGCACACGGCTTTACCGCCGGCCGTTCAGTCAAAACCCATGCGGCGGCCCATGTCGGGCAGGCTGTGGTCATTCGGTTTGACTTGCGTGATTTCTTTGGCAGCATAGGGGCGGCTCAAGTCAACGCCATCTGGCGCACCTTGGGTTACCCCGAAGGTATTGCGCGAAGCCTCACCACGCTTTGCACACACCGCACGGCGGGGATGGTCATCGAGCGTTTGCGTGACGACGGTGGGCTTGACTGGATGGGTGCCAAGCGTCTTGCTTCTGCACATCTGCCGCAGGGCGCGCCGACCTCCCCGGCGCTGGCCAACCTCTGCGCTTTTAATCTCGATTTGCGGCTTGAGGGATTGGCCTGGGTGTTCGGCGCGAGCTATACGCGCTATGCCGATGATCTGGTATTTTCGGGTCCGGAATCGCTGCGCAGGCAGTTTCGCGCCTTACACGCCTGGGTTGCAGAGATCGTCCGCGATGAAGGCTTTACCCTGCATCCGGACAAGACGCGTTGCCTGCCGCAGCATCAACGCCAGCGTGTGACCGGCGTCGTGGTCAACGTCCGTCCGAATGTCCCGCGTGATGATTTCGATCGACTTAAAGCGTGTTTGCATCAAAGTGTGCTGTACGGGCCGGCGTCGCAAAACATAGACCAGCTTGCCGACTTTCGCTCGCACCTGCTGGGCCGGATCGGGTGGGTCGGGCAATTCAGCATGACGCGCCAAGCCAGACTCATGCGCCTGTTCGATCAGATCGACTGGCCAGGCTGAACCCTTCTAGGGCCGAACACCCGGCGACTCAACCCGCATGCCCTCTGCCCGCTGTTTTAGGTAAAGCTCCAACTCCACCAACTCCAGCGCGCCGTAGGCAAACGGCTGGGCGCGCACGCCGCTCATGCAGCCGCGCAGGCGGCGCTGCAGCGAGCCCAGTGCCTGCCATTCCAACCGATACACCGGATAGCCCGTGGGGTGCGCCTCGGGGATCAGGCTGCCGGCCAGGCGCTTGCTGGCCAGTCCGTCGTGGCATTGCGCGCAGGACAGGTTGAGCTGGCCCATGCGCTGTGTGAACAGCTGCTGCCCGCGCTGGCGGAAGGGCTCCAGCCTGGCGTCGTCGGGCGGCGCCAGCGGCAGGCCGCGCGACTGCAGCGCGACGTAACTTTCCAGGCTCAGCAGTTCGGGGCTTTCCGGGCGCAGCGAGGCAGCTTGCTGGTGCTGCTGTCGGCATTGGTTGATGCGCTGGCCCAGGGTGATGGGGCGGCCCAGCGGGGTGTCGAATGCCGGGTAGCGCGCCGCCACGCCGCGCATGCTGCTTTCGGCCGCCGCATGGCAGCTGATGCAGGCCTTGCCGCTGGTGCCGGCCGGCTGCTTCCACAGCGCCTCGCCGTCCTTGACCCACAGCATGCCGGGATTGAGCGCATCGTCTTTCTGCATGGCCTGGGTGGACGCGCCCATGTCTTCAAAACCCGAGCGGCGCGTGTCCTTGCCCGGCGCGGTCTGCGCGCCTGCGTGGCCTGTCAGCAGGCCCAGCAGCAGACTTGCTAGCAGGCCTTGCAAGACACGCCTCATGGCGAGACGGTCAGGTTGATGCTTTCCGTCTGCGTAAAACCGTTGTCGCCTTCCCAGTTGAGCACCAGCGTGCCGCTGTCGGTGGCCACGGTGTGGAAGGCGATGTAGGGGTTGGCCGAGACGGCTGAAAACAGCTCGACGCTGAAGACCAGTTCGCCGTTGTAGCGGCAACTGAAGGCCTGGATGATGTTGCGCGGCAGGATTTGGCCGTTCTCGCCCGGGCGAAAACCGGTTTCCATCGGGTGGCCTATGGTGGCGCGTATTTCGATGACCTCGCCGCGTTTGGCGCTGGTGGGTGCGTGGATCAGGGTGCGGGCCATCAGTAGTCCCCTTCAATGCAGGCGGCCAATGTGACGATGACGTCGACCGTGTGCGACCAGTAGCTGCCATCGCCCATCTGCGCAATGGCGACAAGCTGCTGTGAAGTCGCCAGCCGTATGCGCGTCGTCACACTCGCCTTGCCGGCGCGCGGGCCCAGGGTGAAGCGGGCCACGTCGCGCTGGGGATTTTTTTCGTTGAAGACGGCGATGCTTGTCACGTGGTCGGCCGCCGTCATGGGGCTGTCCACCGTGACGGTGATGGGCACCACATTGCCGTTGTCGACCAGCTCAGCCACGTCGAGCTTGACCTTGCCCGCGCGGACCGGCGCGCCTTTGGTATAGGCCGCCAAGGCCACGGCCAGGTCGCCCGCGGCGGCCTGTGCCGGACGCAAGGCCACTGCGATGACCGCGCCGGCGGCGCCCGCCAGCACATGGCGCCGGTTCAGAGGGGAAGAGCGGTAGAGCGAAGGCATGGTGGGTTTATCTCAGTTTCGCAAGGTCCGCAAATACGCCACCACGTCTTCAATTTGCTGGGCATCCAGGATGGTTTTTCCTTGCCAGGCGGTACCTACGCGCACCAGGCCCTCGCTGCGGTAATAGGCGGGCATGATGCAGGCCGGGTTCAGTCGCTGCGCGTCGGCGATGCGCAGGCGCAGCTGGCCTTCGTTCCAGCGCGTGCCCGCACCGGCCAGGTCGGGCGCCAGGTTGCCCTGGAAGCGTTCTTCGGGAACCGGCCCGGTGTGGCACAGCAGGCACAGGCCCAGCTGGCGGTTGGCGACGATGGCGCGGCCGCGCGCCGGGTCGCCGGGCGTGGCCGTCAAGGCCTGCGGGATCGCATCGCCGACGACCTGCAGCGGCGGCACCGCCGCCTGCTGTGCGAAGCTGGTCCAGGGCGCCATCATCATCATCCCGCCGGCGACGGCCCCTTGCCAGTTCATGCCTTCTTGAGGTCGTGGTTCTTCAGCGGCAGGTCGCGTATGCGTTTGCCCGTCGCCGCAAAAATCGCATTGAGCACCGCCGGCGCCGCCACGGCAATCGTCGGCTCGCCCACGCCGCCCCAGAAGCCGCCCGAGGGCATGATGATGGTTTCGACTTTGGGCATCTCGTCCATCTTCAGCACCTGGTAGGTGTTGAAGTTTTCCTGCTCCATGCGGCCGTCCTTGACGGTGCACTCGCCGTATAGCGCGGCCGACAGGCCGTAGACAAAGGAGCCCTCCACCTGCGCCTCGATCTGCTGCGGGTTGACCGCGTGGCCGGAATCCGTGGCGGCCACGATGCGGTGTACCGTGAGCTTGCCCTCGGCATTGACGGAAACTTCCGCGCAGGCGGCCACATAGCTGCCAAAACCCATGCATTGGGCCAGGCCGTGGAAGCGGCCGGCCGGCAGCGGCTTGCCCCAGCCCGCGCGCTCGGCCGCGGCATTGAGCACCGCCAGGTGCTTGGGATGGTTGGCCATCAGCTTGCGGCGCAGTGCGAGCGGGTCCTGCTTGGTCGCAAACGCGATCTCGTCGATGAAGGACTCGAGGTAGATGGTGTTCTGGTTCAGGTTCACGCCGCGCCAGAAGCCGGGCGGCACGTGCGGGTTGCGCATCGCGTGGTCGATCAGCAGGTTGGGAAAGCTGTAGCCGATGGAAGCCTCAGGCGCCGGCGGGTTAAGCCCCTGGAAGACAACGGGGTCTTTGCCGTTGACGATGCTTTGCGGGGCCAGGCCCGCGAGGATGGACTGGCCTGAAATGCGCATGTGCAGCGCGGTCACATTGCCTTGCTCATCCAGTGCCGCGCGCATCTTGCACTGGGTGATGGGGTGATAGCGCCCATGCAGCATGTCTTCCTCGCGCGACCAGATCAGCTTGATGGGCGTGCCGGGCATTTCCTTGGCAATCAGCACGGCCTGCGTCACGTAGTCGCTCTGGCCGCGGCGGCCAAAGCCGCCGCCCAGGTGGATCTTGTAGACGTCGCACTGCGTGCTGGGCAGTCCGGCCGCGGCCACGCAGGCGGCAAAGGCGGCTTCGCCGTTTTGTGTCGGCGTCCAGACCTCGCAGCGCTCAGGCGTCCACTTCGCCGTGGCGTTCATGGTCTCCATGGTGGCGTGGTTCTGGTAGGGGTAGGAGTACACCGCTTCGAGCTTGCGCGTGCTGGCGGCCAGCACGGCGCGCGCGTCGCCGTTGCTGTTGCCCAGGATGGCCTCGGGCGCATCCAGCCCCTCCTTCAGGAAGGCCTTGATGCTTTCGCTGGACACCTTCTCGTTCGGGCCGTTGTCCCAGACCACGGGCAGGATTTCGAGTGCGCTTTTGGCGCGCCACCAGGTGTCGGCCACTACGGCGACCGCGCTGTCGCCGACCCGCACTACCTTCTTGATGCCGGGGCGTTTTTCAATCGCGGCCGCGTCAAAACTTTTCAGCTTGCCGCCGAACACCGGGCAGTCCTTGATGGCGGCATTGAGCATGCCCGGAAAGACCAGGTCGCTGCCGTAGATCTGCTTGCCCGTCACTTTGTTGATGGTGTCCAGCCGCGCCAGGCGCTTGCCGGCAATCTTCCAGTCTTTGGGGTCTTTCAGCGCCACGGTTTCGGGCGGTGCCACTTTGGCCGCGGCCAAGGCGACCTTGCCGTAGCTGGTCTTGCGCCCCGAAGACGCGTGGGTGATGACGCTTTTGGCTGCCGTGCATTCGGCCGCCGGCACTTTCCAGCCGTCGGCCGCGGCCTGCACCAGCATCATGCGGGCGGTGGCGCCGCCCTTGCGCACGTAGTCCTGCGACTGGCGTATGCCTTGGCTGCCGCCGGTGCCGAAATTGCCCCACACGCGTTTGCGCGCCAGGTTCTGGCCGGGCGTCGGGTATTCGGTCGTGACCTTGGCCCAGTCGGCGTCGAGCTCCTCGGCCACCAGTTGCGCCAGGCCCGTCAGCGTGCCCTGGCCCATCTCGGAGCGGGCGATGCGGATGATGATGGTGTCGTCAGGCTTCACGACCACCCAGGCATTGACCTCGTTGGCCGCGGCCTCCTGCGCGCTGGCGGTGCCCACCAGCGGAATGTGGAAGGCGACCACCAGGCCCGCCGAGGCGGAAGCACCGATGAACTGGCGGCGCGACAGCCGGGGCAGGGCGCGCGGGGAAGTGGTGGCGGCGCTCACGTCGTGCTCTCGTCGGTGTGGACGATGGACAGTGCGGCGCTTTTGGTGTTGCCGCCCTGGGCCACGACCTTGATCGCGGCGCGCACCCGGTTGTAGGTGCCGCAGCGGCAGATGTTGGTCATGGTCTGGTCGATGTCGGCGTCGCTCGGGTTCGGCTTGTCCTTGAGGAGGGCGGCGGCGGCCATGATCATGCCGCACTGGCAGTAGCCGCATTGCGGAACGTCGAGCGCCACCCAGGCTTTTTGCAGCGGATGCGAGCCGTTGGGCGACAGGCCCTCGATGGTCACGATTTTTTCGGTGGCGCCGACGGTGGAGACGGGCCGCACGCAGCTGCGCGTGGGCACGCCGTCGATATGCACGGTACAGGCGCCGCATTGCGCGACGCCGCAGCCGTATTTGGTACCGGTGAGACCGAGCTGCTCGCGGATGACCCACAGCAGCGGTGTGTCGTCCTCCACTTCAAACTCACGCACGGTACCGTTGACGTTCAGCTTTGCCATGGATGCGCTCCTCAATATTTGAAGGAAGGATGGGCCGACTAGGACTGGGCGATAGTAGCGCCGGTGCATGTCGAACGCACCTGGGACTTCTATACCTGAGTAATGTGCTGACCCGCGACGGACTCTAAAGTTCGATCGGGTAAACCCTCGTAATGGAGGGCCTCAGCGAACTTCTCCCAGCGGCAGGCCGATGAAGGCCGCGTAGCGCTGGGCCGCAAGCCGCAGCGCGCCGGCACTGCCGCGCGGCAGCGGCGCGAAAGGCGCGGTGCTGATGTTGAGCGCGCCCTTTTTTGCCTCCGCTTGCCAGGTGCCGGCCACGCGGCCATCGAGTAGCAACGCCGGGCGGAACAGGCCGTTGGGTGTCATGAGCTTGCCGGCATGCGCGGGGTCGATGATGGCCTGGCGGTCCGTGTAGCCCAGCACGTATTCGTCAAAGCCCGCCAGCAAGTGCAGCGCCGGTTTGCCGGCCGACTGCGCAAGTCCTGCCGCGCGCTTGGACCACCATACGGTGCCGCCCTCAAACAGTGCATGGGTGAGGCCGGGCGCGGCCATCTCCAGCGCCGCCCTGGCTTCTCCGGCCGCCAGTCCCGACCAGCCCGTGAAATCGGCCAGCGTGGCGGGGCCGTGGCTGGCGAAGTAGCGCTGCGCCAGTTTCCGGAGCCCGTCCTCGCGAGGCAGTTCAGGCTCCAGCGGCAGCCATTCATCGAGCAGCGTGTAGCGCGCCTGCTTGCCCTGCGGATCGCCCAGGCAGATCAACCCGGTCTGGGCCGCGCGGTAGAGGATGCGTCCGCCGCGATGGCCTTCGGTGTCGATGCGGCGCTGCGCGAGTGCGGCAAAAAGTTCCACACGCGTGAGTTGCCTGTCGCCCTCCAGGCATTGGCGTATGGCCGGTAGGATTTTGCGGAAGGCGGCTTCATCAAGATTGACTTCACGGTAGGCTGCCGCGGTGCGGGTCAGCAAGGCCGGCGCGGCCAGGGCCAGCATCCAGCGCAGGTCGGCCGCCGCAACGATGTGCAGCGTACCGCGCAAGACCCAGCTGCGCACCACCTTGCGCTGGGCCAGTGCTTGTTCGACGGCCGCGTCGCTGATGGCGGCATCGCCTGTGAAGCGTGAACCGACAGCCCAGCGCGCATGGGCGTATTCCTGCGCCTGCACGGCGCCCAGCCATTGCACGGCTTGCGCTACCCGCTTGAACGGGGCCGGCTTCGAAGACAGAGGCGCCAGGCGATGGCTGGCCAGGCGCAGCGCGATCAGTTCCTGCCGGGAAATGTCTGCCATGCTCAGGCAATGCTTTCCATCATCGCCAGCATGCGGCCCTGCCATGCCGCCGGTGAAAAACGCTCACGCAGCAAGGCCTGCGAGGCCCGCACCATGGCTTCGCGTCGCGGCACGTCGGCCAGCAGCTCCGCGCAGGCCCGCGGCAGGTCTTGCAGTTCCGCCATGGCCATGTGCACGCCGGGCTGGATGCCGAAATCCTCCCAGCCTTCAAAGCTGTCGGACACCACGGCCGTGCCGGCCGCCCAGGCCTCGAAGGTGCGGAACTGGTCGAAGTAATGCAATTCGGAATCGGCGTGCACGTTGAGGTTGATGCGCGCCCCGGCGCGGCAGGCATCGCGCGCCGCGCCCCAGAGGCCGCTCCAGATGAACTCGGCCTTTAGGGGCGCGGCCGCGAGGAACAGGCGTTCGGCCTCGCGCCGCCGCGGCGTGTCGCCGCCCAGCATGACGACGTCCCGGCTTCTTGACGTTTCCGGAAACGGCTCACGCACGTGCTTGTCCGCCACCAGGTAGGGCAGGTGGAAAGTGGTGAGCGCCGGGAAATGCTGCGCGAGGTAACGCGCGATGGAGGCGTCCATGGCCATCACGGCATGCAGGCCGGGCGCGATGGCATCGAACAGCCCGGCCTTGTAACTGTGCACCGTGGCCGATGCGTCTCGCGTCAGCGGGTCGAACATCCAGAGCACATGCTTGCCGTGCCGCGGCAGGCCTTGCCTGGCAAAGCGCGGAAGGGCGTAGATGCCGGCGATCAGCAGGTTGATGTCGCTGGGGCCGGCGTCGGGCAGCGGCGCCTCGGTGCTGTTGCCCATGTCGATGAACTCGGCCTCGTGCCCGGCCTGCAGCAGCACGTCCATCCACAGGCGCGCGGCGCGGCCGAACAGGGTGTCGATGTCGGTATAGATGTGGACTCTCAATGCGATTCCCGTTTGTTTTGGCTCTCGCCGCTTATAGCGCAACTGCGAGTAAACGAGTTTGCAAGCGCTGCGGATGCCGGCCGGGCAATTGGGCGGCGGCCCTGGCCCAAAACTTTACACGGCGGCCTGGCACTTTTTAAAAATTTCCGGCCGTGATGTCGCGGCCGCGGCGTCGCTAAAAATACCTCGTAAGTAGTAACTAATCGGAGCTAAAAGTGACAAAAGCGGGGTATAGGTAAATGAATGTAAGTAACAAGAATTAGTGGTTAAAAAAATGGGGAAAGACTATTACACGAAGTTCGCCGGAATTAATCACTTTTCCTGGCTTGTATCAAGTTTGACAATTGGTTACTGTGAATTAATTCACGGAATTGGGATGCGGTAGATGCCGTCTGTGATGTTGCAGCGGCGCATAAATCTTGATCTTTAGGCAGGATGAACAATGAAGCGTACTGATGGCGTTGGCTTGCACGACGTTCTTTCCCATGTCTTTGCGCTGTGTCTGGTCATTCCGGCCGTCGCCTCGGCACAACAAGCCCCTTCGACCATAGACCCGGGCCGGCTTCGCGAACGCTTTGATTTCCAGCCTGAGCCCGCACCCGCGGCACCGCCCACACAAGTCAGGAGCGACTCCGCCGAGCCCTTGCCGGATTCACTCAAATCCATACGCGTCACGCTCAAGGAAATCCGCATCGAGAGCGCCACAGCGCTGCCGGGCAATGTGCTGCAGGCGCGGGCCGACAGTTACACCGGGCGTGAGATCACGGGCGGCGACATCCTCGAGCTCGCGTCTTCGCTGACCGCGATGTACCGCAACGCGGGCTACATTCTTTCGCTGGTCGTGGTGCCGCCGCAATCGCTCGCGGACGGCACGCTGACCTTGCGTGTCGTCGAGGGTTATATAGACCGCGTGAACATCCAGGCCGGTCCCGGCGTCAGCACCTCGGTGCAGGAACAGCTGATGCGCATCGGCGAAAAAATCCAAGCCTCCAGGCCCATAGAGGGCCGCGTGCTGGAGCGCTACCTGCTGATCGCCAACGACTTCCCCGGCATCGAACTGCGCAGCGTGCTCGCGCCTTCGCAGGCGCCGGGCGCGGCCGACCTCACGCTGGTCGCCAGCATGAAACGCGTGGAGGGCTTTGCCTCCATCGACAACTACGGCTCCAAATACCTCGGGCCCGGCCAGCTGACGCTGAGTGTGGCGGGCAACCAGTTGCTGGGCGTGAACGACCAGTGGCGTTTTGTCGGCGTGAGCAGCGGCAACTCCAAGATGGCGTATGCGCAGCTGTCCTATAGCCAGGTCGTCACGACCGAGGGCCTCCGGCTTTCGGCCGCCGTGTCCCAGGCACGCACGCAGCCCGGCGACATCCTCACGCCTTTCGAGGTGCGCGGCAACGCCGACACGGTGTCGCTGGGCGCCGCTTACCCCTTGCTGCGCACCCGCAATGAGAGCCTGATAGCGCGCGCAGCCTATGACCATTCCGATGTCCAGACCGAAATACTGGGCACCCGTGTGATCGAGGACCGCATACGCGCGCTGCGCCTGGGCCTGAGCTGGCGCCTGCTGGATCGCATGGACGGGCAGAACGCACTGGAGGTCGATTTCAGCCAGGGGCTGGGCGGCACCCAGGAGTCCGACCCGCTCAAGAGCCGGGTCGGCGCCAAGGGGGTGTTCAACAAGCTCACGTTCGACTACGAGCGCTCGCAGTTCGTGGGCCCGAATTTTTCGTTCACCGTGGGCGCGGGCGGGCAGTGGGCCAATACGCCGCTGCTGTCGTCCGAGCAGTATGCCTTGGGCGGGAGGCGCTTCGGCCGGGCTTATGAGCCGGCGGAGCTGGTGGGCGAACGCGCGCTGGCCTTTCGCATCGAGCCGCGCTTCGTCGGCGCGGGCACTGGCATGCCGGGGCTCAGGTCCTGGCAGTTGTTCGGCTTCTATGACATCGGCAAGGTCTGGAAGGTCGGCAGTGTCACGCCGGGTACGCCGGATAGCCAGAGCCTGGCTTCCGCCGGCCTGGGGCTGCGCCTTTTCCTTGAAAAAAATGTGGTGGCCGCGATCGAGGTGGCCTGGCCGTTGACCAAGTCCATCGCGAGCTACCAATCGGGCGGCAAGGATCCGCGGCTGATGGGTTCTCTGCTGGCGCGGTTTTGATGTGTGTTCGCTGAATTTATCCGTGTTGCTTTATATCTTTTTGCCTTCCTTTGCCCTCTAGAGGTGATTCCATGCAAGTCAAGTCCCATCCGCAAGGCCTGCGCCCTCCGTCCCGCCGCCGGCCGTCTTTTGCGCTGAAAACCCTTCCCGCCGCGGCGGCGCTGCTGTTCGCGCCGCCCGGCTGGACCGTCGACATCGCGGGCGCGGCGGGCTTGCCGCAAAACGGCACGGTGTTTCGCGGCGACGCTTCGGGCTCGGTGTCCGGCAACCAGATGACCATCACCCAGAACACCAGTCGGGCCGTGTTGAACTGGGGGACCTTCAACATCGATCTCGGCAAGACGGTGGAGTTCAGGCAGCTTGATGCCTCGTGGGCCATCCTGAACCGCATCACCGGCGACACCAACGCTTCGCAAATCCTGGGCGGCCTGTCGGCCACCGGCACGGTGATGCTGATGAATCCCAACGGCATCATGTTCGGGCCAAGCGCCGTGGTGAACGTGGGTTCGCTGATAGCGACCACGGGCAACATTGACGTGAGCAATTTCATGAGCACCGGCGGTGCTCAGATCACGGGCGCCACCGGCAGCATTGAGAACCAGGGCGGTATCACCGTGCAGGGCGCGGGGCTGGTGGCGCTGGTCGCGCCTTCGGTCACCAACCACGGCAGCATCAGCGCCACCAGCGGCACCATCGCGCTGGCCGGCGCCACGGCCGCCACCGCCACCGTGTCGCTCAACAGCGGGCTGTATGAATTCGCCATCGCTGGCGGGGCGACGGGCAGCAGCGTCTCCAACACGATCGGCGCCAGCCTGAACGGCGCGACCCTGCGGCTCGGTGTCGGCGACGCGGCCAACCTGCTGTCCGGCGTGATCAACCTCGAGGGCGTGCAGCAGGCCAGCAATGCGATTGTCGTGAACGGCAATGCGGTGGTGCTCAAGTCGGCGCTGCAGGCCTCCAGCGTCAGCGGCAATTCCAACCGGGTTGACGTCTACCAGGGCGCACGCATCCAGGATGCGGTGAACATCGCCAAGACCGGCATGCCCGGCGCGGGCGCAGCCGTGGACGTGCATGCCGGCAGCTATGCCGAGCAGGTGGCACTCAACAAGGCCAATCTCACGCTGACCGGCCTGCCGGGCGCGAAGATCGTGGTGCCCGACACCACGAGCCAGCTTAACGGCATAGGCATCACCGCCAACAACGTGACGGTCACGGGCCTGGAGATCGCCGGGCCGGTGGACCGGCCTTACACCAGCTACGCCTGGGGAGGCATCACCCGCGGCATTGCGGTTGGCGACGGCGTCACCGGCTTCACGATCAGCAACAACAACATCCACGATGTGCGCAACGGCATCCTGATTCACGGGCGCAACAACACCGGCAGCGTCACCGGCAACCGCATTGAAAACACCAAGAGCGCCATCTCGGTGCAGTACACCGACGGCAGCGGCATCGCGATGGCCGGCAATAGCCAGGGCCCGACGGGCAACGAATGGGGGCTGAACCTGCACTTGAACGGTTACGTGGACGGCTCGACGATCCGCAGCAACCCGATGGCCGCAAGCCCGACCCTGGCCTGGCAGCAGGCATTGCTGGCCCTGAGCGCCGCCAACGGCGGCTGGTCGGTGCAGGACCAGGGCTACACCTCATCCAATCGCACACACGTGAACGTGGCCACCACGGGTTCCGGCGGCGCGCAGGGTAGCGCGCTCACGCCGCTGGGCAGCGTCCAGGGTGGTGTGGACGCCGTGGTCACGGGCGGCACGGTCAACGTCGCGGCCGGCACCTACACCGGCGGCGTCAGCATCACCAAAGCGCTGACGCTGGATGGCGCAGGCGCGGGGCAAACGGTGCTGCAGGCCGCCTCGGCGGGCGTCGGTGACGGGGTGACCATCAACAACGCCTCCAACGTCACGGTCTCCGATCTGTCGATCGCCAACTACGGCAACGGCCTGCGCATAGACGGTACCTCCAACAACGTGACGGTCAATCGGGTCGCCTTCAACAACAACACCTCCGGTATGCGCAACGGCACGACGACCCGGGCCGATAACTTCCGCATGCTCAATAGCAGCATCACCGGCGGGCAGATCGGCGTGCAGACCTACAACAACTACCAGATGGTGGGCGGCCACGCGGTAGCTACGGGCTCTTTCAACAACGCTCTGTTCGAGAATGTCACGGTGGACGGGCCGAGCTTCAAGGGCTTTTACCTTGAAACCGCGAACGACCTGACGCTCAGGAACGTCACCGTCAGCAATGCCGGAAACTATGGTGCGCCACCTTCGTCATCGCTGCACCAGCGCTACGGCGCGGGCATAGACATCAACCTCAAGTACGACGCTTTCAATTCGATCAATTTCGACAATGTAGTGGTCAAAAACTCGGGCGGGAGTTCGGGCGACCCGACGGCCGCGGCGGTGGTCATCAAGACCCGCGGCATCCCTGGTGACAGCAGCGATTACACCGCCGCGCCGGCCAGCCTGCAAAGCGTCACCATTTCGGGCGGCAGCATCGAAGACTCCAGCCATGCCGGCATACGCTTTGAAACGCTGCGCCGTGGCAACAACAACGGCAACGGCAACGGCAACAACGGCAATGGAAATGGAAACGGAAACGGCGGACAGACCAGCGTCACCATCACCGGCACCCAGTTCAAGAACAACGGGCAGGACATCTCGGTCGATGCCACCTCGGTCGACGCCCGCGGCGCCGTCTTTGTGGGCGCGGCAGACGGTTTCGCCATTGAAGACCGCGTGACCCATGCGCTGGACACCACCGGGCGCGGCCTGGTGACCTGGACGGACGGCAATGTCTACGTCACGCAGGCCAGCGGCAGCATCCAGCGCGGCGTGGATGCCGTGGTCGCCGGCGGCACGGTCAACGTGGGCGGCGGCACCTTTGTGCAGCCTTCCACGCTGGTGGTCGACCGCGGCGTGACCTTGGCCGGTTCAGGCCAGGGCGCGACTGTGATCGACGCGCATAACGTCAGCGGCTACGGCATCAACGTGACGGCCGACAACGTGTCGCTCAGGGACTTCACGCTCTACGGGCCCAGCGCCAACTTGGCATCGTCCTACGGCATCAAGGTGGCGCCCGTGGGCGGAGCATCGGCCCGGTTGCGCAATTTTTCGATTCGCAACGTCACCAGCCGCGGCGCGGGCCGGGCCGAGCTGGACCTCAACGGCGTGGACGGCGCCCTTATCGACCATGTCACGGCCAACGGCGCGCCCGTGGGCAACGACGCGGGCAGCACGCAGGGGGCAGGCATCCAGCTGACCGACAGCGCCAACGTGACCGTCAGCAACTCCACCACGCGCAACAACGCCTGGGGCGGCCTGGCGCTTTACCAGGCCAACCGCTATTACAACCAGCAGATGAACAACATCACGGTGGCGGGCAACAACACGTTTACCGAGCGCAACCCGGTCTACCTGCAGGACGAGTCGGCCAGCCGCAACTTCGGTGCGCTCAGCATCGCCGGCTTCGACTTCGCGGTGCGCAACGCCAGCACGGCGGGCGACAACAACCAATACACCTGGCTGCAGGCCTCGCAGCAGAATGCCTACGACTACGCCGTCAACCTGGGCAGCTCGGCCTCCAGCTATGTGCAGGGCTGGAACGGCGCGCAGGCCACGCAGGATTTCCACGTCGGCATCGGCAGCCTGCTGAGCGGCGGCACGCAGGCCCTGTCTATCGGCACGGCGATGGGCAACGCGGGCAACGGCGCCAACATCCGCGTGGGCGCGGGCGCCTACGGCGAGAACGTGGTGGTGAACAACCCCTACAACTTCTACTTCAGTGACAGCACCGTGCACAGCCTGGCGCTCAATGCCGGCGCGGGCGGCTCCGGCGTCGCCGGCACGGTGACGGCTGACGGCGCGGGCGGCATTGTGTTCCAGGCACCGGTCCGCCTGCTGGGCGACACCACGCTGGCCACGCTGGGCGCTGATATCACGCTGGGCGGCGACATCCAGAACGGCGGCGGCGCGGCCAGCGCGCTGAGCCTGATGGCGGGTTCAGGCGCCAACCGCGGCAATGTGCACATGCTGTCGGGCGGCACCGAGGCCAATGCGCTGGGCCAGTTCGAGGTGGTGTCCAACGCGTTCAAACTGGACAGCACGCTGTGGGTCAAGGGCTATGGCATCGACGCACTGGGCAATGTCGCGCTGAGCAACCACACCCTGCGCGGCCAGGACGCCGGCGCCACCAACACCTTGAACGCCGGCGGCGACGTGAGCGGCTCCACCATCAGTGCGGGCGCCGTCCAGGTCACCAGCGGCGGCGACGTCTCGGCCAACGTCACCGCCAGCGAGGTGGCGGTGGCCGCCGTCGGCGACGTGAGCGGCACCACCACCAGCCAGGGCAATGTGCAGGTCAGCAGCAGCACCGGCGACATCAGCGGCAACATCAGCGGCAACAATGTGGTCGTGCAGGCGCAGGGCGACATCAGCGGCACCACCACCAGCCAGGGCAATGTGACGGTCAGCAGCAGTACCGGCGACATCAGCGGCAACATCAGCGGCAACAATGTGGTCGTGCAGGCGCTGGGTGACGTGAGCGGCACCACCACCAGCCAGGGCAATGTGACGGTCAGCAGTAGCACCGGCAACGTCAGCGGCAACATCAGCGGCAACAACGTGGTCGTGCAGGCGCCGCAGGGTGACGTGAACGTGGTGGTGGTGGCCACGGGCTCCGCCTCACTGGCCGGCGACTCGGTGGTCGCCAATGTCGTGGCGCCCGTGGTGACGGTGGCCGCCGTGGGCGAGGCCCAGCTCTCCGGCTCGTCCTCGCAGGTCACGATGAATGCGGGCAGCGGCAGCGTCAGCGGCAATTTCGGGCAGGTCACCAATTCGGGCGGCGGCCTCGTCAACGTCAACGGCAAACCGCAGGGCAACCAGCAGCTGTCGTCCAACACCGAAAACAACCGCGTGATCCCTTCCGGCAGCAATCTGGTGGAAGGCACCCCGGCCGAGCAGCCTGCGCTTCAGCTGGCCCAGGCTGCCAGCCTGGTGGCGGACACCGAGGTGCGCACGGTCCGGAGTTCACCGTCCGGCGCCGGCGAGGCCATCGACAACGGCCAAGCCGTGGAACTCGACATGTCGCCGAAAAACGAGCGCGAGAAGGAGTAAGAGAAAGAAAAAAAAGGCGAAGCGCCGTTCACAAAGCCCAGCGAAGCGGTCCTGGCTAGGCGCACCGCCGCAGACAGGGCTCCAGCCCGGCAAGGCGGTGCAACAACGCCAGGAGGGTTTTGTGAGCGGCGCTCAGCGCCGGTATTGTTCCTGCTGCATCACCTGCTGCGCCTGCAGGCTGGCTGCGAGTTGCGGTGCGGTGGTTTGCACGGCCTGGATTTCGGGGGTTGCGGCCGTCGCAGGCTGGGACACCGGCAGTGCCGCCGTGCGCTGGGTTTCCGGCGCGGTGTTGCCTTGCGGGGTGACGCGGCGGGCGCCGTCAAAGCGGCGCTGCCAGTAGCTCACGCCCATGCTTTCGACGCGCACTTCGGCGCCAGGCTTGGGGGAGTGGATGAATTTGCCGTCGCCGACGTAAATACCGACATGGCTGAAGGCGCGCCGCATGGTGTTGAAAAACACCAGGTCGCCGGGCTGCAGGTCGTTCTTGTCGATGCGCTGGGTGGCCGCGGCCTGTTGTTCGGCGCGGCGCGGCAGCAGCAGGCCGACGCTTTGTTCGTAAATGGCGCGCACAAAGCCGCTGCAGTCAAAGCCGGTTTCCACCGTGTTGCCGCCGCGCTTGTAGGGAACCCCCAGGAAACCCATGGCGTTGACCACCAGCTCGGAAGCCTTGTTGCTGACGTTCTGGCGAACGTGGTCAATCTTGGTGAGCAGGCCCTTGTCGGCCAGCAACTTGTCCATGTCGTCGCCAGAGCTGCCCGGTGCCGCGTGCACGCCCGCCGCCAGCAGGGCGGCAGAGGCAATGATGAGGGCAGGGGCAATTTTTCGCATGGCGCCTAGGATACTTGACAGATCTGTCCTACGTCAACCTCAAGTGGCTTCTGGATAAGCTTTACAAACCCTTGATTTGTAACGAGTTTATCTACGGGAAAACCCCTTTTTACGATTCAGGTGCTATGTTTGCATATGAAAAAGGCGCATTGGCTGACCGCCTGTCGCGGGTCTGGTGCCCAGACTTGTGGGTGCCGGCTCCCGCACAAATTTAAGGAATGAAATATGCCCTATCTCAAAGCGGTATCTGAAAAGTTCGCTCTTGTTTTGATAGCGACTTTCCTGGCCAGCCTGCCCGCCCAAGCGCAAGGTGTGCGCCCTGAAACCGTGGCGGCCGGCCTGCAAAACCCCTGGGGCCTGGCTTTTTTGCCAGGCGGCCGTTTCCTGGTGACCGAGCGCCCGGGCCGACTGCGGGTCATCGCCGCTGACGGCAAGCCGGCGGCGACCGTGGCCGGACTGCCCGAGATCGCCGCCGGCGGGCAGGGCGGCTTGCTGGACGTGGTCACCGACAGCGACTTTGCCCGCAACCGCACGGTCTTCTTCTGCTTTTCCGAGCCCGGGTCTGGGGGCCGCGGCAACAGCACGGCGCTGGCGCGGGCGACCCTGAGCGCCGACGACAGCCGGCTCGAGAACCTCAAGATCATCTTCAGCCAGAAACCCAAGGTGGCCAGCAGCTCGCACTTCGGCTGCCGCATCGTCGAAAGCCGGGCTGCCGGCGGCGCCGTGGACGGGAAGCTCTTCCTGACGCTGGGCGAGCGCTTTTCGCGCAAGGAAGACGCCCAGGCGCTGGACAACCACCACGGCAAGATTGTCCGCATCAACAAGGACGGCACCGTCCCCCAGGACAACCCTTTCGTGGGCAAGGCCGGCGCCCTGCCGGAGATCTGGAGCTACGGCCACCGCAATGCGCAGGGCGCGACGCTGGCGCCCGACGGCACTTTCTGGATGCACGAACACGGCCCGCAGGGCGGTGACGAAATCAATCTTCCCAAGGCCGGCGCCAACTACGGCTGGCCTGTCATCACCTATGGCGAGAACTACGGCGGCGGCAAGATTGGCGAAGGCCTGACCGAAAAAGCCGGCATGCAACAACCCTTGCATTTTTGGGTGCCCTCGATCGCGCCTTCCGGCATGGCCTTCCTGACGAGCGAACGCTATGGCAAAGCCTGGCAGGGCAACCTGTTTGTCGGTTCACTCAAGTTCGGTTACCTGGACCGCATCGAACTCTCCGCGCCCTTCACCGGCAAGGTGGTGCGCGAAAGCAAGCTGCTGAGCGAACTCGGCGAGCGCATACGCGACGTGCGCCAGGGCCCGGACGGCTTGCTCTATGTGCTGACCGACAACAGCAACGGTAAACTGGTTCGCCTGCTGCCCGGGAGCTGAAACCGCCTAGTTGGGCGTGACGGCGGCGATCAGGTCCAGCTCGACTGCTGCGTTCTTGGGCAGCTGCGCGACGCCCACCGAGGTGCGCGTATGCGTGCCGGCCGTACCCAGCACCGTGTGCAGCAGTTCCGACGCGGCATCGGCCACCTCGCTTTGCTGGGTGAAGTCGGCCGTGGACTGGGTGTAGACCGTGACGCGCAGGATTTGCGCTATGCGGTCCAGGCTGCCCAGGCTTTGCCGTAGCAGCACCAGCGCGCGCATGGCGCAGACCCTGGCCGCCAGCTGGGCCTGGGCCAGCGATACGTCCGCCCCGGCGCGGCCGGTGACGACGACCGTGCTGCCCACACGCGGCACCTGGCCGCTGACGTAGACGGTGTCGCCGTGCCTCAGGGTGGACACATAGTTGCCGCCTATCTTGATCTCGCCTTCAAAACTGTAGCCGAGGGCGGCTTCCTGGGCGGCAAAACGGGCGTCGCGTGAATCTTCCATGGCAGGGACTTTCTTGGGGGGGGTTATATATAGAGGGGAAGGCAGAAGTCCAGGGGAATCAGCTGGGGCTTTTGAGCCGCAGCAGGCTTAAGCCCAGCAGGCCGAAGGCGCCGCCGCAGATGCGGTTGAACACCCGGGCCCGGCGTGGCGTGCCGAACCAGCGGTGCGTGTGGCGCGCAAGCAGCACGTAAGCCATGTGCGAGACCAGTACGCAGGCGGCGAACGCGCTGGTCAGCGCCAGGAACTGCGGCAGCACCGGCGCTTCGGGATGGATGAACTGGGGAAACAGCGCGGTGAAAAACAGGATGCTTTTCGGGTTGGTCAGCGCCACCAGCAGGCCCTGGCGGAACAGCGCGGCATTGCTTTTGCCCGGCAGCGATTGTTCCGGCAAGGGCGCGTCGAACATCGAAGTCTTGCTGGTCCACTGGCGCCAGCCGAGGTAGACCAGGTAAACCGCGCCCACAGTTTTCAGGACAGCGAACAGCCAGGCCGAGGTGTGCAGCAAAGTGCCCAGGCCGGCCATGGCCGCGGCCGACACCGAAAACACGCCCAGCACATTGCCGGAAGAGCTCCACAGCGTCTTGCGCGGCCCCCAGGCCACGGCATTGGAAACCGCCAGCAAAATGCCCGGCCCAGGGCTGAGCGCGGTCACAAGTGAAATGGTGATGAACAAAAGCCAGGCGGAAGTGGTCATGGGCGTGGGTGAAAAGGAAAAAGGAAAAGGGCAGGGGTGAGGGTCGAATTTAGCGTGCCGGCTTTAAACCGGTTTGGCGCCGCGGTATCGGCCGCGCGCGGCGTGGGTGATTTCTGAAAGGCGGCTCAACCCTCTACTGACCGCAGCCGTCAGCGCTTCCCACAGCGAAACGCGGGCCGGCTGGCTCACGATGCAGGCCGCGCCGCCATGCTGGGCGGTCACCGTGATCCAGCCGTCCTGGTTGACGGTGTGTGCTTGTCCCGCCTCCAGCACCGCGTCATGGCAAACGACCTGTTCGCCCAGCCAGCGCGGCGCGCCCGTCACCAGCAGCGTGCCGGAGGTGCTGATCAGCGCGCTGCCGGCCTTGCTGTGGAAGAACAGGGATTCACCTGCGTCAAGTTCAAGGCGACGGGAAGCAAAGCGGTGTTCCATGGCGGCTCCATTGCAGGGTTGATGAACTGGGGTGGGCATGGCTGCAAGGTTAAGGAAAGCGCCGGATTCCCGACAGATGCACACAAGGCCTTTCTGTATCGGTACAGAAGACTTTTTCTTCATCTGTTATGGTCTGATTTCGCTCCATCTGTGGCTGTGTCGCCGCAGCCCCTTCACGGATCATTCAAGCCATGGACGTGTTACCCCTGACGCAACAACCCCTCTACCTGCGGCTTTCCAGCCACTACCGGCAGGCCATCCAGTCCGGCGTGCTGATGCCCGGCGAACGCATGCCTTCGGTCAGGGCGCTGACGCGGCTGCACCAGGTCAGCCTCTCCACCGCGGTGGAGGCCTGCCATACGCTGGAGGATGAAGGCTTGCTGGAGGCGCGGCCGCGGTCCGGCTACTTTGTGCTCAAGCGGCGGCGCACCGACCTGCAGCCGCCCAGCGAGCCCGAGTTGGGCCGCAAGCTGGACCCGGCCCAGTACGTCGGCATCCATGACCGCGTCTCCGACTTTGTCGCCAAGTGCGACTTCTATCCGCTGGTCACCAACCTGGCGGGTACTTACGGCTCGCCCGATATGTACCCCGCCGAGGCGCTCAAGAACGCCGCCACGCGGACCTTGCGCAAGCATCCCTTCCTGCTGGTGAGCGCGCCCGATTTTTTGCACGATTCACCGCTCAATGCGGTGCTGGCCAAACGCGCGCTGGACGCCGGCATGCAGCTGTCGCCCGAGGACATTCTGGTGACCCACGGCTGCATAGAGGCGCTCAACATCGCCTTGCGCGCGGTGGCGCAGCCCGGCGACACCGTCGCGGTGGAATCCCCCACTTACCACGGCCTGCTGCAAATCCTCGAAAGCCTGGGCCTGCGCGCGCTGGAGATCCCCACCAGTCCGCAGCAGGGCATTTCCGTCGAGGCGCTGGACCTTGCCCTGCGCACCCACGACCGCATACGCGCCGTGGTGGTCATGCCCAACTTCCACAATCCGCTGGGCAGCGTCATGCCCGACACCGAAAAAGAAAAGCTGGTGCGGCTGTGCGAGCGCCAGCAGATCGCGCTGATTGAAGACGACACCTATGGCGCGCTGGGCCCCGACGATGTCCCGCTCAAGGCCGCCAAGGCCTGGGACCACGATGGCTCGGTGATTTACTGCGCCTCGCTGCGCAAGACACTGGCGCCCGGCCTGCGCCTGGGCTGGGTCGCCGGCGGCCGCTGGCAGGCCCGCATCCAGATGATTAAGTACGCGCAAAGCCGCGCCAATGAAACCCTGGCCCAGTACACCGTGGCCGAGTTCATGGCCTCCAGCGCCTATGACCGCCACATGGCCAGGCTGCGCCGCATGCTCAACGCGCAGCGCGAGCAGATGGCCGAAGCCATCGCGGCCCATTTCCCGCCCGGCACCCGCTTGTCGGTGCCCCGGGGCAGCATGATGCTGTGGGTGGAACTGCCGGCCGGCACCTCGGCGCAGGCCGTTTTCGACACCGCCATACGCCAGGGCATACGGGTCGCGCCAGGCTCCATGTTTTCGAATTCGAACCGCTTCGACAATTTTCTGCGCATCAGCTGTGGCGCGCCGTTTTCCAGCCAGGCCGATGAGGCGCTGCGTACGCTGGCAGCCATCGTCTCGGCCCAGGTGGTGAAAGCTTGAGAGGCTAGTGCGCCGCCGCGTGGCTGCGCTTCACAAAGAACAGGCCCGCGCCCACCGCCATCAGCATGCCGCCGAAGATGCGGTTCTGCAGCCGTACCGCGCGCGCATTCTTGAAAAAGGTTTGCAAACGGCTGGCTGCGAAGGCATAGCCGTGCATCACCACGGTGTCTACCGCCACCGTGGTCACGGCCATCACCAGCAACTGCGGCCAGAGCGGCCGGCTGGGGCTGATGAATTGCGGCAGCACCGCCACCATGAACAGAATGCCTTTGGGGTTGGTCACATTGGTCAGCAGCCCGGTGAAAAAGCGCCGCCTGGCCGAGAGGTCGTTGCCATCGGCAACGCCGGCCTCGCCATCCGGCGCAATGCCGTTTGATGAACGCCACTGCGCCAAGCCGATGTAGATCAGGTAGGCCGCGCCCAGGATTTTGACGACGCTGAAAGCCAGCTCCGACGCCACCAGCAGCGAACCCACGCCCGCACCCGCCACCAGCAGGATGACGACCAGCCCGATCTGCAAACCGGCAATCGTCGCGCGCGTGCGCCGCATGCCAAAACTCAGGCCATGGCTCATGGCCAGTACCGCGCCCGAACCCGGGGACAAGGCAATCAGGATGGAGGCAAGGAAGTAGGCGGTCCAGGTGTCGAGGGCCATGGTGTATTTGCGATCAGGGAGGTATGAAGAAGGGGTGAGGGGAGGGCAAAACGCCTGCCATCCTACATGGAACCGGCAAGGCCCGCGGGTATCATGCCCGGATGGCATCCAAGGCACACGGACAGGATCGACTCACGCAAACCGGCCGTGCCGCGCAGCAGTGGGTGATCGAGTGGTGGCGGCTGGTGCACCTGGGGGCGCTGATCCTGGTGCTGACGCTGTCGCCTTCAAGTTACAGCCCGCAAAGCCGCGCGATCCTGGCGCGCCACATCTATATCAACACGGCGCCGATTCTTTTGTGGTTCACCGTGCTGTGCGCGCTGGTGACCGTGGTGTTGACGCGCATCGTGCTGGTGACGGCGCTCAGCTACGGGCTGTCGCAGTATGCCCTGCAGGTGGTGATTCGGGTGCTGGTGCTGGAACTGATCCCGCTGACGGCGGCGCTGTTTGTGGCGCTGCGCTGCACGATTCCCGACGGCGCGGAATTGACGGCCATGCAGGCTAGCGGCGAGCTCGACGAAATGCGGCGCAAGGGCATCGAGCCTGTGCGGCGCGAGGTGCTGCCGCGCGTGGTAGCGGGCATGTTTTCGGGCATCACACTGGCGGCGCTCAGCTGTGTGGTGGCGCTGGTGGTGGCCTACATCGCGACCTACGGCTTTACGCTTTCGGGCCTGGCGTCTTACACCCGGCTCTTCGGCCAGGTGTTCAGCCCGGCGGTCACGCTGATCTTTGTGCTCAAGACCCTGTTTTTCTGCCTGGCCGTGTCGCTGATTCCGATGGCTTCGGCGCTGTACGGCATGTCCGAAGCCAGCGTGCGCACCAGCGCCGAGATGCGCGGGCTGGTGCGCATGTTTGCCGTGATTTTGCTGATCGAAGTGGCGTCGCTGGTCGGCAATTACTATTGACTCAACAAAAAAAGTACATCCCATGAGTTCACCCCACGACACCCCCAACCCATCACCGCCGCCGCCGGGCCGGCCGGACCCGCTGCAGCCCTCGCGCGAGACGGAGTCCTCGCCGGCAGAAATCGCCGGCCTGGAGTTCAAGGCCAGGCTGCTGCTGCTCTTCATGCTGCTGCTGGTGTGCGGCTCGGCGCTGTATGTGATGTATGCCCGCGGCGCGTTTGAATCAACCCAGCGCCTGGTTCTGATCGCCGACGATTCGGACGGCGTGGTGGTCGGCATGGACCTGACCTTCTCGGGTTTCCCGATCGGCCGGGTCAACCGCGTCGAGCTGGCCGCCGACGGCAAGGCCCGCATCCTGGTCGACGTGGCCGCCAAGGACGCGCACTGGCTGCGCACCAGCAGCGTGTTCACGCTGGTGCGCGGGCTGGTCGGCGGCACAGGCTTGCGCGCATACACCGGGCTGCTGAACGACCCGCTGCTGCCCGAGGGCGCGGAGCGTACCGTGCTGTTGGGCGATGCCGCTGCCGAGGTCCCCAAGGTGGTCGCCGCGGCCAAGGAGCTGATCGAAAACCTCAACACCCTGACCGGTGAGGGCGGCGCGGTGGGCGCCAGCCTGGCCAACGTCAAAACCCTGACCGACCGGCTCAACGGCCCGGGCGGCGCGCTCACGGTGCTGCTGGGCAGCGAGGCCGAAGCGAAAAAATTCGCCGCCACGCTGGATCGCACGAATGCGCTGCTTACCAAGCTGGACGGCCTGGCCGCCAAGACCGACACCCAGGTCTTCGGTGACAAGGGCCTGATGCCGGAAACCCGCGCCACCGTGGTACAGCTCAACACCATGCTGGGCGAGGCCCGCACCAGCCTCAAGAAGGTCGATGCGCTGCTGCAGGACGCCCAGGCGGTGACCCGCAACGCCAAGGATGCCACCGCCGACCTCGGCGCGCTGCGCGCCGACGTGGAGGCCAGCCTGCGCAAGGTGGAAGGCCTGATCAACGAGATCAGCCGCAAATGGCCTTTCGCCAAGGATGCGAGCGAGGCGGAGATGAAACTGCCATGAACACCACCGCCACAAAACTTGCCGTGTTGCTGGCTGCCGCCGGGCTGCTGGCCGCCTGTTCCAGCGGCCCGCGCGCGCCGGACTGGCAACTGGAAGCCAAAGGCTCCATGGACCGTTCCGTCGCCGCCTATATGGAAGGCAACAGCCGCGTCGAGATGGCCGAACTGGAGCGCGCGCGCGGCCAGCTCACGCGCTCGGGCCGCGCAGACCTGCTGGCCACGGCCGAACTGCTGCATTGCGCGACACGTGTCGCCAGCCTGGTGCTGGACGAGCCCTGCGCCGGTTTTGAAAAACTGCGCCCGGATGCCACCGAAGCCCAGCGGGCCTATGCCGATTACCTCAAGGGCGGGGTCCAGCCGCAGGGGATTGCCTTGCTGCCCGAATCGCAACGCGCCGCCGCGGCCGGCAATGCGGGCGTGCTGGCCGGCATCACCGACCCGCTGTCGAAGCTGGTGGCGGCTGGTGTGCTGCTGCAAACCGGCAAGGCCAGCCCGGCCGTGATCAGCCAGGCGATCGATACCGCCTCGGCCCAGGGTTGGCGGCGCCCGCTGCTGGCCTGGCTGGGCGTGGAGCTGCGCCGGGTGGAGCAGGGCGGCGATGCCGCCGAAGCCGATCGCCTGCGCCGCCGCATCGAATTGACGCAGAACATTCCGGCGCCTGCGCAGCCATGAAGGAAATCCTGTGAGTTACAGGCTCAGGCTCTACGCCTATGAAGACGCGTCCGAGGGAGAACTGCAGGCGGCCGAGCAGCGCTTCAGGACGGCGCTGGAGGCCGCGCTGGGCCATGAAAGCCTGGTGCTGCCGGTCTACAACGCCTATATGCGGCTGGTCTCGACCTATGGCGAATCACCTGCGGAAGATGTGCTGTCGGCCGACGAGCTGGAGGTATTCAGCCAATGGCAGGCTGCGGAATTGGCGGCTGTCACGGCGGCTTTGGGGCCGAATCGTTATATGGGCGATGCCCAGTTCGAGATCCGCCCGGCCTAGCGGAGAGTCTTCTCAGGGCGAGCGGCTGAGCCGCGGCGAGGCCAGTGCCTGCAACTGGTCGGAAATCGCGGTGTCGACAGGGGCGAGCTGCTTGAGAAGCTGCGCCTTTTCGAGCGCGGCATGCAGTTGCCGCAAATCCTTGCTGCTGGTGGTGGCCTTGATCTGGGCGAGCGCCGCGGTGGTGTTGCCGGTTTTCAGCACCGCCAGCATTTTGCTGACCCATTCGCTGGTGGCAGGTCGTTTCTGGTTCATGGGGCATTGTAGGGTTGCCCTGCAAAACAACAACGCTGCCATGGCGGGGCTTGACCTTGAGTGCACTCAAGGTTTTCCAATTCCTTCAAGCCCTCGCAAATTGCCGGGCCCCACACCCGGTGTGACGGGCATTCAAGGAGCTTCCTCATGAACACAGCATCCACTACGAACACCACCGACGCCAACAGGCAACACATCCGCCAGGTCATGGCCGAACTGGACAAAGGCAATGGAACGGCTTTTGTCGACGCCATGGCCGACGATTTTTCATGGACCATCCCGGGCGACACGCCGTGGTCGCGCACCTACAGCGGCAAGCTGGTGGTGATCAATGAACTGCTGCGGCCCCTGTACGCCCAGTTCGCCACGCCCTATGTCAGCACCACGCGCCGCGTGATGGCCGACGGTGACATGGTCATCATCGAATTTGAAGGGCGGGTCACGACAAAGGCCGGCAAGGCCTACAACAACCGTTATTGCTACGTCTGCCGCATGGAAGACGGGAAGATGAAGGACTTGATGGAGTACCTCGACACCGCGCTGGTGAGTTCGGCGCTGGAAGCGCCTTCTTCGTCAGCGTCCACTGCGCTTGCCGCCTGAGCCGCGTCTGCCTACAGTTGGGGCATGGCTGAAAACTTCCTGATCGGGCAACTTGCCGCGCGCACCGGGCGCAGCGTGCACACCATACGCTGGTATGAGGCCCAGGGCCTGATTCCTGGCGTGGCGCGCGACGCCGGGCGCCGCCGCGTCTACGGCGAGCTGCACATCAGCTGGCTGGACCTGATGGACAGGCTGCGGCGCACCGGCATGTCGATCGCCGAAATGCGCGAATACACGGCGCTGGTCAAGCAGGGCAGCGGCACCCTCACCAAACGGCAGGCGCTGCTATCGGCACACCGCGAGCAGGTCAAGGGCATGATTGCCGAATGGCAGCTCGCGCTCAGGCTGCTGGACAGAAAAATCGACTTCTACGACGAGTGGGTGGCTTCGGGTAAACGGCCGGCGGTGAAGGTGGCGAAGATTGCCGGGCCTGCGCGGCCGGCGCTTAAATCCCGGGCCAAGGCTAAGCCGCGACCCGTGAAGGCCTAACCGGCGGGAGCGTCCAGCGCATCCAGCAGCAGGCGCAGGCCCGCCAGCGCCGATTCAGCGCTTTCCATCTGCGCCCGAACGATGGCGCCGTCCACAGCCAGCGCCGCCGCGCCGGCGAGGGCTTGCTGGCCCGGCCCGGCGGGCAGCAGGCCGGCAATCACCTGCCGCATGTCGTTTTTGTGGTTTTGCGCGATCGGCGCCACGCCGGGCAGGGCGCCGGCTTCGGCCATGGCGTTGATGAAGGCGCAGCCGCGAAACAGCGGGTCGGCAAACCATTCGGCCAGCGCGGGCAGCAACGGCGCCAAGCCGCCGCCCGCCGCTGCGCCGTGCCGCCCCAGGGCGTCGACAAACCAGGCCATCCAGCGCTCGTGGCGGTAATCTAGAAAGGTGCGTATCAGCTCGTCCTTGCTGGGAAAGCAGCGGTAGAAGGTGAGCTTGGCCACGCCGGATTCGGCAATGATGCGGTCTATGCCGGTGGCGCGCAGGCCGTCGCGGTAGAACAGGTCGTGCGCGGTGAGCAGGATGCGGTCGCGCGGGGAGGGGGTGGAGACGTCCATGGCGCGATTGTAGACAAGTCTGTCTACCTGTGCCAGAATCGCGGCGAGTAGACAAGTCTGTCTACCATCTTTCCCCCATCTCACCCAAAGGACTCCACCATGGAAACCCGGCCGCCCCTTCCGCCCTTTACCCACGACATCGCGGTGCAGAAAGTCCGCGCCGCCGAAGACGGCTGGAACACGCGCGACCCGCAGCGCGTGTCGATGGCCTACACGGCGCAAAGCCGTTGGCGCAACCGCGCCGAGTTCGTCACCGGCCGCGAGGAAATCGTCGGCCTGCTGTCGCGCAAATGGGCGCGTGAACTCGACTACCGGCTCATCAAGGAACTGTGGGCCTTTGGCGGCAACCGTATCGCCGTGCGCTTTGCCTACGAGTGGCATGACGATGCCGGGAACTGGTTCCGCTCCTACGGCAATGAAAACTGGGAGTTCGACGAGAACGGCCTGATGGCAGTGCGCCACGCCAGCATCAACGACCTGCCCATCAAGGCGGCCGATCGCAAATTCCACTGGCCGCTGGGGCGCCGGCCCGACGACCATCCCAGCCTGAGCGACCTCGGGATGTAAGGGGTTTAAGAGTGGTTTGGGTAAGTTTGGGTAGGGGCTGTAAAATCCACGTCCCCCATGCGCGCCGTGTTGGTTGAAGGCGGTGCGTGACCTGAATTTGCCCCCGGCCTGCACCTGCAGCTGGGGCGCCCCACCCGAGTGACCGCGTTTTGACAGACTCCCACACCCCGCCGGCCGGCCCGGACCACGAATCCCCCCACGACGACCAGCCCATCATCCAGGAGCCACGGCTTTGGTGCGGCGACGGCTGGACGGCCAAGGTGATCAAGAATGAAGACGACGACGGCTGGGCCGTCGCGATGATCAAGGACGGCGAACCCGAGCCCGCGCTGGTCGGCCCCTGGACCATGGGCCGCGACAAGAAAAATCCCAAGCCGCTGGACGGGCCCGCCTTCAGCACGCTGGTCAAGACGGCTTCGGAGTTCGTGCGCAGGCATGAGCAGCAGCTGCATGCCACGCTGCACCAGAGCATCACCGTGACCGCCAACGCGGCGCGCCTGACCATCTCGCTGGACATCGTTCCCGATGAGGACAACCCGCACGGCCTGCTCAGCGCCGCCGATGAAACCGGCGAGCAGCTGGCGCAGGTGCGCGTGGCGCCGTCCTTCAAGCTCAACCGCGCCAGCGCCGTGGCCTGGGCCGAAAACGGCTTCGCCAAGCCGGCCGGGCGGTGAGCGGCGCCCCGGCCTGCGGGATCGACTTCGGCACCTCCAACTCCACGGCGGGCTGGAGCCGGCCCGGGCTCCCGGCATTGCTCCCGCTGGAAGGCGGCAAGCCGACGCTGCCTTCGGTGGTGTTCTTCCATGCGGAAGACGAGCATGTGAGCTACGGCCGCGCGGCGTTGGCCGACTATCTGGCCGGTTATGAAGGGCGGCTGATGCGCTCGCTCAAAAGCCTGCTGGGCACGGCCATGATCGACGACCACACCGAAGTCGCCGGCCGCGCGCTGCCGTTTCGCGTGCTCCTGGCGCAGTTCATCGGCGAACTGAAACACCGCGCCGAAAAAGCTGCGGACCAGTCCTTCAGCCGCGCGGTGCTGGGCCGCCCGGTGTTTTTTGTGGACGACGACGCCACGGCCGACAAGAAAGCCGAAAACACCCTGGCCGAGATCGCCCACGCGGTCGGCCTGAAAGACATCGCCTTCCAGTACGAGCCAATCGCCGCGGCCTTCGACTACGAGTCGCAGATCAGGCGCGAAGAGCTGGTGCTGGTGGTGGACATCGGCGGCGGTACGTCAGACTTCGCGCTGGTGCGCCTGTCGCCCGAGCGCGCGAAAAAAGCCGAGCGGCGCGACGACATCCTGGCCAGCGGCGGCGTGCACATAGGCGGCACCGACTTCGACAAATACCTGAGCCTGGCCAGCGTGATGCCCACGCTGGGCCTGGGCAGCCGGCTGGCGAGCGGGCTGGAGGTGCCCTCGGCCCAGTACTTCAACCTGGCGACCTGGCACACCATCAACCAGGTCTACAGCAAGAAATCCTGGACGCAGATCAGCGACATCCGGCGCGGCGCGGTCGACAAGGACAAGCTGGACCGCCTGCAGAACCTGGTGCGCGAGCGCGCCGGCCACTGGCTGGCCATGCAGGTGGAAGCGGCCAAGATCGCGCTGTCCGATGCGCCCGAAGCCATCATGGATTTGGGACGCATCGCTCCGGGGGAGACCTTGACCTTGCACCGGCCCGATTTTGACGGCGCCATCAGCGAACTTGTGGGCACGGTGTCACGCACCGTCGTGGCGCTGCTCAAGCATGCCGGCGTCGATGGGGACGATATCGACACGGTGTTCTTCACCGGCGGCTCCAGCGGGGTGCCCTTGCTGCGCGAGCAGATCTCCGCGTTGCTGCCCCAGGCGCGCAGCGTGGAAGGAGACCGCTTTGGCAGCATTGGCGCCGGGCTGGCGCTGGATGCGGTGCGCAAGTTCGGCTGAGGTGCCTTGCTCCCTCTCCCTTTGGGAGAGGGCAGGGGTGAGGGGCTGCGGCCTGTGCATGTGACGGTAGGTATTTATGCGCCGCTAGCCCTTACCCCAACCCTCTCCCAGGGGGAGAGGGGGTAAAACCGTTTTCCAGGCAGTCACGCCGTTTTTGCGGTGCCGGCCTACAGCCGTGCGGTGGCAAGGGCCGCGGCGGCAGGCTACGATGGCCCGGCCCTTGTCCATAGTCCATCGAGTGCCCGCTTTCATGCCTTACCGCCTTCGCCTCTCCGCGCTGGCCTTGTCGCCCTTGCTGGGCGCGACGGCGCTGGCCCAGTCGCTCGCGCCTGTCACGGTCAGCGCCACCCGCACCGAGCTGCCGCCCTTTGAGGTGCCGGCTTCGGTCGACGTCATCGACGGCGAGCGGCTTCGCGCCGACGGCCGCGCGCAGCTCAACCTCTCGGAAAGCCTGGCGCTGACGCCCGGGGTGCTGGCGCGTGATCGGCAGAACCAGGCGCAGGACCTGCAGTTGTCGGTGCGCGGCTTTGGGGCGCGCTCCACCTTTGGGGTGCGCGGCGTTCGTATTTATGTCGACGGCATCCCGGCCACCATGCCCGACGGCCAGGGCCAGCTCTCGCACATCGATCTGGGCTCGGCCAGCCGGGTGGAGGTCTTGCGCGGGCCGTTTTCGGCGCTGTACGGCAATTCGTCGGGCGGGGTGGTGCAGGTGTTCACCGAGCAGGGGCAGGGTCCGCCCACCCTCACGCCCAACCTTGCCTGGGGCAGCGATGGTTTTTACCGCAGCGGCCTGAAAGCCATGGGCAGTGCGGGCGCATTGGGCTACACCTTGAATGCCAGCCAATTCAGCAGCGATGGCTTCCGGGCGCACAGCGCGGCACGGCGTGACTTGGCGAATGCGCGCCTCGACTGGCAACTCGCCAACGGCGGGCAGCTCATGCTGGTGGCCAACCATGTGGACCTTCGCGCCGACGACCCGCTGGGCCTCAGCCGCGCGCAGTTTGACGCCGCGCCTCAAAGCGCCGACCCCTCGGCCACCCAGTTCAACACCCGCAAGACGGTGCGCCAGACCCAGCTGGGCGTGGTTTACGAGTTGCCGCTGGACGGCGGCAACCGGCTGCGCGCCATGGTCTACCAGGGCCAGCGCGCCACGGTGCAATACCAGGCGATTCCCGTGGCGGCGCAGGCCAGCCCGCTACACCCAGGCGGCGTGATCGATTTGAATCGCTCTTATGGCGGCGCGGACCTGCGCCTGACGGCGCAGGCGCAGCTGGCCGGTTTGCCGCTGGAGCTGGTGGCCGGCCTGGCTTACGACAGCCTTCGCGAGCAGCGCCTGGGCTTTCAGAACTTCAGCGGCGCCAGCCTGGGCGTGCAGGGCCCGCTGCGCCGTGATGAAACCAACCGCGTCAGCAGCCTGGATCCTTATGCGCAGGCCACCCTCAAACTTTCCCCGCGCTGGACCTTGCATGCGGGCTTGCGCCGCAGCACGGTACGCTTTGATTCGGCTGATCATTACGTGGCGGGGCCCAACAGCGATGACAGCGGCGGCGTGCGCTACAGCGCCACCTTGCCGGTAGCGGGCCTGCTGTATGCGCCCGCCGACAACCTGCGTTTGTACGCCACCGCCGGCAAGGGCTTTGAAACCCCGACGCTGAACGAGACCGCCTACCGCGCCGATGGCTCGACCGGGCTCAACCTGGGCTTGAAGCCGTCACGCAGCAACAACCTGGAGGTGGGCGCGAAAGGGCATACGCCGGCCGGTGCTGCCACCCGGCTGGAGTGGAGCGCGGCTGTGTTCCAGACCGCCACGCGGGATGAAATCGTCAGCCAGACCAATGTGGGCGGGCGCAGCACTTTCCAGAACGCCGGCGCCACCCGGCGCCGCGGGCTGGAACTGGTCTCCAGCCTGGCCTTGCCCGGCGACTGGCGGGTGCAGCTTTCCTATACCTGGCTGGACGCGCGTTACCGCGATGCGTTTTTGACCTGCGCGGCCACGCCTTGCGCCACACCCAATGTGGCGGTGCCGGCGGGCAACCGGATTCCCGGGATCGCGCGCTCCGCCCTGGCGCTGGAAGCCGGCTGGCGGCCGCTGCGGGGATGGCGCGCAGGCGTCGAGGCACGCTACCTGGGCAGTGTTCCCGTCAACGACCTTAATTCAGACGCGGCCGCCTCGTTTACCGTCGCGGCGGCGCATGTCGGTTATGCCGTGGAGGCGGGCGGCTGGAAGATGCTGGGCACGTTGCGGCTGGACAATCTTTTCAACAAAAAGTACGCGGGTTCCGTCATCGTCAACGAAGGCAACGGCCGTTACTTTGAACCAGCCGCGGGGCGGACTTGGCTGCTCTCGTGGATGGGCAGCTACGCGTTTTAGTTTTAGGACTCGCGTCCTTTTTTATTGATTTGCAATAAAACTATATAAAACTATCTTTTATTAATTAAAAGATAGGTTTATATAGATTTTTTCCCACCGCAAGCCAATAAATAGATAAAATACTATTGTTTTTTGAAAAAACGATATTTTTATTTATGAAAACATTGTCTGAAATCGCGACACGCCTCGAAGAGGAACGGCAAGGCCTGAAGCTGGACTACCAGGCCCTGGCCGAAAAGACGGGGCTCACGCCCTTGTCCGTTCGCAACGTGCTTCAAGGGCGCACCGCGCCGCGTATCACCACGCTGATGGCGATTGCCGACCAGCTGGGGCTGGAAGTGCTGCTGCTGCCCAAGGTGGTGGCCGCCGGGCTGCAGGCGCACGGTGTCCAGGAGCCCGCGCCGCCCGCCTTGTCGCGGGTGGACCGCATCGTGGCGGAGACCTCGCAGCTCGCTGCGGCTGCGGCAGGCATAAGGAAAACCAAAGGCCCTTGGTAATGAATGTCCTGGCGCTTGATATCTATCTGGGATCCCTGCGCGCCGGGCTGCTGTTCCAATACGGCACGGGCAGCACGGCGCTCACGCGCTTCATTCCCGACGAGGCCTTCTGGTCCAACCCGGCATCGCCGGTGTTTTCCTGGTCGGCCACGGACGACGACGCGCAGCGCCGCGAGATTTTCTGGCGCAGCTACGTCAATACGCCGTTCTTCAATGCCGAAGGCGGCCGCTTGCCGGCCTTCTTTCAAAACCTCTTGCCCGAAGGGCCGCTGCGCCGCCACCTGGAGCAACTGCGCGGTTGCGGGCCCAACGACCACTTCGACATGCTGGCCGCCTGCGGCACCGACCTGCCGGGCAACGTTTACGCCTACCCGGCGCACCTCGATACCCAGGCGCTGGCCGGCGTGGTCACCCAGCACCATGACGCGCTTGAGATGTCCGTCACTGCCGACCCGCTGCCCGATGCGACCTCGCTGTCGGGCGTGCAACCCAAGCTGGCGCTGGTGCAGCAGCAGGGGCGCTATGTGGCGCGCACCCGCGACGCCCAGGGCACACACATCATCGCCAAGCTGCCCACGGCGGAATTCGCTCTTTTGCCCGAGGTGGAAGAACTCTCGCTGCGCCTGGCTCAGGCCGCGGGTGTGGATGTCTGCGAGGCCTGGCTGGCGCCCATGGACGAGATCGTGGCGGAACAACCCTTTGTGCTCGGCGAGAGCCGCCATTTCCTGGCCGTCAAACGTTTTGACCGCGGGCCACAGGGGCATATCCACTGCGAGGACTTCGCACAGATTCTGCGCATCCAGCCCGAAGAAAAATACACCCATCCCGCAGCCAGCTATGCCGCCATGGCCAGGACGCTGCGCGAAGGCATGAGTTTGCCGGCCGAGGTGGGCGAGGGCGCGGCGGAAGAGTTGATACGCCGCGTGATGGTCAATGAGATGCTGGGCAACTACGACGCCCACGTGAAGAATTTCGGCGTGCTCTACCGCGACGGCCGCACGCCCGGCTTGTCCCCGGCCTACGACGTGGTGGCCTACGCTGCCTACCTGGGCGGGCGCGGCCATGCCTTGCGCTTTGTGCCTGGCGGGGAAAAGCAGGCCAGGCTGACGGCCCAGACCTTGCGCAGCTTCTGCAACGCCACCGGCATGTTTGAAACGCGCGTGCGCGGCGTGCTCAATGAAGCGGTGGGCAAGGCCTGCGAGACCTGGCCGGGGATGATTGAGGCCAGCAGCCTGCTGGAGCGGCAAAAGCAGAATCTGCTCAAGCACTTCGAAGCCTGCGACGCGGTGAAGAGCTGGCGAGCCCGTCGCGCGGCGGGCGCCAGGCGCAGGGCGCAAGCGCTTTAGAGGATGCTCCCTTGGCCGGGACCGGCAGCCCGCGGCTTGTGGAAAGCCACTCGCAGGACAACTATTGGCTAGCCACAATGCTCGGAAGAAGAGCTGGGAACCCAATGCCGACGTACCTGGCGTGCTACCGATTTCATAGTTTCCTTCCGGCCGGGAGCGGGGGCCGGGCTGCCGGCTCGCCAAACTGATGGCAACGTCTACTGCCTAATATTCGGGTCAACCCCGGGTAAACGCCTGCCTTTCCAGCAGGGTCGTCCGTATCATGGCCCGATGTATGCATGTCATACTTTGTTACTAAATCCGGTGACCGCAGCCAAACTGCCCCAATTGGCAAATGCCACCGCTTCTGGAGCCAAACATGCACTATTTGTCCCGTATTTCCCTTTCGCTGGCATTGGCAGCCGCATGCTTGGCACCGGCTGCCCAGGCACAAAGCTGCGACGGAGGGGCCTACATGAACCCCCAACTCTTCCGTGGTGAAGCAGCCTATCAAAGCGCCGTGGCGGAACAGGAAATGCATGCCTTCATCGGTCGCGCCGGCCTGCCGCAGACGCCCTTGTATGCCATCAAGAAAGTGGACGACATCACCGCATCGGGGCGGACGCCTTATTGCTGGGTCTACACCAACCAGGTCATCGGCCTGATGAGCGGCTACAAGCTCGTGGTGTTCAACAATGAAGTGGTCCAGCCAGCGGTGCTGGCGATTACCGCTGCCGGCAAGGCCGCGACCGACGCGGGCGCCGTGGCGCTGAAAACCCTGCCGCCGGCAGAGCAGAAAGCCGTGCTGGACCAGCTCCAGCGCTCCAAGTGCTTTGGTACGGCTGCCGGCGTGGAGGCTGCCATCGCGAAAGCCGAGGGCCTGTGCGGCAATGTGGAGGATGTCGCGCCGCAAGCCACCGTCGGCCAGCAGGGCCTGATTGCAAAAGCCGTCTTTGCGTGGGAGGAGCAGTCCTGGGCAGGCGTCGTTACCCGCGAGCCCGCCGCACTGGGCGTCAGCCTCAAGGGCCTCGCCGGGCGCTCCGAAAAAGTGCACCAGGCACGCCTCGTGGTGGTTCCGACCAAAGCCACCAGCGTCGGCTTTGGCCTGTACCTGCACGCCAGCGTGCCGGATGCCACCGTCAAGAAGGCCGTTGCCGCCTTCCAGGGTCTGACAGCACCGTCCAAGCCGCTCGCCGTCGCGCTGGACCTGGGCCCGCAATTCTCTTTTGTGGCACCGACAGCGGACCAGCTGGAGAAGATGCGCGCGGCGATCGGACTGGGCAAGTAGAGCCCTAGCTGAGAAACTGGCGCGGCGATGCAGGTTCCGCCCTGGACTTCAACTCTTTCAGCCAGGCCTGCAGGTCTTCCGATCCACCGATTTTTTTCCCGCCCGCAAACACCTGCGGCGCCGTGGCGGCGCCGGCCACCGCCTGCAGCGTGTTGGTGCTGATGCCGTGGCCCAGTGTGATTTCCTCGTAAGAAAGGCCGGCTTCATCCAGCATGGCGCGGGCCTTGGCGCAAAACGGGCAACCCGGCTTGCTGAACAAGGTGATGGGTTCGGGCGCCACGGCATCCGGTGCGAGGTAGCTGAGCATGGTGTCGGCGTCAGAGACCTCGAAGGGGTCGCCGTCTTTCTCGGGCTCGATGAACATCTTCTCGATCAGGCCGTCGCGCACCAGCATGGAGTAGCGCCAGGAGCGCTTGCCGAAGCCAAGATCGCTTTTGTCGACCAGCATGCCCATGCCTTTTGAGAAATCCCCGTTGCCGTCGGGAACCAGGGTGATGTTGCCGGCCTCCTGGGCCTTGCCCCATTCGTTCATCACAAAGGCATCGTTGACCGAAAAACAGACCACGTCGTCAATGCCGTGGGCTTTGAAGGTTTTTGCCAGCGCGTTGAAGCGCGGCAAGTGGGTGGATGAGCAGGTGGGCGTGTAGGCGCCGGGCAGGGAGAAGGCCACGACGTTCTTGCCGGCGAACAGGTCGGCGCTGGTGACGTCGACCCATTGCTCGTTCTGGCGGGTCTTGAAGGTAACGTCAGGGACGCGCTGTCCCTCATTGTTGGAGAGCATGGGAGGTCCTTTGGTTGGGGCGCGCTGCTGCGCATCGCAGCCGCGCCGATGAAATGAATTTATTGTGCGGACCCTCGCGCGCCGCGAGCTGTCGGACAGCGACGACATTGCTGTAGGGCAATCCCACGAGCGGGCCGCGCGCGCACCGTCAGTTGCCACCGGCCTCGGCCCACATGCACCGGCATGGCGCGGACTCCAGAATCTCCTCACGCCTGCCTGCCACCGGGCGCTGGAGGAGCTTTCATGCCCGAAGGGCCGTCAATCCAAATCCTCAGGGAACAGGCCGCGGGCTTTGCCGGCAAGATCGTGCGGCGCGCCGGCGGCAACAGCCGCATCGACATCGCGCGGCTGGTGGGCCGGCGCCTTGTGGCCGTGCGCAGCTGGGGCAAGCATTTTCTGCTCGAGTTCGAGGGTTTTTCGGTCCGCATCCATCTGCTGATGTTCGGCAGTTATCGCATCAACGAAGGCAAGGAAGGCGCGGCGCCGCGGTTGAGCCTGGGGTTTGCCCGGGGCCAGGAGCTGAACTTCTACAACTGCTCGGTCCGCTACGTCGAAGAGCCCCTGGACACTGTTTACGACTGGAGCGCCGATGTGTTGTCGGATGCCTGGGATCCCGCGGCCGCCCGCAAGAAACTGCGGGCCATGCCCGACGCCCTGGTGTGCGACGCACTGCTGGACCAGACGGTGTTCTCCGGTGTCGGCAACATCATCAAGAACGAGGTGCTGTTTCGTATCCGGGTCCACCCTTTGTCAACGGTCGGGGCCTTGCCCGTGCCCAAACTGCGCGAGCTGGTGGCGCAGGCCCGGCAGTACAGCTTTGATTTTCTCGCCTGGAAAAAAGCCTTTGTGCTCAGGCAGCACTGGCTGGCCCACACCAAAACCATCTGCCCGCGCTGCGAAATCCCTTTTGTGAAAGCCCATCTCGGAAAAACCCAGCGACGCAGCTTCTTCTGCGAGAACTGCCAGCGACGCTACGAAGCGCCGTTCGAGCTCAAGTAGCACCGTGCCCCGGCGAGCGGCATGACAAAATGCAGGCCTTTCAACCCGCAGCTGGAGCTTTGCATGAACTTTGCACCCGACCTTGCCACGGTCACCCACGGCATCCAGCTGGCGGTGGCGCCGGTGTTTTTGCTCACCGCCGTCTCGGGCATGATCGCCGCCGTCGCCGGCCGGCTGGCCCGCATCATCGACCGTGCGCGCTTCCTGGAAAACCGGCTCGAAGCCGGTGGCGTGGAAGAGCCTCGCGCACACCGCATGTATGCCGAGCTGCGCGAGCTTCGCCACCGCGGCTGGCTGGTCAACATCTGCATCGCCTTGCTGACCTTTTGCGCCATCCTGATCGGCAGCACCATCATCCTGCTATTCCTCGGGGAAACCAGCGAGCTTCCGACGCTGCGGATTGCGACGGTATGCTTTCTGTCGGGGGTGGTGTGTTTTCTGCTGGCCCTGGTGTGTTTTCTGGCGGAGACCTTGCTGGCAACACGCTTGCTCAAATTCGCGGAGCCTTCGCCTTAGGGCGCGCGGCACTTGAATGTGAGCAAATGTAGGACGCTGCCGCAGCTTGTTTCCCTACAGTGCTTTTCATCTCACCGGAGCCAGAATGGGCGAAACACCGTCAACGGCATAAGACCACTTTCGTTGAACAGTTCAGGCATGCCCGCGTTGTCTGCCGCCGCATCGGCCTTCACCCCATAACTACCGGAGCACCACAATGAAAAACACCACGATGACCACTGGACCGCGCCTGCCCGGCCGCGGCCTTGCACTGCTGATGGCTGCCGCCATGGCCTGTTCCGCGAGTTTTGCCGAGAAACCCGAATGGGCGGGCGGCGGCAAAAACAAAGGCAACAAACATGAGCAGGCGGAACAGTCCGACCACGGTGATGACGGGCAGGGCGGCAAAAAGGCGAAGAAGAACAAGCATGCCGCTGATGTCAAAGTCGGCGGCTATTTTGTGCCGCAGCAGCGCGTCGTGGTCCAGAACTACTACGGCAAGCAATTCAAGGCCGGCCATTGCCCTCCGGGCCTGGCCAAGAAAAACAACGGCTGCCTGCCCCCGGGCCAGGCGAAGAAATACGCCATCGGCCAGCCGCTCCCTCGCGATGTCGTGTTCTATCCAGTGCCTTCGGCTGTCGTGGTGCAGTTGGGTGCGCCGCCAGCAGGGCATAAATATGTGCGGGTTGCCACTGACATTCTGCTGATTGCGGTGGGGACGAGTATGGTGGTGGATGCTATTCAGGATTTGGGGTCGATCTAAGGCCGGGGTCTTGCTCCCGGTGGCGCGCTCCCTCTGTTCTCTTTGCTGAGGGCGGCTGGCCGGGAGTCGCCCGGCATGCGACTTACTTTTCTTTGCTTCGCCAAAGAAAAGTAAGCAAAAGAAAGGCGACCCGCAGTCTGGGTCCCTACGCTTCGCTACGGGCAACCTGCGGTGCTCGAGCCAAGCGGGGTCCGGCTAAACTCGCCTTCGGCTCAGACAACGCCGGCCCTGATCCGCTTGTCTCTGCGCTCCTCGGCCCAGCCAGGACGGGGCAGTCGGGATCGGGGACGGGAACAGAAGAAAAATACCAAAGAACAAACCAAAACAAACAAGGACTCGCCAAGGCGAGTCCTTGTGGTTTTCAGTATTTGAATTTGGTATTCCTTCCCCACCCCTTGTGGATGCGCCGAGGAGCGCAGGGCCAGACGGATCAGGGATCGCGTTGTTTGAGCCGAAGGCGAGTTTAGCGAGACCCCGCCTGGACCGAGCACCGCAGGTTGCCCCGTAGCGAAGCGTAGGGGACGCAGGAACCAGGGTCGCCTTTTCTTTGGTGACTTTCTTTTGGCGAAGCAAAAGAAAGTTACTTGCCGCCGGGCAACCCCCGGCCAGCAAGCCTCAGCAGTGAGCGCACTCGCCAAGAACACCTCAAGCCATCAAAAAAGTTCTAAATATCTTTCAAATATCTAACAACGTTCAAAATAAAAAACAACAGTTAATTTTCACCAAAACCCCGGCAAGGCTTGCCTTTACATTTGAAGAATGCAAGCCCGACTAGACCGCCAGCAAGCCCAAAGCGATTCGCGCCGAAGGGGCGTGCTGGACGCGGCCCGCGCGGTGTTCGAGCGCCTGGGCATGGAGGGGGCCAGCATCCGTGAAATCGCGAAGGAGGCCGGCTACACCGCCGGCGCTATTTATTCCTACTTCGAGAGCAAGGAGGCGATCTATGGCGCCTTGCTGGCCGAATCGCTGGAGCGCCTGAACGCCGCGGTGCATGGGGCCGGCACAGGCTGCACCGAGCCGGCCGACCTGCTGGAAGCCAAGGCCGGCGCCTGGTTCGGTTTTTTCGCGGCCAACCCGCGCGACCTGGACCTGGGTTTTTACCTGATGCAGGGCATGCGACCGCGCGGGCTCACGGCCGAGCTGAACTTCCAGCTCAATGACCGCCTGCACGACGCGCTGCGGCCCTGTGAAGGCGCGTTGCAGGCCATGGGTTTGAACACCGAAGACGCCTTGCGTGAAAATACGGCTTTGTTCTCCCACGGCGTGGGCCTGCTGCTGCTTCAGCACACCGGGCGCATACGCATGTTCGGCCAGGACGCGACGCTGCTGTTTGACGCCTACCTGATCACGCTGGTGGAGCGCCTGCGCTGCGCCCCGGCCTGATCCGTTTTTATTTTTCCAGGAATTTCCATGCTGCTCGATGCCGACGACTCCCAACTGGTGCTGGTGGACTACCAGTCCCGCCTCATGCCCGCCATTTTTGAAAACAGCCTGGTGCTGGCCAATGCACTCAAGCTGGCGCGCATGGCCAAACTGCTGGCGGTGCCGGTCTGGGGCACCGCCGAAAACCCTGGCTCGCTGGGCCCCCTCGCGCCTGAACTGCAAGCCGCCATCGCCGCCGCCGGCGGCCGCACGCTGGACAAGATGTCCTTCAGCGCCGTCGCCGACGGCCTCGTCGACCTGCTGCGCCCGCCGGTGCGCAAGGTGCAGGCCGGCGGCAACGCGCGCAGCCTGCCCAAGCATCTGCAAAAGCCCGCGCCCGAACCGGAAGAGGGCAGGGGCACCATCGTCATTGCCGGTTGCGAAGCCCATGTCTGCCTGATGCAGACCGCGCTCGACCTGCTGGAGGAAGAGTTCGAGGTCTGGGTCGTGACCGACGCCTGCAGCTCGCGCACCGAACGCAACCGCGACGCCGCCTTTGACCGCCTGGCCGGCAACGGCGCCGAACTGGTGACCACCGAGATGGTGGCGTTTGAGTGGCTGCGCACGGCTGAGCATGAGGCCTTCAAGGATGTGCTGGAGCTGGTGAAGTGAGGCGGGCCGGCTTTCAAGCTGCCTATCTCATGCGCATACTCTGGCTTCTTCTTTTTACACTCCTTGCGGGCTGTGCCACCGGCGAAATCGTGCAGCCTGTGAGCCAGGCAAGTTCACCCAGCCCTGAATATCCCGCCGTCTCCAGGCGTCTTGGGGAGGAGGGCCGCGTGATATTACGAGTGCGGGTGCTGGCCAGCGGTGAACCCGGCGAGGTGCGGCTTCACAAAAGTTCAGGCTTTGACAGGCTGGATGCGGCTGCGGTGGCGGCCATGAAGCAATTCAAATTCAACCCCGCACGAACCCGCTGGGGCCGCGCCGTGGATTCGTGGGTAACCCTGCCGATCGAGTACGCCTTGAAATGAGCGGTTCATTCACCCGCTAACACCCGAGCATTCCAACGTATCTTGACATCCTTCACCATACCTTCAACCATGCGTAACTCATTCATCCTTTCCCTGCTGCTCTCCGCCTCCATCGCATGCTCCGCCGCGCCGGCGTCGGAAGAATCCATCAATACGCTGCTGACCGTGACGAAAGTCGAGTCGCTCATGAGCACCTTGCATGTGCAGATGGAGCAAATGATGGGCCAGACCCTGGCGCAATCTCTCGGTGGACGGAAAATCACGGAAGAGCAGCGGCGAATCATCGAGGCCGCGCAGAAGCAGGCTTCCATCGTCCTGAAAGACGAGATATCCTGGACCAACATGAAGGCGATGTATGTCACGATCTACCGGGAGACATTTACCCAGGACGAGATCGATGGGCTGATTGCCTTTTATCGCAGCCCCGCAGGCGCCGCCTTCATCGACAAAATGCCTCTGGTCATGCAGAAGTCATCCGCCTTGATGCAGGCTCGGATGCCGCAAATCTTGGGGAAAATAAATGCAGCGATGCAAAAAGCGATGATTGAAGCCGGCGTCGCGAGGTAGTTGCCAGGCGATCGCGCACGGTTGCCGCCATAGCCCCGCGGCATTACAGTAGTTCCTCGATTCCGCCCCGATTGTGAGGATTCCATGCCGCCTGCCGACACCTTGCTCTTTGCGCTGACCTTTCTCACGGCCCTGGGCTGTGCGCTCGTCGCCGGCATTTTCCTGGCGTTCTCGAACTTCGTGATGGGAGCCCTGGCCCGCATCAGCCCGCCCCCGGGCATTGCCGCCATGCAGTCCATCAATGTCGTGGTACTCAACCCCGGTTTCCTGGGACTCTTTATGGGTACCGCGCTGGCCTGCGCCGTGCTTCTTGTCTACGCGGTGATGCACTGGCAAGCGGCTGGCGCGCTTTGCCTGGCGGTGGGAAGCCTGTTCTATATCGTGGGCACTTTCGGCGTCACCATGGTTTTTAATGTGCCGCTGAACAACGCGCTGGCGCGGCAAGACCCCGCCAGCCCGGAGGCCGTCGGTTTCTGGCGCGGCTATGTGGCCGGCTGGACGATGTGGAACCATGTGCGCACCCTGGCGGCACTGCTTGCCGCGGTATTGCTGGTTTATCCGCTGATCCGGTTTTCGGGCGGCGCATAGGCTGAAGGGAAGTGCCCCGGCGAAAGTTCGGGCCGCTTGCTTCAAGCCATGCTAAAACTGCAAAATATTTGCTGAAATTCCAATCAACAAGAGAGTTCTGAAGGGATTCGATGGTCAAGTTAAACCGAAACCGGCGCAGCGCCAAAATTCGCTCCAAGTGAAACAATCGCTTAAGCCTTCAATCGAGAAGACGTACCGCGACAAGCCGGGTCACGGCTCTTATCTCAAACGTTCGGCGCCACAAATGCGAGTCTTGCTCCTGGCCATCTCAGCGCTTGTTACCGGCTGCGACCACATACATGGCGTTGCGCGCTACACCGACCCGATGCCATCGGCCCCGCCAGCCCGGTGCGTCCAGGACGCCGTCTCATCCGTCGAGGGCGTAAAGAATGTCAGCTATTCCTGGGAGCTAGGTAGCCGACCACTGACGCTTCACGGAATTGAAAGACCAGATCAGGTGCATCGATTCTGGTATGAATACAAAGGCATCAAGAGCAATCTCTATTTTGTGGCGCGCCACGATGGCTCTGCTACCTACCGTCACAGCTACGGCTGCCTCAACTGCACGCCACCTCAAAGCACCATCGATACCCTTTACCCGGGTATGCTTGCGATCGATGAAGCTGTCCGGTCACGGTGCGGGGTTTCAGTGCCCATCCACGAGTCCTGTTCGGGAGTGAAGTGCGGTGGCGCCTGACCCTTCGCTGCTACCAGCCTGCTACGGCTGGCTTCGCCGGCTTGCGCAGGCGGCTGGGCTCAAACCTTAGGCGCTTTGTATGTCTCGCGAAGGTGATTTGATGCGCAAGGCTCTCAAGAAGGTTCTGCTGCCGGAGCTGAGCCGCATTGGCTTTATTGGCACAAGCTCGAACTTTCAGCGCAGGTCCACTGAGAACCTCGATCTTTTGTCTATCCAGTACTGGAAGTACGGTGGGCAATTCATTCTGGAATTTGCGCGCGGCAAGAGAGGCGCTCTCAATACAAGTTGGGGTGAGGTCGTGCAGGAAGAAAATATTGGCGTGGCCCATATATCCCCACTCCAACGGGCGCGGCTTCAGCAAACGCTTGAAGCGTCCGAGGAACTCTTTCGCGGCTTCAAGTTCTCGGGCTTCGGGGAAGACTTGGCGAAATACGTCGCGCTGGCGAATGAAGTTGCATCATTGCTGCCTCAAATCAATGCGTGGCTTGAGAGTGGGGTGGCCGGAGAAAATATCCATACACTGGGCCGAAGCACTTAACCCTTCCATCGAGAGGGCTCGCCTCGGCAAGCTGGGCCGGGCCTCTCATGTCAAACATTAAAGGTTATCCCGTCGTATGCGAACAAAATCGGGACTCGTTTTAGCCTCGATGCTCACGGCGCCCTTGCTTCTATCCGCGCAAACAGAATCCAAGGCCCGCGAAGCTTTATTCGTGGGGAATATTGCCGATGCCTGCACAACTTCGGCCATGAGTGCAGGCATTCTCACGGCTTTGGGGGACAAAGGTGCCTCACGGGCGGAGGCAGAGTTGAAGGTGGCCGGGCTCCTGGTCAATGATCCCAACAGGGATTTTTATGTCGGATTGACTGCTCAAAACTCGAAAGTGGTCTTTGGCTTCCCTGCCGTACCCAAGACCTCACAGGAGCAAATAGCATTGGCTCGTTGCGCGCGCTTCGCGAAGAGTAAGCCAGTTCTAGCCGAAGAAATCGTTGTGGCGCTTATGCCCGCTGTCGTAAAGTGCCAGGTGTCTACCCTTCAGGAGGCCAGCAAGTGTGTGTTTTCAGTGGTGTACGAAGCGCAACCGCAATGACCTTTAACGGGTCGGCCAACACGAACCGGCAACAGCAAGAGGCGGCTTCGCCGCAGGTGTTGGTGGTCCGGCCATCTTCACGTTCGGCGGCATTCAATTGACCACGCGCCCAGAGTTCTCGCTGGTTGAAATTCGCCGGCTGCACGAACACTTTCCGCGATGGGGATTTCTCGTCGCCGAGGGGAAGTCGCTCGTCGCTCTGCATCAAGTCAGCGACAGCTACAGGCTCGACGGTTACTGCGTCATGCGCAGAGAAGACCTCGCGTCGTGCGTCACGAGATTCAAGAAGCGCTCACTTATCTCGACGGCGCTTCGGCTCAAAGGTCAAGCGCCTGCCCGTCCGGCCGACCTGCAAATCGGCTCAATGCGACTGGCCATGACTTCGGCCCAAGAGCAATTTGGCGTGGTGGTGATCAATCGCGAAAAAGTTCAACCCGGCGAAGTTGAGGTGGGCGCCATCCGCATGTCCACGGATCAAACTTATGTTCTGCGTTGGCTGAGTACGCTTGCAAAGTGGGAAAGTGATGATCGCGCGTTTCGATATCGTGATGTGACGTTTCTTGAATTCGGAACGGAATACGATCAGACTCTCCTGGCAATATCCAAGGCGAGAAAAAATGTCGGCTAACAGGTCATTCAACACGCACACTCAGCGGCAGGAGGTCGCTTCGCGGCTCTCGCTGGGTGCCGCTTACCTCCAACGTTAGGTCCCCTCAGCATCGACCCCGTTTCACTTCACAACCCATGGCAGCTTTGGACACAGGCCCTTTTTTTCATGGCACGAGAGCCGAATTGCAGCCAGGCGACCTGCTCAGCTCAGGCTTTCAATCGAATTACGACGAAAGCGTCGTGATGAATCATATTTATTTCACCGCCATCCCCAAAGGCGCTGGGCTTGCCGCGGAAATGGCCAAAGGCAATGGCAGGCCGCGGGTCTACATCGTTGAGCCGACGGGAGAGTTCGAGAACGATCCCAACGTAACGGACAAGAAATTCCCGGGCAACCCGACGCGGTCCTATCGAAGCAGGCTGCCTTTAAAAGTTGTCGGCGAACTCGAAAGCTGGGAACTCTATGACCCAGAGTTCATTCAACAACTGAGAGCCCGTGTAGAGAATGGCATGGGCAAAATCATCAATTGATGTGAGACACCGCTGTGAAACGGTGTCCCAGTCGTGGCAATAGGGCATGGGGGCATGACCAAGATGAAAAAACCTGAAGAGACACCCGGCGCCTTTCAAGACGCCTGGAACGCTCACGACATGGCGGCTCTCGGTGAGCTGTTCGACCTCGACGCAACCTTCGTGAATCGCTTTGGGCACTATGTCCGGGGCGTTCAACAGATCGTGGCGCTCCACGTCCCGATTCACGAAACAATTTATCGCGACTCCACGCTCCAGAACGAGCTGATCGATATCTCCCTTATTGCCGACGGGGCAGCGGTCATCCATTTCTGGAGTCGCCTGGCTGCCGGCGCCGCCCACCCGGCCGGGCCACACGTGGTGGATACGCTGATCCTTGCCGTGTTGACGAGACAGCACGATACCTGGCGCATTCGGGCGCTTGAGAACGTGACCCTTGTCAACCCGCGGACCGGTGAGGCGATCTTGCGCGACTAGCGCAGCTTGAACTTCCAGAGCATCCTTTCGGTCAAGTTTGGTGGTGAACTCCGCGTCCCCGGGAGCGCCGTCAGCCTCCTGAAAGCCCGTTATCCATAATTAAGAATTCAGTTTCACTGGTTTTCCATCGTTTTCCGGCACCTGAAACAACAATCCACTGGAGACAACGCCGTGTTCAAGTCACTTCTGCTCAGCAAGTCCGACGCCGGTTTTTCGGCGACGGTGACCGATACCGATGACGCCCAGCTTCCCGCCGGCGATGTGCTGGTGCAGGTCGAATACTCCACCCTCAATTACAAGGACGGCCTGGCGATCACCAACAAGGGGCCGGTGGTGCGCAGCTGGCCCATGGTGGCGGGTATTGACGGCGCGGGCACCGTGCTGGAATCGACTCACACGGGCTGGAAGGCCGGCGACCGGTTTGTGCACAACGGCTGGGGAGTGGGCGAGACGCGCTGGGGCCTGATGGCCGAACGCACGCGCCTGCAGGGCGACTGGCTGGTCAAGCTGCCGGCGGCCTTCACGTCGCGCCAGGCCATGGCCATAGGCACGGCCGGCTACACCGCCATGCTCAGCGTGCTGGCGCTTGAGCAGCACGGCGTGAAGCCCGGCGACGGCGAAGTGCTCGTGACGGGCGCCACCGGTGGCGTGGGCAGTGTGGCCGTGGCTTTGTTGGCCAAGTTGGGCTACACCGTGGTGGCGGCCACCGGCAAGGCCAGCGAGGAGGCCTACCTGAAGCAACTGGGCGCCGGCAGTGTGATCGACCGGGCCGAACTCTCGGCGCCCGGCAAGCCGCTGCAAAAAGAACGCTGGGCGGGTGTGATTGATGCGGTCGGCTCGCACACGCTGGCCAACGCCTGCGCGCAGACGCGCTACGGCGGCGTGGTCACGACTTGCGGGCTGGCGCAGGGCGCGGACTTCCCGGCGACAGTGATGCCATTCATCCTGCGCGGTGTCACGCTGGCCGGCATAGACAGCGTGATGGCGCCGTTGGTCAAGCGGCAGCAGGCATGGGATCGTTTGGCCAAAGATTTGGATCTGGCGAAGCTGGAGTCCATGGTCGAAGAAGTGCCGCTGGCCCGTGCCGCCGAAAAAGCCGCCGACTTGATGGCCGGCAAGGTGCGCGGCCGTGTGGTCGTCAAAATCTGAAGAATCTAAAAATTAAAAACGGAGACAAGCGATGACGAGCTACGCAGATTTCTACCGCCAGTCCATAGACCAGCCCGAGGCCTTCTGGACCGAGCAGGCCAAGCTGATCGACTGGCACAAGCCTTTTACCCGCGTCTGCAACAACGACAAGCCGCCGTTTTCCCATTGGTTTGAGGGCGGGCAAACCAATCTGTGCCACAACGCGGTGGACAGGCACCTCAAGGACAGGCCCGACCAGGCGGCGCTGATTTACGTCTCGAGCGAAACCGGTGTTGAAAAAACCTATACCTTTCGTGAGCTGCACGCCGAAGTGCAGCGCATGGCCGCCAGCCTGCTGGCCATGGGCGTGGTCAAGGGCGACCGTGTACTGATTTATATGCCCATGATTGCCGAAGCGGCCTTTGCGATGCTGGCCTGCGCACGCATAGGGGCCATCCACTGCGTGGTGTTCGGCGGCTTCGCCAGCGGCTCGCTGGCTTCGCGCATCGACGACGCGACGCCGCGTGTGATCATCAGCGCCGACGCCGGCTCGCGCGGCGGCAAGGTGGTGGCCTACAAGCCGCTGCTTGACGAAGCCATCCGCCTGGCCAAACACCAGCCCGAAGCGGTGCTGCTGGTCGACCGCGGCCTGGCCCCTATGCCCATGGTGGCCGGCCGCGACCTGCACTGGGAGACGCTACGCGCCAAATACCTGCACGCCCAGGTGCATTGCGAATGGCTGGACTCCACCGCCATCAGCTACACCATCTACACCAGCGGCACCACCGGCAAGCCCAAGGGCGTGCAGCGCGACACCGGCGGTTACGCCGTGGCGCTGGCCGCCAGCATGAAACACATCTTCGACGGCCGCGCCGGTGAAACCTATTTTTCCACCAGCGACATCGGCTGGGTGGTGGGCCACAGCTACATCGTCTACGGCCCGCTGATCGCCGGTATGGCGACCATCATGTATGAAGGCCTGCCCACGCAAGGCATGGACAAGCAGCCCAACGGTGCAATCTGGTGGAGCCTGGTCGAGAAATACAAGGTCACCGGCATGTTCAGCGCGCCCACCGCCGTGCGCGTGCTCAAAAAGCAGGACCCGGCCCTGCTTAAAAAGCACGACCTCTCCAGCCTGCGCGCCTTCTACCTTGCCGGAGAACCGCTCGATGAACCCACGGCGCGCTGGATCAGTGAAGGCCTTAACGTACCCATCATCGACAACTACTGGCAGACCGAATCGGGCTGGCCCATCATCACCATCGCCAACGGCGTCGAGAAGAAGGACAGCCGCTTCGGCAGCCCCGGCGTGCCCATGTACGGCTACAAGGTCAAGATCCTGCACGAATCCACCGGCGAAGAGCTGACGCAGCCCAACGAAAAAGGCGTGGTGGTGATCGAGGGCCCGACGCCGCCCGGTTTCATGCAGACCATCTGGAAAGACGACGCGCGCTTCGTCAACACCTACTGGAAGAGCGTGCCCGGCAAGATGGTGTATTCGACCTTCGACTGGGGCATACGCGACGAGGACGGCTACTTTTTCATCCTGGGCCGCACCGACGACGTGATCAACGTCGCCGGCCACCGCCTGGGCACCCGCGAGATTGAGGAAAGCATCTCAGGCCACGCGCAGGTCGCCGAAGTGGCGGTGGTCGGCGTGGCCGACCAGCTCAAGGGCCAGGTCGCGATGGCCTTTGCCGTGCCCAGGGACGTCGCCGTGCTGGCCGACAGCGCGGCTGCCCTCAAACTCGAAGGCGAAATCATGAAACGCGTGGACGGCGACCTGGGCGCCGTCGCCCGTCCGTCGCGCGTGCTTTTTGTGTCGGCCCTGCCCAAGACGCGCAGCGGCAAGATGCTTCGGCGCGCGATTCAGGCGGTGTGCGAGGGCCGGGATGCGGGGGATTTGACGACCATGGATGACCCGGCGGCGTTGCAACAGATTCGGGATCGGGTGACGGCCGCCTGAATCTGCGGCCGGGCTCTTCCATAAGGCGAGCGATTTTTGCCTCTCAACTTCTATGCGCTTACTCGAAAAAGAAGCGGATGAGTTTGACGGCGATGAGCCATCCCAGCAATCCGGCGATCACGGCGATCCCGAAATACAGGAATGATCGAAACAAAGGAATGCAGAGGAAGCCGCATTCGCCAGGGGGTGGGTAGGCGTTGACGCCAAGGATGAGAAAAGGTGCAGCGATAAGCAGGCCGCAGACAGCGCCGATGGACAGGCGTGCACTGACGATCTTCTGGTGAGAGGGCTGGGGAGAGTGTGGAACTTCATCCATTTTTTGGGCCTCTGGATGCCTTAAAAGGTGGTGACCGGAGTGAATTCGAAGGACATGAACCAGATCATGGTTTGATATCGCGTTTGAGAACACATCCAGTGTGCTGTATCGATGAATGCCGGTAGTACTTTATCTGGATAGGAGCATGGTGCGATGCCTTGGGCATCGGCTGGCGGTCCTGTCTCATCTTGAGAAATCTTCTCGACACTTTGTTTCAGCCAAGGGTTTCTACCCGGATACCCCCCAAAGCCCAGCCGTAGCATGAGTCCCGCAAGGCCTTCGGGTAGTAGCTGACTTGGGGCCTGCCCGATCCTGTGATGACAGACAGCGATTCAACAAAAGGGGACCCCGATGACCACAAAACTCAACGTGAACGGCCGCGCCGTTTCCGTCAATGCCGAACCCGACACACCCCTGCTGTGGGTGATACGCGATGAGCTGGGCATGACCGGCACCAAGTTCGGCTGCGGTGCCGCCCTCTGCGGCGCCTGCACCGTGCACCTGAACGGCAAGCCGGTGCGCTCCTGCCAGACGCCGCTGTCGGCTGCGGCGGGGCAGAAGGTGGCGACGATTGAAAGCCTCTCGCGCAACAACACGCATCCGCTGCAGGTGGCGTGGATCAAGCATGACGTGCCGCAATGCGGCTACTGCCAGTCGGGCCAGCTGATGAGCGCGGCGGCCCTGCTCAAGGACAACAAAAATCCCAGCGACGCGGACATCGACGCGGCGATGAGCGGCAACATCTGCCGCTGCGGCACCTACCCGCGCATCAAGGCGGCGATCAAGGATGCCGCTTCCACCCTGCGTAAAGCCTGAGGAGAACCATCATGACCATCACCTCACTGATTTCTCCGAACCGCCGCACCTTCCTCAAGACTTCGTCCGCCCTGACGGTTGCGGGGGGCGGGCTGATGCTGGGCGTCACGCTGGGCGTACCGTCGGCGCAGGCCGCCGGCACGCTGTATACGCCCAACGCCTGGGTGCATATTGCCGATGACAACACCATCACCTTGCTGTCCGCCCGCTCCGAGATGGGGCAGGGTGTGTACACCTCCATGCCCATGCTGATCGCCGAAGAGCTCAATGTGGACATCCGCAAGGTCAAGGTCGCGATCGCACCTCCGGGCAAGGTCTATACCAACGCCTTGCTGGGCGCGCAGATCACGGGCGGTTCGACCTCGGTGCGCGACGGCTGGGAGAAGCTGCGGATTGCCGGCGCGCAGGTGCGCATGATGCTGGTGTCGGCGGCTGCGGCCAAGTGGAATGTGGATGCGTCGACGCTCAAGGCTGAAAACGGCATGGTCATAGGCCCGAACGGCAAGAAGGCGACTTACGGCTCGCTGGCGGAGGCGGCGTCCAAGCTGCCGGTGCCTGAGAAAGTGGCGCTCAAAGACCCGAAAGATTTCACCGTCATCGGCAAGCCCACCAAGCGGCTGGACACGCCGATGAAGGTCAACGGCACGGCGGAGTTCGGCATCGACGTGAAGCTGCCCGGCATGGTCTACGCCAGCCTGCAGCAATGCCCGGTGATTGGCGGCAAGGTCACCAGCTTTGATGCGGCCAAGGCCAAAGCCATGCCGGGCGTGATCGACGTGGTGCAGATTCCCGATGGGGTGGCGGTGGTGGCCGACAGCTACTGGCACGCCTACAAGGCGCGCCAGGCGCTCACGGTGCAGTGGGACGAAGGGCCGGTCGCGGCCATCAGCAATGCCAGCATGCTGGACGGCATACGCAAAGCGGCCGACAGCGGCAAGGTGATTCCCATCATCGCGCCCAAGGGCGACACTGCCGGCGCCATGAAGGGCGCGGCCAAGACGCTGAAGGCCGAGTACGTGTCGCCGCTGCTGGCGCACGCCACGCTGGAGCCGATGAACTTCACGGCCGACTACAAGAACGGCAAGATTCTGCTGATAGGCCCGACGCAGTTCCAGCAGGGCGCTGAGGGCAGCGTGGCGGCGGCGCTGGGCATCAAGCCCGAAGACATCACGCTGAAAACCACCTTCCTGGGCGGCGGCTTCGGCCGGCGGCTGGAGCTGGACTTCATCGTGCAGGCGGCGCAGATCTCCAAGGCCGTGGGCAAACCCGTCAAGCTGCTCTGGAGCCGCGAAGACGACACCACGCACGACTTCTACCGGCCCATGGCGGTGAACCAGCTCTCCGCCGGGCTGGGGGCCGACGGCAAACCGGTGGCGCTCAATTTCAAGGTGACCTCGCAGTCCATCACGCAGCGCGCCTTCGGCCTGCCTAAGGACACGCTGGATCCTTTCATGGCCGAAGCGGGCGTGATGCCTTACGACATTCCAAACACGCAGTACGACCTGGTGATCCACGACACCGGATTGCGTGCGGGCTACTGGCGCTCGGTGAGCCATGCACTCAACGCCTTTGCCAACGAAAGTTTTGTTGATGAAATGGCGCTGGCCGCGGGCAAGGACCCGTATGCCTACCGTATGTCGCTGCTGGAAAAGCAGCCGCGCTTCGCCAACGTGCTGAAGATGGCAGCCGAGAAATCCGGCTGGGGCACGCCGGCGCCGGCCGGCCGCAGCCGCGGCATCGCGCTGATGGAGGGCTATGACACCTATATGGCGCAGGTGGCCGAGGTGTCGGTGAAGGACAACCAGGTGACGGTGCACAAAATGACGGTGGTGGCTGACCTGGGCCGCATGGTGAACCCCGACACGGTGCAGGCGCAGATCCAGTCCAGCCTCGTCTTCGGCCTGTCGGCAGCGTTGAACAACCAGATCACGCTGGACAAGGGCCGGGTGCAGCAGACCAATTTCGGCGACTACCCGGTGCTGCGCATGCATGAGTCGCCGGTGATGGACATCACCCTGGTTCCCAGCACCGAAAAACCCGGCGGCATCGGCGAGCCGGCGACAGCGCTGGTGGCGCCGGCGGTGGCCAACGCCGTGTTCGCGGCCACCGGCAAGCGGGTGCGCACGCTGCCGCTCAATGACAACCTGGCCAAAGCCTGACGACATATGGGGTTGGTGCTGGGGTTGAGGCAAAGATGAGCACGGACTGCTAGCATCCGGCGCATGGACAACATTGACCTCGAAGTTCTGAAAACCTGCTCGCAGTGGCTGGCCGCGGGCCTGCGCTGCGAGCTGGTCACCGTGCTCAAGACCTGGGGCTCCAGCCCGCGGCCCGAAGGCTCCATGCTGGCGATCTGCGAAGACGGCCGGGTGGTGGGGTCGGTCTCGGGCGGCTGTATTGAGGACGACATGATTGACCGGGCCCGCCGTGAGGGCCTGGACCGCGCGCGGCCGGCCATCGTCACCTACGGCGTGTCGGCCGACGAGGCGCGCCGCTTCGGCCTGCCCTGCGGCGGCACCATAGAACTGGCGATTGAGCCGCTGTCGGCGGACAGCCGCATCGACGAACTCCTGCGGCGACTGCAGGCCGGCGAGCTGGTGGCGCGCAGGCTGGACCTGCATACCGGCGCGGTGACGCTCAGCACGGCCCAGCCCACACAGTCGATGCAGGTGTCGGAAGCCGCGCTGGTGACCTTGCACGGCCCGCGCTGGCGCCTGCTGGTCATCGGCGCCGGGCAGCTGTCGCGTTTTGTGGCGCAGATTGCGCAGGGCATGGACTACGCCGTGACGGTATGCGACCCGCGCGAAGAGTACCGTGACAGCTGGCAGGTTGAGGGCGTCGAGCTGGCCACCGGCATGCCCGACGACGTGGTGCAGGCCATGAAGCTGGATGCGCGCTGCGCCGTGATCGCCCTCACGCACGATCCCAAGCTGGACGACCTGGCGCTGATGGAGGCGCTGCGCTCGCCGGCGTTTTACGTGGGCGCGATCGGCTCGCGGCTGAACAACCAGCGCCGCCGTGACCGGCTGGCCGAACACTTCGACATGAGCGAAGAAGAGTTGGGCAAGCTGCACGGCCCCATAGGCCTGTACATCGGCAGCAAGACACCGCCCGAAATCGCGATTTCCATCCTGGCCGAGCTCACGGCGGTGAAGAACCAGGTGGCCTTGCCGCGTGCGGTGGGCATCGCCGAAGCCAAGGCGCAGGCCGGACTGGCGCCCACGGGCGAGGTGTGTGAATTGCCGGTGCCTGTATCGGCCGGCAAGCCCGCTGCTTAGGCCGGGGCTACGTCGAAAGCTGTGGGCGGCAACCCTGCGCGTGAGCGCTCGGCCATGACCGTCCAGGCCGCTTCCCATTCCTTCACACGTGCCGCCAGGTCAAACAGCGGCGCGCCGGCGGCAGCTGCTTCGACGCGCTCCCGCAAGGCCTGCAGCGCACCAGGGTCGCGCCCCAGGCGCACCGCTTCGGCCCGATAAGCTTCGGGGCTGTCCAGGACACATTGCGCAAGGCCGGCGGCATGCAGGATGCTACCGCCCAGGCGTGATGCAGGGCGCTTGCCTGCACAGGTGATGGCCGGTACGCCGAGGTGCAAGGCGTCCTCCAGGCCCTGCACGGCATTGAGCCGCAAGGTGTCCAGAAACAGGTCGGCATGCCGCATGGCGGACAGCGCCTCGCCTCTAGCCATGGGCGTCGAAAAAAGCAGGCGGGCCGGGCCTACACCGGCCGCCTGCGCTTCCCGCGCCAGGTTGACCGCCGCCGCGCCGCAGCGGGGAAGCCACAGCACGGCATCGGGCAACGCGCGCAGTATTTTCATCCACACGGAAAAACTGTGCGGATCGATGCTTGCCGGCGCGCTGAATGAAGCCAGCACCAGCGCGTCGGTGGGCAGCCCCGCGTCTTCGCGCGAGAGGGTGCGTCCGGTCTCCTGCCGGCCGGCGCTTGCCAGCCAGCAGCTATGCGGCAGGCGGACGATGGCGCCGTCCTGTGAAAGCCCGGCGGCGTCTGGATGGGCAAAGCGGTCCGACAGGCTGTAGTCCCAATGCCCGGGCACATGGCGTTGGTAGAGGCCGGTCTGGCGCAGTTGCACAGGCGCTACCCGCATGGCCGCGATGTCTTGCCGGCTCCAAGGGGAATCCGAAGCCATTTCGATATAGATATCCAGTTGGTCCAGCCGCATGCGTCCGGCGGCTTCCGCCGCCGCCATATGACCGATTTCGCTGACGCTTGCCGCGTGAGGCCGCAGCGAGTCGGCCGGCAGGGGACCGGGCCGCAGCGTGAAGGCGTAGATATGGATGGCAAAGCGCGAGGCGTCATGCCGCGCAAGCTGCTGGGTGAGTGCCTGCAGCTGGCGCGAATCATGAAGGCTTTGTACGGCCAGGCCCACGCGGATACGGTCGTCTTGCCGGGAAACCGGCTTTTGCCGCCTTGTAAAAGCCGGCAACGATGCCTTGAGCCGAGCGTCGAGCACGGGGATGGATTCGCTGTGCATCTGCGCCAGCTCGTCATCCCGCAAATCCAGCAGCAGGCCGTAAAAGGGCGCGTCACCCCAGTTGCGGCCGAGGCCGGTGGCGGCATTTTTTTCAAGGGTGGCACGCAGCAGGGTGGTGAGCTGGGTGTTGTTTTGCCAGTCACCTGCTGCCAGGCCGCGGAATGCCTGGTCAAGATGGATCTGCAATGCGTCGGGCGGCTGAAGCGTGAGCTTGTGCGCGTGGCTGACGGCGCTGCCGTACAGGTCATCCGGGATATCGAGTTTCGACAGGAATTTTTCAAAAAGCAGGCGCGTTTCACCGTCGAGGCCGGCCAAGGCCAGGTCTGCTTTCTCAAGCTCGCCGTGGGAGGCGAGAAGGACGATGTGGCGTATTCGCAGTTCGCCCTCGAGAGGGAATTGGGCCATGGCGGCGGTCACCACATCGAGGGCCTCGGCATAGCGCCGCGCGCCTGAAAGGTACTCGGCGAGATTGGCATGGTAGGGCGCATGGCCGGGCTGCAGCTCCACGCACTTTCGCGCCAGCCCGATCGCGATGTCCCAGCGCGACGACCCCGCTGCCAGGATGCCGACATTGTTCAGTGAGCGCAGGTGCTTCGGGTCAAGCTGCAGGGCCGTCGCATAAGCGGCCTCAGTCCTGGCCAGGTCGCCGCAGGCTTCGGCCGTGATCGCGAGGTTGGCCGCGCCGTCGGCATCCTGCATCAGTTGGGCCTCTACCGACAGCAGTGTCCTGTAGGCGGCCATGGGCCGGTCGAGCAGGCTCAGCAAGGTTGCGCAGGCCGACGCTGTGTTCACGTCCTGCGGGCTCAGCGCCAAGGCCTGCTCAAAAGAGAAGAGCGCCTGTTCAAGCTGGCCGGCCGCATGCAGTTGTGCGCCGCGCAACATCCAGTCGCCATGGCCTGTGGCGGCCGCAGGCAGCGGGGGCTGTTCGGGCGCGGCGGGTGGGCTATCTTGCATGTCGGGATTATGTGGCACCGACCTGTGCCGGCCCCGGGGATAATCCGGGTCAATGACTGATCCGTCCGCCAGCGCCCCAACCGCGCCCCTGCATTTGCTGGGACGCTTCGGTGAGCTATTTACCGGCGCGGAACGGGAACTGCTGGACCTCGGACGGCTTCTGGCCGGCAGGCGCCCGGTCAAGCTATGGTCCGACGTGCCGGTGCATCCGGCCTATGCCCGCGAAGGCATTACCGCGGTTCAGCCTTTCGCGCAGCAGTTTCCCAAGGACGGCACGCTGCTGATCGGTGGCGTGCATCTGCAGCCGGGGATCTGGCTCAAATACACGCGCTTCACGCGCATTGTTCTTTTCCACAACCTCTCCAACCAGGGGCAGCTTTTTTCCATCATCGAGGGTGTGCGCGAATCAACCGGGCTCGATCCCGAAATCGTGTTTGTATCGGATTTTGTGCGGCGCAGCGCCGCGCTGCCGGGCCGTGTGATACCGAGCATGCTGGACCTGGAGCCTTTCCTGCGGGTGGCCGAACAGCGATTCGAGGCCACGCAAAAGCCCGGGCCTTTTACGGTCGGGCGTGCCAGCCGTGACCTGCTCGAAAAGCACCACCCGGACGACCTGAGCCTTTACCGGATGCTTGCCAGCAGGGGCATCCGGGTGCGCATCATGGGCGGCACCTGCCTGGCCCCGGGGCTGGGCGGAGTGGCCGGCATTGAACTGCTGGCGGCCGGAACGGAAAGCATGCCTGAGTTTTACCGCTCGCTCGACGCGGTTTTCTACCGGACGGGGGCCTTGTTCATCGAAGCCTATGGCCGCGTGGTGCTGGAGGCCATGGGGGCGGGCTTGCCGGTGGTGGCGCATGAGGCAGGCGGCTACGCGGAGATGATGGCCCATGGGACATCGGGCTTTCTCGTGAGGACCCAGGAGCAGGCCTATGATAGCTTGATGGCCCTTAGCGACTCGCCCGAACTCTGCCGCCGGGTCGGTGAGGCCGCCACGCGGCAAGCGATCAACGCCCACGGCCCCGAAGCCATAGCGCGCGACCTGGCTTTCTATTTGCGCTGAGGCGCTTGGCTCACGGTGCCTGGAAGGCTGCCGCGCCGGAGAAAATCGTTGTGCCGGGACCTGTATAGACCAGGCCCGCCCGGTTGGCATTGACGCCTGTGAAAAATCCGTTGACGTAAATGCCTGTGCCGGAGCTGTAGGTGAATTGCGCGCCGGAAATCGCGATGAGGCTTCCCACGCTGATGTTGCCCAGGGTGGTGTTGATGGTCACGCCAAGTTTGCTGTTGACGAAATCGACCGCCATCGATGCGGAGGTCAGCGTTCCCATGGCGGTCGCCGGCCCGCTGGGGCTGGTATAGCCGGTGACCGGGGTGGCGCCGATCAGGGTGTAGGTGGCGATGCCGGTGGTGGTGGGCATGACCGCCGTGGGCTGGCCGATGATGTAGTGGAGGTCCGCAAGATTCGTCCCGCTGTTTTTCGTGGCCGTCGTCCAGGTACCCCATCCAATGAAGTCGCCGGCCGCGATGGTGCCGGCCGAACCGAAGCTGTTGGCCACGGTGGGCTTGAAAACGTTGCTTCCACTGGTGAAGTCCGTGACTTTCCCGAGATCCAGGGTCGCGGAGGTCGCCACCACGGGGCCAACCTGGGGCCCGGGCCCGGAGACCAGGGGGACGTAATAGCTCGCCGCCACCTTGAGGTTGGTGAAGGTGCCGGTGTTGACTGGCGGGGTGGGGACGGGTGTGGGCTTGTTGATGATGCCGCCCGGGCCTGCGGGGTCGGGGTTGTTGCCTATAACTACAGGATCCTGCGTCGGGGGAGGGGTTGGCACCGGTGCCCGCACATTGGTGCGCACCGGCGCATCGGTGTTGTTGATCACGCGCACCGATTCGCCGGCCGTCAGGCCCACGCAGCCGCCGGCGTTGCAGACCTCGATGGCATCCAGCTCTGTCGTCACGCCCAGCGAGCCGTCGGGGTTGTAGCCGACATTGAAGCCGGAGCCGCGTATACCGATGGTGGCGGTGGTGGTGGTGACCTTGTAGTTTTCGCGGTTGCGCTTGCCGATCAGGCCGGTGATGGCCCGCATGCTGCCGCGCAACAGGTCGACCAGGAAACGGTCTTCCTTGGGATCGGCTTTGTCGACATAGTTGGCGACCTTGAACTCGGTGTTGGGCTGCAGGGACACCAGCCCGCCGTCGGTGAAGCGCACCTGTGCGCGGCCGCTGGCGCCGGTCAGGATGGCTTGGCCGCTTTCGATGTCCTTGCCTTTGGTGAGCGGTGAGGTACCGCCGTCGGCGCGGCGGACGTTGACATCGCCCACGGTGAACTGGGCCACTCCCGCGGAAGGCGCGGCGGAGGCTTGCAGCGGGTAAATGGCGGCTAGCGCCATGGTCAGGACGGTGTGTTGGAGCTTGAAGTGCGGTGTCATGGTGAACTCTCCGGTATTTTTTTAGGCGGTGCGCGCTGGGCTGGTGTGAGGAGCTGGGGGAGGCCTGCTCAGAGGGGCGGTCTCAGGACCAGGGTGCTTTGCTGGAAAACGGCCGCACCGGAAACCTGTCCCGCGTTGGCGCCTGCACCGGTAACGGAGGGAGCGCTGTAGACCAGCGCGGCGCGGCTGGCATTGTTGCCGGTGAAAAAACCGGTGACATTCGCGCCCGAATTGTTGGTGATTTTGGCGTTGTTGATGTCCAGCTCGCTGCTGACGCCATAGTCGTTGCCGCCGAAGCGCGTGGTGAGGCTGAGGCTGCCATAGCCCTGGCCCGCACCGTAGGCGCCGAAGTTGGCGACCAGCGAACCGCCGACAAGCTGGCCCGCGCCGAGCAGGCTTGAAAAGGCTGTGCCGCCGGCAAACTGGTAGGTGCCCTGCATGTTGTCGGCCGGCATCTGGGCCAGCGGCGTCGGCCGGCCCATCACGAAGTGGACGGATTCAATCGCTGTGGTCGAGCCCGCCACGATTTTTTGCCCCGTCACCCAGCTGCCCCAGCCGACGAAGTCGAGATCGGTCGGTACGCCCAGCGCGCCTTTTTCCATCGTCGTAAGGCCGGGCGTGCTGCGGAACTGGGTCCGGACGTTGCGGCTGTCGACGCTGTCGAAGTCGATCGGTTTGCCGCTGAGGAAGCTGGTCAGCACGGCCGTGCCGCCCTCGGGGTAATAGCTCTCAACCACCGAGCTGGACGCCGAGGGATCGGTGAACGCAACAGCCGCGGCCAGGTCGGTGAACACCTGTTTGACGGGCGCCGGCGTCGCGGCGGGCGGAGGAACAATGGCGGGTTTGCCGTCGGAGGTGGTCTGGTTGCCGGCCACGGCCACTTCCTGGGTGGGCGGCGGTGTCGGCACATTGGCCCGCACATTGGTGCGGACAGGCGCCTCGGAGCTGTTGATGACACGCACCGATTCGCCGGCCGTCAGGCCCACGCAGCCGCCGGCATTGCAGACCTCGATGGCATCCAGCTCGGTCGTGATGCCCAGGGAGCCGTCGGGGTTGTAGCCCACGCTGAAGCCGGAGCCGCGTATGCCGATGGTGGCCGTGGTGGTGGTGACCTTGTAGTTTTCGCGGTTGCGTTTGCCGATCAGGCCGGTGATGGCCCGCATGCTGCCGCGCAACAGGTCGACCAGGAAGCGGTCCTGCTTGGGGTCGGCCTCGTCGACGTAGTTGGCGATCTTGAAGTCAGTGTTGGGCTGCAGGGACACCAGGCCGCCGTCGGAAAAGCGGACTTGGGCGCGGCCGGCATTGCCCGTCAGGATGGATTCGCCGCTTTCAAGCGCTTTGCCTTTGACCAGGGCCTCGGTTTTTCCGTTCGCGCGCTGCACGTTGACGTCGCCGGCGATGAACTGGGCCACGCCGGCCGATCCGGCGGCCATGGTCTGGACGGGAAAGGCCGCGGCGATCACCACCGAGAGGGCGGCTCGCTTGAGCGGGAATTTCCGTGTTGTTTTCATGGGGCGTTGTTGGCCGGCAAGCCGGTCAGAAGTCGCGGCGCACCGTGACCGAGAACAGGCTGCGGTTGTAGTCGGAAATAACGACGTTGGACTTCACCGAGGTCAGGGCCAGCTGGGGCGTGACGCGCCACAGTTTGGCGGGCACCCAGTTCAGGCCCAGGTTCAGGTTCCACTGCTTGTCATGGCGGGTGACGAGGAAGAGCGGGTCGGTGCCGCCGTATTTGCGGTCTTCGTAGGCGAGGCTGCCGAACAGCGCCAGTACATCCGAGAGGGTTTTCTGGATACCGGTGCGAACGCCGACAAGGTCATGGCCCAGGTGCGGGACGCCTGAGGCGCGCTCTTTTTCCTTGCCGACGTAAGCGCCGCCGAAGACGACGATGTTGCTGTCGCGGAAGGCATGGGCATACGAGGTCCCGATCACCGTGCGCGTGGCGTCGCGTAGCGACTGGCCGGGATAGCTCAGGTCGCCCCACTGGATGTAGCTGCTCCACTGGCGGAAACCGTCGATGCGGTAGGTCCATTCGCCGACCAGGCCTTGCTGGTCGCGGGCGCGCGAGCCGGCGACGGTGTAGGTTCCGGCCTGGACGACGCCCGAAAATTCGTGCTTGTCGTAGCGATAGCTGGCGCCGAAATTGAGGTCCACCTGGCCGGTGTTGAAGTCGTTGTACTTGGCGTTGACGCGCGCATTGCCGTAGACGTTGCCGATCAGCGACCAGCGCGGATCGACCACGTAGCGGGCCGACAGGCCGCCGCCCAGGCTGGCAAAGGCGTCCTTGGTTTCCACGCCGGCGCTGTTGAGCGTGAAGATCAGGCCGCCGAACGCGGGCACGGCCACATTGGGATTGCCGGGGCCGCTGTTGATGTTGGTGTCGTAGCCGATGCTGGCTTCGATGAAGGGCTTGATCGAGGAGCGGGCGGCTTCTTCCGTCCGGTCTATGGCCTGCAGGAACTGGTCGATGGTGGCGGCGGCTTCGGCCGGGATGTTGTCCTGCTTGGTTTCCAGCAACACCTGCCGGGAGGCCTTGGTGTCGCCGACCGAGAAGAGTGCGCGGCCGAGTTCGGCGCGTGCCCTTGAATTGCCGGGTTGCACGGCCAGCACGCGTTCCAGGGCGAATACCGCGCGGGTGTATTGGCCGGTTTCGTTGGCGGCGATGCCCAATACGGTGTCGAAGTCCGGGTCTCCCGCACGAGCGGCCTCTTGCGGCTCCAGCAGGTCGAAGGCTTTCTGCGCCTGGCTCTGGTCCAGCAGGGTGCGTGCGTTGGTGACCAGGGCGTCGACTTCCGCATGTGCCAGGCCGCTGAGGAGGCCTGCAAACAGGAAGAGAATGCCGCCCGAGAAAAGTCTGTGTTTTGAATACATAAGTATTATTTTATAAAGTTCCCAGGTAACAACCCGTAAGTAACAAAAGTTTTATATCACGGAGGCATGACTTTCAGGGTTTTATTACACCTGCTACAGAGGGGCGGAGTGCGTTGCGGCAACACCTTTTGGGACCTTTGGCACCGGCTTGGTGATATTCACCAGTTTCGGGAGGCTGCCAAGGGTAATCACGGAGGAAAGCTCCCCAGTTTGGATGAATAATATTAGTCATTGCTTATATTAAGAAGAAGTCACTATGGACGAGATGATCCAGGCCAGTGCCCAGGTTGAACGGGGCCGGGTGTTTGAACTGGCGGCCGAGCTGTTCGGTGTACTCGCAACGCCGATGCGCCTGCGTGTGCTGAGCGCCCTGTGCGAGCGTGAAAAATCCGTCAACGAGCTGCTGGCCGAGATCGACACCACGCAGCCCAACCTTTCGCAGCACCTGGCCGTGCTGTACCGCACCGGCGTGCTGGCCAAACGCAAGGAAGGCACCCAGGTGATCTACCGGGTGCAAAGCGAAAAAGCCGTGGCGCTGTGCCGCAGCGTCTGCACCCAGATCGCCATCGAACTGGATGAGCCGGGCGCGTTGCCCCCGGCGCAAAGCCTGTCGCCGCGCTCCGGCACACAGGACGCCTGAACCGAAAGATGCCTTCATGATGTTGAACCGATTCCTTCAGCGCGCCCCTGAGAACTTCCTTTCTCGCGAGCAGATACAGGATGTGCGGGCCGGGCGCCGCGGCTTTCTGGCCGGCGCTTTCGCCGCCGCGGCCGGCACGCTGGCCGCGGGCCAGGCCGTTGCGCAAGGCGCTGCAACTGCTGAAGGCGAGCCCGAAATCCTGAACCTTCCGCCGCACAGCAAGGGCCTGGGCCAGCCGGTGGCGGCGCGCCCTTACGGCCTGCCCAGCGAATTCGAGAAAAACCTGCAGCGCCGCGAAAGCCCGGGCCTGACGCGTGTCGGCCAGGCCAGCGTGAGTTTTTGCCCCCTGCAAGGCCTGTTCGGCATCATCACGCCCAGCGGCCTGCACTTTGAGCGCCACCACCAGGGCTGGTGGGACATCGACCCGTCGAAACACCGGCTGATGCTCAACGGCTCGGACGAGGCCATGCTCAAGCGTCCCATGGTTTTCAATATGGACGAATTGATGCGGCTGCCCAGCGTGAGCCGCATGCACTTCATCGAATGCGGCGCCAATACCGGCATGGAATGGGGCAATGCCGCGGTGCCGACGGTGCAGTACACCCACGGCATGCTCAGCTGCAGCGAATTCACCGGCGTGCCGCTGCGCACCTTGCTGGAACTTTGCGGCGCCGACCTCAAGCGCGCCAGGTTCATCCTGGCCGAAGGCGCCGACGGCTCGGGCATGACGCGCACCATTCCCATGGACCTGGTGACGAGCGGCGAGGTGCTGGTCGCCTACGGGCAGAACGGTGAAATGCTGCGGCCCGAAAACGGCTACCCGCTGCGGCTCATCGTGCCCGGCGTGCAGGGCGTGAGCTGGATCAAATACCTGCGCCGGATCGAGGTGGGCGACATGCCCTACGGCGCCAAGGACGAAACCATTCACTATGTCGACCTGCAGCCCAGCGGCCTGCACCGGCAGTACACCAGCATCCAGGAAGTCAAAAGTGTGGTCACCTCGCCCAGCGGCGGCCAGGTGCTGCTGCAAAAGGGCTTTCACAACCTCACGGGCCTGGCCTGGAGCGGGCGCGGCAAGATACGCCGGGTCGACGTCTCGGTGGACGGCGGGCGCAACTGGACGCAGGCACGGCTCGAAGGGCCGGTACTGGCCAAGTGCCTTACGCGCTTTAACGCCGACTTCGTCTGGGACGGCAAGCCGGCGATTTTCCAGAGCCGCGCGGTGGACGAAACCGGGCAAATCCAGCCGACCTACAGCGAGCTGCGCAAGGTGCGCGCCTCGCGCAGCATTTATCACAACAACGCCATCCAGTCCTGGGCGCTGGCAGAAAACGGCGAGGTGAAAAATGTCCAGGTTTAAACACGCTCCCCTCGTGCTGCTGCTGGTGCTGGCCGGCTTGGCCTCAGGTTTTGCGCAGGCGCAGCCGGCTGCGCGCCAGGCGGCGCTGGCCGGCGTCGGCAGAACCGCCACGCCTGCCGAGGTCAAGGCCTGGGACATCGACGTGCGGCCCGATTTCAAGGGCCTGCCCAAGGGGCAGGGCACGGTGCGGCAGGGCGAAGTGCTGTGGGAGGCGCAGTGCGCCTCCTGCCACGGCAGTTTTGCCGAGTCGTCCGAGGTGTTCACGCCGATTGCAGGCGGCACCACGGCGCAGGACATCAAGAGCGGCCGGGTTGACGGCCTGATGCCGGGCGCCAACCAGCCCAACCGCACCACGCTGATGAAGGTGTCCACGCTGTCGACGCTGTGGGACTACATCAACCGCGCCATGCCCTGGACCGCACCCAAGACGCTGACGCCCGACGAGGTTTATGCCGCGACGGCCTACATCCTGTTCCTGGGGAATGTGCTGCCGGAAGACTTCACGCTGTCGGACACCAACATCCGCGAGGTACAGGCCCGCCTGCCCAACCGCAACGGCATGACCACGGCGCACGCGATGTGGCCCGGCAAGGAGCTTGGCGGCAGCGCCAAGCCCGACGTGCAAGGGTCCAACTGCATGGCGAACTGCAAGGCCGAGGTGGTGGTCAAAAGCTTTTTGCCGGACTATGCGCGCAATGCCCATGGCAACCTGGCCGAGCAGTCACGCCTGGTGGGCCAGAGCCGCGGCGTGGATACGACACGGCCGGCTTTGGCCGCCGAGGCAAAATCCGCCGTCGTCATGGCGCAGGCGGAACGCGCGCCCGTCGCTGCGGCCCCGGTGGCCGCCGTGGTGAAGACGGCCGCTTCCGGCTCGGCGTCCGTGATGCCTCTTTTGCAGAAAAATGCCTGCGTGGCCTGCCACGGCATGGACAACAAACTCGTGGGTCCTTCGTTCAAGGATATAGCCAACAAATATAAGGACCGCGCCGATGCGGTGAATTACCTCTCGGGCAAAATCAAGGCCGGCGGGCAGGGCGCCTGGGGTGCGATCCCGATGCCGCCGCAGGCTTTGAGCGCGGCGGAGTCGGCGCAGATTTCCCAATGGCTGGTGCAGGGCGCGGCGAAGTAGGGCGTGCGGACTGGCGGTGTTTTTTTTGAGGGTGCTGGGAGAAATACCCTCCCGGAGTTTTGCGGTTTTGTGTCCAATCGGGCTAAGTTTTTAAAGACATTCAAGTTATATACAGAGGAGTTCAACCATGGAACGTCGTGATTTTTTGGCTAGCAGTTCCGGCGCCACAGCGCTGGCGCTGGCGGCTGCTTCGGGCCTGAGCCCGGCCTATGCGCAAAACGCCCCGGGCTGGAACAAGGCGGCTTTTGAGAGCAAGTCCCTGGCCGATGCGGCCAAGGCCATGGGCGCCACCAGCGCACCGGTCGAAAGCAAGGACCTGCTGCTGCAGGCGCCTGAAATCGCCGAAAACGGCAACGTGGTGCGCGTCGGCGCGCAGAGCAACATCGCCAACACGACGCAGATCGCCCTCGTCGTCGAGAAAAACCCGAGCGCGCTGGCCGCCATGTTCGACATCCCGGCCGGCACCGACGCCAATGTCTCGACCAACATCAAGATGGGCCAGTCCTCCAATGTCTATGCGTTGGCCAAGGCTGGTGACAAGTACTTCTATGCGGTGAAGGAAGTCAAAGTGACTCTGGGCGGCTGCGGCGGCTGAGCCTTGCAACACCCGAACGACTGAAAGGAACAAGATATGTCAGACCCAATGCGGATCCGGGCCCAGGCCCAAGGCGATAAAACCACGGTGCGTGTGCTCGTGAGCCATGAAATGGAAAGCGGCCAGCGCAAAGACGCCGCCGGCAAGACCGTGCCGGCCTGGTTCATCCAGAACATCAACGCTACCTGGAACGGCAAGACCGTCATGAGCGCCCAGTGGGGCACGGCCGTGTCCAAAAACCCTTTTGTGCAGTTCAGCTTCAAGGGCGGCAAGGCCGGCGACAAGATCGCGGTCAGCTGGACCGACAACCACGGCGACAAACGGACCGACGAGGCCGTCATCTCCTGAGTTCGCCGGTTTTCGCGCCGCGGCCCCGGCCGCCTACAACGATATTTGAGGAGAGACCACGATGAAATCAAGCCTGTTCGGGCTGGCGGCCCTGGCCGCGATAGCCGCCTTGCCTTTGCCGGCGGCGGCGCAGAAAAGCACGGCCGAAGGCATTGCCGAATACCGCGCCATGCTGGCCGACGGCAACCCCGCCGAGCTGTATGAAGCCAAGGGAGAGGCCCTCTGGAAACAGGCGCGCGGCCCGAAAAACGCCTCGCTGGAAAAATGCGACCTGGGCAAGGGCCCGGGCGTGGTCAAGGGCGCTTTTGTCGAGCTGCCGCGTTTCTTTGCCGACACCCAGCGTGTGCAGGACCTGGAGTCGCGCCTGCTGACCTGCATGGAGCAACTGCAGGGCTTCAGCGCCGCCGAGATCGCCAAGACACCGTTCGGCGCGGGCGAGCAGAAATCGATTGAATCGCTGGTGGCCTATCTCTCGGCTGAATCGCGCGACATGGCGTTTAACGTGCCCCAGTCGCATGCCAAGGAAAAGCTCATGTACGAAGTGGGCAAGAAGGTGTTTTACCTTCGCGGCGGCCCTTACGATTTTTCCTGCGCGTCCTGCCACGGCGAGGACAACAAGCGCGTGCGCCTGCAGGACCTGCCCAACCTGACAAAGCAGCCCGGCGCCGGCAACGGCTTCGGCGCCTGGCCGGCCTACCGCGTCTCCAGCGGCGACCTGTGGAGCATGCAGCGACGGCTAAACGATTGCTACCGGCAGCAGCGTTTCCCCTTCCCGGGTTATGCCTCCGACGCCACCATCGCCTTGGGCGTGTACATGGGCGTCAACAGCAAGGGCGGCGTGTCGATCGCGCCCGCCCTGAAACGTTAATCCCTCAAGTCCGGTACCGGGAAAAATCCACATGAACAAGTCATACACACAAGCAGCGCTGTCCGCGGCAGGCCTGGCTTTCGCCGCCTTTTTCCTGGCCAGCTGCGCCACCGCGCCCACGGCCCAGCAGGTCGATGAGGCCACGCAGCAGGTGCTCAAGAGTTCCTTCCGCGAACAGGGCATCGCGAAGATGGACCGGCTGACGCTGGACGCCTCCAACCAGGCCTGTTCGGAAGCGGCCGGCAAACCGCTGGATGAAAAACTCGCCAAGTCGATTGAAGAGGCCAATCTGCAGACCGTGAAACTGCCTTCGGACGGCAAGTACCTTGGCAACTGGAGCGAAGGCGAAAAAATCGCGCAGAATGGCCGCGGCCTGACCTGGAGCGACAAGCCCGGCGAGGCCAACGGCGGCAGTTGCTACAACTGCCACCAGATCAGCAAGGCCGAGCTGTCCTTTGGCTCCATAGGCCCCAGCCTTTACAACTACGGCAAGCTGCGCGGCGTGAGCAACCCCGCGTCGCCCGAGAGCAAAGCCATCGTCGACTACACCTGGGGCAAGCTGTGGAACGCCAAGGCCTACAACGCCTGTTCCGACATGCCCAGGTTCGGCCATGCGTCCATCCTGAACGAGCAGCAGATCCGCGACGTGATGGCGCTGCTGCTGGATCCGAACTCGCCCGTCAACAAATAACCGGTCGCGCTCCGGCGCCCGGATCGATCGCAACCTGAAAGCATGCCTGGTGCGCCGGGCAGGATGTCCAACGCCATGAATCTCTCCCGCCGCGAGTTCGCAAGTGTCATGGCAGCCGCCCTGGCCGCCGGTTTCCCCCTGCAGCGTGAGGCCGGTGCGGCCCAGGCCGCCGGCCTGTACGAGCTGCCGCGCAGCGGCAACGTGCACCTGCTGCACATGACCGATTGCCATGCCCAGCTGCTGCCGATTTATTTCCGCGAACCTTCCGTCAACCTGGGCGTGGGCGCCATGCGCGGACAGGCGCCGCACCTGGTCGGCGAACACCTGCTCAAGGCGGCCAGCCTGAAGTCGGGCACGCCCGAAGCCCATGCGCTGACTTTCCTCGACTTCGAGCGGGCGGCCCGCCAGTACGGCAAGGTGGGCGGCTTCGCCCATCTCGCCACGCTGGTGAAACAGCTCAAGGGCGGGCGCCCCGGCGCCTTGCTGCTGGATGGCGGCGACACCTGGCAAGGCAGCGCCACGGCGCTCTGGACGCAAGGCCAGGACATGGTCGACGCGGCCAAGCTGCTGGGCGTGGACGTGATGACCGGCCACTGGGACTTCACTTACGGCGAAGAGCGCATCAAAAAAATCGTCGAGCAGGACTTCGCCGGCAAGATCGACTTCATTGCCCAGAACGTCAAGACCAGCGACTTCGGCGACCCGGTGTTCAAGCCTTACGTCATCAAGGAAATGAACGGCGTGCCGGTGGCCATCGTCGGCCAGGCTTTTCCCTACACGCCGATCGCCAACCCGGCCTGGCTCACGCCCAGCTGGACTTTCGGCATCCGCGAAAGCGAAATGCAGGAAACCGTCAACGAGGCGCGCGCCAAGGGTGCCCAGGCCGTGGTGCTGCTGAGCCACAACGGCATGGACGTGGACCTCAAGATGGCCTCGCGTGTCACCGGCATCGATGCGATCCTGGGCGGCCACACCCATGACGGCGTGCCGGTGCCCGTCATCGTCAAAAACCCGGGCGGCCAGACCATCGTGACCAATGCCGGCAGCAACGGCAAATTCCTGGGCGTGCTGGACCTCGACGTCAAGGACGGCAAGGTGGCCGGCTTCAATTACCGGCTGCTGCCGGTCTTCGCCAACCTGCTGCCGGCCGATGCGGCCATGAACGAATTGATCGCGAAGGTGAGGGCGCCTTACACCGCCAAACTCGACGAAAAACTGGCGGTGACCGAAGGCACGCTGTACCGCCGCGGCAATTTCAACGGCAGCTTCGACCAACTGATCCTCGATGCGCTCATGAAGGTGCGCGGCGCCGACATCGCGTTCTCGCCGGGGTTCCGCTGGGGCACCTCGCTGCTGCCCGGCCAGGCCATCACGCGCGAGCATGTGATGGACCAGACCGCCATCAGCTATCCCTGGACCACGCTGACCGACATGCGCGGCGACATGATCAAAACCATCCTGGAAGACGTGGGCGACAACCTCTTCAACCCCGATCCTTATTACCAGCAGGGCGGCGACATGGTGCGCGTGGGTGGCCTCACCTACACCTGCGAGCCCGGCGCAAAAATGGGCGAACGCATCCAGGACATGCGCCTGGGCGGCAAGCTGATTGAGGCCGGCAAGACTTACAAGGTGGCCGGCTGGGCGCCGGTGGCCGAAGCCAGCAAAAACGCCGGCCCGCCGGTCTGGGAGGTGGTGGAAAGCTACCTCAAGACGCAGAAAGTCATCAAGCCCGTCAAACCCAACACGCCGAAGTTGGTGGGCGTGGCCGGCAACCCGGGCCTTGCCGCCTGAGCTTTCGCCCCAATCTGCCAAACAGCTGTCAAGGCCGGGCGTGTGAAGGTATGTGAGCCATGTAAAAGACATGACCTATTCGAAATGGGCATGGCATGGTCTTTCGGCTGTCACAGTTCGGTGGCACAATCTGGGTTGTTTCTGAAGGCCCTTCCTGCCACAGTCGCATCCGCTAATCGGTCCAGCCGTGTTGCGGAAGGTTAATCAACCAGCCATATCCTGTTGTGGCCAGCTAATGTTTCCCAAAGGGAAACGGAGGTCAGCGTAATGAGTTCCAACCCGACGGCATCGTCCGTCTATTCTGCCTATCAAGGCAACACCTATCTCTTCGGCGGCAATGCGCCCTATGTCGAAGAGATGTACGAAAACTACCTCGCCAACCCCGGCAGCGTGCCTGACAACTGGCGCGAGTATTTCGACGCACTCCAGCACGTTCCCGCCGTCGACGGCAGCAATGCCAAGGACGTTCCGCATCTGCCGGTCGTCAACGCCTTCGCCGAACGCGCCAAACAGGGCCAGACCAAGGTTGTCGTCGCCAGCGGCGCCGACTCCGAAATGGGCCGCAAGCGCACCGCCGTCCAGCAACTGATCGCCGCCTACCGCAACGTCGGCGCACGCTGGGCCGACCTGGACCCGCTCAAGCGCGCCGAGCGCGACAAGATTCCCGAACTGGAGCCCTCGTTCTACGGCTTCAGTGACGCCGACCAGGAAACCGTGTTCAACACCAGCAACACGTTCTTCGGCAAAGACACCATGAGCCTGCGCGAGCTCATGAACGCGCTGCGCGAGACCTATTGCGGCACGATTGGCGCCGAGTACATGTACGCCACCGACCAGAACCACAAGCGCTGGTGGCAGCAAAAGCTCGAATCGATTCGCAGCAAGCCCAATTTCACCAAGGAAAAGAAGCTCCACATCCTGGACCGCCTGACGGCCGCCGAAGGCCTGGAGCGTTTCCTCCACACCAAGTACGTCGGCCAAAAGCGCTTCTCGCTCGAAGGCGGCGAAAGCTTCATCGCCAGCATGGATGAGCTGATCCAGTCGGGCGGCATCAAGGGCGTGCAGGAAATCGTGATCGGCATGGCCCACCGCGGCCGCCTCAACGTGCTGGTCAACTCCCTGGGCAAGGTCCCGGCCGACCTGTTCGCCGAGTTCGACCACACCGCTCCCGAAGACCTGCCCAGCGGCGACGTCAAATACCACCAGGGCTTCAGCTCCGACGTGACCACCCCCGGCGGCCCGGTCCACCTGACGCTGGCTTTCAACCCCTCGCACCTGGAAATCGTCAACCCCGTGGTCGAAGGCTCGGTGCGCGCCCGCATGGACCGCCGCGCCGACCCCAAGGGCCTGCAGGTGCTGCCGGTGCTGGTGCACGGCGACGCGGCCTTCGCAGGCCAGGGCGTGGTCATGGAAACGCTGGCGCTGGCCGAAACCCGTGGTTATTTCACGGGCGGCACGGTGCACATCGTGATCAACAACCAGATCGGTTTCACCACCAGCGACCCGCGCGACAGCCGCTCGACGCTGTACTGCTCCGACGTCGTGAAGATGATTGAAGCGCCGGTGCTGCACGTCAACGGCGATGACCCCGAAGCCGTCGTGCTGGCCACCCAGCTGGCGCTCGAGTTCCGCATGGAGTTCCAGAAGGACGTCGTAGTCGACATCATCTGCTTCCGCAAACTGGGCCACAACGAGCAGGACACCCCTGCGCTGACCCAGCCTTTGATGTACAAAAAGATCGCGCAGCACCCCGGCACGCGCAGGCTGTACGCCGACAAGCTCACGGCCCAGGGCATGGGCGACACGCTGGGCGACGACCTGGTCAAGGCCACGCGCGCGGCGCTGGACGCCGGCAAGAGCACCTTCGACCCGGTGCTGACCAACTTCAAGAGCAAGTACGCGGTCGACTGGACGCCTTACCTCGGCAAGAAGTGGACCGACGCGGGTGACACCGCCATCCCTATGGCCGAGTGGAAGCGCCTGGCCGACAAGATCACCGCCATCCCCGGCACCGTGGCGCCGCACCAGCTGGTCAAGAAGGTGTATGACGACCGCGCCGCCATGGGCCGCGGCGACATTCCCGTGGACTGGGGCATGGGCGAGCACATGGCTTTCGCCTCGCTGGTGGCCAGCGGCTACCCGGTTCGCCTGTCGGGGGAAGACTGCGGCCGCGGCACCTTCACGCACCGCCACGCCGTGATCCACGACCAGAACCGTGAAAAGTTCGACACCGGCACCTATGTACCCCTGCAGAACGTGGCCGACAACCAGGCCCCGTTCGTTGTCATCGACTCCATCCTGTCCGAAGAGGCGGTGCTGGCCTTCGAATACGGCTACGCCTCCAACGACCCCAACACGCTGGTGATCTGGGAAGCCCAGTTCGGCGACTTCGCCAACGGCGCGCAGGTCGTGATCGACCAGTTCATCGCCTCCGGTGAAGTGAAGTGGGGCCGCGTCAACGGCATCACGCTGATGCTGCCGCACGGCTACGAAGGCCAGGGCCCCGAGCACAGCTCGGCTCGCCTGGAGCGCTTCATGCAGCTGTCGGCCGACACCAACATGCAGGTGGTGCAGCCCACCACGGCCAGCCAGATCTTCCACGTGCTGCGCCGCCAGATGGTGCGCAACCTGCGCAAGCCGCTGGTCATCATGACGCCCAAGTCGCTGCTGCGCGCCAAGGATGCGGCATCTCCCTTGAGCGAGTTCACCAAGGGCAGCTTCCAGACGGTGATTCCCGAGAACAAGGAAGAGATCAACAAAAAGGCCGACAAGGTCAAGCGCATCATCGCGTGCTCGGGCAAGGTCTACTACGACCTGGCCAAGAAGCGCGAGGAAAAAGGCGCGGACGACACGGTCATCCTGCGCGTTGAGCAGCTCTATCCCTTCCCGCACAAAGCGTTTGCCACCGAGCTGAAACGCTACCCGAACGTCACCGACATCGTGTGGTGCCAGGACGAGCCGCAAAATCAGGGAGCCTGGTTCTTCGTGCAGCACTACATCCACGAAAACATGCTCGACGGCCAGAAGCTGGGCTACTCGGGCCGTGCCGCTTCGGCTTCGCCGGCAGCGGGTTACTCGCACCTGCACCAGGAACAGCAAAAGGCGCTGGTGGATGGCGCCTTCGGCAAGCTCAAGGGCTTTGTGCTGTCCAAGTAAGGCCGGCCTTCCCGCAACAAAGAACACTAGAACGCACACGAAAGAAACAACATGGCTATCGTAGAAGTCAAAGTCCCCCAGCTGTCCGAGTCCGTGGCCGAGGCCACCATGCTGCAGTGGAAGAAAAAAGTCGGTGAAGCAATCGCCGTGGATGAAATCCTGATCGAGATCGAAACCGACAAGGTCGTGCTCGAAGTGCCCGCGCCTTCGGCCGGCGTACTGACCGAACTGGTGGTTGCCGACGGCGGTACCGTGGTCTCCGACCAGGTGATTGCCCGTATCGACACCGAAGGCAAGGCGGGCGCCGCCGCGCCTGCGGCTGCCGCGGCAGCCGCACCGGCTGCCGCGGCAGCCTCCGCGCCGGCCCCGGCCGCCGCTCCCGCTGCTGCGGGTGGCTCCATGGCCGGCGTTCCCATGCCCGCCGCCGCCAAGCTGATGGCCGACAACAACCTGGCCGCCGGCTCCGTGCCCGGCACCGGCAAGGACGGCCGCGTCACCAAGGGCGACGTCCTCGGCGCGACTGCCGGCGGCGCCAAGCCGGCCGCTGCCGCCATCCCCACGGGCGCACCGACCACGGCCCTGCCGCAGGTTGCAGCCTCGGCCAAGCCCGCCGACCTGGGCGAGCGTCCCGAGCAGCGCGTGCCCATGAGCCGCCTGCGCGCGCGTATCGCCGAGCGCCTGCTGCAATCGCAGGCCACCAACGCCATCCTGACCACCTTCAATGAAGTGAACATGGCGCCCGTCATGGAAATGCGCAAGCGCTTCCAGGAAAAGTTCGAAAAAGAGCACGGCGTGAAGATCGGCTTCATGAGCTTCTTCGTCAAGGCGGCTGTGCATGCGCTGAAGAAGTACCCAGTGCTCAACGCCTCGGTCGACGGTAATGACATCGTCTACCACGGCTATTTCGACATCGGTATCGCCGTCGGTTCGCCGCGCGGCCTGGTGGTGCCCATCCTGCGCAATGCCGACCAGATGAGCTTTGCCGACATCGAAAAGAAGATCGCCGAGTACGGCGCCAAGGCGCGCGACGGCAAGCTGGGCATTGAAGAAATGAGCGGCGGCACCTTCTCGATCTCCAATGGCGGCGTGTTCGGCTCCATGCTGTCCACCCCCATCATCAACCCACCGCAGTCCGCGATCCTGGGCGTGCACGCCACCAAGGACCGCGCCGTCGTCGAAAACGGCCAGATCGTGGTGCGCCCGATGAACTACCTCGCCATGAGCTACGACCACCGCATCGTGGACGGCCGCGAAGCCGTGCTGGGCCTGGTGGCCATGAAGGAAGCGCTGGAAGATCCTGCACGCCTGCTGTTCGACATCTAAGGCTGCCGTCGATGCGCCGCCTCATCGCCTGCCTGGCCTGCACGTTGAGCGTGGGCCTGGCTGCGGCCGCGGCGCCGGTTGGCGACAACTGGAGCGGCCATTACGGGCTGCAATGGCTCAGCGTTTCCCAGGCGGGAACCAGGGTAGTGTTGGCAAAAGCGCCGGATGCCGACCCCGGGAAGCAGGTTGAAGAACTCCAGTCGGACCTGGTTCGCTGGACCATTGCCGATGTGCGGACCCCCACCGAGACCGTGAAACTGCGCCGCTTTCTCGCGGCGGAGTACGAGGGCTTTGGTTGGGCCGCGCTGCATGCCGAGGGCCGGATTGAATGCCTCGATGCCAGGCACCTTTTTGTCTGCAGGACCACGCCCGGCACGACCGTGAAAATTGGCCGCGATGGCCCCCAGCAGGAAAGCCTGCTGGCGAGTACCGGTGTATTTGGAATCGTCCTCCACGCGGGGGCGTTTGAACTCAAGAAGGAATAGAAAACATGTCTAAACAATTCGACGTCATCGTCATCGGCGGCGGCCCCGGCGGCTACATTGCCGCCATTCGTGCCGCCCAGCTGGGTTTTAACGTCGCCTGCATCGACGAATGGAAAAACGCCAAGGGCGGTCCCGCCCTGGGCGGCACCTGCACCAACGTGGGCTGCATTCCCTCCAAGGCGCTGCTGCAGTCGTCCGAGCATTACGAGCAGGCCGGCCACCACTTCGCCGACCACGGCATCGAGGTCAAGGGCCTGAGCCTGGACGTCGCCAAGATGCTGGGCCGCAAGGACACCGTCGTCAAGCAGAACAACGACGGCATCGTCTACCTGTTCAAGAAAAACAAGGTCACCTTCTTCCACGGCCGCGGTTCCTTTGCCGCCGCCAAGGACGGCCTCTATGACGTCAAGGTTGCCGGCGCCGCCGAAGAAACCATTTCCGGCAAACACATCATCGTGGCCACGGGCTCCAATGCCCGCGCATTGCCCGGTGCACCGTTCGACGAGGAAAACATCCTGTCCAACGACGGCGCGCTGCGCATAGGCGCGGTGCCCAAAAAGCTGGGCCTGATCGGCTCCGGCGTGATCGGCCTTGAAATGGGTTCGGTCTGGCGCCGCCTGGGCGCCGAGGTGACGGTGCTCGAAGGCCTGCCGACCTTCCTGGGCGCGGTGGACCAGCAGATCGCCAAGGAAGCCCACAAGGCTTTCACCAAGCAAGGCCTCAAGATCGAGCTCGGTGTCAAGGTCGGCGAGATCAAGTCCGGCAAGAAAGGCGTGTCGGTCGCCTATGTCGATGCCAAGGGACAGGCGCAGGCGCTGGAGGTCGACAAGCTGATCGTTTCCATCGGCCGCGTGGCCAATACCATAGGCCTGGCGCCGGAAGCCGTGGGCCTTAAGCTCGACGAGCGCGGCGCGGTGGTGGTCGATGACCAATGCAAAACCAACCTGCCCAATGTCTGGGCCATCGGCGACGTGGTGCGCGGCCCCATGCTGGCGCACAAGGCCGAGGAAGAGGGCGTGGCGGTTGCCGAGCGCATCGCCGGCCAGCACGGCCACGTCAACTTCAATACCATTCCCTGGGTGATCTACACCAACCCCGAGATCGCATGGGTGGGCCAGACGGAAGAGCAGCTCAAGGCCGCCGGCCGCGCCTACAAGGCCGGCACCTTTCCCTTCATGGCCAACGGCCGTGCGCGGGCGCTGGGCGACACCACCGGCATGGTCAAGATGCTGGCCGACGCCGCCACGGACGAAATCCTTGGCGTGCACATCGTCGGGCCTTTCGCCAGCGAACTGATCGCCGAATGCGTGGTCGCCATGGAGTTCCGCGCCAGCAGCGAGGACATCGCCCGCATCTGCCACGCGCACCCGTCGCTGAGCGAGGCGACCAAGGAAGCCGCGCTGGCGGTGGACAAGCGCACGCTGAACTTCTGATCTGGCCGGGCACGGGTCCGTGACTCAACCGGTACGCGCGGCGTACGACGCTGAACTGGCGGCGCGGGGTTATCAAAGCGACCCCGCGCAGCTGCGCGCCGTGGAGGCGCTGGAACGCTGCGCCTCGGAATGGGCCGAGTTCAAGGAACAGCGCTCCAATGCTTTCAAGAAGCTGATCAACCGGCCCGACATTCCGCGCGGCGTGTACATGTACGGCGGCGTTGGGCGCGGCAAAAGCTTTTTGATGGATTGTTTTTTCGGCGCCGTTCCGCTGCGCCGGAAAGTCCGGCTGCATTTTCACGAGTTCATGCGCGAGGTGCACCGTGAACTGCAGGACCTGCAGGGCACGGCAAACCCGCTGGACGAACTGGGCCGGCGCATGGCCAAGCGCTATCGCCTGATCTGCTTTGACGAATTCCACGTGGCCGACATCACCGATGCCATGATTCTTCATCGCCTGCTGTCGGCGCTGTTCGAGAATGGCGTCGGCTTTGTCACTACTTCCAACTTTCACCCGGACGAGCTGTACCCGAACGGCATGCACCGCGACCGCGTGTTGCCGGCCATCGAACTGCTCAAGGCCAACCTGGAGGTCATCAGCGTCGACAACGGCACCGACTACCGCAGGCGCACCCTGGAGCAGGCCAGGCTCTACCACACGCCGCTGGGCCCCCAGGCCGATGCCGAAATGACGGAAACTTTCAACGCGCTGGCGGAGTCTCAGGATGAAAACCCGGTATTGCAGATCGAGGCCCGGCAGATCCAGGCCAGGCGCAAGGCGGGCGGGGTGGTGTGGTTCGACTTCAAGACGCTGTGCGGCGGCCCGCGCTCGCAAAACGACTACCTGGAGATCGCGACCCAGTTCCATACCGTGCTCTTGAGCGACGTGCCTTACATGCCGTTACGGATGGCTTCCGAGGCGAGGCGCTTTACCTGGCTGGTGGATGTGTTGTACGACAGGCGGGTCAAGCTCATCATGTCGGCAGAAGTGCCCCCGGAGGCGTTGTACACCGAGGGGCCGCTGGTGCACGAGTTTCCCCGCACCGTCTCCCGGCTCAACGAAATGCAGTCGAAGGAATTCCTGGCGCTTGAACGCCGAAACGTGGATACGACCCTCACATGAAAAAATTCGCCGTCGCATGCTTTATCGCCACCCTTGGCGTGCTTGCGGGCGCGCAACCCGCGGCGCAGCAGCCGGCCGCGCCCACCGAAGCGCCGCGCAGCATTGATGCCGATCGCGCCAGAATCAACGCGGACCGCGCGCGGCTCGAAGCGGGTTTCCTGGCCGAGGACGCCGAGTGCTATAAAAAATTCGCCGTCAACAGCTGCCTCGGGAAGATCAACGAGCGGCGGCGCGAGGCAATGGGCGACCTGCGCCGGCAGGAGATCCTGCTCAACGATGAAGAGCGCCGCATCCGGGGCGCCGAGCAGGTTCGCAAGACCGAAGAAAAATCCTCCCCTGAGAAGCAGCAGGAAGCCGCGGACCAGCGGGCCAAAGCCGCGGCCGACTACCAGTCACGCGTGGAGCGGGAAAAGAAGAAGAACGAAGACCGTGCCGCCGCCAAAGCCGGTGAGCAGGGCAACAGCGACGCCAGCGCCGCCCGGTTAAAGGGAAGCCAGGAGAAATCCCAGGGCAGGGCTGACAAGCAGGCCACGGCGGCCGCCGAAGCCAAGAAATTGAGTGACCGCCAAAAGGAAGCGCAGGAGCGCAAGGCCCAGCACGAAAGCGACCGTCTGAAGCAGACCAAGCCGCCGGCCAAGTCCCTGCCTCTACCCAACTAGGCGTGCAGGGGGCTCAGGGGCCAGTGGCTCGAGCTTGACGATCACCAGCGAGAGGTTGTCGCCGCCGCCCCGTGCGCGGGAGCGCGCTTTCTGGATCAGGAATTCGGTGGCCTCACGAGGCGACAGCATGGACAGGGCGGAGCCCATTTCGCTGGCGCTGAAGTAGTGCCACACGCCGTCGCTGCAGGCCAGCAGCACGTCTTCGGGGCGCAGCTGGGGGATGAAGTGGTGCGTGATGGGCGGCGCCTCTTCGGTCCCCAGGCAGCCCATCAGGATGTTGGATTGGGGATGGACATTGGCCTCGTCCTCGGTGATTTCGCCTTTGTCGACCAGCGTCTGCACATAGGAATGGTCCACCGTCCGGTGCACCAGTTTGCTGCCCTGGTAGTGGTAGATGCGGGAATCGCCGGTATGCACCCAGTGGCAGTCGCCGCCCGGGTTGATCAGGAAAGCCGCCAGCGTGCTGTGCGGTTCCTGTTCGGCCGAGATCGCGGTGAGCTTGATCACGATGTGCGCCTCTTCGACGATCTGCTTGAGCATCGCGGGAGCGTCATCGGTCGCGGGGTCATAGCGGTCAAACAGCTGCTTGGCGGTCAGCATGACCTGATCGGAGGCTTTACGCCCGCCGCTGCGTCCTCCCATGCCGTCGGCCACGATGCCCAGCATGCAGCCGGGAATCCGCGAGTGGCTGAACAGGTTGACCTGGTCTTGCTGGTAGTCCCGATCCCCTTTGTGGATACCGGTGGAGGCGGTGATTCGATAACCTTTGGACATTGTGTGGTCGTTCGGGCGCGAGGCTCGATTTATGGTCGCAATCGACGTATTATCAAGCGAAGCAGCGCGTACGGATAAAAAACCTTGGACTTAAATTTACATTCCCCGGAACGGCAGCTGATCGAACTGAAAATGGAGCACGCGGACCTCAATGCCCTGGTGGACATTGCGGCGCACTCCTTGCCCATCGACGAACTGCTGCTCAGGCGCCTCAAAAAGCGGCGCCTGCAGCTGCGTGACCAGATCGCTCAACTTGAGCTGTCGCTGGATCCCCCCGAGCCCGCCTGATGACGCTTGCGCTTGAAGTCGAAGAGGCTTTTGCCCCCGGCGGCGTGCTGTCGCGGGCGGCCGAGCATTTCAGGCCGCGCGCTGGGCAGACCGAGATGGCCCTGGCCGTGGCACGTGCCATAGAGGGGGCGTATCCCCTGGTGGTCGAAGCCAGCACCGGTGTCGGTAAAACTTTTTCCTACCTGGTCCCGGCCCTGTTGAGTGGCGAGCGCGTGCTGCTGTCGACCGCGACCAAGGCTTTGCAGGATCAGCTCTTCGGCCGCGACCTGCCACGCCTGGTCGAAGCGCTGGGGCTTCCCGTAAGCACGGCCTTGCTCAAGGGGCGGGCCAGCTACCTTTGCCTGCACCGCATGGAAATGGCTCGTCAGGAGGCTTATTTGCCCGACGGCGTCTCGGTGCGCGCCCTGGCCAGGATCGAGGAGTGGTCCAAGGTGACACGCACCGGCGACTTGGCCGAACTGCCGGGGCTGGACGAACGCTCCCCCATGATCCCGCTGGTAACTTCGACGCGTGAAAACTGCCTGGGCGCCCCATGCCCGCGATTTCGTGCCTGCCATGTGAACCTGGCCCGCAGGGAGGCCATGGCGGCCGACGTGGTGGTGATCAACCACCACCTGTTTTTTGCCGACCTGGCGGTGCGTGAGTCCGGTGTGGCCGAACTGCTGCCGTCGGTGCGCATCGCGATCTTCGACGAAGCGCACCAGCTCAACGAAACCGGCGTGCAGTTCCTGGGCACCAACCTGACGACCGGACAGCTGCTGGATTTCGCGAGGGACATGCTGGCCACCGGCCTGCAGCTGGCCCGCGGGCTGGTCGACTGGCAGGAGGTCGTGTCCGCCGTCGAGCATGCCGCGCGCGAGCTGCGGCTGTGCGCCGGCAAGCAATACCCCGGCACCAAGCTCCGGTGGGTGGATGAATGCCCCGAAGGCCTGGATGCGGACGAGTGGAACGGCGCGCTGCAAGCCGTTCATGCCTCCTGCGAGCAGGCCTGCGCCGCCCTGGATACCGTCAGCGAGATCGCACCTGATTTTGTCCGTTTGCATGAACGCGCCGCCGAGCTGGCCGAACGCGCCCGGCGCTTTGTCCATGCCTGCGAGCCGGGCTGCGTGCGTTGGGCGGACGTGGGCACCCAACTGCGGCTGGTGGAGTCCCCGCTGGATATTTCCAAGGCCGTCAAGAGCAAGGTGCTGGGCGGCGGGACGGGCGCCGATAAAACCTGGATATTCACCTCGGCCACCCTGGGCGACGACGACAAGCTCAGCTGGTTCACCCAGCCTTGCGGGCTGGAGGATGCCGAGGTCTTGCGGGTGGGCAGCCCTTTTGACTATGAACGCCAGGCGGCGCTGTATGTGCCGCCGGCCTTTCCCAAGCCGGGCGACCCCGCCCACACCGTGAAGGTGGCCGAATCCGCCGCCAGATGGTCGCGACGCCTGGGCGGCCGCACCATGGTGCTGACCACCACGCTGCGGGCCTTGCGCACCATCGGCGATGCGCTCAGGGAAGCTTTCCAGGAATCGTCCGACATGGAAGTGCTGGTGCAGGGCGCCATGCCCAAGCGCGTGCTGATCGAGCGCTTCCGCGAGGGCAACGCCAACGGCGGCAAGGGCTGCGTGCTGGTGGCGTCGGCTTCGTTCTGGGAGGGCATTGACGTGCCCGGTGATGCACTGCAACTGGTCATCATCGACAAGCTGCCGTTCCCGCCGCCGAACGATCCGCTGGCCGAAGCCCGCTCAAAATTGCTGGAGTCACAGGGACGCAGCGCGTTCAACGATTATTTTCTGCCCGAAGCGGCCGTCGCGCTCAAGCAGGGCGCGGGCCGGTTGATACGCCGCGAGAGCGATGAAGGCGTGCTGGTAGTCTGTGACAGCCGCCTGGCGTCCATGGGCTATGGCAAGCGCCTGCTGAGGGCGCTGCCGCCCATGCGGCGCCTGGCGTCAGAGCAGGAACTGGCGGACAGGCTGGACGCGCTTACCAGAACTTGTACCAGGGATTGTCTGCAGACTTGAAGCCCCTGGTGATGAAGTGGCTCTGGGGGTAGTTTTTCTCCATGATGCGGCGGGTGTCGTCGCGCAGCTCGGCCATACCCAGGGCATCATAGGATTTGTACAGGATGTAGATGGCTTCTTCCAGGGCGGGCACATCGCGATAGTCGGCGATCGCGCTTTGCGCGCGATTGATGGCGGCCACGTAGGCGCCGCGCGAGTAGTAGTAGCGCGCCACGTGCACTTCGGACTGCGCCAGCGAGTTCACGATGTAACTCATGCGCAGGCGGGCGTCCGAGGTGTACTTCGATTCGGGGAAACGGGTGACCAGTTCCCTGAATGATTCAAACGATTCCTTGGCGGCCTTCTGGTCGCGTTCAGAGAGATCCTGGCGCGAGATGAAGCCAAAAATGCCCAGGTTGTCGTTGAAGTTCACCAGGCCCTTGAGGTAGAGCGCATAGTCGTAGGCAGGGCTGGCGGGGTGCAGCTTCATGAACCGGTCCAGCGTCGCGATGGCTTGGGGCTGCTCGCCGCCTTTGTACTGGGCATAGGCTTTTTCGAGCTGGGCTTGCTGGGCCAGCGGCGTGCCCGCCGCGCGGCCTTCGAGTTTTTCGTACAGGGGAATGGCCTTGTCGTAGGCCCCCGAGTTCGCTTCGTCCTTGGCCTCGGCGTAGATCTTGTTGGGGCTCCAGGAGGCCGTCTTGTCAGGGGCGGGTGTGCTGGAGCAACCGGCGATCACGAAGGACAGTGCGCAAACGGCTGCAAAAAGCGGCATTGCATTGGGAACAACCGATAATTTGGTGGAAAACATTGCAATCGACCTTCTTGATGACTGATTCAGAACAAAGCAAATTAATTATATCGGCCGCTGCTGCGCCCGAAAACGTCCCGGACGAAGCCCAGGAGGAGGGGGATACCACGGCCGAGATGGAATTGCGACAGGTGATGGTTCCCGCGGAGAGTCACGGCAGCCGGCTTGACCGCGCTTTGGCTGCCATTGTGCCCGAGTTCTCGCGCACTTATCTCCAGCAACTCATTGAAGCCGGTGTGGTCAAACTGGGCGGTGTTCCGGCGACCAAGGCCTCGGCCAAAGTCAAGGCCGGCGATGAGCTGCTGATCGAACTGCGCCCCACGCCGCAAAGCCAGGCCTTCAAGCCCGAGGCCATGGCGCTGGACATCGTGTTTGAAGACGCTCACCTGATGGTGATCAACAAGCCCGCGGGGCTGGTGGTGCACCCGGCGCCCGGCAACTGGAGCGGGACCCTGCTCAACGGCTTGCTGGCGCATGACCCGCAGGCCGTGTTCCTGCCGCGCGCCGGCATCGTCCACCGCCTCGACAAGGACACCAGCGGCCTGATGGTGGTCGCCCGCCAGCGCACCGTGATGGACCAACTGGTCGGCCTGATCGCCGCCCGCGACGTGAGCCGGGAGTATGTGGCCCTGGCCCACGGCGCCTGGCAGGGCGCAAAGACCCGCCAGGTCGACGCCCCCATAGGCCGCGATCCGCGCAACCGGCTGCGCATGGCAGTGGTCGACCTGGAGAAAAACGCCGGCAAGACCGCCTCCACGGTCGTCTCGCTGCTGCAAACCGCCGGCAAGCACTGCCTGGTGCGGTGCAAGCTGCACACGGGGCGCACCCACCAGATCCGGGTGCATATGGCGTTTCTCGGCCATCCGCTGGTGTCCGACGATCTTTATGGCGGGGCATCCGCGGCGGGATTGGGCCGACAGGGCCTGCACGCTTGCCGACTGGCCTTTGAGCACCCGGTGACCGGCGAGGCCATGGAGTTCAGGTCCGGGCTTCCCGCCGACCTCCAGGCCGCCGTGGACGGTTTGGGGCTGATATACAATCAAATTCAGTAGTTTCCAGCTACCTGCACCATGGCTCCTGACGGGAGATTGCGCATGGATGCATGCGCAAACTAGCGCCGAACCCACGTTTTCCCGGCCTTTTTTTCCGCCCTTTTTCGGAACGACCACAATCATGAATACGACGGATGCAAAGCGCGTCCTCGAAACAGCACTTATTTGCGCGCAGCAACCGCTGCCACTGCGTGAAATGGGTGTCCTGTTCAACGGGGTACTGACAGCCGACAGCCTCAAGCTGGTGCTTGAAGAGTTGCAGAACGACTGGTCGGGCCGAGGCGTCGAACTTGTGCATGTCGCGACGGGCTGGCGTTTTCAGAGCCGGCCCCAGATGCGCGAATACCTGGACCGGCTGCATCCTGAAAAACCGCCGCGCTACAGCCGGGCCACGCTGGAAACGCTGGCCATCATTGCCTACCGCCAGCCCGTGACGCGCGGCGACATGGAAGACATTCGCGGCGTGACGATCAACAGCATGATCCTCAAGCAGCTCGAAGACCGCGGCTGGGTGGAGGTCATAGGCCACCGGGAGACCGTGGGACGGCCCGCGCTGTACGCGACCACCCGGCAGTTCCTCGACGACCTGGGTGTCGAGTCGCTGGACCAGCTTCCGGTCATGGACAGCAACACTTCCACGCCGGTCGCGATGCTCGAGCAGATCGAATTCGGCATGGCCGGGTTGGCGGATGGTGCGCCGCAATTGCAGGGGCTGGAACTTGCCGCGCAGGACGCCGCTCCCGCTGAAGAGCTTGTTGACGCAAGCGAACATCCAGCATCGGCGGAATCCCCCGAATCGACCGGCAGCGCTGAGACGGCTGACACGCCCGAACTCGCGGAGGCACTCGCCGAGGCCCCGCTTTCGCAGTCCACCGAGGACGGTGACTCCGAACCTTCCGACCAGGCCGACGGCGATTTCCCCGCACGAATGTAAAAAATGACCCAACAAGATCCCCCCGCCTCCGAACCCGTGGACGTGCCCGCTGGTGAAGACCAGACCAAGACGCTGGCCCAGGAGCCGCTTGTGCAGGAGGCTACCGAGGTGATCACACCGGCGCAAGCCGACACGGTGCGGCCGCCGCGGCCCGCCAGGGGCCGCAACGCCGCTCCCGCCGTCGGGGCGATACGGTTCGAGGACGTGGTGACGGGGCAGTTTGACGCTGACGAGGAAGACGTTGCCCTCGCGCCGCCCAAGCGCGTGCTGTCGCCGCAACCCGAAACCCCCAAGCTGCACAAGGTGCTGGCCCAGGCCGGCCTGGGCTCACGCCTGGAGATGGAGCAACTGATCCTGGAAGGGCGGATCTCGGTCAATGCCGAGCCGGCCCACATCGGGCAGCGCATCCAGTTCGGCGACACGGTCAAGGTCAACGGCAAGCCGATCCGGGTGCGCATAGATCCGCCGCCGCCGCGCGTGATCGCCTATCACAAGCCCACGGGTGAAGTCGTCACGCACGACGACCCGCAGAACCGCCCGACGGTTTTCCGGCGCCTGCCCAAGCTGTTCCAGGGTAAATGGCAGTCGGTGGGTCGCCTCGACCTGAACACCGAAGGCCTGCTGCTGTTGACCAGCTCCGGTGAACTGGCCAACAAGCTGATGCACCCGCGCTTCGGCTTGGAACGCGAGTACGCGGTCCGCGTGCTGGGCGCCCTCAACAATGAAGAGAAAAAACGCCTGCTCGAAGGCGTGACCCTGGATGACGGTATCGCCCAGTTCAGCTCCATCGAAGCCGGCGGCGGCGAGGGCGCCAATTGCTGGTACCGCGTCACCATCTCCGAGGGGCGCAACCGCGAAGTGCGGCGCATGTTTGAGGCGGTCGGCCACGCCGTCAGCCGTCTGATCCGCATTCGCTACGGCGCCATGGTGTTGCCGCGCGGCCTCAAGCGCGGTGCGTTTGTCGAACTGGATGAGCGCGATATCTGGGCCTTGACCAGCGCGCTGACGCGCTCCGAATCCCGTGCCGACCCGCGCGCGGCTGCTGGAGGCCCGCAAGCGGGTGCACCCGGCAGCGAGGGTGGCGAGGCGCGCCAGGGCCGTGGCCCGCGCAGGAACGAGCGGCCCCGCGGTGGACGTGACCGCTTTGCGGCGCCGCCGGCCGACGTGGACGCCTCCAATGCCGCGCCGCAAGACGGCGCCGAGCAGGAGTCCGATGATTCGCAGCCGCCGCTTCCGCGCAATGATTCCGCGCCGCGCGGCAACCGGCGCCGCGGCGGAAAAAGCCGGGGGCAGGGCGGCAACGCCGGCCCCGGTCCCCGCAGCGGGCCGCCTCCGGGCAACGGCATGCAGGGGCAAAAACGGCGTGATGACCGCGGGGATCGCGGCGACAAGCTTCCCGGCGGCGCCCAGCCCGATCCCATGAAAACCTCGTTTGGCTACATCGGCGCGGACACGTTCACGCGGCAACGCCAGGGCCAGGGCCAGGGGCAACAGCGCCGCGGCGGCTCGGGCATGGGTGGCGGCAACAATGCCGGCGGCCAGCGCCGTGGCGGCGGCGGTGGAGGCGGTGGAAACCGCGGTGGCGGCAATCGCGGCGGTGGAAACCGTGGCGGAAACCGCTGAGCATTCCGCAGAAGCACTCCGGATCACAGGGTTGATCTGAACCGCGGAGCCCACAGGTTAAAATCATGGGCTTTATTCAATTTTTGAATAATTTAAAAATCCAAAAAATTCAAGTTAAGGAACTCTCATGGCAATCGAACGCACTCTCTCCATCATCAAACCCGACGCAGTGGCAAAAAACGTGATCGGCCAGATCTACGCGCGTTTTGAAGCCGCAGGCCTGAAGGTCGTGGCTGCCCGTATGGCTCACCTGTCGCAAGGCGAGGCCGAGGCTTTCTACGCCGTGCACAAAGAGCGTCCTTTCTTCAAGGACCTGGTTTCCTTCATGATTTCCGGCCCGGTGATGATCCAGGCGCTGGAAGGCGAAGGCGCCATCCTGAAAAACCGCGACCTGATGGGCGCCACCGACCCGAAGAAGGCCGCCGCCGGCACCATTCGCGCCGACTTCGCCGACAGCATTGACGCCAATGCCGTGCACGGTTCCGATGCCGCGGAAACCGCCAAGGTGGAAATCGCCTTCTTTTTCCCCGGCATGAACGTCTACTCGCGTTAAACCATGTCCGACCCCATGCCTTGCTACCCCTTTCCAGGGCCGTCGCTTGCTTGGGGCGGTTCAGCCGGCTGCCTGCTGCGATGACGGCCAACCTTCTTGATTTTGATCTGGATGGTTTGGCCGCCTTCTGCGAGCGGCTCGGTGAAAAGCGCTTTCGCGCCACGCAGCTCTTTCGCTGGATCCACCAGAAGGGGGCGACCGATTTCACGCAGATGACGGACCTCGCGAAGTCCCTGCGCGAAAAGCTCCCCGAGTCGGCCCATATCGAGGGCCCCAAAGTTGTCTCCCGCCACGACTCCGCCGACGGCACCATCAAATGGCTGTTCGACGTCGGTGCCGGCGATGTCATTGAAACCGTTTTCATTCCCGAAACCGACCGCGGAACCCTGTGTATTTCCTCGCAGGCCGGCTGCGCCGTCGGCTGCCGTTTCTGCTCGACAGGCCATCAGGGCTTCAGCCGCAACCTGACCACCGGGGAAATCATCTCCCAACTGTGGTTTGCCGAACACTTCCTGCGCCAGCACCTGGGCCGCGAGGAGCGGGTGATTTCCAACGTCGTCATGATGGGCATGGGCGAGCCTCTGCAGAACTACTCGCAGCTGCTTCCCGCACTAAAGGTCATGCTGGACGACCACGGCTACGGCCTGTCGCGGCGCCGGGTGACGGTGTCCACCTCGGGCGTGGTGCCCATGATTGACCGGCTTGCCAAGGATTGCCCGGTGGCCCTGGCCGTCTCGCTACATGCGCCGGAAGACGTGCTGCGCGACAACTTGGTGCCGCTGAACAAAAAATACCCCATCGCGGAATTGCTGGAGGCCTGTACCCGTTACCAGGCTTCGGCGCCCCGTGATTTCATCACCTTCGAATATTGCATGCTCGACGGCGTGAACGACCAGCCCGAACACGCGCGCCAGCTGGTGTCGCTGGTCCAGGCGCACGCGACGCGCGGCCTGTCCTGCAAATTCAACCTGATTCCCTTCAACCCGTTTCCGGCCTCCGGCCTGAAGCGTTCTGACATGCCGCAGGTCAGCGCATTTGCGAAAATCCTGATGGACGCAGGCATCGTGACCACCGTGCGCAAAACCCGCGGAGATGACATCGACGCGGCCTGCGGGCAGCTCGCGGGCGATGTGCAGGACCGCACGGGCGTGGACCAGCGCATGGCCGCCCAGCGGCAAGGTATGCTCGGGGGAATTAAAGTCGTTGTGGCCAAGGGGATGGGTGTATGAGGTTTCTCTCCAATGTGATCTGGTTGCCGGTATGCTGGCTGGTTGTGATGCTGGCGGGATGCGCCGGCCAGCCGGGCGCCCCCGGCGCCGTCGGGGCTTCCGGCGGCCGCAGCGACATCGTCACCGAATCGGACGAGCCCGATGGGCGCCGGCGCGCGCGGCTGCGGCTTGAGCTGGCCTCGGGCTATTTCGAACAAGGCCAGACCAATGTGGCGCTCGATGAAATCAAGCAGTCGCTATTGGCCGACCCGAGCTTCGGCGATGCCTACAACCTGCGCGGCCTGGTGTACATGCGCCTCAACGACATTCCAATGGCTGAGGACAGCTTTCGCCGCGCGCTGGCGCTGAATCCGCGCGACGCGGACGTGGCCCACAACTACGGCTGGCTGATGTGCCAGCAGTCGCGTTTCACCGATGCGATGCGCTTTTTCGGCCAGGCGATGTCCAATCCCACCTATGGCGGCAGAGCCAAGACGCTGATGACGCAAGGGGTCTGCCAGATGCGTGCCGGGCAGCGCGCCGAGGCCGAGCAAAGCCTCATGCAGTCCTACGAGCTGGACGCGGGCAATCCCGTGACCGGCTACAACCTGGCCCATCTTTTGTATGAGCGCGGTGAACTGACACGCGCCCAGTTCTACATCCGCCGCATCAACAACAGCGATCTGGCCAATGCCGAAAGCCTGTGGCTGGGCATCAAGACCGAGCGCAAGCTGAACAACCGGGAGTCGGTAGTGCAACTGGGCGACCAGCTGAAAAAGCGGTTTGCGCAGTCCCGCGAAGCGGCTGCCTATGAAAAGGGCTCTTTCAATGAGTGAGCTTGACCTGACACCAGCGGGGCAGTTCGGGGGTGAGGCGGCGCCTGCCGGTTTCAGCCACAGCGGCATGCCGGCGCCAGATGCGACGGCGGGCGGCCTGCTTCGCCAGGCCCGGGAGGCGGCGGGCATGCACATTGCCGCGCTGGCGGTGTCGCTCAAGGTGCCCGTGAAAAAACTCGAAGCGCTGGAGCAAGACCGCTTCGACCTGCTGCCCGATGCCGTTTTTGTGCGCGCGCTGGCCTCCAGCGTGTGCCGCACCCTGAAACTCGATGCCGCCCCGGTGCTGGGCCTTTTGCCCCAGACCAGCGCACCCAAGCTGACTTACCAGGGCGCGGGCATCAACGCCCCGTTCCGCTCGCCGGGCGAGGGCCCCGGGCCGTCGATCTGGACCCAGGTTTCCAGGCCGGCCGTGCTGGCGGGACTTCTCCTGCTGCTCGGTGCTCTGGTCCTGATTTTCCTGCCGGCCGTCAAGCACGACGGCAGCAAGACGGAAACCGCCGATACCACCATGCCGCCGGGCGGCGCCGACGCCGGAAAACCGCTGCCGGTGGCCATCGCCGGCCCGGGCCTCGCCGACATCGCCAAGCCGGCCGAACAGGCCAACGCGCCTGTTGCCGCTGCCAGTGCCGGCGGCGTCTCGACGACGGTTCCCTTGTCCCTCTCGACACTGCCTCCGGCGGTGCTCAGCCCCACGCCGCCAGCCGCCGTCGCCGCTCCCGCGCCGGCTGTCGTCGCACCCGCCGCACCGGCGCCTGTGGCCGCCGCCTCGCAGGCAATGCCCGCGGGCATCGTGACTTTTCGCGCCAAAGGCGAGTCCTGGGTGGAAGTGACCGACGCCAAGGGCACGGTCGTGCTGCGTCGCACCCTGACGGCCGGTGAGGTCGCCGGCGCGTCCGGCGTATTGCCGTTGGCCGCTGTGGTCGGCAAGGCCGACCTCACGCAGGTGCAGGTGCGCGGGCAGGCCTTTGACCTGAATGCGGTCGCCAGGGACAACGTTGCCCGCTTCGAGGTGAAATAGTGCTGCAGGCCTGCCTTCCCATCGAGTCCGCCTTTCCCAAGGCGCGGCGCTCCCTCCAGGCGCAGGTCGCCTGGGGTTCGCGCATCGTCACCGTGGGCGGCGACGCGCCTGTACGCGTGCAATCCATGACCAACACCGACACGGTGGACGCCATAGGCACCGCCATCCAGGTCAAGGAACTCGCACTGGCGGGCTCCGAGATGGTCCGCATCACGGTCAACACGCCGGAAGCCGCCCAGGCTGTGCCTTACGTGCGCGAACAGCTGGACCGCATGGGCGTCGACGTGCCCCTGATCGGCGATTTCCACTACAACGGCCACCGGCTGCTCACCGACTATCCGGCCTGCGCGCAGGCCTTGTCCAAATACCGCATCAATCCCGGCAACGTCGGCAAGGGCGACAAGCGCGACCGCCAGTTCGGCCAGATGATCGAAGTCGCCATGCGCTGGAACAAGGTCGTGCGTATCGGTGTGAACTGGGGCAGCCTGGACCAGGAACTGCTGGCCAGCCTGATGGACGAAAACAGCAAGCGCGCGGTGCCTTGGGACGCGCGCCAGGTGATGTACGAGGCCTTGATCACCTCCGCGGTGGACTCGGCCCAGCGCGCCGAGGAAATGGGCATGGTCCGCAACCAGATCATCCTGTCCTGCAAAGTCAGCGGCGTGCAGGACCTGATCTCGGTCTACCGCGAGCTGGCCCGGCGCACCGACCACGCGCTGCATCTGGGCCTGACCGAAGCCGGCATGGGCACCAAAGGCACGGTGGCCTCGGCCACGGCGCTGGCTATCCTGCTGCAGGAAGGTGTGGGCGACACCATACGCGTCTCCCTGACCCCGCAGCCGGGCGAAGCCCGCACCCAGGAAGTTGTGATCGCCTCCGAAATCCTGCAGGCGCTGGGCCTGCGGACATTTGTCCCCAGCGTGACGGCCTGCCCGGGATGCGGCCGCACCACCAGCACCACCTTCCAGGAACTGGCCAAGCAGATTGACGACTTCCTGCGCGCCCAGATGCCCGTCTGGCGCGAGCAGTACCCGGGTGTCGAAGGCCTCAAGGTCGCCGTGATGGGTTGCATCGTCAACGGCCCGGGCGAAAGCAAGCATGCCGACATCGGCATCAGCCTGCCCGGCTCCGGCGAGGCACCGGCCGCGCCGGTGTTCATCGACGGCGAGAAAAAGTTGACCCTGCGCGGCGACAACATCGCGCAAGAGTTCCAGGTCATCGTTGAAAACTACATTGAAAAACGTTTCGGCGCGCACGCTGTCGCTGAAACTGCCTGACATCCATGGTTGAAAAAACAATAGCTGCCGCGACGGCGGAGAAGCCCGCTTTGGCGAAGACGGAAAAGCTCACCGCCGTCAAGGGCATGAACGACATCCTGCCGCCCGAATCGGCGCGCTGGGAGTGGTTCGAGGCCAAGGTGCGCGCGCTGATGGCGCGTTATGCCTACGCCAACGTGCGCACGCCCATCGTCGAGCCGACGGCGCTGTTCGTGCGCGGCCTCGGCGAGGTCACCGACATCGTCGAAAAAGAGATGTACTCCTTCGTGGACTCGATGAACGGCGACAAGCTCACGTTGCGTCCCGAGGCCACCGCCGGCATCGTGCGCGCGATGGTCGAGCACAACGCGCTGTACAACGGGCCCATGCGGGTCTGGTCCGCGGTGACGCTGTTCCGCCACGAGCGGCCGCAGAAAGGGCGCTATCGCCAGTTCCACCAGATCGACGTCGAAGCCCTGGGCTTTGCCGGGCCCGACGTGGATGCCGAGCAGATCCTGATGTGCCGCGCGCTGCTGCGCGACCTGGGCATTCCCATGGAGCACGTGCGGCTCGAACTCAACAGCCTGGGCCAGCCCGGCGAGCGCATGGCGCACCGCGCCGCGCTGATCGCCCACTTCGAGGCGCATGCCGACGTGCTGGACGAGGACGCCAGGCGCCGGCTGCACAGCAACCCGCTGCGCATCCTCGACACCAAGAATCCCGCCATGCAGGCCATCGTCGAGGCGGCGCCGCAACTGATGGACTTCCTTGGCGAAGCCTCGCTCGCGCACCTGAACGCCGTGCGCGCGGTGCTTGACGCCGCCGGCGTGGCCTACCGCATCAACCCGCGCCTGGTGCGCGGCATGGACTACTACAACCTCACCGTGTTCGAGTGGATCACCGACAAGCTCGGTTCGCAGGGCACGGTCTGCGGCGGCGGGCGCTACGACGGCCTGTTCGAGCAACTGGGCGGCAAACCGACGCCGGCGGTCGGCTGGGGCATGGGCGTGGAGCGCATGCTGCTGCTGCTCGAAGCAGTCGGCGTGCTGCCGCCGGAGAATGCGCCCGACGCCTACGCCGTCCTGCCGTCGGCCGAGGCCTTGCCCACCGCCATGGCCGCCTGCGAGGCCCTGCGCGGTGCCGGTATCAAGGTGCAGATGCACGGCGGCACGGGGGAGGGCATGGGCAGCATGAAATCCCAGTTCAAGAAGGCCGACGGCAGCGGCGCGCGCTATGCGCTGATTTTCGGCGCGGACGAGCTCGCCCAGGGCCGCGTGGCCGTCAAGCATCTGCGCGGCGAAAAAGACCAGGCCTTGCAAGCCCAGGTACTCCAGCCGCTGGCCGATGTGGCGGCTTGGGCCGGCACCTTGCGCGGCTGAACACCGGGACGCGCCGGCGGGCGCATGTCCTCGGGCCTCTACAATCACCCCAACTCAATCCGCGCCGTCACCGGGCCGCACAAGAAGACTTTTATGGCAAAACATCTCGATTTGGAAGAACAGGAACAGCTTGACGAACTCAAGCACTTCTGGAAGCAGTACGGTGACAGGATCACCTGGACGCTGATTGTCGTATTGGGCGTCTTTGCGGCCTGGACCGGCTACCAGTACTGGGAACGCACCAAGGCGGCGCAGGCCGCGGTCATGTATGAAGAAGTCGAGCGCTCCGTACAGTCGGGCGACGCGACCCGGATCGACCGCTCCCTGGCGGACATGAAAGAGCGTTTCAGCAGCACGGCTTATGCCCAGCAGGCTGGTTTGCTGGCCGCCCGGGCTTATTACGACAAGGGCAACGTCGACTCTTCGCGTGCCGCCCTGAACTGGGTCGCCGAAAAAGCCTCCGACGAAGGCTACCAAGCCATCGCGCGCCTGCGGCTGGCGGGCCTGTTGCTCGAAAAGAAGGCCTACGACGAAGCGCTCCAGCAGGTTTCGGGCGCTTTCCCCAAGGGTTTCACGGCGCTGGCCGCCGACCGCCGCGGCGACATCCTCGCCGCTCAGGGCAAAAAAGCCGAAGCCAGGGCGGAATATGAAAAGGCCTACAAAGACCTCGACGAGCGCGCCGAGTACCGCCGCCTCGTGGAAGTCAAACTCAACGCGCTGGGCGTAGACCCGGCAGCCAAGGCCAAATCCGAAACCCCCGCATCGAATCCCGAGGTGAAGAAATGATCCATCCGTCTTTCAGGCCTCTGGCCCAGGCCGTGCGCGCCCCGGCTCTCATCCTGCTGGTGGCCGCCTTGGGCGGATGCTCGATGTTCGGCAGCGGCCCTGCCAAGCCCCAGCCCGCTGAGCTCCAGCCCGTGACGGCCTTGGTGGCCGCCCGCCAGACCTGGACCACGCGCGTAGGCCAGGTGAATTTCCCGCTGCAGACCGGGGTTTCCGGCAACAGCGTGGCGGTGGCCAGCGGCGACGGCACCGTGGCCTTGCTGGACGCCCAGACCGGCCGCGACGTCTGGCGCTTTTCGCTGAACACACCGCTGGCCGCGGGCGCCGGCAATGACGGCAAAGTCGTGGCCGTGGTGACCAAAGCCAATGAAATTGTCGCCTTGCAGGGCGGCCGCGAAGTGTGGCGCCAGAAGCTGGGCGCCCAGGCTTTCACCGCGCCTTTTGTTGCCGGCGAGCGCGTGTTTGTGCTGGCTGCGGACCGCTCGGTTACCGCCTTTGACGGGCAGACCGGGCGCAAGCTCTGGGCCCAGCAGCGCCCCAATGAGCCCCTGATCCTGCGCCAGTCCGGCGTGATGCTGGCTGTCGGCGACACCCTGGTGGTAGGCCTGGCCGGCCGCCTGGCCGGCCTGAATCCTTCCAACGGCAGCATCCGCTGGGAAGCCCCTATCGCAACGCCGCGCGGCATCAATGACGTGGAACGCCTGGTCGACCTGGTCGGGCGTGTCAGCCGGCAGGGCGACGTCGTGTGCGCGCGGGCCTTCCAGGCCAGCGTCGGCTGCGTCAACGCCGCGCGCGGCAACCTGCTCTGGACCAAGCCCGCCAACGGCGTGCAGGGCCTGGACGGCGACGACCGCTTTGTGTTCGGCACTGAAGCCGACGGCAACGTGATTGCCTGGCGCCGCACCGACGGCGAACGCGCCTGGACCACGGACCGCCTGCGTTACCGCAGCCTGACAGCGCCGGTGGTGGTGGGACGTTCCATCGCCATCGGCGACTTCTCGGGTTTTGTGCACCTGCTGTCGCGTGAAGACGGCTCCCTGCTCAACCGCCTGCCCACCGACGGCACCGCCATCGCGGCCACCCCGGTGCTGGTCGGCAATACGCTGATCGCCGTGACCCAGGGCGGCGGTATTTACGGCTTCCAGCCCCAATAAAGGGCCTTGGGCCCCGCCTGAAACTGATTGATGAAACCTGTCATTGCGCTAGTCGGCCGCCCCAACGTGGGCAAGTCGACGCTTTTCAACCGGCTGACCAAGACGCGGGATGCGATCGTGGCCGACTTTGCCGGCCTGACGCGGGATCGTCATTACGGTAACGGCAAGCTGGGTCCCCACGAATACATCGTGATCGACACCGGCGGCTTTGAGCCCGACGCGGCCTCCGGCATCTACAGGGAAATGGCCAAGCAGACCCGGCAGGCGGTCGCCGAGGCCGACGTGGTGGTGTTTGTGGTCGATGCCCGCGCCGGCATCAGCGCGCAGGACCACGACATTGCCAAATACCTGCGTAAGCTGGGCAAACCCACGGTGCTGACGGCCAACAAGGCCGAGGGCATGACCGAAGGCGTGCAGCTGTCCGAGTTCTTCGAACTGGGCCTGGGCGAGGTGCTGCCGGTTTCCGCCTCGCACGGCCAGGGCATGCGCTCGCTGGTCGACATGGCGCTGGCGCCGCTCAATCTGCCCGACCCGGAAGAAGAAGCCGAGCCGCAGGACCCCTCCGTCATCCGCCTGGCCGTGGCCGGACGCCCCAATGTCGGGAAGTCCACGCTGATCAACACCTGGCTGGGCGAAGAGCGCCTGGTCGCCTTCGACCTGCCCGGCACGACCCGGGACGCCATTTCGGTGCCTTTCGAACGCGCCGGGCAAAAGTTTGAGCTCATCGACACCGCCGGGCTGCGCCGCAAAGGCAAGGTTTTCGAGGCCATCGAGAAGTTTTCCGTCGTCAAGACCCTGCAGGCCATTGAAAACGCCAATGTGGTGCTCTTGCTGCTGGACGCCACCCAGGGCGTGACCGACCAGGATGCCCACATCGCCGGCTACATCCTGGAAAGCGGGCGTTCGGTGGTTCTGGCCGTCAACAAATCGGATGCGGTGGACTCCTACCAGCGCGAACTGCTGGAGCGTTCCATCGAAACCCGGCTGGGTTTCCTCAAATTCGCCTCCATCCATCCGATTTCGGCCATCAAGCGCCAGGGCCTGGGCCCCGTCTGGAAATCCATCGTGCAGGCCCATGCCTCGGCCAACCGCAAGATGTCTACCCCGGTGCTGACCCGGCTGCTGCTCGAGGCGGTGCAATTCCAGCAGCCCCAGCGCTCCGGCGTGTCCCGCCCCAAGCTGCGTTACGCCCACCAGGGCGGCATGAACCCGCCCATCATCATCATCCACGGCAATTCGCTGGAGCACGTCACCGAGTCGTACAAACGCTACCTCGAAGGGCGCTTTCGCAAGGAGTTCGACCTGGTCGGTACGCCCCTGCGGATCCAGATGAAAAGCTCGCACAACCCCTTTAAGGACAAGGAATCGGCCTAGGACTACATGGCCGGGCCCACGCCCTGTGGTAAGGTCAGGTTCTATTAACTTTTGAACACGGAAAATATCGTGAGCAATAACAAAGGCCAGCTCTTGCAGGATCCATTTCTCAACACCTTGCGTCGCGAGCATGTTCCTGTTTCCATCTATCTCGTCAACGGGATCAAATTGCAAGGCCAGATCGAATCCTTCGATCAATACGTGGTCCTGCTTCGCAACACTGTGACCCAGATGGTCTACAAGCATGCGATCTCCACCATCGTTCCAGGCCGCGCGGTGAATTTCGCGACCAGCGAGTCTGAAGAAAGCCCCGCCAGCTGAGTTCGTCCGATGCTCCGGTGAACCCGAAACCCCTCGTGCTCCTTGTCGGGGTGGATCTCGGATTCCCGAACTTTGATGCTGGCCTGCAGGAACTGGGTTTGCTCGCGCAAACAGCGGGCCTGCAGCCGGTTGCGCGCGTCACCTGCAGGCGTAAGGCGCCCGACGCCGCGCTCTTCATCGGCAGCGGCAAGGCCGACGAAATCAAGCTGATGGCGCTGGACACCGGCGCCACCGAAGTCCTGTTCGACCAGTCCTTGAGCCCGGCGCAGCAGCGCAACCTGGAGCGCCACCTGGACATGCCGGTCAACGACCGGACCCTGCTGATCCTCGAAATTTTCGCCCAGCGCGCGCGCAGCCACGAGGGCAAGCTGCAGGTCGAACTGGCCAGGCTGCAATACATGTCCACGCGCCTGGTGCGGCGCTGGTCCCACCTGGAGCGGCAGACCGGCGGCGCCGGCGTGCGCGGCGGCCCCGGTGAAAAGCAGATCGAGCTCGACAAGCGCATGATTGGTGACGCCATCAAACGCACCAAGGAGCGCCTGGCCAAGGTCAAGAAGCAGCGGCAGACCCAGCGCAAGCAGCGCGAGCGCCGTAATTCCTTCACGATTTCCCTGGTGGGCTACACCAACGCGGGCAAGTCCACGCTCTTTAATGCGCTGGTCAAGGCGCGCGCCTACGCGGCCGACCAGCTGTTCGCCACGCTGGACACCACCACGCGCCAGCTCTACCTGGGCGATGCCGGGCGTTCGGTGTCGCTCTCGGACACCGTCGGTTTTATCCGCGACCTGCCGCACGGCCTGATAGACGCCTTCGCCGCGACCCTGCAGGAGGCGGCCGACGCCGACCTGCTGCTGCACGTGGTGGACGGCGCCAATCCCGATTACCTTGAGCAGATCGAACAGGTGCAGCGCGTGCTCTCGGAGATCGGCGCGGCCGACGTGCCGCAAATATTGGTGTTCAACAAGCTGGATGCCATTGAAAAGAACAACTTCCCCCTGCACCTGCAGGACATGTTCGAACTCAGGGACGCGTTTGAGGGCTCCAGCCGCAGCGTTGAACGGGTGTTCGTGAGCGCCCAGACAGGCGAGGGCCTGCCGCTTCTGCGGGCCTTGCTGGCCGGCTATGCGGCCAACCCGCCGGCCGAGGAAATCCCCCTGACTGCCGAGGACCTTGCCTGATATGGCGAATTCATTAGGCACAATGTCGGTGTAATGAAAAAAAGTGAGTTTGATCCCATGAATCTGAACCCCGTGCTGCAGACTTTGACGACCTTGCCAGGCCGGCTCAGGCATCGCGCCCAAGGCATGTTCAACCTCAATGATCCGCGCTGGGGCCGGGACGACGATAAAGCCTCGTCCGACGACAGCAAGCCCGAGGCACCCCGGGACGACAAGCAGCCGACCCGACCCGCCAATCGCCCGCAAGGGCAGGGCCCCAACCAGGGCCCCCCCGACCTCGACGAACTCTGGCGCGACTTCAATCGCAAGCTGGGTGGCCTTTTCGGCGGCGGCAAGAACAACCCCAATCGCGGCGGTTTCGGCCGCGGCAATGGCGGCGGAGGCGGTGGGAATAACGGCGGCTTCCAGCCCGACATGAAAAGCGCCGGCATCGGCGTAGGCCTGATCGCCAGCGTCGCCGCGCTGATCTGGCTGGGAACCGGCTTTTTCATCGTCCAGGAAGGCCAGCAGGCTGTCATTACCCAATTCGGCAAATACCACTCCACCGTGGGCGCGGGCTTCAACTGGCGCCTGCCTTATCCCGTCCAGCGCCACGAGATCGTCGTGGTCACGCAAATCCGTTCGGTCGACGTGGGCCGCGACGTCATCATCAAGGCCACCGGCCTGCGCGACTCCGCCATGCTGACCGAGGACGAAAACATCGTCGAGATCAAATTCGCCGTGCAGTACCGTCTGAACGACGCGCGCGCCTATCTGTTTGAAAGCAAGGACCCGGCAGCCGCGGTGGTGCAGGCCGCCGAGACCGCCGTGCGCGAAGTCGTCGGCAAGATGAAGATGGATTCCGCGCTTGCCGACGAGCGTGACCAGATCGGGCCGCGCGTGCGTGCCCTGATGCAGACCATCCTGGATCGCTACAAGGTCGGCGTGGAAGTCGTCGGCATCAACTTGCAGCAAAGCGGCGTGCGACCGCCCGAGCAGGTGCAGGCAGCCTTCGACGACGTGCTCAAGGCCGGCCAGGAGCGCGAGCGCGCCAAGAATGAAGCCCAGGCTTATGCCAATAACGTGATTCCGCGCGCCGTCGGTTCCGCCTCGCGCCTGAAGGAAGAGTCCGAAGCCTACAAGGCCAAGATCGTGGCCCAGGCCCAAGGTGACGCGCAGCGCTTCCGCTCGGTGCTGGTCGAATACCAGAAGGCGCCCCAGGTCACGCGTGACCGTATGTACACCGACGCCATGCAGCAGGTCTATACCAACGTCACCAAGGTGCTGGTCGACTCGCGCCAGGGCAGCAACCTGCTGTACCTGCCGCTGGACAAGATCATGCAGATGAGCTCCCAGGGCGGCGATGCGGCGGTTCCCGGCGAAACACCGCTGATCGCCGGCTCGGCCTCTTCATCCGCGCCCGCCGCGCCCACCTCCAGCCTGCCACCCCTCGATGCCCGTTCACGCGACTCCGCCCGCTCGCGCGACCGTGAAACACGCTAAGGAAGACGATCGTGAATAGAGTTGGATTTATTGTTTCCTCGCTGCTGGTCCTCCTGGCGCTGCTCAGTTCCACGCTGTTCGTGGTCGACCAACGCCAGTTCGGCGTGGTCTATGCCCTGGGGCAGATCAAGGACGTGGTCACCGAACCCGGCCTGCATTTCAAGATGCCGCCGCCGTTCCAGAACGTGTCGTACATCGACAAGCGCCTGCTGGTGCTCGACAGCGTGGATGCCGAGCCCATGCTCACGGCCGAAAAGCAGCGTGTCGTGATCGACTGGTACGTGCGCTGGCGCATCATCCAGCCCAGCGACTACATCCGCAATGTCGGCCTCGATGAAAAAGCCGGCGCCAACCAGCTCAACCGGGTGGTCCGCAACGCTTTCCAGGAAGAAATCAACAAGCGCACCGTCAAGGACCTGCTGTCGCTCAAGCGCGAAGCGCTGATGGCCGACGTCAAGCGCGAAGTGCTGCAGGCCGTGCAGGGCGCCCAGCCCTGGGGCGTGGACGTGGTCGACGTGCGTATCACGCGCGTGGACTATGTGGAAGCCATCACCGATTCCGTCTACAAGCGCATGGTGGCTGAGCGCCAGCGCGTGGCCAATGAGCTGCGCTCTACCGGTTTGGCGGAAGGCGAAAAAATCCGCGCCGACGCCGACCGCCAGCGCGAAGTGACCATCGCCAACGCCTACCGCGATGCGCAAAAGGTCAAGGGCGAGGGCGATGCCGAAGCCGCCCGCACCTATGCCGAATCGTTCGGGCGCGACCCGCAGTTCGCCCAGTTCTACCGCAGCCTTGATGCCTACAAAGCCAGCTTCAGCAAGAAAAGCGACGTGATGGTGCTCGACCCTTCGTCCGACTTCTTCAAGGCGATGCGCGGCCCGGGCTCCGGCAGCGCCGCACCGGCCAAAAAATAAGCCGGCGTGGACGGCAGCACCTTCTGGCTGGCACTGGCCTTGATGCTGGTCATCGAGGGCCTGTTGCCTTTCATCTCTCCCGGCGGCTGGCGCCGCATGTTCGAGCAGATCCTCACCCTGGGCAACGGCCAGATCCGCTTCTTCGGGCTTTGCAGCATCGCGGCGGGCTTGATTCTGCTGGCCGTGCTGGCCTGAATTCCACATCGCAGCCGCACCCCTATTTCGCCCCGCGGGCCTTATCAGTCTCCGGCAAGCCGAAAACCGGCTTCAAGCCCGGTAAAATGCTGTTTTTAACAGCCCACGAAAATTACAATGCCCGCCTGGTCGTCATCATGGCAATTGCCCGATCAAATTGCCGATGTCCTGCCCTCCGAGGCGCGCCACATCGAAGAGCTGCGCCGCCTGTTCCTGGACACCGCCCGCAGCTACGGCTATGAACTGGTCATGCCGCCGCTGCTCGAGCACCTCGAGTCGCTGCTGACCGGCACCGGCGAAGCACTGGACCTGCAGACTTTCAAGCTGGTCGACCAGCTTTCCGGCCGCACCCTGGGCCTGCGCGCCGACACCACCCCCCAGGTCGCCCGCATCGACGCCCATTTGCTCAACCGCAGCGGCGTGGCCCGCCTCTGCTACTGCGGCCCGGTGCTGCACACCCGCACAGACCGCCCCCACGCGACCCGCGAGCCGCTGCAGTTCGGCGCTGAGATCTACGGCCATGCTGGGCTGGAAGCCGACCTGGAAGCCCAGCAGCTGGCGCTTGAGGGCCTCAAAGCGGCCGGTGTGACCGCATTAAGCGTCGACATGGCCGACGTGCGCATCGTCAACAGCCTGCTGGCCGGCGCCACTGTCAGCGGCAAGACCCTGGCACTGATCCACACTGCGCTGGCGGCCAAGGATGCCAGCGAGCTCGACAGCCTCACTGCCAGCCCGAGCAGCGGCATTTCCGCCGAAGCGCGCGCCGGCCTCAAGGCACTGCTGCAGCTCTACGGCGACGAAAAAGTCCTGGCCGAAGCCGAAAAAGCCTTGCCACCCTCGACCGGCCTCAAGGCGGCGCTGCAAAACCTCAAATGGCTGGCGGCCCACACCGGCGGCGAAAAAGGCGAGGTCAAGGTCAGTTTCGACCTGGCCGACCTGCGCGGCTACGCCTATTACAGCGGCACGCGCTTTGCCATTTACGGGCAGGGCGCCGAACTGGCGCGCGGCGGCCGTTATGACGAAGTCGGCGCCGTGTTCGGCCGCAACCGCCCGGCGGCCGGTTTCAGCCTGGATTTGAAGGAGCTAGTCAGCGTGCTGCCGCCCCGGCCCCTGAAGGCGGCCATACGCGCGCCCTGGAGCGAAGACGCCGGCCTGCGCGCGGCTATCGCCCGGCTGCGTGCCGGCGGCGAAACCGTGGCCTGCGTGCTGCCCGGCCACGAACATGAAGTCAATGAATTCGATTGCGACCGCGAACTGGCCCAGGCTGCCGGTCAATGGGTGGTCCAGCCCCTGAAGAAAGCCGCGTGAGGGCCATGTGCCCCCGTCCGGCTTGATCCCAACACACCTTAACGAGAATTGAAGATGACAAACAAACAAACCGCAGACGCGGGCCGCAATGTCGTGGTCGTGGGCACCCAGTGGGGTGACGAAGGCAAGGGCAAGCTGGTCGACTGGCTGACCGAGATGTCGCAGGGCGTGGTGCGCTTCCAGGGCGGCCACAACGCCGGCCACACGCTGGTCATCAACGGCGTCAAAACGGCGCTGCACCTGATCCCCAGCGGCATCATGCGCCCCGGCGTGAAGTGCTACATCGGCAATGGCGTGGTGCTGTCGGCCGCCAAGCTGTTTGAGGAAATCGAAGGCCTGGAGAAAGCCGGCGTTGAAGTCCGTTCGCGCCTGCGCATCAGCGAAGCCTGCCCGTTGATCCTGCCTTTCCACGCCGCGCTCGACATCGCGCGCGAAGCCTACCGCGAGAAGGGCGGCACCACCAAGATCGGCACCACCGGCCGCGGCATAGGCCCGGCCTATGAAGACAAGATCGCCCGCCGCGCGCTGCGCGTGCAGGACCTCAAATACCCCGACCGCTTCGCCGCCAAGCTGCGCGACCTGCTGGAGCTGCACAACTTCGTGCTGACGGGCTACCTGCATGCCCCGGCCATCGACTTCGACACCGTCTACGCCGAAGCCATGCGCCACGCCGAGCTGCTCAAGCCCATGATGGCCGACGTCTCGCGTGAACTCAACGACGCCCATAGCGACGGCGCCAACCTGCTGTTCGAAGGCGCGCAGGGCACCTTGCTCGACGTCGACCACGGCACCTACCCCTACGTCACTTCCAGCAACTGCGTGGCCGGCAACGCCGCCGCCGGTGCCGGTGTGGGCCCGGGCATGCTGCACTACATCCTGGGCATCACCAAGGCCTATTGCACGCGTGTGGGCGGCGGGCCGTTCCCGACCGAGCTCGACTGGGAAAAGCCCGGCACCGTGGGTTACCACCTGAGCACCGTGGGGGCCGAAAAAGGCGTGACCACCGGGCGCAGCCGCCGCTGCGGCTGGTTTGACGCCGCGCTGCTCAAGCGCTCGGCCCAGGTCAACGGCCTGTCGGGCCTGTGCATCACCAAGCTCGACGTGCTCGACGGCATCGACGAGCTCAAGCTGTGCACCGGCTACGAACTCGACGGCCACATCACCGACATCCTGCCCATGGGCGCCGAAGAAATCGAGCGCTGCAAGCCGATCTACGAAACCATGCCCGGCTGGAGCCAGAGCACGGTCGGCGTCACCGAGTACGACAAGCTGCCCGCGGCTGCGCAGAAATACCTGCACCGCATCGAGGAAGTGACCGGCGTGCCCATCGACATGATTTCCACCAGCCCCGACCGCGACCACACCATCCTGCTGCGCAACCCTTACGCCGCCGCTTGACCGGATACCCGCCACAGCTTTAGCCAAACAGCCTGCCGTCCTTGAAAAGGGCGCGGGCAGCGAATACATCAGGAGCGCCACCCATGTTGACAGAAGACGGCAAGCATCTCTATGTGAGCTATGACGAATACCACAACCTGATTGAGAAACTGGCCATCAAGATCCACCAGTCCGGCTGGCAGTTCGACACCATCCTGTGCCTGGCCCGCGGCGGCATGCGCCCCGGCGACATCCTCTCGCGCATCTTTGACAAGCCGCTGGCCATCATGTCCACCAGCTCCTACCGCGCCGATGCCGGCATGACGCAGGGCAACCTCGACATCGCCCGCTTCATCACCACGCCCAAGGGCGAGATCGCCGGCAAGGTGCTGCTGGTCGACGACCTGGCCGATTCCGGCCACACGCTCAACGCCGTGATTCACCAGCTCAAGAACAACTACAAACCCATCACCGAACTGCGCAGCGCCGTCATCTGGACCAAGGGCGTGTCCAGCTTCCAGCCCGACTATTCGGTCGAACTGCTGCCCACCAATCCCTGGATTCACCAGCCGTTCGAAGGCTATGACTCGCTGTCACCCGCGCAGCTGATGGCGAAGTGGAAAATTTAAGCCCCCACGCTTTTCACTTCGTGTAATGCGCGAGGCCTTGCAGGCCGCGGCTCGCGAGACGCTTCGCCTCTTGTCGCCTGTCCAAAGCTGCTCAAGCAGCTTTGGAGCCGCAGGCTCCAGCCCCTCGGTGGCGCTGCGCCTGCGGTCTGGCAAAGCCAGTCCCGCGGCCCCTGCTTGAATCGAGAAGCCCCTGCGGACGCGGCTTTTGTTCTGCTGCTCTTCAAGCCTCTGAGCTTGCCGTTAATATGCGGTCATGAGCGACATTTCCACCACCCTGATCCACCACCCCTACAAGCCGCCCGCCGACTTTGACGCGATTCCGCCCGGGGTCTACAAGGCTTCCACCATTGCCTTTCCCACCGTCGCCGCGCTGCGCCGCCGGGACTGGAAGCACAAGACCGGCTACACCTACGGCCTGCACGGCACGCCCACCACCTTCACGCTGGAAGAGCGCATCGCCACCCTGGAAGGCGGCAAGTACTGCACGCTGGTGCCCAGCGGCCTGGCGGCCGTGGTGCTGGTCGGCATGGCGCTGCTCAAGGCCGGCGACGAACTGCTGATTCCCGACAACGCCTACGGGCCCAACAAGAGCTTTGCGCAGGGCGAGCTGGCCGCCTGGGGCATCACCCATCGCTTTTACGACGCGATGAACCCCGCCGACCTGGCCGCCAAGCTGGGCCCGAAAACCCGGCTGGTGTGGATAGAGGCGCCGGGCTCCATCACGCTGGAATTCCCCGACATGCCCGCACTGGTCGCGGCCGTCAAGGCGCACAAGAATACGCATCCCTCGGGCATCGTGACCGCGCTCGACAACACCTGGGGCGCCGGCCTGGCTTTCAACGCTTTTGATCTCGGCCTGGACATCTCGGTCCAGGCGCTGACCAAATACCCCAGCGGCGGCGCCGATGTGCTGATGGGCTCCGTCGTCACGCGCGACGAGGCGCTGCACCACCTGGTCCACTTTTGCCACATGCGTGTCGGTTACGGCATAGGCGGCAACGATGCCGAACTGGTGCTGCGAGGCCTCCACAGCATGGCCTTGCGCTACGCCGCCCAGGACGCCGCCACGCGGGAACTGGCCGGCTGGCTGGCTGGCCGCCCCCAGATCGCCACCGTATTGCACCCGGCCCTGCCCGGATCGCCCGGCCATGAGGTCTGGAAGCGCGACTGCAGCGGTGCCGCCTGCCTCATGAGCGCCGTCTTCAAACCCGAGTTCGCCCAGGCACGGGTGGACCGTTTTTGTGACAGCCTGAAACTTTTCAAACTAGGTTACAGCTGGGCTGGCCCCATGAGCTTGTGCGCGCCGTACGACATCCCGGCGCTGCGTACCACGCCCTGGCCCTATAAAGGCGGCCTGGTGCGCTTTTCGGTAGGCCTGGAAGCCGTCGCCGACCTGCGGGCCGACATTGCGCAGGCCCTGGAAAAAGCCTGATCCAAAAGCGGGGCAAACGACTGGTATCCGGCGGCGGCAATGCAGTACAGTAAGGCTTACTTATTCAGATGAAAGCACGCAGTGGCAACTCCCAACTATTCCTACGAAAAGCGCCAGAAAGAGCTTGCGAAAAAACGCAAAAAAGAAGAAAAGCTCAAGCGCAAGGCCGAGGGCAAGCCGGATGATGTAGCTGACGATGGGAACGATGCGCCGCCCAATGACGGCGATGCGCCGGCTGGCGTGCCACCCGCTGACCCGGCGCCCTGAATTTTCAAACTTCCAGTTAAGGATGAGCGTAAACGGCTACCAGCGCATACCCCTCGAAAACCCGGAACACCCAGCGTGTTGCCGGGTTTTTTGTTGGTGGCCGGTACTGGGCCGGACGGTACGCCAGCCTATTTAGGCAACCAGCCCAGCTCCCTGGCATGCAGGCTTTGCACATACAGCCTGTCCGCCGTCTCCGTCACGGCGGTTGTTTCGGGGTAGGCGCCTGTCGGGTCCTGCAGGTCGGCCACCACTTTTCCTTCTTCCGTGAACGCCACCACGTGGCCATAGGCCTTGGGAATAGGCCACAAGGCGCGCGGCAGACGAAGTATGAGTTTGCGCATGAAGGGCTTGCGGGCCAGGCCGTCAATCGTCGGGTTGCGCGGCTTGACGAGGCCCACCCAGACCTTGCCGTCCAGGCCGCGCATCAGGTTGTCGGGGTAGCCCGGCAGATTGTCAAAAAGCGGCCGGAGGCCGCTGCCGGGCTGGCCGATGTCCTGTTCCCGCGCATCCACCGGCAGTTTCCAGATGCGGTATTTGCCGGTTTCGGCCACAAACAGCGAGCGCTCGTCCTGGCTCAAGGCCACGCCGTTGGCAAAGCTCAGACCCTTGGCTACGATGCGGGTGGCTTGGGTTGCCGGGTCGTACTCAATGACCCGGCCTGTGGCGGACTGCTCCAGGATGTCGAGAATGCTGGCTTCGAAAGTGCCGCCCCATTGCCGGGCCCCAAAGCGGGTGGATGCGTCGCTGAAGTACACCTTGCCGCTGCGGGCCACCACCACCGCATTGGCATACAGAATCGGACTGCCACCGGCTTTGTCAGCCAGCACCGTCACCTTCCTGTCCGGCGAAATCGACAGCAAGCCTTTGAATGCATCGGCGGCAATGAGATTGCCGGCCGCATCGAAATCAAAACCAAGTACGCGGCCGCCGGTATTGGCCACCACCTCCTGGCCGCTGCCATCGGGATTCATCCGCAGGATGGCGCCGCTGGCCACCGTGGCGTAGAGTTTTCCATCCCGGGCCACCACCAGGTGCTCGGGACCTTCTTCGGCCCCCAGCGGGATGGTTTTCAGGGTGGCGAGTTTGTTGTTGGCGGCGAAAGGGCCGGTGTAGCCGGGTGCCGCGGGCGCTTCCCAGCTTTGCGGCGCGATGGGCACCGGCCACAGGCACAGGTAGGCGGCCAGCCCGGCCAGGGCGATGCCGATGGCGGCAAGGGTTTTTTTCATGGTGTTTTCTCCCCCGCAAGAATGGATAGCGCCAGCCCCGCCAGGGTCTGCCTCGATCGGTCGGCCGCGCTGAGCACAGTGGCTTTCGGGTACTGGCTGAAGTTGCGCTCCATGGAGCGCGCATAGCCCGGGTCGTAGTGAAGGGTGAGCAGCTCGCGGACCACTGAGGCCACGTCGCCGCCTTGGGCGCGTGCCTGCCAGTCCTGCACCACGGCCTTGCCGCGGGCCTCTGTCAAGGCGCCGAGGCGTTCGCAGAAGTGCGCGATGTCCTTGACGAAGAAGGCATAGTCTTCGAGCAGCAGCGCCACGCGCTCGTCATTCGCAAGCTCGATCTGCAGGCAGGGGCTGGCCCGCATGGCGGCGATCAGGCCGTCGGGCACCGCCACGTTGCCGACCTTTTTACTTTCGCTTTCAACGTAGACCGGCCTGGCCGGGTCGAAGCCGCGCAGGGCGGACCAAATGCCGCTGTCAAAGGCTTTCTGGCTGGGCTGCTGAACGCCGGGAATCGCGCCCAGCACAGAACTGCGGTGATTGGCCAGCGCTTCCAGGTCCAGCACCTGCGCGCCCTGTTCTGACAAGGCCTGTAGCAACCGCGTCTTGCCTGAGCCCGTGGGGCCGCAAACGACACGGTACTGCAGGCGCGCGGCCAGCTGCGGCAGGTCGGCCAGCAGCGCCGCCCGGAAGGCCTTATAGCCACCGTCCACCAGTGTGACCCTGAAGCCGATCTGGTCCAGCACCAGCGCCAGCGAGCCGCTGCGCTTGCCGCCGCGCCAGCAATAAAGCAGGGGCTGCCATTCACGTGGTTTGTCGAGCACGTCACGCTGTATGTGTTCGGCGATGTTTTTCGCCACCAGCGCCGCCCCCAGTTTTTTGGCCTCGAACTGGCTGATCTGCTTGTATTTGGTGCCGACGATCTTTCGCTCTTCGTCGTGCAGGCTGGGCCAGTTCAGCGCGCCGGGCAGGTGGTCTTCGGCGTATTCCCCCTCGCTGCGGGCATCGATGATGTCGGAGTAGCGGCCCAGCGCGGCCAGCGCTTCTTCGGCGGAAATGCGTTCAAGCGTCACTTGATCAGTTTCTTGAGTTCGGGCCACACATTGGCCAGCATGCGGGCCTGCGATTGTTCGTTCGGGTGGATGCGGTCGGCCTGGAAGCTGGCAGTCGGGTCGGCGGCGTCCGCGATGCCTTTCAGGAAAAAGGGCACCAGCGCGACTTTTTCCGCCTTGGCGATCTTGGCGAACAGCCCCGAAAAAGTCGCCGCATAGGCGCTGCCGTAGTTGGGCGGCACCTGCATGCCGACCAGCAGCACGCGCGCGCCGGCCTTTTTGGCGGCCTGCGTCATCGCGCTGAGGTTTTGCTCGGTCATGTCCAGAGGCAGGCCGCGCAGGGCGTCGTTGCCGCCCAGCTCTATCACCACCACGGCGGGCTTGTGCTGCGACAGCAGGGCCGGCAGGCGGGAGCGGCCGCCCGAGGTGGTGTCGCCGCTGATGCTGGCGTTGACGACCCGGGCGTTCTTTTTCTCTTCGGCCAGCTGCTTTTCCAGCAGCGGCACCCAGCCGGTGCCGCGCTTGAGGCCGTATTCGGCGCTCAGGGAGTCGCCGACGACCAGCACGGTAGTGGCCTGGGCGGCGGAGGCGGGCGCCTGCGCGTGGGCGGCCGGCACTGCGCCCAGCAAGGCGGCCGCGAGCAGCGCGGCCAAAGGTTTTACCAGGCGCCTGGCCGTTTGGCCGGCAAGCTTGGTAAAGTCGGATTTCATATTTTCTGACAAGGCTGACATGTTTGAACCCGCGGTGAGTGGCGTGAATGATGCTTCCATGGCCTCCACAGCGCCCGGCGTTTCCGGTGCGGCTGCAAAGCCTGCAACAGCTTCAATTATTTCCGTGGAGCACGTTTTCAAGTCGGTCACCGACTCCACCGGCACATTGGCCATTTTGCGCGATATTGACTTCGCGCTCGCCGCGCGCGAAACCGCCGCCATTGTCGGCGCCTCGGGTTCGGGCAAAAGCACCTTGCTGTCCATCATTGCTGGCCTGGACACCCCCACCGAGGGCACAGTCAGGCTGGCCGGGCAGGACCTGTTCGCCCTGGGCGAAGACGACCGCGCGGCCTTGCGCGCCCAGAAGGTCGGTTTTGTGTTCCAGAGCTTCCAGCTCATGGGCAACCTGAGCGCGCTGGAGAACGTCATGCTGCCGCTGGAGCTGTCGGGCACCCGGAACGCCCGCTCGCAGGCCACCGAGATGCTCAAGCGGGTCGGCCTGGGGGAGCGGCTGGGCCACTATCCCAAAGTGCTGTCGGGCGGCGAGCAGCAGCGCGTAGCGCTGGCGCGGGCCTTCGTGGTGCAGCCGGCGGTGCTGCTGGCCGACGAGCCCACCGGCAGCCTGGATTTCGCCACCGGCGAGACCGTCATGTCGCTGATGTTCGAGCTCAATCGTGAACTCGGGACCACGCTAGTGCTAGTGACCCACGACCAAGGCATCGCCGCGCGCTGCGAGCGGCGCATCACCATAGACGCGGGCCGGGTCGTTTCGGCCTGAACTTGCCCGGGGCTTCAGCGCCCCGAGTGCAGCTTTTGCGCCGCGGCCAGGAACTTCGCCCTGTCGTCGGGTTTGTCGATCAGCTGCGCCAGGGCCTTTGCCAACGCGCCCAGGCTGGTCTGGCGCGCCGATTCCTTGCGCACCAGTGTCTTGGCCAGCGGGCCGATGTAAAGGCTCAGCATGCGTTCGAGCTGGGCCTGCAGTTCCGCGCTGAAATACTGCAGGTTAATGGAGGTGGACGTCGCTGACGGCGATGACGGGCCCGTCGGGCGGCTCATGTCCTGGGGCCGCAGGCCGGACACCGGCATGGAATGCAGGCGGCTGGGCGTACCGGTGGTGGCACCTATGGCGCTTGTGGCGCCGGTGCGCGGACCCGAGGCCCCATGCAGCCCCGAATGCACGGGCATGCTGGCATTGCGCGGCCGCGCAAAGGCCTCGCGCGCCGTCGCGTCGGGGATGGAGACGGCCAGCAGGTCGCGCAGGCCCTGGGCGCTCACCGTGCGCGGCACCGCCTTCTTGACCAGCACCCGGGCCAGCGGGCCGATCAGCTTGGCCAGCTCGGCCTCGATGTCGTGCACCATTTCCGGCGTGAGCGAGGCCAGCGCGGCGAACGAGGCCGTGTGCTCGAACTCCAGGTTGCGCGATGCCGCGGCTGCCGCGGGTGCGGCATTCGGGTCCAGCACCGCGTAGATCTCGTGCGAGCGCAGGTGCTTGTCCATGTGCGGGCCGAGGTAGTCGAAATGGCCGGCCGCGCTGTCGGTGATGCGCGAGATCACGTCGTAATAGGCCCGCGAGACCACCACCTGGTTGGGCCTGGCGAAGTCCATGATGCGCTGGGCCACGTTGATGCCGTCGCCCACCACGTTGACCCGGTTGTTGATGTCGAACACCATGCGGATGGGCCCCAGGTGCAGGCCCACGCGCAGGGACAGCTTGCGGCCGTACTTTTGCGCCAGCAGGTCGCGCAGCAGCAGGGCCGACTGCAGCGCCTCCTCGGGATCCCCGAGGAAACAGATCGCAGCGCCGTCGCCGGTGTCTATCATGATGCGCGACGACTCCTTCACACCGCCTATGGCCTTGGTGATCAGCTCGTTGAACAGCGCCTTGACCACCACCTGCTGGTCCACCGAATAGGTGGAGTAGGACACCAGGTCCAGGAACATGATGGTGCCCAGCACGTTCTTGCGCAGATTCTCGGCGCTGTTGAGCGGGATGGACTGTGTATTGGCGGCGTAGGCGAGCAGGGCGTTGTCGGGCGGCGCGGCGGTGGTCGTCCTGCTTTCGGCGGGTGCCGGCGCGGGTGCGGGTGCGGGTGGGGAAGGCGGGGCCGCAGGTGTGGGGGGCGCCAGTACGCTGGCCGCGCGCAACGTCTGCGTCTTCACGAAGTCCGAACTCAGCAACGCCTGGCGCAGCGCAGCCACGTCCTGCGGCCGCTGGTTTTCGTTGGGCGTCATCGCCCAGTCGATGGCGCGCAGCAGCGGCGCGCCGAAGACCACCGCGCTGGCGGTGTCGGCGGCCTTGGGCATGCTGTCCTCGCGCACGCGCGAAGCCGATTCCATGGGCTTGTGGCCGGTCGTCATCCAGTACATCACCGCGCCCAGCGAATAGACGTCCGTCCACGGCCCTTGGTGGCCTTTGCTGTGGTACTGCTCGAACGGCGCGAAGCCCGGGCTCACGATGTTGGTCATGTCCTGGTTGCCGGTGACGCGGCGCGCCGCGCCGAAGTCCAGCAGCACCGGCGTGCCGTCCGCGCGGATGTAGATGTTGTCCGGCTTGATGTCGCGGTGCAGGAAGTTCACCTTGTGCACGGCTTCCAGGCCGTCCATCAACGGGTAGATGATCTTCAGCAGGCCTTGCTGGTCCAGCGCGGGTTGCTTGGCCAACCAGCGCTTGAGCGGGTCGCCCGACTCGTACTCCATCACGATGTAGGCCGTGCCGTTTTCCTTGAAGTAGCGCAGCACCCGCACGATGTTGGGATGGCGAAACGATGCCAGCGCGCGCGCCTCGTCGAGGAAGCGCTCCAGGCCCCACTTGAACTGCGCCCTGTTTTCGCTGGACCGGACGCTGACCGACAGGTCGGCCGCGCGCACGGCCAGCTCGCCCGGAAAGTATTCCTTGATGGCCACCGGCAACTGCAGGTTGATGTCCTGCGCCAGGTAGGTGATGCCGAAGCCGCCGCCGCCCAGCATTTTGTCGATGCGGTACTCAAAGACCGTCTGCCCCGGCATCAGCGCGGCAGCGTCGCCTTCGCCAACGACAGCCGGAGCGGCGTCGTCGGGGCGCACGGGCTGGGTGCGGGTCTTGTCTTCAGGGTCGGTCATGCGTGCGCGGTCGTCGTGGGGGCTTGAAGTTCGATGCGTCTCAGTCGCCGCGGTCTATCATCTGCATGGCTTTTTCCAGGCTGCGGCGCATGCGGTTGAAAGAGTTGCCCAGCACGGCCACTTCGTCCTTGCCGCCGTCCGCAAACTCGGGCACCTCGAAGTCGCCGGTGCTGACCTTGTCGGCCGCCTGCGACATGCGGCGTATCGGCCGCACAATGAGCCAGCTTAGCATCAGGTTGAGCACCACGAACACCACCACGAACACCGCGGCCAGTGAGGCCATGAAGGTCTTGAACGTGCGTTCGGCGTTGCGGATGGGGATCTCCATGGGCACCGTCACCACCTGCGCGCCAATGATTTCATTGTGTTTCCAGCCGAAGCCGTTGGCTTCGCCGTAGATCTTGATCATGCTGGCCGGTGCGGCGGCCGGCACGCTGTGGCACTGCAGGCAGGCCGCGTTGGTGATCTGGATCGGCTTGGCGATGTAGAGCAGTCGCCCCGTGGCCGCCGCGCGCTCCGAAATGAGTTCTTTCGAATCGGAATTCTGGCGGAACTGCTGGACGATGTCGGCTTCCCAGTCGGTGGCGCGGTCGCGCGGGTTGGTCGGGTTCAGCGTAGCTTCCTTGTAGCCGTAGTCGCGGTACTTCTTCTGGATGTGGCCCAGGGTTTCGGTGGCCGCATAGGCCGGCACGGTCTGGGGCAGGAAGACCTCTTCGAGCTGCTTGTCCAGGTGCGGCTTGATCTGCTCCACCGTGTAGGCGCGCACCGAGAGGGCGGTGTCCATCATGAGCCGCGCATTGCGCAGGACTTCCTCGCGGGCGTTTTCCTGCAGCAGCTGGCGCGACATGAACCCGGCGGCGCCGAAGCCGGCCAGGAACACCACGATCAACACCAGGTTAAATTTAAGCCTCAATCCCATAACGACCCCACTTGTGTATGTTTTTGTCGCGAAGCATCGTCAGCCTGCGCCGGCCAACAAATTGTTACTATTTTAGTCTTACCCAGCACGCATTGTGACCGCCGGTCGGTCCTGGCGCACCGGTAGTAATGCCAATGAGTGGCCAATGAGTGGCCAATGAGGGGTGAAGAGTCCGGGCCGCCCAGACTCCTGGCAGTGATAATCCCCGCATGTCATCCACCCCCAAAGTCCTTTTTGGCTTCCATGCCGTCGGCGTCCGCATCAAAACCACTCCCAAGTCCGTCCTGGAGGTGTTTTTCGACGTCTCGCGCCGCGACGCGCGTATGCGCCAGTTCACCGACCGGGCCCGCGAGGCCGGCATACGGCTGATCGAATCCGACGGCCTGCGCCTGGCCAAGATGTGCGGCAGCCACGGCCACCAGGGCGTGGTGGCCCGGGTCGATGCACTGGCCCAGGTCAAGTCGCTTGACGAGTTGCTCGAGCAGCTCGAAGAAGCCGGCACGGCCCAGCCGCTGCTGCTGGTGCTGGACGGCGTGACCGACCCGCACAACCTGGGCGCCTGCCTGCGCGTGGCCGATGGCGCCGGCGCCCATGCGGTGATTGCCCCCAAGGACCACGCGGCCGGCATCAACGCCACCGTTGCCAAGGTTGCCAGCGGCGCCGCCGAAACCATGCCTTATTTCATGGTCACCAATCTGGCCCGCACCCTGGGTGAGCTCAAAGAACGCAACATCTGGTGCATAGGCACCAGCGACGACGCTGAAAAAACCATTTACGACGTGGACTTGAAAGGCCCGGTCGCCCTGGTGCTGGGCGCCGAAGGCGAGGGCATGCGCCAGCTCACGCGCAAGACCTGCGACGAACTCGTCAGCATTCCCATGCGTGGCGCGGTGGAAAGCCTCAACGTGTCCGTCGCCAGCGGCGTCTGCCTCTACGAAGCCTTGCGCCAACGCGGCGCATGACGCCGCAACGTTTTGACCTGGTCGTCATAGGCGCCAGTTTTGCCGGGCTGGCCTGCGCGCGCGCCGCGGCCCGCGCGGGCCTGCGGGTCGCCGTCGTAGAAAAGAAGTCCTCCTCGGGGGACAAGCTGCACACCACCGGCATCATCGTCAAGGACGCCATAGACACCATCCCCTGGCTGCAGCAGGTGCCCGCGGCGCTGGTGCGGCAGGTGGACGGCGTGCGGCTGTATTCACCCAACCTGCGCCACGTGGACCTGCATGCGCCAGGTTATTACTTCTGGGCGACCGACACGCCGGCATTGCTGGACTGGATGTGCGCCTCGGTCCAGGCCGACGGCGTCACGCTGCTGGTGGGCACGCTGTTTGAGCAGGCCGCGCGGGACAGCGGCGGCGGCTGGGCCGTGTCGGTCAAGTCGGTCGCCTCGCAGGAGCCGGTCGTGCTGCAGGCCGGCTACCTGGTCGGCGCCGACGGCCCGCATTCACGCGTCGCCAAGGCTTTAGGCCTGTCGCTCAATACCCAGTTCCTGTTCGGCATCGAGCATGAATACGGCCAGGCCAGGCTGGACGCCAACCTGCTGCACTGCTTCATAGACCGCAAGCTCGCGCCCGGCTATATCGGCTGGGCTGTTGCCGGCGTCGGCATTCAGCAGATCGGACTGGCCCGGCGGATGTTGCCTTCGGGCGTGCCGCCCAAGCAGGCCTGGATGGCCTCTTTCACGGCCAAGATCGCGCCGCACGTCGATGTTGGCGACGCCGCGCCCCTGGCGACGCGCGCCGGCATGATTCCCTGCGGCGGGGTGCTCAAGCGCGTATCCGATGCACGCGTCATGCTGGTCGGCGACGCCGCCGGCATGGTCTCGCCCGTGACGGCCGGCGGCATCCATACGGCGCTGGAGCATGGCGATGCGGTGGGCGGCGCCGTGGCGGCGTTCTTGCAAAGCGGGGCGGTCGACGGCGGCGACCCGGCTGATCCGATGCACGGACTGGTGCGGAGTTACCCGAAATTTCGCGCCAAGCGCACGCTGCGCTGGCTGTTCGATCATTTCCAGGCCGACTGGATCTTCAACATGGCCCTGGACACCGAACCCATGCGGCAGGCCGCACGCATGGTGTACTTTCACCGGCGCGGCAAGCCACAGTAGCTTTCCGGCAGCGGCTCAGACCAGCCCGTACCAGCCCAGCAGCGCGCCCGCGCCCAGCAGCCACAGCAAATGGATGCGGGTGCGCCAGACGATGACGGCCGAGGCCGCGGTCAGCAGCCATACCGGCCAGTCCTTCAGCGAGCTGCCGTTGGCGGCGGCCAGGATCCAGCTGGTGGCGATCAGCAAGGCCACCACGATGGGGGCCATGCCCTGCTTGAAAGCGCGCACCGCCCGCAGTTCGCGGTTGCGGTGGCCCCATTGCGCCGCCGTATAGGTCAGCGTGGTGCTCGGGATCAAAATGCCCAGCAGTGACAGGAACACGCCCAGCAGACCGGTCAGCATGCCGCCGGCGTTCAGGCCTACGTTCCAGCCCATCAATGCGATGAACAGCACGTTAGGCCCCGGCGCCGACTGCGCGATGGCGATGGAGGCGTTGAACTGCGCGTCGGTCAGCCAGTGCTGCTTGTCGACCAGGAAACGGTGCATGTCGGGCGCGGTGCTGATGGCCCCGCCAACCGACAGCAGCGACAGCGAGAGGTAGTGCAGGAACAGGTCGAACCATTCGCGCGCGCCGAAGACCAGGTGCAGCGTTGGCAGTTGTTCGTTCATGGTTTGAGCCCGCGGTAGGCCAGCACGCAGGCCGTGAAGCCCAGGCTCAGCAGCACGTAAGCCAGCGGGATGCGCAGCAGCGCGATGGACACAAAGCACAGCAGGCCCAGGCCCGCGCACAACCGCAGGCCCAGCACGTTCTTTTTGAGCGCGCCGAAAAGCTTGAGGCCGGTCGCTCCGATCAGCCCTGCCGCCACCGCCGCCATGCCGCGCAGGGCGCCCGCGACACCGGGGTGCCCGGCGAACTGGGCATACAGCACCGCCAGCAGCAGCACCAGCACCAGCGGCAGCGTCAACATGCCGGCCAGCGCCGCCATCGCGCCCTTGAGGCCGAAGTAGCGCCCGCCCACCATCAAGGAAAGGTTCACCACATTGGGGCCCGGCATGATTTGCGCCACCGCCCAGTCTTCGATGAACTCCTCACGCGTCATCCAGCGTTTTTTCTCGACCAGCTCACGCTGCACGACGGCGAGGACGCCGCCGAAGCCCTGCAGGGCCAGCAGGGTGAATGAAACAAAAAGATCGGTGAGGGATTTGGGTTGCGGGCGCTCTTCCGCGGGCAGGGGGCTCATACGCCCATTATCGCCGCGCGTGCCGCATGCCCCGGCCGGCCCGCGAGAAGCCGAGGCGCTTCATCCGCTATTAAAACAATAGCCCGCTCTTCTTTATTCACGAGGGCCAACGCGCAAAGCCTTAGAAACTTTCGGCCCTATACACCTAAAGCTTTAGCGCCCAGGTTTCGCCAACCAATTCATGACCAAAACCCTGATACGGCTCGCTCTTGACCAGTTCAAAGCCGCGCCTGGCATAAATCGCGCGCGCCGCCGTCAGGCAGCTGTTGGTCCAGAGCACCATTTTTTTGTAGCCCTTGGCGCGCGCGAACGCGATGCATTCGTCCGACAGGCGCCCGCCGAGGCCCAGTCCGCGCGCCCCAGGCGTGAGGATCAGCATGCGCAGCTGCGCCACCGTGGCCGACTTGCGCACCACGAACACGGCACCCACGCGCTCGCCGTCGAGTTCGGCGATCCAGCATTTCTCGCAGTCGGGCCGGTGGTGCTTGAGGTACTTGCCCGCGATGTCGGCCACCAGCGCCTCGAACTCGCTGTTCCAGCCGTATTCGCGCGCATAGATTTCACCGTGCTGCTGCACCACCCAGCCCATGTCGCCCGGCTGCGGGTCGCGCAGGACGACGGTGCGCGTCGCCGCTGCCTCGTTGGGCCCGGCCAGCAGGCGCTGCACCGTGGTCATCGCGCCCACCACCTTGTGCTGGTCTTCCGGCGGCAGCGCCGCCAGCAGGGCGGTCGCTTCATCGCGCGACTGCTGCTGCAGCGGTGCGAACGCCGCGTGCCCGGCCTCCGTCAGCTTGAGCAGGCTCTGCCGCGCGTCGGCCGGCGAAGGCACGCGCGCCAGCCAGCCCTTGCCTTCAAAGCGCCGCAGGATGCGGCTCAGGTAGCCGGCGTCCAGCGACAGGTCGCGCCCCAGCTCGGTGGCCGTCGGCTGGTCGCGGTGGGCAAGTTCGTAGAGCACCCTCACCTCCGTCAGCGAGAACTCGCTGCCCAGGTAAGGGTCCAGCACGCCGATGCGCTGGGTGTAGAAGCGGTTGAAACTGCGGATCGCCTTGATGTGGGCGGTGCTGGCGGCTGGCGCGGAAGGCGCCGGAATGAAGGGAGTGGGGAGGGTCGGGGAGTTTGACGAGGCCATGCGGCTATCGTCAAGCAATTAATTGACAAAGTCAAGTAATTGGATTTCCCCTGCCTCTCCGCCAGGTTTGGGCTGCCTGCCTCAGATCACCCGCCGCGGCGCCGCCGTCGCCGCATCACCGCTGTTGGGCGCGCCGGTCGGCTCTATCAGCAGCAAGTGCGCTTCCTGAACCGCGCGCGGCCGGTGCCGCACGCCGCGCGGCACCACATGGAGCTGGCCGGGCTTGAGCATCACGGTGGGCCGGCCCTCGATATCGATGTGCAGCTCGCCCTTGAGCACCAGGAAGAAGTCGTCGCTGTCGGGGTGCGAATGCCAGCTGTACTCACCTTGCACCTTGACCACCATCACGTCGTGGCCGTTGAACTCGCTCACGGTGCGCGGCTGCCAGTGGCCTTCAAAGCTCGCGAGCTTGGCCTGCAGGTCTATGGCGTCTGTTTTCATGAAAACTCCTCTTGCGTGTATGAAAGAGGAGAGTCTGCTTGTCCGTGCCCGCCGCGTCTTGTACGATTGTTTCATGCACCATGCCCAGGAAACCACCCCCAAAGACTGGGCAAACTTTCGCCCAGGCGCCCTGGCCGGCGTGACGCAGATGAAGGCCCACTTCACCGAGCACAGCTTTGAACGCCACAGCCATGAAACCTATTCCATAGGCGTCACCGCCTCCGGGGTGCAGACCTTTCATTGCGGCGGCACGCTGCACGCCAGCCTGCGCGGCGACGTCATCCTCTTCAACCCCGACGAGCCGCACGACGGCCAGCGCGGCACACAGGAGGGTTTTGGCTACAGCATGCTGTACGTGGCGCCGCAGGTGGTCGACGAATGCCGCGACAAGGAGGCTGGCGTCGACATGGCCGCCTACTTCCGCCAGCCGGTGGTGCGCGACGCAGCCATGGGGCGCGCGTTGGCACTGGCCATAGGCGCGGCCGGGCAGGCCCAGGAATCGCTGCGCGCCGAGGAGCTCACGCGTGATGTGCTGGTGCGGCTGCTGCAGCGCTACGGTGAACGGCGCAGCGCGGGCAATGACACCCAGGCGGCCGGCGCCACCCGCATGGCCCGCATCCGCGACTATTTGCGTAGTCATTACGGCCAGGACATCACCGTGGATGCCCTGGCCCGCGAGGCCGGCCTCTCGCGCGTGCACCTGACCCGCGCCTTCGCCCGGCAATTCGGCGTGCCGCCCCACATCTACCTCAACGCGGTGCGCCTGGAACGCGCCCAGTCCGCCATGCTGGCCGGGCAGGGCCTGGCCGAGGTCGCAGCCGCCTGCGGCTTCGCCGACCAGAGCCATTTCAGCCGGCGCTTCAAGGGCAGTGTGGGTCTGGCGCCTGGGGCCTGGTTGCGGCAGATGAAGGCGGGGTGCCAATGAAGTCCTTGCCAGCGCCTCAATATCTCTTGTTCGCCGGTAAAGTCGCTACCGCAACACTTGCTGGTGCAGCAGCATTGGCCGTGTCCTTGCTTGCGGCTTTTTATGCGGTGGTTCTTTGTGGTCGTTTTGTTGAGGATCGCGCGATCAGTGTTGTTTTCGGCCTGGTCGCTTTGGCAATGCTGGCGGCGCTTGGCTATGCTTTTCGGAAATTGTCGTGGCCGCTGAGGGCCGTGGTGGGGGCGGCGTTGCTCGCCGGCAGCTTCCTGCTCCTGCCGCGTCCGGTATGCGCGGCCGAGCCTCAAGCCACCACGGATTGCCAATGATTTGTCGACGTACGATTAATGGCATGGCAATGCCGGGATGATTGAACACAAAGCAGCCCAGGCGTCATGTCATGAATACCCGTCGTGCATATCTCAAACTTATTTCCGGAGCTGTGGCGCTGGCATTTTTATGCGCGCCCGCTCCTGGATTCACCAGGACCCTCATGGACGAACAAATATTCTGGAAAATCATTGGCGCGGCGAAAGCGGCAGCCGGTGAGAGCGTCGATGCAAGGCCCAAGGCGCTGGAGGCGCAGTTGGGCTCTCTCGATCTTGCGGCGCTGGGTGCTTTCCAGCGCACCTATGAGTCTCTGTTGATCAAGGCCGACCGCTGGGATCTATGGGGTGCGGCCTATCTCATGAACGGCGGCTGTTCCGATGACGGGTTCAAGTACTTTCGTGACTGGCTCATCTCCGAAGGCCGGGATACTTACGACAAGGCGCTTGCCGACCCGGCTTCGCTCGTGTCTTTTCCGGTTCGGGAGTACTTCGAACTTGAGTCCTTCGGTTATGCCGCGTCCAAAGTCTTTGCCCGCAAGGGCGGTGGGGAACTGGAGCGCGACTTCAAGGTCGAGACGGCGGTGACGGTCGGCAAACAATGGGAGGAATCGGAGCTTCCCGCCATGTTTCCCAAGTTGGCCGCAAAGTTCCTGAGCAGGTAGTCGCCAGAGATAGCTCGCATGGCCGCTGGTAATCCGTCGATACGTCAACGTTAATGAACACCACAAAGCGCCTCATCATTGCATTCGTCGGCTGGATACTGCTCGGCCTGGCCGTCATCACCTATGGAGGGCCGCATGCCCGGGGAAGCGCGCTCTTCGTGGTGTGGTCCCTGTATTCATTCTTCGCCGGAGTCTGGGTTGTCATGCCGTTGCTGAAAATAGTCAGTGCCGCCATAGACAAGGAAAAGTCGCGCGGGTCAAGCCATCCGGATCAAAGCTAGCGCTCGGGGCTGTAAAGGGAAGATAGATGAAACGTGACACTGTGAAACTCATCGCCCGCTTGATGGTTGCGGGCAGCATCTGCCTCTTGGGGCCGATGGCGAGCGCGCAGCAAGCTGCGGCGCCTTTCACCAAGTCGGCTTATACCGAGGGCTCAAGCACCAAAGGGGTGGTACTGGTTTCCACAAATTGGGGGCGTAAATGGAGATGTGGAAAGTTCGAAAACGCGCAACTGCGCAGCCTTGCTTTTGACAAATCGGATCGTCCGAAGAATGGGAATGATGCACAGCCCGACCTGCTGCTGGAGGACACATCGATTCTTCCCGCCTCGCCCAGGTTCATCAACCATGCCTTTATCGTCGAGCCGGGTGAATACCTGATGAGTGGATTCAGTGTGAAAGCTGCCCGGTCGGTATCGAATGTCGGGTACCTCACCGCAAGCCGGAATGATCTGCTCAAGGACGGGAAGTCAAAGGCGGGGTTCTTTACCGTCGGGCCGGGCGAGATCGTTTATATCGGTCATTTTTTCCTGGATTGCGAACAGGATCCCATGCCTTGGCGCTACTATCCAAGCGACAAATCCGATTTTGAAAAATATCTGTCCGACGTCAGGAAGGAGTTTGGGGAATTCGATGTGGAGAAGGTCAAATTCAGACTGTTTGACACCTCTACGATGGGTAAACCATTTACCCTTCCATAGCTGCTTTCGCTGTTATCTCAAGTACCCGGCAATACAGGTGACATTCATGGCAAGAGACATCATTCGAACCTTCGACGCTCCAAGCCCGCCACCGACTTACAGCCAGGCGGTGCGGGCCGCAGGCCTTGTGTTCGTCTCAGGCACGGGGCCGCACGATCCCGCCACCGGGAAGATTGCGGGCGAGACCATCCAGGAGCAGACCCGGCAATGCCTGCACAACGTGTCCGCCATCCTCAAGGCCGCGGGCTCTTCCCTCGACAAGGTTGTGAGCGCCACCGTCATCATCCTGGAAGAAGCCGACTTCGCCGGCATGAATGAAGAGTGGCTTAAATGGTTTCCGGTGAACCCGCCCGCGCGGCAGGGCGCGAAGCTGCCGGTTCGGGTGCCCGGCCTCAAAGTGTCCATCGCGGTGATTGCCGAGGCCTGAACACTTCACGCGCAACACGCATCTCCTGCATTCATGATTGATGCCTTCGCCGTCCTCTGCTGCTTTATCGGCGGCCTGTTTCTGGTGGGGGCCTGGAAGGTCCTGGTTTCCAGGCACGAGCCGGAAATCCGGACGCAACCCGTGCGTTGGATCGACATGTTCCTGGAACTGCTGACAGATGGCTGCTGGATCGAGATGACCGCTGTCGACCGGTTCACCGCGGTCCTTGTGCTGTTTGCCATTGGCATGTTTTTTCTCTGGGGCGGGCTGTATATCGGGCTGGCATGGGGCGATGTGGTCGTGGCCTGAGACCGCCGGAATCCGGCCGGCCGGCGGGCGCGCCGCCCACCTAGAATCGTTTGCGGATCCGATTCCGTTTTGTCCAGCTGAACGACAACCTCAGGCCACCTCCCTATGAAGCTTCAACACTTTGCCGGCATTCTCATACTGTCCTTCGCTCTTGGAGGCTGCGATTTCCAGAAAGAGGCCGACGCCAAGTTCGGCGACCAGCATTTCAAGACCGCCATCTCCCTGGTGGAGCTTCACAAGGTGCGCACAGGTGCCTACCCGCAGAAGCTCAGTGATCTCACATTCACGGGCGAGTGGGATGCCATCGCGCTCAATTCCGTCGAGTACAAACAGCTGGCCACCGGCTATGAACTGAACGTCACCCGGGGTTGGGTGGGCCAGCCTGAATTGGTTTATCCCAAGGAGTTCTGGCAAGGTCTCGGACTGGTCAAATCCAACTTGAAACCTGGCGTGTGAAACCGCCCGGCCGGCTGTTTATCCGGACACACAAAACCTCTAAATCCAGAGACCCTTTCGACCCTCGTAACGCCATGACAAACATCAACGTTGAATACCGCCACAACTACCCGCTGGATCCCGTAGACGTCGTGCGCGTCTTCGAGCAATCGGGCATCAAGCGCCCCACCGGCGACCTTCCGCGGATTGCCCGCATGTTTTCCGCGCCCAGCTTGCTGTTATCGGCATGGGTGGGCAACGAGCTGGTGGGCTTGAGCCGCTCGCTGACCGACCATGCCTACTGCTGCTATCTCTCAGACCTCGCCGTGGACAAAAAATACCAGGGCGCCGGCATCGGCAAAGAACTCATCCGGCGCACCCGCGCAGTGATTGGAGACCAGGTGTCACTGATCCTGCTCTCGGCGCCCGACGCCATGTCTTACTACCCCGCGCTGGGTTTTGAGCAAGCCGGCAACGCCTTCGTCACACGACGAAAGCAGTAAGGCCTCGCGGCCGCGGCCGTCCGGCCGCGTTGCTGCATTGCCGGAAGCTGCAAATGCGGTGTTCTCCTACACAATGTTACTAATGGCTTGGCTATATTGAAGCTGCGAGCCCTTCTAGGGGGCCGCACTCACTCCTCTGGATTTACCAGTTTTGAGGCCCGGGCCGCCCGGGTTTTTTTTTGCCGGTCTCCTGGGACGCCGTATTGATACGCAGCTAGCCTTAATCATGACGTGAACCTGCGCGCCTTGCCAAAAGCAGGAGATTGACTGCCATGACCCTCACCACCGTTCTCCCCGTGGATTCCGTCAGCATCGAGCGCTTCCGCCTGCTGGTCGATTCCGTGGTCGATTACGGGATTTTCATGCTGGATCCGGGCGGCCACGTGGTGTCATGGAATACCGGCGCGACCCGCATCAAGGGTTACGTCGCCGATGAAGTGATGGGGCGGCATTTCTCCCTGTTTTACACGGACGAAGCCCGGGCCACCGGATGGCCCCAGCAGGAACTCAAGCTCGCCAAACAAAAGGGGCGCTTCGAGGATGAAGGCTGGAGGGTCCGCAAGGATGGCTCGCGCTTCTGGGCCAATGTGGTCATCACCTCCCTGACCGACCCGGACGGAAGCCATGCGGGCTTCGCCAAGGTGACCCGCGACCTTACCGAAAGGCGCCGGCACGAGCAGGCCCTGCGGGAAAGCGAGGAACGGCTGCGCCTGATGGTGGAGGGCGTGCAGGACTATGCCATCTACATGCTCGACCCCGAGGGCATCATCCAGAGCTGGAACACGGGTGCGCAGATACTCAAAGGCTACAGCGCGGCCGAGGCCATAGGCCGGCACTTCAGCATGTTTTACCGGCCCGAGGAACTGGCGCTCGGCATGCCCGAGAACGAGCTGCGGGCAGCGCTTGAAAAAGGCCGGGCGGAAGAAGAGGGCTGGCGGGTCCGCAAGGACGGCTCGCGGTTCTGGGCCAATGTCGTCATCACCGCCATCCGGGACGCCGAAGGGCAGTTGCGCGGCTTCGCCAAGATCACCCGCGACATGTCCGAGCGCCGGCGGCTCGAGGAGCTGGAGCGCTCCAGCCGGCGCATGAATGAGTTCCTGGCCATGCTCGCGCATGAGCTGCGTAACCCGCTGGCGCCCATCCGTAACGCGGTCACCGTCCTGCAGCTCGAGCCCTCGCCGAGCCCGGTCGTCAAGAACAGCCGCGAGATGATAGACCGCCAGCTGACCCACATGACGCGGCTGGTGGACGACCTGCTGGACGTCGGGCGCCTGAGCACCGGCAAGATACGGCTCAAGAAAGAGACCATCCTCTACAACCAGGTCCTGAGCCGGTCGGCCGAAGCCATGCGTCCGATCATGGACGCCAGGCACCACACTTTTGCCGCGGAGCTGCCACAGGACGAGGTCTATGTGGACGCCGACGGCATCCGGCTGACCCAGGTGATCCAGAACCTCCTGACCAATGCCGCCAAATACACCCCGGCGGGCGGGCGCATCGCGCTGCGCTGCTGGGTGGAGGGCGCCCAGGTCTGGACCGAGGTGTCGGACAACGGGCTGGGCCTCACGAAAAGCGCGATCGGGCAGATTTTTGAGTTGTTCTCCCAGGGCGACATGCAGTCCGCCGCCAAGGAAAGCGGCCTGGGCATAGGCTTGACGCTGGCAAAGTCCCTGGTGGAAATGCACGGCGGCGTACTCAGCGCCGAGAGCGAGGGCCCCGACAAGGGAAGCCGGTTCAGGTTTTCCATCCCCGGGAAAAGTGTGGACAAGGCCGCGGCGACCGATGCGCCCGTGAAAAAATTCCTGGTCGTAGACGACAACCGCGACGCGGCCGACAGCCTCGCGGAGATTCTCAGGCTGTTGGGACACTCGGCGAAGGTCGCCTACAACGGGGCGGATGCACTGGAGATCGCCAAAACCTACAAAGCGTCAGCAGCCCTGGTTGACATCGGCATGCCCGGCATGAATGGGTTTGAGGTCGCCGGGCATTTGCGCGGCTTGCCGCACGGCTCCGGCATGCTCATCGCGGCCGTCACCGGCTATGGCAATGAAGAAGAAAAGAACCGGACCCAGAGCGCCGGTTTCGACTGCCACCTGGTGAAGCCGGTGGATTTCCAGTCCCTGGAAGACCTGATCCAGCGTCTGGCCTGAGCTGCCGGGGCTTCCCGTCGTTTGCCCCAGGCTCAGTGGGTCAGGGGTGGCGCGCCCGCCAGCAGCCTTTGCATGGCCTGGCTGTAGGCGACGTCTTCTTTCCATTGTTCGAATTCCGCGATCGTCGGCATGGGGCCGCTGCCTTGCTGGTGCGCGGCCATCTTTGCGATCAGGCTGTTGTAGCGGTTCTCACGCGCGGCATTTTCGGCGTGCCCAAGGTTCTCGAGCGTGGCAGATTCGGGAAGGGGCGAGCGGGTGGTCAGAACGGCGGGCATGTGTTTCCTTGACGATTACCGAATACTGACAGGTCGGGCGCCGGCACGCCATGTCATTTTGCACACCTTCGCTGGGTAGTTTCCCGAGGGGCGACTCCAGGACGGGGAATGCGGAATATGTCACGGGCGCAGGGCCCTGGCCCGTATATCCCCCAAATAGGGGAGGGCCCGGATGGCGCTTGCTCAAACCCCGGAGCATTCATCGTTTGCGGGTTGCCCGGCCTCGCAGGCTCCCTTCCCGGCGACAGTTCCCCGGGTCGTTTGGGATTAATCCGTCAATAGCCCAAGCCGGTTTTTGAACGAAAAAGCAGGAACTAATTTCGGTGAAAAGTTCCGTTTCCTCATGATCTTGTTGACGAGCCCTTGCTGTGCAGCATCATCTGGCATCGCTGATTTACCGCGTTGCGGACTCACATCACATCCCATGGGTACCTTTACTTCCCAGCCGGAACTTCCTGAAAAGGTAGCCGCCGCTTTTGTCGAGGCAACGGCTGCCCGGTGGTCTTTCCCGCAAGTTGAGCTCTATGAAAAAGAGGCCCTGGTGATGCTGACGGTTGAAACGCCGTCGCCGGACGGGCAAAGCATTGATCCGGCGCTCAAACAATCCGTCGCCAAGGCGCTCAACCAGCTGATACCCGCTGATCCAGCGCATCAGTTTGGACTCTGGATGGTGGTGTTCTGTTGCGAAGGCCATGTCTACGAGACGATTCATCCGAGTGAATTTAACGACTGAATGCAGGGGCGGCTGAGGAGGCCATTCGCAGGCTGCACGCCTAGAATCGCCTGCATGATTCATCGATCGCAGAACCTGCATACGCGCAGACCGCCCAGCCTCAAAGTCGTTGCGGCATGCTTTCTGGGGATCGGGCCCTTGCTGTGGATGCCCTGCCTCACGGCGCTCGAGGCATTTTCTTCCGGCGCAATCTCTTGGGGATGGCCGAGCGCAAACCAATTGGCCTCGGGCCTTGGGAACGCGATTTTTCTGGCCTTCTGGTGGTGGGTGATGGCGTTGGCGGGAGGTGTCTGGCTCGCCACCATCGGGTCGACCTTGCTGGCGGCCGTGGCCACCTGGCAACTCCTCCTTCTCATCGGCCGTGACTACCCCCATTTCTACCGCTTGCCGGTGGCGCGTTTTGCGATCTGTTTCACCGCGGCGAGTTCAATGTCGGCGCTCGCATTTTTTCTGTGCACCATAGGGACGCCTATGCTTCACGGATTTTCCCTGATTGGCTCTGTCGTCCTGGTCGGTGGGGTGCTGGGCTTGTTGCTTGGGCTGTGCTTTCGCAAGATGAGTCCTGATGCCGACGCTTCGGCACTTGAGGAGCCGAGGAACGGGATATCGCCATGACCGGGCTTGCGCGGCGTCGCCTCATTGCAGCAGCTGTAGCGATCAGCGCGTGCGCCAACGCGCTGGCTACCAGCTCCGTTTCATTCGAAGCCGAGGGCTATCTTCTGGACATCGTCGTGGGTGGCGACAGCCGGCCGTCCATTGCCGGCCTTAGCATTGCCACACCTGGGAGCTTCCGCAGCGTGGAGGTTCCTGTGCGCCACCTAAAGGTCGAGGCCTTTGACACCACGCAAAAGGTCTTGCTGCTCCGATTCACCAATCCTGGGGATTCGCAGCTTCCCGGGGATTTTTTCCTCAGCGTCAGAAATGACGCCGGTATATTGCAGATTCAGGGGAAGTCGGTTGCCGGCCGTTTTTCGTGGGGACTGTGACTGTAGGCGGTGATCGCCTGGTTGTTGAATGCAGAACATGGCAATAAACCATCTTGATGTGGATGACGGGGCAATACACCCCGGCACGCGCACATCGCTATTCCTGCCTTCGCCCTTGCTGGCGGATTGCGTGTGTGCTTATGTGGTGCGCGACACTCTGGACGCCCAACTGAGTCCCAAACAAAGCTTCAGCCATTTGCCGGTATCTCCGCTGGTCAGCATTGTCTGGTTGATTCACGGTGGAAGGTCATCGATGCCTATCGGTGTTGATGACTGGCCCCCGTCGTCAAGGCGGGTTGTCTTGCGCGGCCCCCGCACGCAACCCAGCGTCTGGAAAAACCACGGCCCCGCTGTTGGATTTTCACTGACTATTTTTCCGGATGCCTTTCATGCGCTGACACATTTGAATGTGGCCGGTTTGCTGGATCAGGCCAGGAATTTACAAACCGTGCTCGGCAAGGACTGGCAGCAGATGGCGATTGCCGTCCTGCACGCCGGTGATGACCTGGAACGCATTCAAATCATTGAAGCATTTTTAACGCCTCGCTGGATGCCCGTGCGTTCCCCGCAGCCGGCGGCAACGCCACCGGACGGCCTGTCCTTGTTCAACGACTGGGTTGATGCGGTGGCGCTGCGTGCCTCCGCTTCAACCCTGGGGCAAAGCACGCGCCAGCGAGAGCGGCTCATTAAAGGGCAATTGGGACTTCCCATGCGTGCGATCCGTGGGCTGGTACGCATGGAGTCGACATTGGCGCGGGGACACGGCTCCAACGCGTTTGGAGGCCGGTCTTTGGTGGATGTCGCCCTTGCCATGGGGTTCTCCGACCAGGCGCACTTGAGCCGGGAAGTGAAACGCTACTCGGGACTGAATCCAACGGATCTGCAACGCGCCATTGAAACCCAGGAATCCTATTGGCCTTACCGCTTGAGGCAGGCACTGAAGCTGCGGTGATCGCTCCGGACCCCGCCCGCAGGTGTGTATCTGTGCCCGAAATTCCTGTTGCACCCAGTTCCACTGGATTCACCGGAAATGTCGTTTTGATTCAAGACTGCATCCCCGTACCCCCGTAACATTCGAGGCTTTTGTTTGCCCCGCGAACAAAGGTGTTCGGTCATGCCTCCTTCTGCGGCTGTGTTGGGTGGGGCAGCAGCGTTGGCTCCCGATAGGTTTGAAAAATTGGAATTGCATTGCAGCTACTCACTGAACAGACCGTAACCATTGCCAGATCGGTCGAGGCCACGTATCAATACGCGACAAATCTTGAGCATTTTGCCGAGTGGTTTCCGGGTGTTTTATTCATAGAGTCAGCCAACACGCTTGAGCACGCCCAGCGCGGCAAGGAATATCTGGAAACAGTCACCCTCCCTCTCAGAGGCAAGAGAAAAATCAAAATCAGCGTTAAAGAGGCCCAATCCAACAAGGTGTTGATTACAGAGGGCGAGTTCTCGCCTTTGATGCCCAGAATGGAAATGCTATTTCAGGCAAGGGGCGCTGATTCCTGTCGCGTTACATGGCGCATGCTCAGTCGCAACGAGAACTTGCTATTCAAAGCCACGCTCCTGCCTTTGTTCAAGAGCGTCATGACCAAGAGGGCGGTGATCGGTGTGAATCGGTTGCAGCTAAAACTCGAAAACCTGGCGACTGAACCCGCTCGCTGAAACATGGCGAGGCCTTGCGCCATGGAAGCCCGCCCACGCTTCGCTGCGATTTTTTCCCGGTGAATTTTATTTTTTATCTTGACCCCACCATGCGCCTGCAAATCAATTCCCAATTTCTCGGCATGAGCCTGGCTCTGCTGTTCGCCACCTCCCCGGGCCATGCCCAGGGCGTCTACAAATGGGTGGATGCCGAGGGCAAGACCCACTACGGCGCGCAACCGCCCGCCACCGAAAAGAGCGTCGAACCACTGAAGTTGCACAGCAACAGCAGTTTTGGCGGCGACAACAACGGCAAGGTGCGCGCCACCGAGTACAACGCCGACGGCACCAAAAAGGTTCCCAAAGACGTGCAGGACTTTGCCAAGGGGATGGAAAAGGCCCTGGGAACCAAAGACAGCAAAGAGGTGCCGCTGGACTGCGCCAGTGCGGTCAGGAATGCGCAGGACCAGGCGGATACGGCGCTGGAAGTGAGTGCCAAGAACCTGAAAACCGGCTACATCACCCAGGCCGACTACGACAACAACGCCGCCAGGCTTCGTCGCGCCAAGGCAGAGACCAATCTGGGCAGTTGCCAGTCCGCCACGGGCAGGGACCGCGCCTTCTACCAATGCATGTCCAACGGCAACAACCACTTCACGGCGTGCATCAAGTAGGCAAGCGCTGCGCGACTTTGATGGACCTGATCGACCGCCCCAGACCCGGCGCGCAGTTCCCGACCCCACCAGCTTCCATAAGACGCAGGCAACTCCAGATGCCCCGTTTCACACCAAGATGAACGCCAGTAGTACCCCATGTCAGAAGTAAGAACGATTGCCACCCTCTGTTTTGAAGACGACGCTACCAGCCAGCGCTGGCTGGAGGCTTTAAAGCCTGCTTCCGGTGATGCGTGGGATGCCGCCCGCCTGGCCCTTGGGGCGCTGGGTTTGCGTTGCGTGCAAGCGAATGCAGGTGAACAGATTCGCGTCGAGCGCCTGGAACGCTTTGGCAGGCGCCTGGAATTGCGGTTCATGGAGCTGGGCCTGGACAGCCAGACACTGCTGAGCGAACTGATTGAATTGGGCGCCACACACCTGCGCGCCAGCATCGACGACAGCCGCACAGGCGACGTCACCAAGCTGGTTCGAATCGGCAAGGCCAAGGCGAAAGAGGCGGAGTTTGTGGCCGCCGTGGCCGAGTTCGATGACGACTTTGCCCTCATCACGGCCCTGGAAAAAGGCAAATCGACCGAGATCAAGCGGCTTCTGGCCAAAGGCATCAGCCCGAACCAGGAGGTGCGGCCCGGTGTGTACCCCATCCATGTGGCGGTCCTGAAGGACAAGAAGCCCATCGTCAAGCTGTTGATCGCAGCAGGCGCGGATGTGAACGTTCAGACGCCTGACAAGCGAATCAAGGAGGATGGGTTCAGAACGCCCCTGCACCTCGCCATCAACAACGAATCGCTTGATGTCATCGAGATGCTGGTCAAGGCCGGTGCGGACCTCACGCTCCGAAACGCTGCCGGACAAACACCGCTTCACTATGCGATCGTCTATCGGTGTCAAGGCGCCTGCAAACTGCTGATGGAACATGGCGCAGATCCTTCTACGCTTAACGCAAACGGAGTTCCGGCGTTACTCGACTTGAGAACACACAGCGAAGAAGAAGTTCCGGCGTTTCTGGCCTTCGCCCATTCGATGGGGCTAGATCTCAACGTCAAGCTGGAGAATGGAGAGAATCTTTACTGGAGGCTTGGGTACATCAAGGGTGCGGTGGATTACCTGAAGGCGCGGGGCATGATTTCCTCACCGCCCTCCGACGCCTACACCGGTGATGTGCCACGCGATCTTCATAAGGCAATTCGCGGGCATGACCTGGCCAAGATCAAGGTGCTGGCAAAGTTGGGCGTTGATCTGGATACGCCATATGCGGCGTTTAGTTCTTTTGAGCCTGAACCACCCATATTGGATGCTGCACGTGATGGACATGCCGACGTGGTCGAACTGCTGTTGGATGCTGGCTGCAATGTCAACGCGACTGGCACCGACCAGATAACGCTCCTGCACAAGGCGGCAAAGAACGGAAACGTTGAACTCGTCAGCATGCTGCTCAAGCGCGGCGCCAATCCCAACGCCATTGAGCACTATGGATTTGCGTTGAGCCAAAAAAGTGATGATCCCATGCTGAAGGCATTGGATGAAGGCCATATCGCGGCGGCGGAAATCCTCATGCCGCATTGGTTGCCAACTCAAGCACGCCTGGAGAAAGCCAAGACGCTTCTTGAGCATCACATCAAGCACAACAACAAAGGCGCGGATGCGGTGGATATGCTGAAGGCGATTGAAGCGCGGCTCGCTGAAGTTTGATCTCCCAGCGCCGATACTCAAACGGTTTCGCCTTTGCCTAAACCGACATCCCCCCAGACACCTCAATCACCGCCCCATTGACATAACTCGCCTCATCGCTGGCCAGAAAGGCGTAGACATTGGCGATCTCTTCGGGCCGCCCCAGGCGCTTGAGCGGGACGTGGGCTTCCATTTCCTTCAAGACTTTCTCGGGAATCGTGTCCAGGATGTGCGTCGCGACAAAACCCGGCGCGACGGCGTTGACGCGCACGCCCTTGGGGCCGAGTTCGCGGCTCCAGGTTTTGGTGAAGCCTATGACGCCGAATTTGCTGGCGGCGTAGTTGGTCTGACCGAAGTTTCCGTAGATGCCCACGACCGAGCTGGCGTTGAGGATCACGCCGTTGCCCTGGGCCACCATGATGTCGGCCACGGCTTGCGCGCAGTGGAAGACGCCGCGCAGGTTGACGTCGATCACCTTGTCGAACTGCTCCAGCGTCATTTTCTGCAGGCGCGCGTCCTGGGTGATGCCGGCATTGTTGACCAGCACATCGATACGGCCGAACTGGTCTTTGACCTTGCCGACCACGGCGTCGACCATGCTGCGCTGCGTCACGTCCATGACATAACCAACGGCCTGGGCGCCCAGGGCCTGGCATTGTTTGACGGCTTCGTCGACGCCGGCCTGCTTGACGTCGCAGACGATGACGGTGGCGCCTTCTTTTGCGAACTTGAGGGCGGTGGCGAGGCCTATGCCCTGGGCGGCGCCGGTGATGAGGCTGATCTTGTTTTGGAGTCTTGGCATGGAATGGAGAACGTTGAGGTGAATGGGAGAAGGGGAGTGAGGCGGCTCAATACACCGGCTGATGTTTGCGTATCGCGTCCTTGACCGCGTCGCTCAGCGCAAAGCCGGGACCGAATCTGGCGGCCAGTTCATCGCAGCGCCGGGCAAAGGCCTCAAGTCCCATGCCGTAGATGAACTGCATGGCGCCGCCTGTCCAGGCCGGGAAGCCTATGCCGAAGATGGAGCCTATGTTGGCGTCGTGCACCGTGGTGAGTACGCCTTCGCTGAGGCAGCGTGCGGTCTCCACGGCCTGGCGGTAGAGCAGGCGGTCCTTCAGTTCCTCGATGTCCCAGGCGGCGCCGGGTTTCTCGAACAAGGGCTTGAGTTCGGGCCACAAGTGCTTCTTCGCGCCGGGCTCGGCCGGGTAGTCGTAAAAGCCGCCGCCGGCCGCGCGGCCGGGGCGATGCAATTCTTTCACCATGCGTTCGACCAGTAGTTCGCCCGGTGTGGCGGTGTAGGTTTTGCCTTCGGCGCTGAAGTCGGTGCGGGTCTGGTCCAGCACATGCACGCTCAGCGAGAGCGCGGTTTCGTCAAGCACGGCCAGCGGGCCCACCGGCATGCCGGCCTGGATGCCGGCGTTCTCGATGGCGGCGGCGGGGATGCCTTCGCCCAGCATGGCCGCGCCTTCCATGACAAAGGTGCCGAAGGTGCGGCTGGTGTAAAAACCCCGCGAATCGTTGACGACGATGGGGATCTTGCCCAGGGCCTGCACATAGTCAAAGGCGCGGGCCACGGTTTCGTCGTCGGTCTGTTTGCCGCGGATGATCTCGACCAGCTTCATCTTGTCGACCGGACTGAAGAAGTGGATGCCGATGAACTTCTCGGGCTTGTCGCTGGCCGTGGCCAGGCTGGAGATGGGCAGGGTCGATGTGTTGGAGGCAAAGAAGCCGCCAGGCGCAAGCAGGGGTTCTGCCTCCTGCGTGACCTTGGCCTTGAGGTCGCGGCGCTCGAACACGGCTTCGATGATGAGCTCGCAGCCGGCCAGGTCGGCGGCCTGGCTCGTGGCGGTGATGCGCGAGAGCAGGGCGCTTTGTTCGGCCGCCGTCATGCGGCCTTTCTCGACGCGCGGCGCGGTGATCTTGCCGGTATAAGCCTTGCCGGCCTCGGCCTTCTCCTGGCTGACATCTTTCAGCACGGTGGTAATGCCCCGGCTGGCCTGCGCATAGGCGATGCCCGCGCCCATCATGCCGGCGCCCAGGATGCCGACCTTGTTGGGCCTGAACTTCGGCACGCGCGGCGGGCGAGACTGCCCGCTCTTGATGGCGTTCATGTTGAAGAAAAAGGTGTTGATCATGGCCTTGGCATTCGTGCCGGTCATGAGCTTGGCGAGGTAGCGGCTCTCGATGCGGAGCGCGGTTTCCAGGTCCACCTGCGTGCCTTCGACCATACAGGCCAGGATGGTTTCGGGCGCCGGGTAGAGGCCGCGCGTCTGCTTCTTGAGCATGGCGGGTGCGACGCTGAGGGCCGCGGCGATCTTGGGGTTGGCGGGTGTGCCGCCGGGGATTTTGTAGTCCTTGGCTTCCCAGGGGTGTTGCGCCTGCGGGTTGGCAGCCAGCCACGCCAGGGCCCTGGCGCGCAGCGCGCCGGCGTCGGCCACCAGTTCATGCACCAGGCCCAGCTCCAGTGCCTGGCGCGGATTGAAGGTCTTGCCTTCGACCAAGTAGGGCTGCGCGCCCATCAGGCCCAGGTGGCGCGTCATCTTGGTCACGCCGCTGGCGCCTGGCAGCAGGCCCAGGGTCACTTCGGGCAGGCCGAACTGTGTCTTGCTGTCGTCCACCGCCACGCGGTAGTGCCCGACCAGCGCGACCTCCCAGCCGCCGCCCAGCGCCGTGCCGTTGAGGCAGCTGGCGACAGGGATGCCCAGGGTTTCGAGCGTGCGGAAGTTTTTCTTGACGCGCTCGACTTCGGCATAGGCTTTGGGCGCGTCGGCGGGCGTGAGGCGCATGATCGCCTTCAGGTCGGCACCGGCAAAAAAGGTGGATTTGGCGGAGGCGAGGATCAGGCCCTTGAGGCCGGCTTTGTCTTTCAGCACCTGGGCGGTGACTTCGCTGAGGTCGTCCTGCCATTGCAGGCACATGGTGTTGACGGGGGAGTCGGGCTCGTCGAAGGTGATGGTGGCGATGCCGTTATCGATCTGGTACTGGATGGTCTTCATGGCGTTCAGATTCTTTCCACGATGGTCGCGATGCCCATGCCGCCGCCCACGCACAAGGTGGCCAGGCCGTAGCGCAGTTTTCGCCTGTGTAGCTCGTCGACCAGCGTGCCCAGGATCATCGCGCCGGTGGCGCCCAGCGGGTGGCCCATGGCGATGGCGCCGCCGTTCACGTTGACCTTGTCGTGCGGCACCTTCATCTCTTTCATGAAACGCATCACCACGGCGGCAAAGGCCTCGTTGACTTCGAACAGGTCTATCTGGTCCACCGTGAGGCCGGCCTTGGCCAGGGCCTTGCGCGTGGCGGGCATGGGGCCGGTCAGCATGATGGTCGGGTCGGCGCCGCTGAGCGCCGCGGCCACGATGCGGGCACGCGGCTTCAGGCCGTGGGTCTTGCCGGCGGCTTCCGAACCGACCAGCACGGCGGCCGCGCCGTCGACGATGCCGGATGAGTTGCCGGCATGGTGCACGTGCCGGATGCGCTCGACCTGCGGGTAGCGCTGCAAGGCCACGGCATCAAAGCCCATGGCGCCGAGCTGGTCGAAGGCTGGCTTGAGCGAGGCCAGGCCTTCGAGCGTGGTCTGGGGTTTGATGAATTCGTCTTCGCCGAGGATGGTCTGGCCGAGGAAGTCTTTCACCGGCACGACGGAGTTGGCAAAGTAGCCCGCGGCACGCGCCCTGGCGGCGCGCTGCTGGCTTTCGAGCGCGAAGGCGTCGACGTCGACGCGGCTAAAGCCTTCGAGCGTGGCGATCAGGTCGGCGCCTATGCCCTGGGGCACGAACAGCGTGGCGCTGTTGGTTTCCGGGTCCTGCGCCCAGGCGCCGCCGTCGGCACCGATCGGGACGCGGCTCATGCTTTCGACGCCGCCGGCCACCACCAGATCTTCCCAGCCGGAGCGCACTTTCTGCGCGGCCAGGTTGACGGCCTCCAGGCCTGAAGCGCAAAAGCGGTTGATTTGCACACCCGAGGCGCGGAAGTCCCAGCCTGCCTTGAGCGCAGCAACCTTGGCGATGACCGCGCCCTGTTCACCGACCGGCGAGACCACGCCCATCACCACGTCGTCGACGGCGGCGGTGTCAAAGCCGTTGCGCTGCTGCAGCTCGGCCAGCACGCCGGCCAGCAGGTTGACCGGCTTGACCTCGTGCAGGCTGCCGTCTTTTTTGCCCTTGCCACGCGGTGTGCGGATGGCGTCGTAGATAAAGGCTTCGGTGCTCATGGCTTTCCTCGGGAAGGCAGGGATGATGGGGATGCGGGAGGGGAGGCTGTTGAAGTATATTCATTTCACAAAGCGGACGCTTTGTATAAATACTTCCCCAGCCTTATCCCTCAGCCTTACCCCAGGTGACCCCATGATCGAACGCAGCCTCTTCAGCACCGACCACGAAGCCTTTCGCGACGCCTTTCGCCGCTTCATGGACAAGGAAATCGCGCCCTTCCACGAGCAATGGGAGGAGCAGGGCTACGTGGACCGCAAGGTCTGGAACAAGGCCGGCGAGAACGGTTTTTTGTGCATGACCATGCCCGAGGAGTACGGCGGCTCGGGCGCGGACAAGCTGTATTCGGTGATCCAGATGGAGGAGCTGGGCCGCGGCGGTTTCTCGGGCATCGGCTACAGCTTGCATAGCGAGATCGTCTCGCCTTACATCCTGCACTACGGCACCGAGGCGCAGAAACAGAAGTACCTGCCCAAGCTGGCCAGCGGCGAGATGGTGGGTGCCATCGCCATGAGCGAGCCCGCGGCCGGCTCGGACCTGCAGGGCGTGAAGACCACCGCGCTGAAGCAGCCCGACGGCAGTTACCTGCTCAACGGCAGCAAGACCTTTATCACCAACGGATGGCATGCCGACCTGGTCATCGTGGTGGCCAAGACCAACCCGGCGGCGGGTGCCAAGGGCACCAGCCTGATGCTGGTGGAGCGCGGTATGCCGGGTTTTGAAACCGGCAAGCGGCTCAAGAAGCTGGGCCTCAAGGCCCAGGACACTTCGGAGCTGTTCTTCACCGACGTGAAGGTGCCGGCGGAAAACCTGCTGGGCGGAGAGGCGCATGAGAACCGCGGTTTTATCTGCCTGATGGAGCAGCTGCCCTGGGAGCGTTTGCAGATCGCCATCACGGCGGTGGCTTCGGCGCAGGCGGCGATCGACTGGACGCTGGCCTATGTGAAGGAGCGCAAGGTTTTCGGCCAGCCGGTGGCCAGCTACCAGAACACACGCTACACGCTGGCCGAACTGCAGACCGAGGTTCAGGTGGCGCGCGTGTTTGTCGACAAATGTGTGGAGCTGGTCGCTCAGGACAAGCTGGACACCGCGACCGCCAGCATGGCCAAGTACTGGTGCAGCGACCTGCAGTGCAAGGTGATGGACGAATGCGTGCAGCTTTTCGGCGGCTACGGTTATATGTGGGAGTACCCGATCACGCGCGCCTATGCCGACGCGCGCGTGCAGCGTATTTACGGCGGCACCAACGAGATCATGAAAGAGGTGATTTCGCGGGCCATGGGCCTGGGCGCGAAATAGCGCCCGGCTTTAAATGGCCTAAGAGCGGCTCTTACAGGTGGCGTGTCTCCGCAGGGGTGTTCCACCAGGCGTTGTTGCGTCCGTCCGAATAATTGACAGGCGCGCTGATGAGTTCGGCCGGTTCGGCGTTGTCCAGGGCGGCGATGTTGATGGAGACATAGTCGCCGCCAATCTGCTCGATATAACCCCGGCCGAAAGGCCGCACGCCGCAGTGCTTGCAAAACAGGTGATGGCCGCTTTTGGTGCCGAACTGGTAGTCGCTAAGTTCGCTCTCCCCGGCCAGCAGGCGGAAGGCGTCCGGCTTGATGATGGTGCCCCAGTTGCGGGTCTTGGTGCAGATGGAGCAGTTGCAGCGGCCGGTGCCCTTGCTGAGGTCGATGTCGGCTTCAAAACGGACGGCGCCGCAGTGGCAGCTTCCGGTGTAGGTTTTCAGCATGGCGGGAGTTCCTTTCAGAGCGGGCGGATGGAAGGGGAGGACTGAATATGACAGAATGTTGTCATGTCTGAAAGTATAGTTAAACGACAGCATGCTGTCAAATCAAGAGTTGCCGGCGAGGATGTCGAGCGCACGCCGGCCGCCAACACCCTGAGCTGGCTGGTGGTGCAGGTGATGCAGCTCAACGGCCTGTTGATTGCGGCAGGTGACGCGCTGGCCGCGCCTGCCGGGCAGACCTCGTCGCGCTGGCAGGTGCTGGCGGCGGTGGAGGATGAGCCCTTGTCGGTGGCGCAGATTGCGCGCGCCATGAACCTCACTCGGCAAAGCGTGCAACGCGTGGCGGATTTGCTGGTCGAAGACGGGCTCTGCGCCTATGAAGACAATCCGGCCCATGCCCGGGCCAAACTGCTAAGGCTCACGCCCAAAGGCCGCAAGGCGCTGCAAACCATACAGGCAGGCCAGAAGGTATGGGCCAATGCGCTGGCCGTGCAAATGGACGAAGCCCAGTTGGGTACCGCGAGCGCAGTGCTGGCGCGGTTGCAGCAGGCCTTGAGGACGCAGGAGATGCCGCAGGAAACGCCGAAAGAATAGCGGGCGGGTTCCCGCTTAAGACGGGTCTTTGCTGCGGGTGCGGCTTACAGCGCTGAAGATGCCTATGCCCAGGAAGATCAGCGCGCCTATGCCGATGTAGAGGTGCGGCACGCCGGCTTCCACGGCGCCCCAGATGACGCCGGCCAGGAAGATCACGAACCCGAGCATGTACAGCGCAAAAGACATTTTCTTCTCCAGAAATGCAGTGCTTTTACTGTGCGCGCCGGGCAGGTGGCGCCTTATCGGGGAAAAGCGCCGATGCGTGTCAGCGCAGGCCTACCGTGCGCAGGCGGGCTCGCCCGAGGTGCGCGGCGCCTGGAGCAGCGCTGGGTCCCGCGCAGGCTGGCCGTTGCCCGCAAGGCGGCCGGTCGGATGCATGGGGCGCAGGTACTGGTGCAACACCATGGCGGCGGCACCCACCGCTGAGGCCAGCAAGCCATAACGTGCGACGCGCACCGTGGGAGCGGCGACGCCGGCAGCGCTGGCGTAGCTTTGCAGCGTCTCCTGGGCAACCTTCACCATGTCGGGAAAATGGTGGCATGACGAGCCGCCCACCACCAGCACGCTGGGATCGAAGGTAGTCCACAGGTTCTGCAGCAGCACGCCCAGGTAGTGCCCTGACCGTTCGGCATTCGCCAGCTGGCCCAGGGCGCCTGAACCGATGAAGGTCTCCGCGCAGCCGCGCCGTCCGCAGGAGCAAGGGGGACCGTCGAGTTCCAGAACGCTGTGGCCGATCTCGCCGGCCATGCCGCGCATGCCGGTGAACAAGCGGTCGTTGAGCACGATGCCCGCGCCCACGCCGACATCACAGCTCACAAAAATCAGCGAGTCCTTGCCGTCGTTTTCTGAAAACTCGTATTCGCTCAGCGCGGCGGTGTCGGCTTCGTTCTGCACATGCACCGGTACCGGGGGCAGGCCCGCATGAGTCAATGCCTGGGTGATCTGCGGCAAAAAGTCGACGTTGCGCCAGCCAAGGTTGGGGGCAAAGCGGACCACGCCGGTGGCCTCGTCAAACGCGCCTGGCAGGCCGATGCCGATACCCGAGAGCTGCGCGCCCCGCGACACCAGCTGCTCCTGGGCCGTCACCGTGAGCTGGGCAATCCGGCTGCAGACGTCCTGCGGCTGGGTGCTGCGCAAAGGCTCCTGCGTTGACCACAGCACCTGTCCCAGCAGCGACACGCTGGCCACCCGCAAGGTATCGACCGCCACTTCCACGCCAATCAAGCCGCGCGACCGGCAGTCGATTTGCAGGGGAGTGGAGGGCCGCCCGACGCCGTTGGCGGCGGCCATGCTGATTTCACTGAGCCAGCCTTCGTCGATGAGTTCGCGCACCAGCAGGCTGACGGTCGACTTGGTCAAGCCGCTGTAGTTGGCCAGTTGCGCGCGCGAGCGGCCCGGCTGGTTTCGCAGCAGGCGCATCAGCACGCTGCGATTGATACGCTTGACGAGCTGCTGGTCACCTGTGGTTTTCATGGCCGATGGCATGGTTCAGTCGATGCGGTGGGGCGCCTGTGCGCGTCCTTCCGGCTGCTTGCCGGCGATGATCATGCCGAGGATCTGGTCTTCGTTCAGGTCGGCCGTGCGGTAAGTGCCGACCATGCGGCCGTTTTTCATCACCGAGAGGCGGTCGCTGAGCGAAAAGACATCCTGCATGTCGTGCGTGATCAGGAAAATGCCCACGCCTTCGGCCTTGAGCTGGAGCACCAGCCTGGCCACCATGGCGGATTCCTCCGGGCCCAGGGCGGCACAGGGTTCGTCCATGACCAGGATGCGGGCATTGAAATAGATGGCGCGCGAGATCGCCACCACCTGGCGCTGCCCGCCCGACAGGCGCCGCACCGGGGTATGGATGTTGGTGAAGTTTTTATTCAGGCGGCCGAACACCTTGCGAGCCTGAGCCTCCATGAAGTAGTCGTCCAGGGTATTCCATGCCGTCATTTTTTCGCGGCCCAGGAACAGGTTGGCCACGGCATCCAGGTTGTCGGCGAGGGCCAGCGTCTGGTAGATGGTTTCGATGCCCTGCTGCTGCGCATCGGCCGGGCTCCGCAGATTCACTTTCTGCCCCATCACATGGATCTCGCCCGAATCGATTGGGAAAGCGCCGGCCAGCATTTTCATCAGCGTTGATTTGCCGGCGCCGTTGTGGCCCAGCACGGCAACCACTTCGCCCGGGTAGAGATTCAGGTTCACGCCGTCCACGGCATGGACGCCGCCAAAGGCTTTGCGGATGTCCTTGAATTCGACCAGGGGTTCGGTGGTGGCTTGGGTGGTTTGCATGGTTTGCATGTCAGCTTTCCTGCACCCACTTGCGGTAGAGCACGTCGAAGACCACCGCGACAATCAGCACCTGCCCGATGATGATCATGCGTTTTCCGATGGAGACGTCCAGCAGCAGCATGCCACTGTCCAGCGACTGCATGATGAGCGCGCCCAGGACCGAGCCGATGATGGTTCCGCTGCCGCCGGCCAGCGCGGTACCGCCGATCACGGCGGCGGCAATGACGAATAGCTCCATGCCGGTGCCCAGCGAATTGGTGCCCGCGTTCAGACGGGCCACCGACACGATGGCGGCGATGGTGATGAGCACGCCAAGCAGGGCAAACAGCATGAGCGTGACCCGCTTGACCGGGATGCCGACCAGGACCGCGGCATCGGGGTTGCCGCCCATGGCGTAGACATAACGGCCGAAACGGGTCCGCTGGGAGATGAAGGACATCACCACCGCCACGGCCGCCCAGATGAGCACCGGGATCGGGATGCCCTGGGGCGCGTCCTTGTTGGGAACCAGGTAGCTGTTCATGGCCGCGGCAAATGCGGCCAGCAGGAGCACAGGTGCGGCCACCAGCAATGCATCCACCCATACGGGCTGGTTGGGCATCTCGTGGCGTGTGGAGGCGCGGCGGCGCAACAGCATGCGAAGCACCAGCACCAGGCTGACGCATGCAGTCAGGACCCAGGTGGCGGTCACCCCGATACCTCCGTCATAGCCACCGCCGAGCAGTAAAAATGTGTCGTCGCTGACGGGCTGGGTCTTGCCGTCGGCTACCAGAAAGGCCGCGCCGCGCAGGGACATCAAGCCCCCCAGCGTGACCACAAAAGACGGAACGCCGAGCATGGCGGTCAGCCACCCCTGGTACACCGACACCACCAGCGCCGCGGCCAGCCCGGCGAGTGACGCCGCCGGCCAGGACCATCCCAGCGTGTATTGAAGATAGGCGATGAGGACGCCGACAAAACCGATCACCGAGCCGACCGACAGGTCGATATGCCGCGCCACGATGATCAGCACCATGACCGTGGACACGATGCCCACCACGGCCGTTTGCTGGGCGATGTTGTAGAGGTTTTCAGGCGACAGGAAAATGCCGCCCGACAGGGCCTGGAATACGCCCGCCAGGACGGCGAGCACGCCCCCCATGAACACCAGCCGCCAGTCGACGGCGGCGTTGTGCAGGAATCGGGCAGGAAGTTGCATGGTCTTGAGGATGCAGCGCTCCCAGGCAACCTGCAGGCCGGTTGCCTTGCCTGCTTGCGCAGGACAGGGAGCAGGTGATTGAAAGCTGTGTTGCCTGCGTGCTTACTTGCAGACGGCAACGTTGCCGGTGACTCCCTTGCAGAGTTCCTCTTTTTTGATCCAGCCGGCCTTCACCACCACGTCAAGGTTGTCGCGGGTGATGGGCACGGGCTTGAGGAATTGGGCCTGCAGGGCCACCTTTTTCTCGCCACCGTTCCAGGAGGTCGCGCCATCGACTTTTTTGCCGGCACCCAGATTGACGGCCGCGCTGGCCGCCTGTTTGCCGAGGTCGCGGGCATCTTTCCATACCGACACGGTCTGCGTGCCCAGGGCTACGCGGTTCAGCGCGGCAAAGTCACCGTCCTGGCCCGACACCGGCACACCCTTGAGGCCCTTGGAACTCAGCGCCGCCACGACACCGCCGGCGGTGCCGTCATTGGAGGCGACCACGGCATCGACCTTGCCGCCGTTCTTGGTCAGGATCTGCTCCATGTTTTTCTGCGCGACTTCGGGTTTCCAGCCTTCGGTGTATTCCTCGCCCACGATCTTGATGTCACCTTTCTTGACGGCGGCGTCAATGATTTCCTGCTGGCCCTCGCGCAGGAAATTGGCATTCGGGTCGGTGGGGGAGCCCTTGATCATCACGTAGTTGCCCTTGGGCTTGGCCTGAAACACGGCACGCGCCTGCATGCGGCCGACTTCCTTGTTGTCGAAGGTGATGTAGAACACGCCGGGCGCCTCGATCAAGCGGTCGTAGGCGATGACAGGCACTTTTTGTTTGGTGGCCTTGTTCACGGCGGGCAGGATGGCGTCTTTGTCCATGGCCAGCACGATCAGGACCTTGGCGCCCTTGGCCATCAGCCCGTCAATGTCCGCCAGCTGTTTTTCGGGAGAGCCGGCGGCATCCGCGCTGATGTACTTGGCGCCCAGCTTTTCAAGCTGCGTCTTGATGGCGGTCTCGTCGGTTTTCCAGCGTTCCTCCTGGAAGTTGGACCAGCTGACGCCGACCGTTACCTGCGCAAATGCGCCGGCGGCGGCCAGGCTGAGTGCCATTGCAGTAAGAGATGCTTTTAATTTCATTTGTGTCTCCGATGGTTCTGCCCAGATCAGGCATGTGGTTTTTAAAACTCAACTGAATCCCGGTCATCGTTCCGCTGCAAACGCAGCACTTGGTAATTAGTTTGAACGACGCACTAATTATGTGAAGCTGAAAAATTCCGCGTCTAGGGAGAAACCCCGGCATGGCGGAGCTCCTTTGGCGTTTTGGACAGTTTCTGTAACGCCAAGGTGTTAACCGGCGAGGTGCCGGCGGGGCGTATGGGTCTTTTTTCGCGGAAGGCTTGTCAGTGGCGCTGCCTGGCCGGGTCGGTTCTCTTCCGGAAAACCTGCGCTTCAGTTCGCGGCGGCGGGCTCCGTCACACCGAGCTTGATGGCCCAGCTGGCCAGCGCCGGCAGTATGGACGGGTAGAGCGCCACGCCGGCCTGCTTTTGCCGAGCCGCCAGTGCGATGCCTTTCTCGCCGGGTGTGCGCACGGCCATGCCTTCTCGCGCGGGGCGCGAGGCGCGGCAGGCGTCGGCGACGTGGCCGGTCTGCCGCTCGAAAGCGTCCAGGCCGGCGAAGGCGCGCGGGTCCATGATCTGCAGGAACACCGTCGCGCCCCAGCCTTCCTTGGGGTCGGCGCGGCCGTGGCCGGCCAGGCCGCCGGTCAGGGCCTCGACCAGCAGCGTGAGGCCGTAGCCCTTGTGGCCGGAGTCCATACCGCCCAGCGGCAGGATGGTGCCCTTGGGTTCTTCAAACAGCACGGAAGGGTTGTCGCTGGCCGTGCCGTGGCCGTCCATCACCCAGGCGGCGGGCAGGCGCTTGCCTTCCTTGTGCAGCCGGTTGGTCAGGCCGTTGGTGGTGGCCGAGGTGGAGACGTCCATCAGCACCGGCACGCCACCCGTGGGGATGCCGGCCGAGACCGGGTTCGGCGTGAACACCGCGTCCAGGCCACCAAAGGGCGCCACGCTGGCGGTGTTGGGGTCTGAGCAGGTCAGCAGCATCAGCAGGCCTTTGTCGGTGGCGCGTTTCAGGTAGGCGGCCAGGCAGGCGATGTGGTGGCTGCGGCGTATCACCACGGTGCAAGTGCCCTGGATGGCGGCGCGTTCAGTGGCCTGTGCCATGGCCTCGAGCACCAGCCAGGGACCGGGTAGGCGGCGGCCGTCCCAGGTCAGCGCGGCCGGACGGTCGGCCAGCACGGTGGGCGCACCGAGTTTTTCCATGGAGCCGGATTCGAGTTCGCCAAGGTAGCCGGGCAGCAGGGCCAGGCCGTGGGTGTTGTGGCCCATCAGGTCGCCTTCGACCAGGATTTCCGCAACGGCTGTGGCCTTGGCCGGCTCGAGTCCGGCAGCGGTGAGCAGGGATTGCGCGTAGTGGATCAGGTCGGCGTAGCGGTAATGCATGGGGTTCCCATTGGGCTATGGTGCCCAGGCGATGCGCCGCGGGCTTGCAGGGCATTTTAGGGAAGAAGGGCTTTTCAATGCAGTTCGCCCCGAGGCTGCCGAATTGCTTCGGCAAGCTCAGGGCGAACGGCGGCGTCTGATCCCGGCCGTGCGCTTGCACGGCCTGGGTTCTGCTCTTAACCCAGCTTGATGCTGCTGGGGTCGGCCGTCAGGTAGCCCACAGCCGCGCCGAAGCGATCCTTGTAATTCGCGCGCACCAGCGGGTCCAGCACGGCCTGCACCTTGCCGTGCAGAGCCGGGATCCAGTCACCGGCGTGCTGGAAGTTGCTCATGATGTAGGTCCAGCCATTCAGGTCGTCCACCACGTGCAGGCCGGTGGCCTCGGCGCCCGAGGGCATGGACATCAGGCGCGACAGCTGTTTCGTGTCGACGTTGTAGGCCCAGATGAAGTTGTTGACGTGGGTGCTGCTGTCTTCACCGATGAAGAGGGTGCGCATCTTTTCCGAGAATTTCAGGTTGTCGGGGTTGGAGACCTTGTTGGGATTGGCCTTGTTGCCCAGCGCATCCCCGGCGATGTCTTCACCGACCAGCAGGGCCTTGGTGTGCACCGGCATCCACTCGCTGTCGATGGCGTTGCCGCCCAGGTCTTTCTGGCCGCCGTCCAGCTTGTGCATCATCACGCCGCCGGCGATCAGGGCCTTGTCCAGGGCGATGCCGCTGGCCGCATTCCAGCCCTTGCCGGTCTTGACCATGGAGTCCTGCATGTTCTGCAGCGCCGAGTAGGCGACCTTGTCCTTGATGTTGACGGTTGTGCCTTCCATCTTGGAGAAGCCCATGCTGCCGCCCATGAGGTAGGCATAGCGGTGGGTTTCGAGGAAGGCGGCGGCTTTTTCCATGCCGGGCTTGACCTTGATCCAGTTCGCGTTGCCGCCGTAGAACACCTTGGTGAAGCTGGCGTCGGACGGGTCGGCCTTGAGCACCGTCATGATGTCGGCCGGCTTGAGCGTGTCGGCCATCTTTTCGATCTCGGCGCTGCTGGCGTGTCCCAGCTTGATCCAGGAGATCTTCGCGCCTTCGGCGGCCGGGTCGACCGAGAAGCCGCTGCCCAGCTTGCCGACGTACAGCGTGCCGGACGAGAGGTCTTTCTCGCGGTCGGCCACGAAGACGAAGAGGCCGCTGTTGGTGGCGTCGTCGCCCATCAGCACGGTGCGGTTGTCGGGCATGACCTGCACGAGCTCGTGCGAGATGCGGCCCATGTTGTAGTGCTTCCTGACCGTGCCGGTGCCGTCGGGGTGCACGGTGACTTCGGGCAGGTGGCCGTAGTGGTAGGGGTTGGCCTTGGTTTCGTCGCCGTAGACGTTCTTGCTGAACTTCTTGAACTGCGCGCTTTCGGCGGCAAAGGGGGCGTCGGGCTCGTACTCTTCGCTGGACAGGTGGGTGTTCCAGGGCGACAGGCTGGCGCCGCAGGTGATCCACAGGCCGTGCGCCTTGGACATGTCGACGTTGTGGTATTTCACGAGGCTGAGCTTGCCGGTGGCGGGGTCCTGGTCCAGTGTCAGCACGGCGATGGGCGAGGGCAGGTTGCCATAGGCGTCGGCGCCGGCCTGGTCGCGCGTGGTGTATTCAAACTGCACGACGGCGAAGACCGCCTTGCCCTTGACGCCGGGCACGTTGGCGTTGGGCAGGCCCAGCAGCGAGGTGCCGTCGGGCGAGTCGGAGAACATCTGGCGTTCCTTGCCGGGCACCGAGCGGTCGATGATGGGCTGGTTGTTGATGTCCACGTAGCCGCCGCTCAGGATGGTGCCGCCCTTGCCGTCCGGCACCATGTCGCCGGTGACGAAGAAGGGCTGGTAGGCCAGCTTGTAGCTTTGCGTGCTGTTGTCCTTGAGGCGGACCTGCAGGCTGGAACCCACGGTGGTGGTGGCCATGGCGGCCGTGTCGGCCAGCGAGGGCGCGGCCATGGACGTGAAGCTGGAAGACAGGTAATTGCCCGCGGCGGCGGGTCCGCTGGTGGCGCAGCCCGACAGCAGCGAACTCGAGGCCAGGGCACCCAGCGGCAGCATGGGGGCGGTCGCCAGGAACTTCAGGGCGGTGCGGCGGGACGGGAGGGAAGGGGTGGCCAAGTCGGACATTGTTGGTGTTTTCCAGTTTTTCAGGTGGGGATGATCGCGAAGCTGCGGTCATGCTGCGCTGCGGGAATCTTAGGAAGCTTGTGTGACAGTTTCTTGAAATGGGCTGCCAGGAGGCTCCCGCCAGCGGCGCCGATCCTCTGCCGGTTCGGCTGCAAAATTAGCGGGGGCCGCGGAACCGGCTTTGCCGGGCCGCAGGCGCCGCCCCCTCGAGGGGGGAACAGGCTACACGCAGTGAGCCTGGACGGGGGTGTATCTTGTTAATGGATTAACCACGCATCGGGTACTTGAATATCCCGGGGCGCACCGCAAGCTGACCCGTTGCGGGCCAAAATCCGGCTAACGCAGAACAACTCCCAAGGCCAGTCCCATGACCACCCAACTCAAGATCGATTTTGTGTCCGACGTTTCCTGCCCCTGGTGCGTGATTGGCCTGAAGTCGCTGGACCAGGCACTCGAGCGCGTGCGCGGCGACATCCGGGCCGAACTGCATTTCCAGCCTTTTGAGCTCAATCCCAAGATGACGCCCGAGGGCCAGGAGATCACCGAGCACATCACCCAGAAATACGGCATCTCGGCCGAGCAGGCCCAAGCCAACCGCGAGAACATCCGCGCCCGCGGCGCCCAGGTCGGCTTCAAGTTCAGCATGGCCGACGAGCCAGGCGGCGGACGCAGCCGCATTTACAACACCTTTGACGCGCACCGACTGCTGCACTGGGCCGAACTTGAAGGCGCGGACAAGCAAAAGGCACTGAAAGAGTTGTTGTTCCAGCGCTATTTCACCGATGGCCAGAGCCCGGCCTCGCACGAGGTGCTGGTGAAGGCGGCTGTGGAGGCAGGCCTGGATGAGGCCCGCGCACGCGAAGTGCTGGCTTCAGGCGAGTACGCGCGCGAGGTGCGCGAACGCGAACAGTTCTACCTGACCCAGGGCATCCATTCGGTGCCGGCCGTCATCATCAATGACCGCCACCTGATTTCCGGCGGGCAACCGGTGGAAGTGTTTGAGCAGGCTTTGAGGCAGATCGCTGCCGGTGCTTAACGGCTAACGGCTAACGGCTGGCGCCTACGACCTCGAAGGTGCCCGACTGCTGCACCCAGTCCTTGCCGTTGGAGGCAAAACCGATGGCCTGGCCGGTCTTGAGGTTGAGCGCCACCGTCAGCGTGTAGCCGCTTTCCCTGGAGAGATAGGACACCACGTGCACGTCGTCCGACACTTTCACGGCGGCGCTGGCGTTTTCGTGGTGGTCTTTGGCGTCCGGGCTGGCACCGCGCCAGGTGAGGGAGCCGTCGCCGGCAAAGGTGTGCTCAAAGGTATGGCCCCGTGTCGGGCCGTCCTTGAAGGTCCAGCGCAGGGTTTTGCCGTGCAGGGATGCGGGGAGGGTGGTGGCTGTCATGGGAACTCCAGAACTAACGCCAGAAATAGACCTTGAACGCCGTAGCGTGCAGGCCTGGGTAGACGTAGTTTCAACGTAGTTCCGCTCCAGGCGGCGGCTTGTCGGAGGAGGGCGAAATCTTCGTAGGATAAGCGGACGCGGCGGCATTTCCCATGGATTCAAGCCATGGTTTCGCGCAGAATGAAACGACCCTCACAGGATTTGCAGGAGTTGTCATTCATGCCTTACGAACTTCACTACTGGCCCGGCATCCAGGGGCGCGGCGAATTCGCCAGGCTGGCGCTGGAGGCCGCCGGCGCCGACTATGTGGATGTGGCGCGCGGCTGCGAGGAAGACGGGCAGGGCATTCGCGCGATGACCTACGTCATGGAAAGCAATGGCGTGCGGCATCCGCCCTTCGCGCCGCCTTTCCTGGTCGACGGCAAGACCATCGTCGGCCAGTCGGCCGCCATCCTGCTGTACCTGGGCCCGCGGCTGGGCCTGGTCGGTAAAAGCGAAACGGCCCGCCTCTGGACGCACCAGATCCAGCTCACGATCGCCGACATCGTGGCCGAAGCACACGACTCGCATCACCCGGTGGGCACCGGCCTCTATTACGAAGACCAGAAGAAGGAGGCGCTCAGGCGCGCGAAGGAGTTCAGGACGGCGCGCATCAAAAAATTCCTGGCCTGGTTTGAAACCGTGCTCGAGCGCAACCCGCGCGGCGATGCGCACCTGGTGGGCGGCCGCCTGAGTTATGCCGATCTTTCGCTGTTCCAGCTGGTGGAGGGGTTGCTGTATGCCTTTCCCAAGGCCGCCCGCCGTGCCCTGAATAATGCGCCGCGTGTGATGGATCTGCATGACGGCGTCGCGAAGCACAGGCGTGTGGCGGCCTACCTCGTGAGCGAGCGGCGCATTCCGTTCAACGAGGACGGCATCTTCCGCCGCTACCCGGAGCTTGATGCCTGAAAGGGTATGGCTCACGGTCACCAGCGGCGCGCATTTCCGCGCGGCGCTCTCCTACATGCCTGTCTGTGCTTGCCTGACCGTATGGCCTTGCACCGCGCGAGACCATGGTGGCCAGTGTCCGGCCAGGTGAGGTGATGAGCTGATGGCCCGGACGTCTTTCAAACCCGCGTTCGACAAAGGAGATACACATGGCCAAAGAACACGATCCCAATCTTGACCCGATCAGCAAAGAACCCGGTTCACATCCGGTGGGCACCGGCATAGGCGCGGCCATGGGCGGCGTTGCCGCAGGCGCGGCCGCCGGTGTGGTGGCCGGCCCCGCCGGCGCTGTTGTCGGCGGCGTGGCCGGTGCGATTGCCGGCGGCATGGGTGGCAAGGAAGCCGCCGAGGCCCTGGACCCCACGGCCGCGGAAGCCTGGTGGCGCGACAGGCACACGCTGGAGCCCTATTACGAAATGGGCCGCCCCTTTGACGACTATGCGCCCGCCTACCGGCTGGGCGTGGAAGGACGGCGCGATTACCCCGGCTCGTTCGAGGAGGCTGAAATGCGCCTGGCGGACCGCTGGGATACCTATAGGGGGCGTTCGACCCTGGACTGGCCGCAGGCCCGCCAGGCCAGCCGCGCGGCCTGGAACCGCGCGCACGAGCAGGTCAGCGCTTATGAAACCGCGGCCTCCCGCAGCGATGCAAGCCTCAGCAACGCCGACACCGTCGGCGTGGCGGACGACGAGGAAATCGTCGACACGCTCAACGACCTGCTGGAATCCTGCCGCGACGGCGAGTACGGTTTCCGCGAATGCGCCGAACACGCGCGTTCGGAGGACATCAAGGTGCTGCTGCACCGCCATTCCGGCGAATGCCGGGCCGCAGGCCTGGAGCTGCAGACCCTGATACGCCAGCTGGGCGGCAAGCCCGATGACGGAGGCTCGATGGCCGGTGCGCTGCATCGCGGATGGGTGTCCGTGCGGGCGACGCTGAGCGCCTACAGCGACCAGGCCATGCTCAATGAATGTGAGCGCGGCGAAGACGCGGCCGTGGCGCGCTACCGCAAGGCCTTGAAGCAAAACCTGCCGTCGTCGATCAGGGCGGTGGTGGAGCACCAGGCCCGGGGCGCGCAGCGCAACCATGACCAGGTCAAAGCACTGCGCGATGCCTTGAAGGCATCAACATAAGGCCGCGGTTTCAGGAGAAATTTTTTTCGTTTCTTGCCGGCACTCGAGGTTCGGCAAACCAGGGGCGGCGCAGGCTGCCCCTTTTTTTCGCCGGAGCCCGCTTAATTTTTGAGGCGGCTGGCGCAATCCACCTGCGCATCCAGCTGCATGCCGCCGCGCGAATAGTCGACGTCGGTGACCTTGCAGCCAGAGCGTTGCTCGATGGCCGCCAGCAGGGCGGTGCGTACCGAGGGCATGGTGGAGATGGGGCTTGCTGCCGGTGACGAGGTGGCCGTCCAGGTGCCGGCGGTCAACGGGCTGAGCAGGTAGGCCCGGCCTTCGACGGTGACGCGTTGCGCGAGAGGGTCGCTTGAGGTGGCGCAGCCGGCCAGCCAGGCGCCGCACAGCAGTGTGAACAAGAGGACAAAGGCGCGGTGGAGGGGCTTCATGCGCGCGTGTTGTGCTGTGCTGCTGTGGGTTGCGTCGGCACCGGAGCCAGGGCTGAGTCGACAGCGGCTTTGGGCTCGGGCACTTTGGGAGGGGCCTTCGGCGATTTGGGATCGGGGCAAGCCGACAAAAGCAGCAAGCCGGCCAATGTGAGGGGCAAGAGGGGCTTCATGTTGTCTCCAGGGCGCATGCGGGTGCGCTGCCTGAATGATAGGACGCGGGCAGGCGCAAGGCCAGTGCTCGTGGGCAAGTCGCGGCGGCGACCTACAGGCGGCGGCGCGGATGCGCGCCGGCCACGCCCATGCGCTGCAGCGCTTCGCTGAGGCTACGCGCTGGGCGCTGGATGCCGGGTTGCGCGGCGGCGCACTGCTGCTGGGCGGAAGAGGGCCGGGATGCGGTCGGGGCGGGCCGGTGCTTCGCGAGTTCCGCCGCGAGCCGGCGGCCTTCGGTTTGCAGATAAAGCGTCAGGTCCATTTCATCGGGCTGGTTCATGGGGCGTCTCGCAGGCCCGTTTGAGTGGGCGTAAAAAAAGCGGAGGCACATGGCCTCCACTTGTCTTTTGGGGAAATGCGGTCCACAGCGCGATCAGTTGTTGCTGCGTCCCGACTGCCGGCTGCCGGAGTCCTGGGGCTCCATGTTCTCGTCGCGCTCCGAGGGGTTGCGCGACTGCTTCTGCTGGTTGCCCTGGGCGCTGCCGTGTTGGCCTTGCTGCCCCTGGCGCTGGTTGCCCTGGCCCTGGTTCAATTGCGCATCGCTGGACTGGTTGACGTTCTGGCGGTCCTGCTGGCCGGGCTGCTTGCGCTGGCCTTGTTGCTGTTGCTGTTTGTCCTGGGCTTGGGGATTGTTGCGTTGCTGGTCATTCTGGTTCGAAGGCATACGGGTCTCCTTGAGTGAGTGGATGAATGCGAAATGCGAGGTTTGGAACCCCCACAAGCTCAATTTAAAGGCTGCTTGCGGCCGGCCATGTCGGGCCGCTGGCCCTGCCGGTGTAGGAAGTGGATGACAGTTCGATCCCCTGTGTCAGGCACGGCGTGCCGGCGGCTTGAAGCCAAGCTGTTTCATCGCGGCGGTCAGGCTGTTGCGTGAGGCCTCGTAGGCGTCCCAGGGCCGGTTGCCGACGCCCAGGCGGCCGCCCAGGGTTTGCGCCGTCCAGTGCGCGCCGCTGGTCAGCGAATCCAGTTCATCCCAGGCGACGGGCACCGACACGCCCAGCCCGGGCCGGGCGCGCAGCGACCAGGCCGACACGGTGGTCGCGCCGAAACCGTTGCGCAGGTAGTCCGGGAAAATCTTGCCGACACGGTTTTTAGGGCCGCTCTTGGCGACAAAGCGCTGGGGAATCACCGAGGCCAGGTGCATTACCAGCGCGTGCGAGAAATCCTTGACGGTGTCGAAGTCGTACTGCCGCTTGAGCGGCACCACCACGTGCAGGCCCTTGCCGCCGCTGGTCTTGAGGAAATTGGACAGCTTCAGTTCGTCGAGGAAGGCCCGCACCAGCTGCGCGGCCTCCTGCATCTGCGGCCAGGCCACGCCTTCGCCGGGATCCAGGTCAAAGGTCATGCGGTCGGGTTTGTGGATGGCGCGCGTCGTGGCGTTCCAGGTGTGGAACTCCAGCACATTGACCTGGGTGGCGGCCAGCAGGGCGGCGGTGGTGGGGATTTCCAGCAGCGGCTCGTGGTCGGGGTCGAGCGCGGGGTCCAGTAGTTTGATGCCCGGGACAGAACCGGCCTCGGCGTGCTTCTGGAAGAACAGCTCCCCGCCTATGCCCGAGGGGGCGCGCACCAGCGAGGTCGGGCGCGCCTTGAGGTGCGGCAATATCAGCGCCGCGACCTGCGCATAGTGCTCGACCACGTTCTGTTTGGTGAAGCCGGTGCTGCTGTCGACCACGCGGTCGGCATGCGTGACGCGCAGGGATTTCAGCGCGGCCGGGGTGGCTTTGGCGGGTGTTTTTGCCGCGGCTTTCAGGCTGCCCTTGGCACTGGGTTTTTCGCTGGCGGGTTTTTTCGCGAGGTTCACGGCGGCGCCTTTCTTGCCGCGCTGCGGGGCGGCGGGTTTTTCACGAACGATGTGGGTGGCGGGCTTGTCGCTGCGCAGGCCCTGGAACACCGAATGGCGGATGTGGCCGCCGTGGGTCCATTCACCGAAGGCGACTTCGGCCAGCAGTTGCGGTTTGACCCACTGGCCCTTGACGCCGGCGGGCAGCTTCGCGAAGGGGCTGCGTTCCGTATGGATTTTCTGCAGCCGCGCCTTGAGGTCCTTGAGCACCTTGTCATTGAAACCGGTCCCGACGTTGCCGGCATACTTCAGCGCGCCGTCCTCGTCGTGCACGCCCAGCATCAGCGCGCCCAGGCCGGCACGCGAGCCCTTGGGTTCGGTGTAGCCGCCGATGACGAACTCCTGGCGCAGCTGGGTCTTGAGCTTGATCCAGTCCGGTGAGCGGCGCGAGACATAGGCCGAATCCATGCGCTTGCCGATCACACCTTCGAGCCCGACTTGCCGCGCCGACTCCAGCAGGTCTTGCGGTGCTTCCTCAAACGTGTCGCTAAAGCGTATGGTCTCCTGCGGATGGCGGGTGACCAGCGCGCACAGTAGCTCCCGGCGCTGGGCCAGCGGCAACTGGCGCAGGTCCAGTCCGTCGAAGTAGGGCAGGTCGAACACGTAGTAGAGGATGCGGGCCGTGCTGGCGTGGTCGAAAGCGTTTTGCAGCGCGCCGAAGTCGGGCACACCGTGCTCGTTCATCACCACGATTTCGCCGTCGACCCAGCCCGAAGGGATTTCCAACGCGGCGACGGCCTGGGCCAGCTTGGGCAGCTTGTGCGTCCAGTCATTGCCGTTGCGCGTCATGAGGCGGACCGAGGTCCCGTCTATGCGGGCCAGCAGGCGGTAGCCGTCGTACTTGATCTCGTAGGCCCAGCCCTGCGGGTCGGCCGGCGGGCGCGCGACCAGCGTGGCGAGTTGCGGTGAGAGTATCTCGGGCAATTTGGCCTTGACGGCGCCTTCGGGAATACCGTTGTTTGTTTGCGCTGCGGTTTTTTTTGCTGATGCGGCTGAGGCCTTCTTCGCTGCCGTCTTGCGTGGCGATTTACCGGGTTTTCCCGCGGCGTCACGAGGAAGGGGCTGGCCCGAGAGCACGCTGTTGGGCAGGGCCTCGCGCACGTCGTATTCTTTTTCGGGGCGGGCGTGTTCGTCGTGTTCCTTGATCAGCAGCCAGGGTTCCTTGCTGTCGTCGCCGCGGCCGTGCATGCGCACCAGGGTCCAGCCGCCTTTGAGTTTTTCACCGTGCAGGTCGAATTTGAGTTTGCCCTGGCGCAGGCTTTTGGCGGGGTCGCCGTGCGGTGCCCACAGGCCGCGGTCCCAGACGATCACGTCACCGGCGCCGTATTGCCTGGCGGGAATGCTGCCTTCAAAACCCCCGTAAGAGATCGGATGGTCTTCCACGCGCATCCCCATGCGTTTGACAGCCGGGTCCAGGCTGGGGCCCTTGGGCACCGCCCAGCTTTTGAGCGCACCCTGCAGCTCCAGGCGGAAGTCGTAATGCAGGTTGCGGGCGTCGTGCTTCTGAATCACGAAGCTCAGGGCCTTGTCCGAACGCGTGCCGCCCTCCGCGGGTTCGGGCGTGCGCGTGAAGTCGCGTTTGGCGCGGTAGTGTTTCAGCGAATCGCGGGTGCCCATGTCGTCGGCCTGCGCGGCAGTGGCCGGCTAGGCGGCGCGCCGCCTGGCGGGGGCATGCGCAGCGCTTTTGGCCGCGGGCTTCCTGCGCGCCGGCGTTTTGGCGGAGGCCTTTGTTTTGGCGGCCGACTTGGACTTGGGCGCATCGCCGCCACCTTTGCGCAGGCTGCGCTGCAGCAGCTCGGTCAGGTCGATGATCTTGGCGCCGGAACGGGTTTCGGCTTCGTCGGATTCCTCCGGCTGCACCACGTTCTCCAGTTTGCCTTCCTTGGCCTTGCGCTTGACCAGCGCCATGATGTCGTCCTTGAAGGAATCGGTGAACTGTTCGGGGTCCCATTTGCCGGTCATGTCGTCTACCAGCTGTTTGGCCATGGCCAGTTCCTTGTCGGAAAGGCCGGCGGCCTTGGCGCCCACGGGCGGCAGGTTCAGCTCTTCGATCGAGCGGATGTCGGCGCCCCAGCGCAACAGGTTCAGCACCAGTACCGGGCCCGCGGGCACCAGCACGGCCAGGTGCTGCTTTGTCTGGATGATGACGCGGGCAACGCCGACGCGCTGCGTCTTCAGCAAGGTGTCGCGCAGCAGCGCATAGACCTTCTGGCCCTTGTTGATGGGCGCAACGTAGTAGGGCCGCTCAAGGTAGACAAAGGGAATCTCGGTGTTGGGCACAAAACTTTCGATTTCAATGGTCTGGGTGGTCTTGGGATAGGCCGCGGCGATTTCGTCTTCCGACAGCACCACGTACTGGCCGTCCTCGTATTCGACGCCCTTGACGATGTTTTCCTTGGTGATTTCGCGGCCGGTACGCTTGTTGATGCGCTTGTAGCCCACCGGGTCCATGCTGCGCTTGTCCAGCCAGTCGAAGTTGACGCCGCTCTCGGACGTGGCCGAATGCAGCGCGACAGGAATGTGGACCAGGCCGAAGCTGATGGCGCCTTTCCATAAAACGCGGGATGCCATGGGGTGTCTTTCTTGCGGATGTGGCTATCTCCGCAGTCTCCGGCTCGCGCGCATGCGGTTGTGTCGGCGCGCGGTGGGGTAGGGGCGTCGTCCGGAACCGACTGTTCGCATGGGGTTTGTCCTACGGGTCCGGGCGCGGTGCGACACGCACAATCGGCTGCAACTTTTCAAGGAGCCGACCCATGCTTTCACGCCGTACCGCCACCCGAATGTCCCTGGCCGCCCTGGCTGTGGCCGCTGCCGCCATCACCGGCTGCGGTGTGATGAACAAGCAATCCAGCCTGGTCGCTTTCACCACGCAGCTTCGCGGCGCCAATGAAGTGCCCGCCAATGCCAGCCCCGGTAGCGGCTCGGTCGATGCCGTGTTCGACCCCAGCACCAACCTGCTTCGCTGGAAGGTCAACTACACCCGTCTCACCGGGCCTGCAACGGCAGGGCACTTTCACGGCCCCGCCGCCATTGGCGCCAACGCCGGCGTGGCCTTGGGATGGGCCGGCCCTCCAAGCAGTCCCATGGACGGCAGCGCAACGCTGACAGCCGCCCAGGCCGCCGACCTGATGGCAGGCCGGTGGTATGCCAATATTCATACGGCGGCCTATCCCGCTGGTGAAGTGCGCGGCCAGATGACGGTGGTGCGCAACTAAATTCGGGTTCCCCGGCCTCTGCGGAGGTTGTCGAATAAATGGTTGCGGGCGCAACCGGATGGGTTTATAGTTGCGAACGCAACCATAAATCAACCGGGACAAGCGCATCGTGACAACGCCTCTTTCTTCGGGTTCCCCCGGCTGGCCGCACCGCGTGCCGGTGCTGATTGCCGGCGGCGGCCCGGTGGGCATGACGCTGGCGGCTTTGCTGGCGCGCCACGGCATTGCCAGCCTGGTGGTGGAGGCCGATGCCGGTTATTGCGCCGGCAGCCGGGCCATCTGTATGTCGCGCCGCTCGCAGGAAATTTTCGGCTGGGTCGGCGCCGACAAGGCGCTGGTGGACAAAGGCCTGTCGTGGGTGGGCGGGCGCAGCTACTTCCGCGACCAGGAGGTGCTGCATTTCCAGATGCCCAGCGAGCCCACGCAGCGCTTCGCGCCCATGGTCAACATCCAGCAGTTCTACGCCGAGGAGTTCGCGCACAAGGCGGCACTCGCCCAGGGCGGCCTGGTTGATGTGCGCTGGTCCAGCAAGGTGATGGCCGTGCGGCCCGAGGCCGGCGGCGCACAGGTGGACATCGAGGCGCCCGACGGCACGCATACCGTGCAGGCCGACTGGGTGGTGGCCTGTGATGGCGGCCGTAGCACGGTGCGCGAACAGCTGGGCCTGCAGCTTGAGGGCACACAGTACGAGGGTCGTTACGTGATCGTCGACGTGGTGCAGAAAACCCGCCGCGCGGTCGAACGCCTGGCCTGGTTCGACCCGCCGTCGAACCCCGGCTCCACCATCCTGATGCACCGCCAGCCCGACGACGTCTGGCGCATCGACTACCAGATCCGCGACGACGAGGATCCGCTGGAGGCGGTCAAGCCCGAAAACGTGCTGCCGCGTGTGCAAAGCCACCTGTCCATGATCGGCGAGGACCAGCCCTGGGAGCCGCTGTGGATTTCGATCTACAACGCCAAATGCCTGACCTTGCCCAGCTACCGCCACGGCCGCGTGCTGTTCGCCGGCGATGCGGCCCACCTGGTGCCCATCTTCGGCGTGCGCGGGCTCAACTCGGGCCTGGACGACGCGGGCAACCTGGCCTGGAAACTGGCGCTGGTGCAACAGGGCCGCGCCGCGGATTCGCTGCTCGACAGTTATTCCAGCGAGCGCGTGCAGGCCACGCGCGAGAACATCCGTTACGGTGCCAAGAGCACCGAATTCATGGCGCCGCCCAACCACGGCTTCAAGCTGCTGCGCGAAGCCGCGCTGCGCCTGGCGACCGAGGACGCGGCCGTGGCCTCGCTGCTGAACCCGCGCCAATCCACGCCGGTCGAATATGTGGGCTCGCCGCTGAACCTGGCCGCGCGGGAAAGCGTTTTCGGCGCCGGTGCGCGCGCCGGCATGCCCGCACCCGAAGCCAGGCTTCGCAGTGCGGACGGCGACGTTCATCTCACGTCGTGTTTCGGCGGCGGTTTTGTGCTGCTGTATTTCAGCGAGAAGGGCGTACTGCCAAAAGACATCGCCGCCTTGGCGGCCTCCGGCCAGGACGGCCCCGCTTCCGTCAAGGTGATCGCTATTGGCAAGCAGGGCGAGCCCGCCAATGACGTCCTGCTCGATGAGCTCGGCCAGGCTCGCGAGCGCTACGGCGCTGGTGAGGGCTCGGCCTTCCTGGTGCGGCCCGACGGCTACCTCATGGGCCGCTGGAAGGCGGCTTCAGCGGCGGAAATTGCATCCGCGTTGAAGCCTTTCCAGCAGCGGCCAACTTGATGATTGAGGAGACGCCATGAACCCGACACTGTCCCAAACCGACGACCTTGACCAGGCCTATACAGCGCTCGCGGAGGCCACGGCCCGCGTCGGCGAGGCGAGGGCGCCATTGCTGCTGGCCACGCTGGCACTCGCGTTGCTGAGCCGCCAGCCCGACGCCGGCGAGGCCCTGGCGCTGATCGCCCAGGCCGAGCGCCTGGCGGCCACCTGATTTTCGATACACCTTCCCGATCACCCATAACCATTTCACGGAGACAAAACATGCACCGCCTTCCCGCTTCCCTTCGCCGCCTGCTTGCCGTACTGGCGCTGGCCGTCACCGCCGCTTCCGCGCAGACCTGGCCGGCACGCCCCATTGAATGGGTGGTGCCTTACCCGGCAGGCGGCGGCTCCGACGTGGTGGCGCGCGCGCTGACCGAAGCCATGGGCCAGGCCCTGGGCCAGCCTCTCATCATCAACAACAAGCCGGGGGCAGCGACCAATATCGGCGCCGACTACGTGGCCCACGCCAAACCCGACGGCTACACCGTACTGACCGGCGACACCGCCACGTTGGCGGCCAACCCGGCGCTCTACACCAAGCTCAGCTACAGCGCTGAAAAAGACCTGGCGCCCATAGGCCTGCTGGCGCGTTTCCCGATGATCCTGGTCGTCAACCCCGCCGTGCCGGCCAAGAACCTGGCGGAGTTCACGGCCTGGGCCAAGACCCAGAAGGGCGGCGTCAGCTACGCCACGCCGGGCGCCGGCAGCCCGCACCACCTGGCCACGGAACTGTTCCGTGGCAAGACCGGCCTCAACCTGGTGCATGTGCCGTATCGCGGCGCCGCACCGGCGGTGCAGGACGTGGCGGGCGGGCAAGTGCCTTTCATGTTTGTCGACACTGCCAGTGGCATGGGCTTTATCAATGCCGGGCGCCTGCGCGCCATTGCCATCGCGAGCCCGCAGCGCGTGAAAAACTTCGAGACCATCCCCACGCTGGACGAGCAAGGCCTCAAGGGTTTTGAAGCCTATGCCTGGCAGGGCCTGGCCGCGCCGGCCGGCACGCCGGACGCCGTGGTCGCAAAGCTCAACAAGACGCTGGTGGACGCCCTGAACTCCACGCCTGTCAAGGCGCGCTTCCAGGTGCTGGGCCTGGAACCCACGCCCAGCACGCCGGCGCAGATGGCGAGCTATGCCAAGGCCGAACGCGAAAAATGGGCGCAGGTCATACGCGCCAGCGGCATCAAACTGGATTGAGTGGGCTGAAAATGGAGTCCCTGCCACCAAGGTAAGACCGACATGATCAAGCTCGACAGAACCCTGACCTACCGCCTGCATCTGCTGCACAAGCTGACCGACCTGGAAAGCCAGCGCGCCTATGTGGCCGGGGCCGGCCTGTCGATGAGTGACGGCCGCTGCCTCACGGCGGTCGGCACCTTCGCGCCGCTCTCGGTCAACGACCTCGCGCAAAAAGCCAACCTGAACAAGGGCCAGGCCAGCCGCGCAGCGCAGTCGCTGGTCGAGCAGGGCCTGGTGGTCAAGGCCGCCAGCCCGACCGATGGGCGCGGCGTGGTGCTGACCATGACGCCCAGGGGCAAGGCCGCCTGGCAGCGCGCCATGCAGGTGGTGGGCCGGCGCAACCAGGACATCTTTGGCGTGCTGAGCGCGGCCGAGCGCGAGCAGCTCAGCGGTTTTTTCGACCGGCTGATCGCCAAGGCCAGGGCCGACGGCGGTGCGGTGGAAGATACCGGCGAAGAATGACATGGGAACTTTGGAGAAACTTCAATGAACACGACGACCACTTTGCGTTACCAGTCCGGCTTCGGCAATGAATTCGCCAGCGAAGCCGTCGCCGGCGCCTTGCCCGAAGGCCGCAACAGCCCGCAGCGCGCGCCGCACGATCTGTACACCGAGCTGATCTCGGGCACGGCCTTTACCGCGCCGCGCGCCGACAACCGCCGCACCTGGCTGTACCGCCGCCAGCCGTCGGTGGTGGCGGGCGGCTACCAGGCTTACGCGCAGCCGCAGTGGACCACGGGCGCCGCGGGCGGTGTGGCCGTGCCGCCCGACCCTTTGCGCTGGAGCCCATTCGCGATTCCCGCGCAGCCGCAGGATTTTGTCGACGGCCTGCGCACCGTGGCGGCCAACGGCGACGCCGATGCGCAGACCGGCATTGCCGCGCACATGTACGTCGCCAACCGGTCGATGGCGCGGCGCGCGCTGGTCAACGCCGACGGCGAAATGCTGCTGGTGCCGCAGCAGGGCCGGCTGGTGCTGACGACCGAACTCGGGATCCTGGACGTCAAGCCTGGTGAGGTCGCGCTGCTGCCGCGCGGCATGGCTTTCAGCGTGACCCTTCCCGACGGCGCCTCGCGCGGTTACGTCTGCGAGAACTACGGTGCGCATTTCCGCCTGCCCGAGCTCGGCCCCATAGGCTCCAACGGCCTGGCCAATGCGCGTGACTTTCTGGCGCCCGTGGCGGCTTTCGATGCCGACGATGAAGCTGGAAAGCCTTACGAGATCATCAAGAAGTACGGAGGCCGTTTGTGGTCGGCGCAGCAGCCGCGCAGCCCCTTCAATGTGGTGGCCTGGCACGGCAACCTGGTGCCCTGCAAGTACGACACGGCGCACTTTATGACCATAGGCTCCATCAGCTACGACCATCCGGACCCGTCCATCTTCACCGTGCTGACCTCGCCCTCGGACACGCCGGGCACGGCCAACTGCGATTTCGTGATCTTCCCGCCGCGCTGGATGGTGGCCGAGAACACCTTCCGCCCGCCCTGGTACCACCGCAACCTCATGAGCGAATTCATGGGCCTGGTCTACGGCCAGTACGATGCCAAACCCGAGGGCTTCAAGCCGGGCGGCGCCTCGCTGCACAACTGCATGGTGCCGCACGGCCCCGACACCGAGGCGTTTGAAAAAGCCAGCACGGCCGAGCTCAAGCCGCACAAGCTCGACAACACCCTGGCCTTTATGTTTGAAAGCCGCTACCGCTTTATCCCCACGGCCTATGCGATGGAAGGCGGTTCGCTCGATACCGCCTATGCCGGCTGCTGGGCCGGGCTCAAGGACCAGTTCAAGGCTTGATGCCGTTCCTCTCACTTTTAAGCCGACCATGAACGCACAACTGAACGCCACCCACGACTCCCAACTGCGCAGCTGGGTAGGCTCCGCCAACGGGACCACCGACTTCCCCATCCAGAACCTGCCTTTCGGCACGTACAGCCTGACGCCGCAGGGCGAGCGCCGCATCGGTGTCGCCATCGGCGACCAGGTGCTGGATTTACGCGCGGCCGGGCTGATCCATGCCAGCGACATGAACGCGCTGATGGCGACAAGCCCGCAAGAGATGAGCGCGCTGCGGGCTGCGATCTCGCAAGGCCTGGCTGAAGGCAGTGCGAAGCAGCGCGAGTGGTCGGGCATGCTGCATCCCCAGGATGCGGTCACCCTGCACCTGCCTTGCCGCATCGGTGACTACACCGATTTCTACACCGGCATCCACCATGCGACCGCGGTCGGCAAGCTGTTCCGGCCCGACGCGCCGCTGCTGCCCAACTACAAATGGGTGCCCATCGCTTATCACGGCCGGGCATCGTCCATTGGCGTCAGCGGCCAGCAATTCCCGCGGCCGCTGGGGCAGACCAAGGGCCCGAACGAGGAGGCGCCGGTCTTGCGGCCCAGCCATCGCCTGGACTACGAACTCGAACTCGGCGTGCTGGTGGGGCAGGGCAACGCGCTGGGCGAAGCGATGGGCATGGAGCAGGCCGAGGCCCATGCTTTCGGGATGGTGTTGCTCAACGACTGGTCGGCGCGTGACGTGCAGGCCTGGGAATACCAGCCGCTGGGCCCATTCCTGGCCAAGAATTTCGCGAGCACGATCTCTCCCTGGATCGTCACCCTGGAGGCGCTCGCGCCGTTTCGCACGGCTTTCTCGCGCCCCGAGGGCGACCCCCAGCCCTTGCCCTACCTCGACTCGCCGGGCAACCGCGAGCAAGGCGGCCTGGACGTGGCACTCGAGGTCTGGCTGGAGACTCAGTCCATGCGCGACGCCGGTCAGGGCCCCGAGCGCCTGTCGCAATCCAACTTTCGCGACGCCTACTGGACGGTCGCGCAAATGCTCACGCACCACACCGTCAACGGCTGCAACCTGCAGCCTGGTGACTTACTAGGATCGGGCACCTTGTCGGGTGCGCGGCCCGAACAGGCCGGATCGCTGCTGGAGCTCAGCGCCGGCGGCAAAAACGCCTTGAAGCTGGCCAACGGCGAGACACGCACCTTTCTTGAGGACGGCGACACCATCATCCTGCGTGCCTGGTGCGAGCGCGAGGGTTTTCAACGCATAGGCTTTGGCGAATGCCGGGGGCAGGTGCTGCCGGCGCGTTGAAAAGCGGTCACGTTTCGTCCGCGAGCGAAGCATAGGGTCGGTGTTTGGGGCAAAAATGATGGCCATGCACCTCGACACTAACCCTGAAAACATTCTGGCGGCCTCCGCCCACCGCAATCCCTATCCGTATTACGCGACGCTGGCCGCGGGCCCGGCGCTGGTGCTTGACGCACCGCGCAAGCTTTGGATCGCCAGCAGCGCCGCGAGCGTCAAAGAGGTGCTGGGCAACCCGGCCTGCCGCGTGCGCCCCGTCGCCGAGCCTGTGCCCGCGGCCATCGTCGGCTCGGCGGCCGGCGAGGTCTTTGGCCAGCTGGTGCGCATGAACGAAGGCCTTAGGCATGACGCGCCCAAGCTGGCTTTGCAGCGTTTCCTGGCGGCGGTGGATCTGGAGCGCGTGCAAGCCAGGACGGAAGCGCTGGCCTTGCAAGTCGCCGGGGAGGGCGCTTTGCGAGGCGCCGCACTGTCGCGCTGGGCCTTTGAGGTTCCCGTGATGGCCGTGGCCGACCTGCTGGGTTTTGACGAGGCCGAGTTGCCCCAGGTGGCGCGTTGGATGGCCGACTTTGTCGCCTGCCTCTCCCCGCTCAGCACACCGGGCCAACTCGCGGCCGCTGGCGATGCCGCGTCGGCTTTGCTCGCGCGCTTTTCAGAGTTGGTGAAAGGCGCCGCAGCCCAGCCCGGTAGCGCACTGGCACGCCTGCAGCAGGAGGCGGCGCAGGCCGGCTGGCACGATGCGCGGGCGCTGCTTTGCAATGCCGTCGGCCTGCTGTCGCAGACCTATGAAGCCACGGCGGGTTTGATCGGCAACAGCATCGTCGCTTTGGCCACGCAGCCCGGTCTGCTGGACGCCATGGAACGCGAGGCCGGCCAGCTGCTGCAGATGGTCCTTGAGGTCAGCCGCTATGACCCTTCCATCCACAACACGCGCCGTTTCGTGGCCGAGGCCACTGAAGTCGCGGGTATTCCGCTACAGGCCGGCGATGTGGTGTTGTTGCTGCTGGCCGCCGCGGGCCGCGACCCCGCGTGCAACGCCCGGCCCGGCGAGTTCCTGCTGGAGCGCCCGGACCGCGAGGTGCCCGGCTTCGGCCATGGCGCTCACCAGTGCCCGGGCCAGGCGCTGGCCTGCGTGATCGCGGCGGCGGCCGTCCGGGCCCTGCTGGTGTCGGGCCGGCTCAAGGATGCCGCGTCGTTCAGCTGGACTTACCGGCCCTCCATGAATGCCCGGATTCCCGTTTTCACCGCTTGATGCCACCATCACATCCAGCTCAGCAGCAACAAAAGGCCCCCCATGATCGCGATTATTTTTGAAGTGCTGCCCGCCCAGGGCCAGAAGCAGACCTACCTCGACATCGCCGCGGCGCTCAGGCCGCAGCTCGAAAAAATCGACGGCTTTATTTCTATTGAGCGCTTTGAAAGCCTGAGCACGCCGGGCAAGCTGCTGTCGCTGTCCTTCTTCCGCGATGAGGCCGCCGTGCTGGAATGGCGCAAGCTGGAAACCCACCGTAATGCGCAAAGCCGCGGGCGCGGCGGGGTGTTTGAGGACTACAGGCTGCGTGTGGCCCATGTGCTGCGCGATTACGGCATGACCGAACGCGACGAAGCGCCGGCGGACAGCCGGCAGGTTCATGGCTGATTAACGGTCGATTCAGCGCGCGCGGCGCGGCGGCCACCACCACCAGCTCAGCAGGACCAGCACGCCGAACGCGGAGTAGGCCACCATGAACATCCAGGCCGGCGCGTTGAAAAAGATCAGCCTTGAAAGCCAGTGCTCGATAAACGATTCGGTATAAGCTTCTTGCCCGGCCTGCAATCGCAGCGACTGTTCCCAGAGGGTGAGGGGGCAAGTCTGGTCCAGCCAGCTTTGCAGTACCACAAAGGCGATCAGCGCCAGGTGCGCCAGCCGGACCCACAGCTTGCGCACCCAGGCCCAGCCGCGCAGGCCGCCGGCCATGAAGAGCAACTGCCCCAGCACGGCAAAAGCCACGATGGCCACGTGCAGCAGCAACATCAGGTCGGCGAGCAGGCTGGCGGTGTAAGGTGTCATGGCTTTGATTTGGAGGTGAAAAGCGGTGCAATCCGTCGCCGCCAAGCCACTTTAACCACGCTGAGGGTCCGTAGTGAGGCCTTTGTAGGGCTTAAATGCCGGATAAAGAGGCACAACTCAGGGTAAACCTTACAATCGAGGGTTACCCAAAGCCCCCATGAACGCCCCCGTCGACGTCTCCTTCTTCACGCGCGCCGCCAAGCCGCTGACCAGCTACCGCAAGTACTGGGCGGCCCGCTTCGGCACCGCCAAATTCCTGCCCACCAGCCGGGCCGAGATGGACGCGCTCGGCTGGGACAGCTGCGACATCATCGTGGTCACGGGCGACGCCTATGTGGACCATCCGAGCTTCGGCATGGCCGTCATCGGCCGCATGCTGGAGGCTCAGGGCTTTCGCGTCGGCATCATCGCCCAGCCCGAATGGCAAAGTGCCGACCCCTTCAAGGTGCTGGGCAAACCCAACCTGTTCTTCGGCGTGACCGCCGGCAACATGGATTCGATGATCAACCGCTACACGGCGGACCACAAGATCCGCAGCGACGACGCCTACACCCCCGGCGACGTGGGCGGCAAGCGTCCCGACCGCGCGGCGCTGGTGTATTCGCAGCGTTGCCGCGAAGCCTATAAGGACGTGCCCATCATCCTGGGCGGCATCGAAGGCTCGCTGCGCCGCATCGCGCATTACGACTACTGGTCCGACAAGGTGCGCCGCAGCGTGGTGGTCGATGCGAAGTGCGACCTGCTGCTCTACGGCAATGCCGAGCGCGCCATCGTCGAGATCGCGCATCGCCTGGCCGCCAAGGAACCGGTCGCCAATATCACCGACGTGCGCGGCACGGCCTTCATACGCCGCAGCGGCGACGAAAGCGCCCAGGGCTGGTTCGAAATCGACTCCACCAGTGTGGACGCGCCGGGCCGGGTCGAAGCACACGTCAACCCGTATTTGATGATTTCCGACCAGGCGCGCGAGCAAGGCGCGACCTGCGCACGTGAGGATGAAGCCACCGAAGTGGCGGTCAAGGCCGAATCGGCAGGCTCGCCCATGGTGGCCAAGGCTGCGCCGGCCAACCCGGCCATCAAGCCGCTGACCTTTGTCGCCAACCCAAACCTCCCGTCCACGGTGCACACCGCGCAGGGAAAGATCAAGGTCCCGCCGCGCGACCGCTCGGTGATACGCCTGCCGTCCTACGAACAGGTCAAGAGCGATGCGGTGCTCTATGCCCACGCCAACCGCGTGCTGCACCTGGAAACCAACCCCGGCAACGCCCGCGCGCTGGTGCAGGCCCACGGCGAAGGCGCCACGGCGCGCGACGTGTGGATCACGCCGCCCCCCATCCCGCTGACCACGGCCGAGATGGACTACGTGTTCGACCTGCCTTACGCCCGTTCGCCGCACCCGCGTTATGCCGACGAAAACGGCAGCCACGACGGCGCGACCAAGATTCCCGCCTGGGAGATGATCCGCTTCTCCGTCAACATCATGCGCGGCTGCTTCGGCGGCTGCACCTTCTGCTCCATCACCGAGCATGAAGGCCGCATCATCCAGAGCCGCTCCGAAGACTCGGTGATCCGCGAGATCGAGGCGATTCGCGACACGGTCAAGGGTTTTACCGGCGCGATCTCCGACCTGGGCGGGCCCACCGCCAATATGTACCGCATAGGCTGCAAGTCGCCCGAGATCGAGGCCGCCTGCCGCAAGCCTTCGTGCGTGTACCCGGGCATCTGCTCCAACCTCAACACCGACCACAACCCGTTGATCAAGATGTACCGCCGCGCGCGGGCCTTGAAGGGCGTGAAGAAGATCCTCATCAGCTCCGGCCTGCGCTACGACCTGGCCGTGCAAAGCCCCGAGTACGTGAAAGAGCTGGTGACGCACCACGTGGGCGGCTACCTCAAGATCGCGCCCGAGCACACCGAGCAGGGCCCGCTCACCAAGATGATGAAGCCCGGCATCGGCAGCTATGACAAGTTCAAGCAGATGTTCGAGAAGTACAGCCTCGAAGCCGGCAAGAAGCAGTTCCTGATCCCGTACTTCATTGCGGCCCATCCGGGCACCAGCGACGAAGACATGATGAACCTGGCGATCTGGCTCAAGAAGAATGGCTTCCGCGCCGACCAGGTGCAGACCTTCTACCCCAGCCCCATGGCCACGGCGACGACGATGTACCACACCAACAAGAACCCGCTGCGCAAGATCACGCGCGACAGCGAGACGGTGGACATCGTGCGCGGCGAGCGCCGCCGCCGGCTGCACAAGGCCTTCCTGCGCTACCACGATCCCAACAACTGGCCGGTGCTGCGCGAGGCGCTCAAGGCCATGGGCCGCGCCGACCTGATCGGCAACGGAAAACACCACCTGATCCCGACCTTCCAGCCGATGACCGACGGCAGTTACACCAGCGCGCGGCGCAAGAACTCGACGCCGTTGGCGGGCAAGCCCGCCGGCTCCGGGGTCGCATTGAAGAGCGCCACCCCGGTCAAGGGCCGCATGCTGACCCAGCACACGGGGCTTCCGCCCCGCGTGACCGGTTCAGCCAAACCCCGCAAGACAGGCCGCTAGAAAGCGATTACGGCATCCCGATCCCCGAGGTGCCGTCCAGACTCCTAGAATGCCTGATGAGAATAAAAGGGCTATCCGGGAGGGGAACCATGCAGGCAGGCTTCACAAAGCGGTTCATCTCGGCTCTGTTGCTGTGCGTGGCCGGTACGAGCGTCATCGCTCAGACGCAACAAACTTACCAGGCACAGGCGGGGCGCGTCCTGTCCGCCGACGAGCAGCAGGTTGTGCTCCTGGTCAACGAGTCGGCTGCCCTGCTTGACCAGGGCCGCACCGAGCCCGCGGCGGCCGTCGCCCGACGGGCGCTGGAGCTGGCTAAAACAACCCGTATGCGCGACATTGAGGCGCTGGCCTTGCACAACCTTGCGCGGCTGGAATTCAAGGGCGGCCAGAGCGATCTGGGGCTGCGCCTGTTGCGCCGTACCCTGTTGCTGTACGAAATCGAAGGCAATATAGGCGGGCAGGGGATGACTCGTCTGGAGATGGCCGAGATGCTCTCCCAGCTGGGCCAGCCCGAAGCCTCCAGGGCGCAGGCCGATGCCGCTCGCAAACTATCTGCCGCCGTGGGCGACAGCCTGGGCTTGCTCAACGCCACCAGCCTGGCCGTGCGGACTCACCGCGGCGATCCCGCAAGCAAAGAGGCCCAGATCGAAAGCCTGCTGGCGCAATCCCAGGCGCAGGGAGCGCCTCTGGCCGAGGCCACCGCATTGCGCCAGCAGGGCCGCCGGGCCATGGAGGAAGGCCGGCTGCAAGATGCTCAGCAGTTTTTCGATCGCGCCCTTGCCCGTTCCCTGACCGCCTTGAATCCGGAAGCGGAGTCCTATTCGCTGGTGGCGCTTGGCGAGCTTGCCGCCGCGCAATACAAGCTGTCCGAAGCACAGGCCTTCTACCAGCGCGCCCTGGGCGCGGCGCATAAAAGCAAGGATTCCGGCGCCGTGGGCAATGCCTTGCTGAAGTCCGCGCTGCTGCAGGGACTGATGGAGAACGCGGCGCTCATGCGCGAGCAGGCGACGCAGGCGCAAGCCGCTTTCAAGGCCGATGGGCAGCTTGTGGGCCAGGGCTTGGCCAGCGAAGCGCTGGGTGACGCCGAGTGGATGGAAGGCCGCAGGCCGCGAGCTGAAGCCTTCTACCGTGAGGCCATCAGGGCGGGCGAAACGACAAAACAGCCGGAGAACGAGGCCAGCGCGCGCTTGCGCCTGGCCTCGCTGCTGCGCCCCAAGGCTTTCGAGGCGGCAAAGGCCGAAGCCGAGCGCGCCATCGAGCTCTACAAGGCGGCAGGCATGAAGTCTGGCATGGCGCAGGGCTTGTTCGAACTGGGGCGTATCCACGGCGCTGCCGGCGACGTTCCCAAAGGCCTTGAGATGGTCCAGAAAAGCCGCGATGCGTTTGCGCAGATCAACCGTCAGGACAAGATGGCCATGGTGGATTTGATGATCGCGGGTGCCCAGCGCTATGCCGGTAATCTGCCCGAAGCGCTGGTCGCCGTCCGGCGTGCGATTGACGGCTACGGCAAGGCCGGCATACCGGCGGAAGAGGCCAGCGCAGAGCAGGAACATGCCGACATACTGGCAAGAATGGGCGACGCGCAGGGCGCGCAAGCCGCGTTGCAGCGCGCGCTGCTGCTGGCCCGGCAAAGCAGCCGGCCAAAGCTTGTCGACGCCGTCCAGCGGAAAATCGACTCACTGAGGAAAGGAGGCTGAAATGGCGCAGCCTTTTGACGACACCCGCCCGGACACGCGGCCGGCAGCCCTCGATGCCGGGATCACCCGCAAGCGCGCATGGGCATGGTGCACCCTGCTGATCCTGCTGGCGATGCTGGGCCTGACCGCCACGGCGCTCTACAGTTCCAACGCCTGGTTTGCCCCCAATGACGCCCTGCTGAAATGGGGCGGCAACTCCGCCACGACCACTCTGCAGAGCGGTAACGCTTGGCGGTTGGTCGCATCCAAGCTGCAACTGGGGTCCGTGATCGGCGCCGCGGCCTTTATTCCCTTTTTCTGGGTGGTCTCGGGGGCCTTCGAGCGCACCTACGGCGCGCTGAGCCTGTTGTTGTCGTTTGTGCTGGTGTCGGCGCTGTGCAGCGTGGCGACACTTTATTTCCGCGATTTCGCGACGGTGAGTGTGGGCGCCGGCGGGCCGGCGCTGGGCCTGGGGCTGTGCCTGCTCATTGCCATGTTGCGGGGGACCGAAGGTGCGCCCGGCAGGAGCGACCTGTCCATACTCAGCGGGCTGGCGCTGGTCCCGCTGCTCGGCCTTCTGGGTTTTGCCGTTGCCAAGGGCTCGGCGGATTTCGGCTCGCTGCTGTGCGGGCTGTCCTGCGGCGCTGTCATGGGCATGTTGCTTCAGCCGAAAGCCGCCCAAGCGAGTGCGGGGCGCGGCAGCCGGTTTGCGGCCGTCGCGGTATCCGTGGCCGCGGCAGCCGTCATCGTCGGCGGCACGCTTTATGCGCCCAGGCCGCCGTACTACTGGTCGGAAGTCGTGGTGTTGCAGCAGGCCGCGCGGGAGTATGAATCGCAGATCAACCCGCTCAATGCGCGGTTCGAAACATTTATGAACAGGGCGCTCGATGGGGATATCCCGCCCAAGGACCTGGTGCCGGAGATGCAGGCGGAGCTCATCCCCGCATGGCGCGCGATTGAACAGCGCTGGAGCGTGTTCACCATCAACCCGGCGATGCCGGACGCAGCAATGCTGGCTTCGATGAAGCAGTACCCGCAGAGCCGTCGCGCGTTCCTGGAGGCGACGTTCAGGGGCTGGACCACCGGCGACGAAACTGCTTTCATCGATGCGGCGAAGCACAAGGCGATGCTGGAGCAGGCTCGCCTGGTGCTGACAGGCGCGCCAGGCGCCAGGGTGGCGCCAAAGCCGGCAAAGCCTTGATAGCTGGCCGGGCCCGGCATCTTTGTGGAACTGTGACGTCCGACGGGAGCTCTATGGCGGGTACTGAGTACCGCGCCCAGGCCGCCTGGTTGTCGGAGACAGGCGAGTTGCGGCCGGCTCTTTCTGGCAAGATGGACTGACCGCCCAGCAGCTTTCGCGTGGCACCGCTGCTATCCATCACACGGAGAGACCCATGCACATCGCACGCAGAGCCCTCTTGGCTTTCACTATGGCCGCTGTCATGGCCTGCGCCTGGCTGGCGCCCCTGGACGCGCCGGCCATGCGGCAGGTCGATGCCGGCCTCAAGCGCGCGCTGGTCAGTTTCGCGACGGCGCGCCTGCTCAATGCCGTGATCTCCGTCGCGCAGGGCACCGAAGCCTCGGTGCAGCCTTTCGGCGTGGGCGTAACCTTCACGCCCGGGCAAATCCTGGACCCGGTGAATGACCTGGTGGAGCAGTTCTCACACCTGATGCTGGCGGCCAGCGTCGCCTTCGGCATCCAGAAGGCGCTGATCAGCATAGGCGGCTACTGGCCGGTGTCGCTGGCCTTGAGCGCCGCGGCGCTGGGCTGGTGGTGGTTCCAGCTGCGCAGGTCGCGGGCGCCGCCCTGGCTGTCCAGGCTGCTGGTGATTTTGCTGATGCTGCGCTTTGCCGTGCCGGTGGTGACCCTGGGCAGCGACCTGCTGTGGCAAAAATTCCTGGCGGCCGACTACGCGGCCAGCCAGCAGTTGATAGACGGCGCGACGGGCCAGGCCGTTCAGCTCAACCCCGCCGCCGCGGCCGCGCCCGACAACCGCGGCCTGGTCGACAGCATGAAAGACTGGCTGGCGAAAAACGGCGACGTGGGCCGGCATTTCGAGAACCTCAAGCGCGCGGCAGAGCAGGCCACCGAGCACATCATCAAGCTCATCGTGATCTTTGTGCTGCAGACCCTGGTGATTCCATTGCTGCTGCTGTGGGCCCTGTATGCCTTTGTCAGGCAGGTGTTTGAGCGGCCGGCACCAAGGGGGTTTGTATCGACCGCCGTTCCTTGAGCCGCTGTTTTTTAGTCGGCAAGCGACCAGGGCTTGATGCTTCCGTGCTCGAATTCATCGAGCGCTTTTGCCACGGGGACGTTGTAGGTGAATTCGGCTGCGCGGCCTTGTGAGGCAAGCTGCTTCCAGCGCGCCGCATATCCTTCGACTCCGATGTTCATGCCTTGCTTGAATTCGTAGTTTTTCAGGCTTGCCTGCAACGCCGGCAAGGTAATGGCGATGGGCCCCAGCTTGTTTCGCTTCGTCTTGTCCGGCATGGTGATGATCATGTTGTTGACCAGCACAAACGCCACGGGCCCAACAGGTGTTGAGGCTTCGATGGCCAGGGTGGTCACGGAAATCGCGCCATCGCCCCGGTGCGTTTCGATCATCCAGGTCTGGCCCGCGGCAAGCGGCGGCGGCGGGCGCGGACTGCAAGCGGCCAGAGCAAGCGTTGATGCAACTACCGTGGCCGCAATGCAGGAGGCTAGGGTGAGGTGTTGCGGAGCGAGGCTTTTCATCATGCGAATGATCTTAGTCCAGGCGATGCGGGCCTGTTCGTCACCTTTTCGTTATCATCTCGCCCATGCAACTCCAGCTTTCTCCCCCCTCCGTCAGCCTGTGATGCACCCGGCTTGACGCCGGGCTGCGCCCTTTGGCCGTGCCAGTTCCAGCGGAACGGCGCGCGGCCTTGAGTTGACGCGCCTGCCTGCTTTTTTCGCGGCGACCCCGCCTGCGGCAGGCGCACGGACGGAGAATTTTCATGAAAACCCAAACATCGGCCACCCTGGCCTGGGGCGGTATCTTGCTTGCGGGCGTCTTGTGGGGCGTGGGTGCCCTGGTGGCCCAGTCTGTGATGGCCGGGGGCATGGCGCCCTACAGCCTGTCCCTGGCGCGCTTCGCGCTGGGCCTGCCGCTCCTGTGGTGGTGGCACTGGCGGCAGTTGCCGCTTGCGCCGCATACCGCCCAATGGCGGCAACTGCCGCGCCGCGGCCAGGCGCTGGTTGTGGGCACCGGCCTGGCCATGGCGCTGAACGTCACGAGCTGGTTCATCGCCATGGGCTACATCGGCGCGGCGCTGCCCACGGTGATCTCGATCTGCTGCGCGCCCGTCATGGTGGCGCTGCTGTCGGTGCTGCGTGCTTATGAGCGCGCCAGCGGCCGGCTGCTGCTGGCGCTGGGCCTGGCCTTGCTCGGCGTGGGCCTGATCGCCATGCCCGGCGAGGGCTTGAGCCTGCCGGCGCATTACGCGGCCGGCCTGGCCTGGTCGCTGGCTTCGGCCGGACTGTATTCGCTGGTGGTGCTGGGCAATGCGCGCATGCCCTCGCACATTCCCGCGGTCACGGCCTCGGCCTGGAGCATGAGCGCGGCCGCCTTGTTGATGCTGGTCATGGCCATCTCGCAAGGTGTGACCTGGCCGCAGCACACCACCGCCTGGCTGCAGGTGGCTTACACCGGCATTTTCACCACCTCGATTGCCTACCTGGCCTTTGCCTGGGGCGCGCGGCGCCTGTCGCCGACCGCGACGGTGATAGGCACACTGGTGGAGCCGCTGGTGGCCGCCGTCGCGGCGGCCTGGCTGTTTGCCGAACCGCTGAGCGCGCAGCAGGGCGTGGGCGCCTTGCTGCTGGGGGCGGCAATGGTGGTGCTGGCGCGGCGGGCTTCGTGAGTTCGCGCAGGGACGCTCAGGCCGCCAGCGTATGCAGCGGAATGTCCTTCTCCACGGCCAGCGCGTCCAGTTCCTTGCGTGTCTTGCCTCTGAGCCAGGTTTCAATCGCCGCATGCGTGGCCGATGCGAACATGGCCTTCATGCCCGAGGCCTGGACGCCGGCGGCGGCGCACAGGCTGGCCGCGAAGTGCGGCTCCAGCGCCGCCAGCGCGACGCGGCCGTCCTTGCAGGGGTAGAGGCGGTAGCCCGCATGGCCGCCGCCTACGGCCGCGCCGGGTTGCGTCAGGCCCCAACTGCGCGGCAGGGCCAGGTAGCCGGCCGCGGCGGAAAGGGCGACTTCAAGGTACGCGCCTTTGCTCTTGCTCCGCTGGTGCATCACGGCTTGCAGCACGGCTTCGCTGGCCATCAGCGAGCCGCCCATGTCGGCGTACAGCGTGGCGGGCAAGTCCTGCCCGGTGACCAGGTCGTTCTCGGCCAGGTAGGTGAGGTCATGGCCCGGTTCTTCGGCGCGCTCGCCCGGGCTGCCGACGATGGCGACCTGGCTTAACTGCGGGTACTGTTTGTGCAGGGCCTTCCAGGTCAGCCCGAGTTTGATCAGGGCCGAGGGCCGGAAGGAGGTGAGCAGCACGTCGGCTTTTGCGAGTTCGCGGTGCAGCAAGGCCTGGCCGCGTTCAGTTTTGAGGTCGGCCGTGCTGATGCGCACGCCAGCATGCAGCTCGGCGTAAGCCTTCGGGTTGTAGAGCTTCATCGGGTCGCCCGAGGCGTTGGCTGGCGCGCCTGCAGGTGCAGGCGGCTCAAGTTTCACGCAGCTCGCGCCCATTTGCCGGCATCGCATCAGCGCCGCCGGGCCGGGCAGGTTGAGCGCCAGGCTTACGACGCGCACGCCTTTGAGCGGCTGGATGGGGGAGGGCGAGGAGGGCGAGGAGGGAGTTTTGCGGGCGGCGAGTGATTTGGAAGTGGGCATTGAATGAGGTGGAGAAGCGTGAAGAGAAGGCCAGCCCGGCTCGCCGGCGTGCAGGCAATTTACCCCAAACCCTTGCTGGCGGTAGCGCGGGTTGTCGCTAAAGTGCCCAAAATTGTTCACATAATTTCTGTTTTAGAGATATTAATTATTGTTTTACAGTAATTATTCTGAGACACTGAAGCCCTCTTAACAAGGCAACAGGTGCTCCCTTGAAACACACAGCAACTCCCCTGGCCGCGTCCGGGCCCGATGTGCAGGGCATCAGCAGCGTGCTGGCCTGGGCCTGCGCCTTGCTCGCGGTGGCGCTGCCGCTGGCAGTCGCCTACCACCTGCTGAGCACGCCGGTGGACAGCCTGCTGGTGCGCGCGGGCCTCTCGCTGCAGGCGGCGCAGGCCGCCGCCATGGACATCACGCTGGGGCAAAAATGCCTGGCCGCGCTGCTGGGGGTGCTGCCGGTGTGCTGTGCGTCCTACGGGCTGGTGTGTGCGATGCGTTGCTTCTCGGGGTTTTCGCAGGCCGAGTATTTCAGCCTGCGCACCGTCAAATACCTGCGCGGTTTTGCCGCCGGCATTTTTGCGTCGGTGGTCACTGGTGTGCTGGCGTCCACGCTGGTCACGGTGGTGCTGACCCTGGGGGCGCCGGCCGGGCAGCGCGCGCTGTCGCTGGGGTTGGGCAGCAACGAGTTGCTGACCCTGCTGTTCGCCGGCATGGTGTGGCAGATCGCCGCCGTGATGGCACGTGCCGTGGCCTTGGCCGAAGAGAACGCGCAGTTCGTCTGATTTTTCCGCTTTCTCACGTTTCCGCGCATGCCCATCGTTGTCAAACTCGATGTGATGCTTTCCGAACGCAAGGCCAGGTCCAAAGACCTGGCCGCCTACGTCGGCATCACCGAAGCCAACCTCTCCCTGCTCAAGCAGGGGAAGGTCAAGGGCGTGCGCTTTGACACGCTGATGCGTATTTGCGAATTTCTCGATTGCCAGCCCGGGGACCTGCTGGTTTCCCGGCCGGACGATACCGCTTGATTTACTGTTCAGGAACTTCCCATGAAACGTCTTGCCATCGCCGCGGCCCTGGCCGCTTTGCTCAGCGCCTGCGCTGATATCAACTGGGAGCAGACCGCGAAGGAGTCCGTCAAGTCGGCCTGCCGTGGATCCAGCAACTGCAGCATCCCCTGTGACCGCAACAACCCGGCCACTTTCAACGACCCGCAGTGCATCGCGGGCGGCAGGCGTCCATCCCCACAATGGCTGTCATGAAATCAAGACAAAAAGTTTCTGCAGCAGCAGCGGAGCGGACTGCATGAGCGCAAATGCCGAATTCGTCGCCTATGTGCGTGAACTGCTGGCGCCGCTGGGAGACATCCGCGATGGCAAGTTCTTTGGCGGCCACGCGATGAAGCACGGCGGAAACCAGTTCGCCATGATCATGGGCAACACGCTGTACTTTCGGGTGGACGAAGCTTCGCGCGCCGCATACGAGAAGAAGGGCTCCAAGCCCTTCAGCTACTCCACCAAAAACGGTGTGGTCCAGGTGCGCAAGTACTACGCCGCGCCTGCCGAATTGCTCGACGACCCGGGGCAGTTGCTGGTCTGGGCCCGGCAGGCCATCGGTGCGGCGGGAACAGCCTGACTCACACCAGGCAAAAAAAGGTGAACTTAAAGCGGCAGGCCCACATAGTTTTCGGCCAGGGCCGTTGAGGCCGCCGGCGAATGGATCAGGTAGTCCAGCTCCGCCTCCTGCAGCTTGTGGCCGAACTCCCCGCCATCGGGGAACTGGTGCATCAGCGAGGTGAACCACCAGGAAAAGCGCACAGCCTTCCAGACGCGGTGCAAACAGGTCTCTGAATAGCGGTCTATGCCGGACTCGTCGCCGGCGTAAAAACCAGCCAGCGCGCGGGCCAGGTAACGCACGTCGCTGGCCGCCAGGTTCAGCCCCTTGGCACCCGTGGGCGGCACAATGTGGGCGGCGTCGCCAGCGAGGAACAGCCGGCCGAAGCGCAGGGGCTCGGCGACAAAGCTGCGCAGCGGGGCGATGCTTTTTTCGATCGATGGCCCGGTCACCAGGCTTTCGGCGAGCTCGGGCGCCAGGCGGCGGCGCAGTTCGTCCCAGAAGGCGTCGTCGCTCCAGCGCTCGGCCTTGTCATCCAGCGCGCACTGCACGTAGTAGCGGCTGCGCGTGTGGCTGCGCATGCTGCACAGGGCGAAGCCGCGCGCATGGTTGCTGTAGACCAGCTCGTCGGCCACGGGCGGTGTCTCCGACAGCACACCCAGCCAGCCGAAGGGGTAGACGCGCTCAAAGGTCTGCATCGCACCGGATGGCACGCTGGCGCGGCTCACGCCGTGAAAGCCGTCGCAGCCGGCGATGAAATCGCATTCGACCTCGTGCGCCACGCCGTGCTGCACGTAGCGCACCTTGGGACGCGTGCCGTCGAAGTCATGCAGGCTGACGTTTTCGGCTTCGTAGGCGGTGGCCAGGCCCGCCGCGGCGCGCGCGTTCATGAGGTCGCGCGTCACCTCGGTCTGGCCGTATACCATGACACTTTTGCCGCCTGTGAGCTGCTGCAGGTCGATGCGGTGGTGGTCGCCGCCGAAGCTCAGCGAAATGCCGCCGTGCACCAGGCCTTCGGCATGCATGCGGCTACCCACACCGACTTCGTCGAGCAGGTCGGTCGTGCCTTGTTCGAGCACGCCCGCGCGTATGCGGCCCAGCACATAGTCCTGGCTGCGCTGCTCGATCACGATGGCGCTGATTCCGGCCTTGTAAAGCAACTGGCCGAGCAAATGCCCGGCGGGGCCGCCGCCCACGATGGCAACCTGTACACGCATGTCTGTCTCCCATAAATCCTGTTGGCCTCAAGGGTAGGGCGCGCGACTTCGGATCGCCAGTGGCGGCAAGCGGCTTTGCACGATGTTTGGCCTGTTTGTGCGATGATCGCGCAATGGTCACGTCCCGAACCGCTTCAAAACCCGGCACCTTTGCGATTGCCAAAGCCGACATGATTGAAGGCATGGCCAAGGGCATGGCGGTGCTGGAAAGCTTCGATACGCAGCGCCAGCGCCTCAATGCCACGCTGGCAGCCGAGCGCGCCGGCATCACCCGCGCGGCGGCGCGCCGCCATCTGCTCACGCTCACGCACTTGGGTTACCTGGAAACCGATGGCAGCTATTTCTGGCTGGCGCCCAAGGTGCTGCGGTTTTCCGGCAGCTACCTTGCGACGGCACGCCTGCCGCGCGCCATCCAGCCCGCGCTGAACCGGCTGGCCGCGCAGGCGCAGGAGTCGTTTTCGGTCGCGGTGCTGGACGGCGACGAGATCGTCATCATCGGGCGCAGCGGCTTTGAATGGAAAACCTCAGGCGACCCAAAGGCAGCGCCGGCCCGCGTGCTGGCTTACGGCCTGCACCTGGGCGCGCGCCTGCCGGCGCATGCCACTTCCACCGGCCGCATCTTGCTGGCCGCCAAGACCAAGAGCGAATTCAGCGCCTGGCTCAAGGCAAAAACCGAAACCGGCAACCTGGCGCGGCTGACCTTGCACACGACCACCGACCCGCGCAAGCTCAAGGCCCTGGTCGAGCAGGTGAGGCTGGATGATTTTTGCCTGGCCAGCGAGGAGCATGAGCTGGGTGTGCACGCGCTGGCCGTGCCGCTGCGCGACATGCAGGGCCGCACGGTGGCCGCGCTCAACGTGGTGTCCTCGCCGCAGCGCCTGCGCGTGGAGGTGCTGCAGCGCGAGCTGCTGCCTTTGCTGCTGGATGCTGCGCGGGAATTGCGCTCCCTGCTTTAGCCTAGCCTTATTGCGGCACCAGCCCGGCCGCTTTCACGAGGTCAGCATGGATACGGATCTCTTCCGAGATCACCTGACCCAGGGGTTTGCTTTCGTCGACCGCCGGCTCCATGCCTATTTCAATGAACCTGTTTTTGGCATCGCCGCGAAGCATGGTCTTCACGGACTTGCCGAGGCTGTCCAGGATGGGCTGGGGCGTTTTGGCGGGTGCCAGCAAGGCGATCCAGGCCGACAGCACCACGTTGTTCACGCCGCCTTCTTTCAGCGTCGGAATTTCCGGCGCCGAAATGGCGCGCTTCTCACTGAGCACGCCCACCGGATGCAGCTTGCCGGACTTGATGTGCGGCAGCGCTTCCGGCAGCGGGGCGAAGGCCATGTCCACTACGCCGCCTATGAGGTCGGTAATCGCCGGTGCACCGCCCTTGTACGGGATGTGCAGCAGTTTCACGCCGGTCCGGCTTTCAAACATCAGGCCGGCCAGGTGTTGCGGGCTGCCATCGCCCGAGGAAGCATAGGTCAGCTTGCCGGGGTTGGCTTTGGCCGCCGCCAGCACGTCGGCCGGGGTGGCGTATTTCGCCTTGTCGTGCACCACCAGCACCATGGCCTGGTTGACCAGCTTGGTCACGGGCACAAAGTCGGTTTCGGGGTTGTAGGGGAGCGTCTTGAAGATGCTCTTGTTCGTGGTCAGGAAGGATGCCGGCGACACCATGAGGGTGTAGCCGTCCGGTGGCGCTTTTGCAACCACCGGTACGCCGATCTGGCCGGATCCGCCTGCCCGGTTGTCCACCACAAAAGGCTGGCCCAGGTCGGACGTCAACTGCTGGCTGATCTGCCGCGCCACCATGTCCACGCTGCCGCCCGCCGGCAACGCGACGATGACCTTGACCGGCCGGCTGGGGTAGACGTCCTGTGCCGAAGACAGTGTGGCGAACAGGCTGGACGCAGCGCAGAGGGCCGCCAGGAAAGATCGACGGATAGCAGGGGTAGAAGGCATGGCTTGCTTTCAGAGGGAGATAGGGATTTCATGCCTGTCGTCGGCGCACTGGTGCGTGCCCCGGACCGGACAGAAAAATCGGAGCAAGTTGTGTACCAGCCCCGCCTGACGCGGCGCGGGAATTGCGTGCCTTGCTTTAGCTTTTGGGCGGCGAAGGGCGCACGGCCAGCGCGACGCCGCCCAGAATGGCCGCGCAGCAGGCGGCGAGCGCCCAGCCCAGCGGCTCCCCCAGAAAGGCGATACCGCCCAGCGCGGTGATGGCCGGCACTAACAGTTGTACCGAGGCCGCCGTAGTGGCGGGAAGCCGCTTTACCGCCGCGTACCAGACGATGTAACCCATACCGGAAGTGAGCGCGCCGGAGGTCACGGCATATGCCGCCCCGCGCATATCCCAGATCAGCTGCGGGAACATCAAGCCGGCCAACAACAGCGCTGGCGGCGTGGCGCGCAGGAAGTTTCCGGCGGTGGCCCGCGTCGCGTCACCGGCGTGTTTTCCGCGCAGCGAATACACCGCCCAGGCGATGCCGGCCAGCAACATCAACATGGCCGACGGCAAGCTTGGGGCGGCGACGCCCGGCAGCAACAATGCCATGAGGCCCACAACGGCGATTGCCAGGCCGGCGCTTTGCCTGGCGCCCAGCCGCTCGCCGCGGGCCAGCCCGGTGCCCAGCATCGTGAGCTGCACCGAGCCGAACAGCAGCAGGGCACCCGTGGCCGCCGGCAGGCTTACGTAGGCCAGCGAGAATGCGGCCGCGTAGACGAACAGCGCCCCGGCCGACGGCCAGTTGCCGGTCGCCGTGACACCACGCCGCCACATGAAAAGCCAGAGCACCAGCGCACCCGAAGCGATGCGAAGGGCCGTGAAGCTGGCCGCGTCAATCGGCGTGCTGCGAAGTGCGAGGCGGCACAGGAGCGAGTTGCCCGCAAAGGCGAGCATGGCCAGCACGGTGAGGCTCAGTGTCGAGGTGGCCGGTGATATCTTCATGGTTGCCGCTCCCTGGCAACTCCCGGCTCATACGCCCAGGTACTGCGCCAGCAACTCGGGCTTGGCATGCAGTTCGGGGGAACTGCCTTCAAACACGACCTGGCCCTTGACCAGGATCACGTTACGGTCGGTGATCTGGGTCACGTGCTTCCAGTTCTTGTCGACGATCACGCTGCTGATGCCGGTTTCGCGGATCAGGCCGCAGATGCGCCAGATGTCGCGCGCGATCAGCGGCGCCAGGCCTTCGGTGGCCTCGTCGAGGATCAGCACGTCCGGATTGGTCATGAGCGCGCGGCCAATGGTCAGCATCTGCTGTTCGCCGCCCGAGAGCTGCTGGCCGCCGTGGTTCAAGCGCTCTTTCAAACGCGGGAAGGTCTCGAGCACGCGCTCGTAGGTCCAGTCACGCTGGCCCTGGGTGCCGGCGCGTGCCGCCATCTTGAGGTTCTCGGTCACGCTGAGGTTGCCGAAGATGCCGCGGCCTTCGGGCACGTAGGCAATGCCGAGGCGGGCGATTTCGTAGGGAGGCGCGCCCGTCATCGGCCTGCCGTTGATCGCGACCGAGCCCGAGCGCGGTTTGACCAGGCCCATGATGCTTTTGAGCAAGGTGCTCTTGCCCATGCCGTTGCGGCCCATGAGGCCAATCGTCTCGCCGCGGGCGACGTGAAAGTCAATGCCGCGCAGCACGTGGCTTGCGCCGTAGTAGGTGTTGATGTCCTGGGCGCCGATCAGGATGTCGATCTGTTTCTCGGGGGCGTTCATCAGTGTTCCTCGCCTAAATACGCTGCCTGCACACCGGCATCGGCCCTTATCTGCGCGGGCGTTCCGCTGGCGATCACCTGGCCGTTGACCATCACGGTGAGCTTGTCGGCCAGCGTGAACACCGCGTCCATGTCGTGCTCGACCAGCAGGATGCCGTGGTTTTTCTTGATGGCCAGCAGCAGGGCGACCATGCGCTCGGCCTCGGCCACGCCCATGCCGGCCAGCGGTTCATCGAGCAGCAGCACCTGCGGTTCGGTGGCCAGCGTCATGGCGATTTCAAGCTGGCGCTGCTCGCCGTGGCTGATGGTGCCGGCGATGCTGTGCTTGCGGTTTTGCAGTCCGGCCAGTTCCAGCGCTTGTTCGGCACGGGTATTGACCGCCGCGAAGTCGGTGGCGCGCTTGAGCCAGTGGGCGGCATGCGGCGCACGCGACTGTGAGGCCAGCCTGACGTTTTCCCAGACGCTGAAAGGCAAAAAGATATTGGTCTTCTGGTAGCTGCGGCCCAGGCCCTTGCCCGAGATTTTCTCGGGGGTCCAGCCGGTCACGTCATGGCCGCCCAGCGTCACCGTGCCCGATGTCGGCGGCAGGTCGCCTGACAACAGGTTCGTCAAGGTGGACTTGCCGGCGCCGTTGGGGCCTATGACCGCGTGGATGTGGTTGCGCCAGAGGTCGACCGACACATCGTTGACCGCAGCCAGCCCACCGAAGCGCTTGGTGAGGTTTTTTGCACTGAGCAGGACTTCACTCATGGCCGGCCTCCGCCTTGGCTTTGCGCTGGGTGAATTTTTCAACCAGGCCCAGGATGCCGCGCGGCGCGAAAACCACCAGCAGCACGATGAAGAGGCCCATCCACAGCTGCCAGTGTTTGCCGAGGTTGACGCTGCCGATCTGCGGCAGGTCCTTGAAGACGTGCAGCAGATATTCAAACGCGAAGGCGCCGACGATGGCCCCCGCGAAATTGCCCATGCCGCCCAGGATGACCATCATGATGGCGTGCGCGCTCATGTGAAAGCCCATGAGCTCGGGGTTGATGTAGCCGGTCTGCGTGCCCCACAGGTAGCCGGCCAGGCCCGCGAGCGCGCCGGCCAGCGTAAAGGCCGAGAGCTTGTAGCCGAAGGTGCCGAAGCCCATGGCGCGCATGCGGTGTTCGTTGACGCGTATGCCGGCCAGCGTGCGGCCGAAGGGACTCCAGAGCAGGCGGCGCAAGAAGGCGTAGACCCCCAGCATCGCGCCCAGCGTGAAGTAGTACAGCGTGAGCTTGCTGTCCAGGTCGAAGGGCACCCAGCCGAAGACGGCGGCGCTGGGCTTGAAGTTGACATAAAGCCCGTCGGAGCCGCCCAGGGCCTTGTTGTCGAAGAAGAGGTAGAACACCATCTGCGCAAACGCCATGGTGACCATGATGAAGTAGATGCCGTGGGTGCGCACCACAAAGAAGCCGATGATGAGCGCCGCCAGGCCGGAGGCCAGCACGGCCACCGGCAGCGTCCACCATAGGCTCACGGGTTCACCCGCGGGCGTCAGGAAAGCCAGCGCATAGCCGGCCAGGCCGAAGTAGGCCGCGTGGCCCAGCGACACCAGGCCGCTCACACCCTGCAGCAGGTCCAGGCTCATCGCGAAGATCGCCATGATCATCATGCGCGTGACCATCTGCGTGTAGAAGTCGGTACCGACGAAGGGGAAGGCGACCAGCGCGATCAGCCCCAGCCCCAACGCCACCTGCACGCCACGCGGCAGGATTTCGAGGTTTGCTTTTGCCGTGCTCATTGTTTAAAGAGTCCTTCTGGCTTCCACAAAAGGACAGCAGCCATCAACATATAGACCAGCATGCCGGCCATGGAAGGCAGCAGCACCTTGCCGAAGGTGTCGACCAGGCCGACCAGCAGCGCGGAAATCAACGCGCCGCGCACCGAGCCTATGCCGCCAATCACCACCACCACAAAACACATGATGAGCACTTGCGAACCCATGTTCGGGTAGACGCTGGCGACCGGCGCGGCGATCATGCCGGCCACGGCCGCCAGGCCCACGCCCAGCGCGAACACCACGGCATGGATCAGCTTGATGTTGATGCCCAGCGATTCGGCCATGTCGCGGTTGAAGGCGCCGGCGCGTATTTTCATGCCCAGGCGCGTGCGCGAAATCATCCAGTAGAGGCCCAGCGCCAGCGCGATGCAGACGCCCGACATGAAGAGGCGGTAGACCGGGTAGGAAAGGTTGTCGGTCAGCGGCACCGAGGCGCTCAGCAGCTCTGGAATCGTGACGCCGTGCACGTCGTCGCCCCAGAGGATGGAGCGCAGCTCTTCAAAGATATAGATCAGGCCGAAGGTCAGCAGCACCTGGTCCAGATGGTCGCGTTTGTAGAAATGGCGGAACAGCAGCCACTCCAGCGCCAGGCCGAAGATGACCGACAGCACCGCGCCGCCGAGGATGGCCAGCGTCAGGCTGCCCGTCAGCGTGCTGAGCGACCACGCCAGGTAGGCCCCCAGCATGTAGAAGCTGCCATGGGCCAGGTTGACGACACCCATGATGCCGAAGATCAACGTCAGGCCGGCGGCCAGCATGAACAGCAGCAGGCCGTACTGGACGCTGTTGAGCAGCTGGATAAGGAAGTTGGCGAGATCCATAAATCCGATTAGGTATGACGACGTGTAAAGAGAAGCAGGCTGCCCATGAGCGTGAACAGGCCTCCAGAGACGCGGTTGAACCAGCGCACGGCACGGCTGGAGCGTAGCAACGGCGCGATGCGCGATACACCCAGCGCGCAGCAGGTGAGCACCGTGAATTCGAAGGCCATGAAGGTCAGGGCGAGGATGGCGAACTGCGGCACAAAGGGCGCGGCCGGGTTCAGGAACTGCGGGAAGAAGGCCGCGAAAAACAGCACGGCCTTGGGGTTGCTGGCACCGACAAGAAAACCGCGCAGGAAGAACGAACGGCGCTGGGCCGGTGCTTCGCCGGCGGCGGGGTCAAAGACGGCCGCTTCGCTGCGGAAGGTCTTGATGCCTAGCCAGATCAGGTAGGCTGCACCAATCACCTTGGTCACGGTAAAGGCGGTTTCGGACGCCGCGAGCAAGGCCCCCAGGCCCATGGCCGACAGCAACATGACGCACAGCACCGCCGAGACGCTGCCGGCCACCGAGGTCATGGCTTTGCGTGGGCCGTGGTTGAGTGCATTCGTCATGCACATCAGCATGGTTGGGCCCGGCGTGAGGATCAGCAGGGCAACGGCTGCGACGTAGAGGAGGTAGGTGGTGAGCGTCATGAGCCTGAAGATAGCACCGGTAAGGACCCGTCAGCATGGTCCGTGCCAGCATGGTTCAAAAAAATGGGAGGCCTGAAGACCTCCCATTGCGCTGAAACTAAGGCGATCAGGCCATCTTGCAACCGGCGCCGGAGTCGGCCAGAGCTTTCGCTGCCACGCCTATGACCTTGTTTTCCTTGTTCTCGACCACGCGCAAATACATGTCCTGCACCGGATTGTGCGAAGGGCTCATCGTCCATTTGCCGCGCGGGCTGTCGATGACGGCGCCTTCCATAGCTTTGTAGAGGGCCGGCTTGCTGCTCAGGTCTCCCTTGACGGCGTTGGCGCCCTGGATCAGCAGCAGGCCGGTGTCGTAGCCTTGCACGGCGTAAACGTCGGGCTGCATCTTGAATGTCTTGGCGTAGCTGAGGCGGAACTGGCCGTTGCGCTGGGTCGGCAGCGAGTCGCTGTAGTGCATGGTCGTGATGATGCCGTTGGCCGCGGGGCCGGCGGCGTCGAGCACGCCTTCGGTCAGGAAGCCGGAACCGTACAGCGGGATTTTCTCCTTGAGGCCGGCGGCCGCATAGTCACGGATGAACTTGGCGGCGCCGCCGCCGGCGAAGAAGCAGGCCACGGCGTCAGGTTTGAGCGCGGCGATCTCGGTCAGCAGGGCCTGGAACTCGACCTGCGGGAAGGGCAGGCCCAGCTCCTTGACGATGGTGCCGCCCGCGGCGGTGTAGCTTTCCTTGAAGCCTTCAAACGCCTCGTCGCCCGCGGCGTATTTCCAGGTGATCCAGACGGCCTTCTTGTGGCCGCGGTCCACCATGGCCTTGCCCAGGGCGCGGGTCGGCTGCGAGTTGGTGAAGGAAGTGCGGAACACATTGGGCGCGCACAGGCTGCGCGTGGCGGCATGCACGCCGGCATTGGGGATCAGGCTCAGCACGCCGCTGTCGCGCGCGACTTTCTGGATGCCCATCTGCACGCCCGAGTGCACCGTGCCGACCAGCACGTCGACCTTGTCGCGCTGCACCAGCTTGTTGGCGTTTTCAATGCCCTTGGACGGCTCGGACTCGTCGTCGACCTTGAAGTATTCGATCTCGCGGCCGCCGAGCTTGCCGCCTTGCTCGTTGATGGCCATGCGAAAGCCGTTTTCAATGGCCACGCCGAGCTGGGCGAAGGTTCCGGTATAGGGCAACATGAAACCCACACGCACCTTGGCGGACTGCGCACGCACAATTTCGGGGAGCAAAAGGCCGGTGGAGGCGGCACCTATCATGGCGGCGCTGCGGGTCAGTATGAGACGGCGTGAGGTCATGGAATAGCTCCTGGTTGAGACTGAAAACAGTTAGACGAATAGTAAGCGTGCGTTGTGTGGGCGGCCCTAGTGTAAAACCCGAGATTGAGGGTTGAATTGTTTACATCTAAAGCAATAGCTGTGCCCGATCCGGGCCTGCCTGCACTTTTTTTCGAGGTTTTTTGCGGCACGGCGGGTTTGTGCACGGTGCGCGTCAGCGCGGCTGGCGCAGCTTGAAGCGCTGGATCTTGCCGGTGGCCGTCTTCGGCAACTCGCTGACGAACTCAATCCAGCGCGGGTACTTGTAGGGTGCGAGCTGCTGCTTCACGTGGGCCTTGAGTTCGTCCATGGTGGCGCTCTGGCCGGCCTTGAACACCACGTAGGCCTTTGGCTTGACGAGCTCATCGGCATCGGCCACGCCGATCACCGCCACTTCGAGCACGGCCGCATGCGTCATCAGGCAGGCCTCCACCTCGAAAGGCGAAACGTAAATGCCGCCGACCTTGAGCATGTCGTCGCTGCGGCCGCCGTAGGTGTAGTAGCCGTCGGCGTCGCGTGTGTACTTGTCGCCGCTTTTGGTCCATTCGCCGGCGAAGGTGGCTTTGGTCTTGGCGCGGTTGTTCCAGTACATGATGGCGGCGCTGGGGCCGCTGATCTGCAGTTCGCCGATCTCGCCGTCGGCGCATTCGCGGCCGTCGTCGCCGATGATGCGAAGCGCATAGCCCGGCACCGCCTGGCCGGTCGTGCCATAGCGCACCTGGCCGGGACGGTTGGACAAAAAGATGTGCAGCATCTCGGTGGAGCCTATGCCGTCAAGGATTTCGCAGCCGTAGTGTGCCGTCCATTTTTTGCCGATCTCGGCGGGAAGGGCTTCGCCGGCGCTGGTGCACAGGCGCAGGCTCAGTTCGGACTTCGCCGGCCGTGCCGGGTCGGCCAGCAGGGCGGCGTACAGCGTGGGCACACCGTAAAAAATCGTGGGCTGGTATTTTTTGAGCAGCGCGAAGACATCGGCGGGCGCCGGCCGCGCGGGCAACAGCACCGTGGTGGCGCCCACGCTCATCGGGAAGGTCAGCGCGTTGCCCAGGCCGTAAGCGAAAAACAGCTTGGCGGCGGAATACACCACGTCGGACTCGCGTATGCCCAGCACACCGCGGCCATAAAGCTCCGCCGTCTGGACCAGGTGGCTGTGCAGGTGCACCGTGCCCTTGGGCGCGCCGGTCGAGCCGCTGGAATACAGCCAGAAGCAGGCGTCGTCGGCGCAGGTGGCCGCGATGCTGGGGGTGGCCGCCGATGCGCGCAGCAGGGCAGCCATGGTGGTGTGTCCTGCGGACTCCTCAACGCCTGCGACGATCACAGTCTTGAGCTGGTCGATCTTGCCCAGCAGCGGTTCAAAAGCCGGCAGCAGCGCGTGCGAGACGACCAGGCCCTGGGCGCGCGAGTCGCGCAGCATGAATTCGAAGTCCTGTGTGGTCAGCAAAGTATTGGCCGCCACGGGCAGCACCCCCGCGAGGATGCAGCCCAGAAAGGCGACCGGCCACTGCGGCGTGTCCAGCATGGCCAGCAGCACGCGGCTTTCGGGGGCGAAGCCCTGGGCGCGCAGGGCGTTGGCAAATCGGTGGGATTGTTCGGTGAGTTCGCCGTAAGTGAGCTGTTCGCCGCTCAGCGCGTCCATAAACGCCACTTTGCCGGGGCGCGTGGCATTGCGCGCCAGCAGGTCGTGCGCCGCGTTGTAGTCGCGCGGAATGGTCACCCGGGGCGGGCTTGCCGAATGGTCGGCGCTGCTTGTTTGCATGCTTGTCTCCAGATCTCTTTTTGTCTTTTGTTTTGGTAGCTGCTTGCGCACGCTCATCAAGCGCTACGGGTCGTTTCTTCTTCTTCTTTTTCTGTGCGTCAGGCGGTGGCGGAACTGGCCCCCAATGTCTGCAGGGCATCGGTGAGCCATTGGCGGCACCACTCGGTGCCTTCCGTTTCCGGCATGGTGCCGCTGCTCGCGTCATGGCACCAGACTTCGCCGATGCGCTGTGCGCCGAGGTCCTGCAGGCGCTCGTCAAATTTCTTGCCGCCGAAGCAGAAGGTCTGCATATAGGTACGGTCGCCGAGCGCAATGACGCCGTAGCGCACGTGGCCGAGGAATTGGGGATTGGCGCCCAGCGACTCATAGAGGGCACGGGCGTTGTCGGGCACGTCGCCCGAGCCGTAGGTGGAACTGCAGATGAGATAAAGTGCATCTTCGGCCTTGGCCGCATCAAAGACGCTGATGTCCAGGTTATCCATCAGCTCGACTTCAATCTCACTCACCAAATCCGCACAATCCATTTGGATTGCTTGTGCGACATAGTCAGCGGTGCTGGTCATTGTGCCTACAAGGATTTTGAGTTTCATCAAAAAGTCTCCAGAAAAAAGATGCAATAAACTGCTTTACATCAAGTTAAAGTGAAGTATACTGCAATTAACGCAGGGCGCAACGGTAAAAGTTGCATAAAACCTAATTTTTTCAAACAGGTGTCTCTTGGAAATCATGTCTGAACAGGAATCGAAAGCCACGCTCAGTGAACTGGGCGCCCGCGTTCGCGCCTGGCGTGCCCGCCGCGGCATGACGCGGAAACAGCTGGCTTCGGATTCGGGCCTGAGCGAGCGTTTCCTGGCCGACGTGGAAAGCGGCAAGGGCAATGTGTCCATCAATTCCCTGGAAGCTGCGGCCCGCGCGCTCAACATCTCCATCCTGGAACTGCTGCAGGACGCGCCGCGCCCGGCGCTGGCCCGCGTGCAGGGCCTGCTGACGCGGCTGGACGATGCCCAACTGGACCAGGCTTACAGCCTGCTCGGCGGCACTTTCGGCCTTAGCGACGCGCTGGGCCGCGAGCAGCGCGTGGCGCTGATAGGCCTGCGCGGCGCCGGCAAGTCCACCTTGGGCAGCCAGCTGGCGGCTGAGCGCGGCGTGCCTTTCATCGAACTCGACCGCGAGATCGAACGCGAAGCCGGCACCAGCATGAACGAAATCCTGTTGCTGCATGGGCAGGCCGGCTACCGCCGCTATGAGCGCCGCGCGCTGTTCCGCATCGCCGAGGACCACCCGGAAGGCGTGGTCATGACCACGGGCGGCAGCATCGTGAGCGAGCGCGAGACCTTCGACCTGCTGCAAAGCCGCTTTTATTGCGTGTGGCTCAAGGCCAGCCCTGAGGAACACATGGCCCGCGTGGTGGCCCAGGGCGACATGCGGCCTTTTGACACGACCCGCGGCGCGACCGACGAGGCGATGGAGGACATCCGCCGCATCCTCTCAAGCCGGGAAGCGCTTTATGCCCGCGCTGATGCCGTGGTCGATACCGCTGCGCGCACACTGAAACAAAGCCTCAAAGACCTGGAACGCGCCGTTCCCAAAACAACCGTCCGCGAACAAGCCGAACGGACCTAACCGGAGACACCCCATGAACGCCATGACAGAACCGCTTTTATTCAAACAGGTCATTGAGGGCCAGGAGCGCGAGCTCGTGAGTTTCTCCACTCACCCCAGCAAATACCAGCACTGGACGCTGAGCGTGGAGGGCGACGTTGCGCGCCTCAAGCTCGACATCAACGAAGACGGCGGCATCAAGCCCGGCTACAAGCTCAAGCTCAACAGCTACGATCTGGGCGTCGACATCGAGCTGCACGACGCCATCAACCGCGTGCGCTTCGAGCACCCGTCCGTCAAGGTGGTGGTGTTCGAGTCGGGCAAGGAAAAGATCTGGTGCTCGGGCGCCAACATCTACATGCTGGGCCTGTCCACCCACGGCTGGAAGGTCAACTTCTGCAAGTTCACCAACGAAACCCGCAACGGCCTGGAAGACTCCTCCCGCCATGACGGCCTGAAGGCGATCGCCTCGGTGACCGGCGCCTGCGCCGGCGGCGGCTACGAACTGGCCCTGGCCTGCGACCGCATCATCATGGTCGACGACCGCTCTTCCACCGTGAGCCTGCCCGAAGTGCCTTTGCTGGGCGTGCTGCCCGGCACCGGCGGCCTGACCCGCGTGACCGACAAGCGCAAGGTGCGCCGCGACCTGGCCGATATTTTCTGTACGACCTCCGAAGGCGTACGCGCCGACCGCGCCAAGGACTGGAAGCTGATCGACGCCCATGCCAAGCCGCAGCAGTTCGGCGACTTGCTGAACACCGAAATCGAGGCGCTGCGCGCGCAGTCGACGCGGGCCGCCGGCGCCAAGGGCACAGAACTGACGCCACTCAAAGCCCTGATCGATGACGCCGGTTACCACTACAGCCTGGTCGATGCTCAGATCGACCGCGAAAAGCGCATCGCCACTGTCACGGTGAAGGCACCCGCTAGCGCGATTGAATCCACACCCGAGGCGATTGAAGCAGCCGGCGCCAACTGGTACCCGCTCAAGCTGCAGCGTGAACTCGACGACGCCATCCTGAACCTGCGCACCAATGAACTCGAAGTCGGCACCTGGGTCATCAAGACCATGGGCGATGCCGGCCAGGTCATCCGCATGGACGAGGTGCTGGCCAAGCTCAAGGATCACTGGTTGGTGAAGGAAACCACGGGCGCGCTGCGCCGTACGCTGGCGCGGCTGGATGTCACCAGCCGCTCGCTGATCGCGCTGGTCGACGCAGGCTCGTGTTTTGCCGGCACCTTCTATGAATTGGCCCTGGCTTGCGATCGCATCTACATGCTCGATCTGCCCGATGCGCCCGACAGCGCGCCTGCATTGCAACTGAGCCCCGCCAACTTCGGCTGGTTTCCCGCCGTCAACGGCCTGACGCGGCTACAGACGCGCTTCTGCGAAGACAGCGCCACGATTTCCCAACTGCAAAAACTCGGCGACAGCGCGCTGCGCGCTGACCAGGCGCTGGCCCTGGGCCTGGTGACCCTGACACCCGACGACATCGACTGGGAAGACGAAATCCGCATCATGCTGGAAGAGCGCGCCTCGCTCTCGCCCGATGCCATGACCGGCATGGAAGCCTCGCTGCGCTTCCCGGGCAAGGAGACCATGGAAACACGCATCTTCGGTCGCCTGTCGGCCTGGCAGAACTGGATTTTCATCCGCCCGAATGCGGTGGGTGAGGACGGTGCCTTGAAACTTTTCGGCACAGGCAAAAAAGCCAAATTCGACTGGAAGAGGATTTAGCCCCGCACGCTTTTCGCTGCGCGTAATGCGCTTCCCCCCGAGGGGGCCGTTTTTTCTAGGGGCGGCCCGTCGAAAAAGTATTTAAGGAAACATCATGAGCTCTATAGACCTCCAAGCCCTCATCCCCAACAACGTCCACCTGGGCGAAAACCGCCAGCTCCAGCGCGCGCTGGAGCACTGGCAGCCGGCCTTCCTGAACTGGTGGGACGAGATGGGCCCCAGCGACTTCAAGGCCAAGGAAGTCTATTTGCGCACCGCCGTCGGTGTCGATGCTTCGGGCTGGGCCAGCTACGGCTACACGCCCATGCCCGACTACCGCTGGGGCATCTTCCTGGCCGACAAGGAAGAGGGACGCAAGATCGGCTTTGGCGACCACATGGGCGAAGAGGTCTGGCAGGACGTGCCCGGCGAATACCGCTCCACCTTCCGCCGCCTCATCGTGACCCAGGGCGACACCGAGCCGGCCTCGGTCGAGCAGCAGCGCCTGCTGGGCCACACCGCGCCTTCGCTGTACGACCTGCGCAACCTGTTCCAGGTCAATGTGGAGGAGGGCCGGCACCTCTGGGCCATGGTCTACCTGCTGCACGCGCACTTCGGCCGCGACGGCCGCGAAGAAGCCGAGGAGCTCCTGATGCGCCACAGCGGCGACGCCGACAAGCCGCGCATCCTGGGCACTTTCAACGAGCCCATGGACAACTGGTTGTCCTTCTTCATGTTCACCTATTTCACCGACCGCGACGGAAAATTCCAGCTCAAGTCATTCGCGGAATCCGCCTTCGACCCGCTGGCACGCACCACACGCTTCATGCTGACCGAGGAAGCCCACCACATGTTTGTGGGCGAAACCGGCGTGGGCCGCGTCATCAAGCGCACGCTGGAAGTCATGAAGGAGCTGGACACTGACGACGTCGCGACGCTGCGCAAGGCCGGCGTAATCGACCTGCCCACCATCCAGAAGTTCATGAACTTCTGGTTCACCTCGTCGCTGGACCTGTTCGGCTCGGAAGCCTCGTCCAACGCCGCCAACTACTTCAGCAACGGCATCAAGGGCCGGCCGGACGAAGCCAAGTTTGCCGACCATGTGGAGCTGGAGACCGAGATGAGCATCGTGGTGCCCAACGGGCAGGGCGGGCTCAAGAACGAGACGATTTCGACGCGCAACGGCATGAATGAAATCACGCGCCTCGAATATGTCAAGGACTGCAATGTCGGCGTAACGCGCTGGAACATGGGCATCAAGCGCGCGGGCGTGGACTTTGAACTGACCTTGCCATCGACGCGCTTTCGCCGTGAAGTCGGTGCCTGGGCCGGCAACTTCACCGACCCGCTGGGCAACCCGATCAGCACCGCCGATTTCGAGGCGAAGAAAGACCAATGGCTGCCGACGCCGGCCGACACGGCTTTCGTGAAGAGCCTGATGAACCGCGTCACCGAACCTGGCAAGATGGCCGCATGGATCGCACCGCCTGATCGCGGCATCAATGCCAATCCCCTCGAGTACGAGTACGTCAAACTCTAAGGGAGCGATTTAAGCCAAGGTCGGGGCCGCGGGACTGGCTTTGCCAGACCGCAGGCGCAGCGGCCCCTCGGGGGCAGGGCGCTACACGCAGTGAGCAACCGTGGGGCTAACCGATTTTGGCGCCGCGGTCCTTAAGCAGGTCCCGCAGCAGTGAGCGGTGGCAGCGCGCCTCGTTTTCGCAGTAGCAGCCCATTGCGAAGTTCGCCTGGTGCGATAGCGCCGCCAGCAGGTCGAGATTGCGGCTGGCGTCGGACTCGTTCATTTCCGAGCGGTATTTTTTGCTGAAGGCGGCCCAGTCCTTGTCGGAGTCCACACTCTGGCCCAGCTTCAGGGTTTCCACGCTGGGCGCGAGGTTGGGGTACCAGACGTCGTACCAATCCTGTGAGGCGAATTCGGCCTTGGGCACGCCGCGCGGCGGCCTGCGCACCGTGCCTATGCGCAAACCCTCGTTGGCACTGCGGGCTGTGCCCAGCCTGATGATTCTGACGGCCATGGCAGTCTCCTTTTCTGCGAACGTTCACAAGCTCTTTGTTGAAGCGGTTCAGGGCGCGGCCGGAGTGGCAGCGGCGCCCGGTTCGGGTGGCTCTACGCGTGACATCTCCCGCATCTGGCGCGCGATTTCGTCCTCGGCCATGGGGACTTGCGCGGACGCAGCTGGAGCGGGTGCATCCAGCCAGTGCACGGTGGCCGGAAAGGCAAACACCACCACCGTGAGCGCCACCTGTACCAGCAGCATGGGCCACAGCCTTGCCAGCAGTTGCCGGCTCGAAATGGCCGGCAGGCCCGAGCGCGACCTCGCCATCAGCACGGCATAGCCCATGGGTGGAATCAGGAAACTGAGTTGCAATACCAGCAGCAGCAACACCGCCGCCTGCTGGGCATCGCCCAGGCGCGCGATCAGCGCCGGCGCGACGATGGGCACGATGACAAAAATCATCTCGAACGCATCCAGCACCCAGGCGCACAGCGCCACCAGCAGCAGTACCAGCGCCGCCGTCACGCCGGGCGGCAGGGTAGAACCCAGCAGCAGGCCGTTAAGCCAGCGGTCGGTGCCGAATACGCGAAACACCAGGCTGAAAGTGGTGGCGCCCACCAGCAGCGCAAACAGGGCGCCGCTGAGCTTGAGCGTGTCGGCCAGCACCGCCTGCCAGCCGGCCACCGGTAGCGAGCGGCCCAGGAGGGCCGAGACGACCAGCAGCATCGCGCCGGTTGCCGCTGCCTCCACCGCGTAGAGCTTTCCGGTAAAGACGCCGGCCAGCAGCAGGACGATGGTGCCGCCTGCGATGAGGGCGACGGCCACCTGCACCCGGTTGGCGGGGACTTGCGGCGGCGCTTCCTTGAGCTTTCGCGCCTGGCGCCAGGCCACCAGGGCCCAGAGCGCCAGCACACACAGGGCGGGCAGCAGCGCGGCATGCATCACGTCCTGGGTGTTGATGATGCGCTGGCCGGCCTGCAAATAGCCCGGCAACCGGCTGGCCTCCAGGTGCGCCAGCAACATGGCATCACCCAACAGCAGCAAGACCAGCGAGGGCGGAACCACCACGCCTATGGTGGCGGCCACGCTGATGATGGAGAGGGCCCGCGCGGTGTCCAGGTGCGCCATGCGCGGGGCAACAAGGCGTGAGAGCAGGGCCGAACTGGAGGCGACCGAGCCGTTCATGGGCGCAATCAGGGCGCCCACGCCCAGGGCCGAGAGGGCGTGCGCGCCGGCCAGCGGGCGGAATAGCCGCAGCAGCGCGGAGTACAGGGCGTCGGCCACGGTCAGGCGCTGCAGCAGCACGCCCATGAAAACATACAGCGGCATGGCCTGCAGCAGATCGTTTTCCAGCAGGCCCAGGGTGCGCACCGGAAGGGCCTGCAAGATTTGCAGGTCGAAAGCGCCCGCTGCCAGGCCCAGCACCGCGAACAGGCTTGACACGCCGATCAGCAGGGCCCAGACCGGCAGGCCGGTGGCAAGAATCAGCGCGCCCAGCGCCAGCAGCATCCACACACCCGCGAGCGGGCCGGTCAGGCTCATGGCGAGCCCGGCGCGCGGCCGTGCGGCAAGAGTTCGAGCAGGCCTTCGGCCAGCACCAGCAAAAGCATCAGCGCCATGGCGAGCTTGATCACGAAATAACCCGGCGTGAGCGTTTCGCCAAATCGCTCGAAAGAGGCTACAGAGGCCGCAACCAGCGGCCAGCCGGCCCACAGCATGAACAGCGCCCAGGGCATGACACAGGCCAGCAGCGCCCAGGCATGCCAGCGCGGCCGGGGCGCGCCGGACGGATGCGGCTGCAGGGAGGCCAGGTGGGCGTGGTTTCTGGAAGCCGCCGTCACGGCCGTCGCCACATAGAGCGCGAACAGCACCTGCGCCGCATCGTTGGCCTGGCGTGAGTAGGCTTGCACAAGTTCACGCAGCGGCCATTGGGCCAGCAGCAGCGCCGCCAGCGGCAGCACCAGCAGCGAGAATGCCGCGGTCAGACGCGTCAGGCCTTTGTCTATTTGGGAAGCGGCCGCGGCGGCGGCCCCCATCCTCATGCGGCCCCAGGGTTGCGACGGCAAGCCTTTGCGCCGGGCCGGTGCTGATCGGGCTGGACAGCGAGGCGAAATTTCATTGGGTAATCCAGTGAATGGAAAAAATGAAGGGGGCGCGGGAAAGTGTAGCGGGTTCGAGCTATAATATTTGACTAGTCGGAGTGTGGCGCAGTCTGGTAGCGCACCTGGTTTGGGACCAGGGGGTCCAAGGTTCGAATCCTTGTACTCCGACCATCATTTCCCAGCAAAAAGCCCACGTCAGTGGGCTTTTTCATGTCCGCATGGCGGCGAAGCCCTCAGGACTTGAGCGGCCCGAAGTTGGAAGTTCGCCAGTATTCGCGCACCTGTTCCAGTTTTTCCTGGAAATCCCGGAAATGCAGCGGTTTGCGTACGTAACTGTTGAGACCGCCCTGAATCTCTTTCACGATTGGCGAGTATTTGGGCTCGGAGGTCAGGATGACGACGGGCACGAAGAAAGTGCGGGGGTCCCCACGCATGCGCTGCATGACTTCCGCGCCGCTGATCCCAGGCAAATTCAGGTCCAGCATGACCAGTTCCGGCGGATGGTCGTTGGGCCGGTTGCTGTAAGCACCCTCGCAGAAAAGGTATTCCAGGGCTTCCGTGCCGTCGCGGGCCACGATGACCTCATGGTCGGCGCCGTTTTCCTGCAACGTCAGCAACGTCAACTCGACGTGAGCGGGGTTGTCCTCCACCAGCAACATGGTTGGTCTGGCCATCTTTTCTCGCCTCCTTGGTCTTGCCGGCCTTTGCACGGGGCCGAATCCCGACTATATACCCCGATTCCGAGGGTGTGTAAGCGAAGTTCGTTGATCGCGGGGGGAAAGGGCGGGTACGGCTGACGCCGCGAATTGGCCTGCCCGGAGGGGATCGAACCCCCGACCCTCAGCTTAGAAGGCTGATGCTCTATCCGACTGAGCTACGGGCAGTTTGTGTATGAGAGCAAGGGCAAGGCCACGCAGGGGCGGCCGCCGTTTCCAGCTCGTCGCGAATCATACCTTCAATCGAGGGCTGCCAACCCCGGCCGGCCGGCCTTCACCCAGCGCTTTTCAGCGCTTTTCTCAGCGCTTTTCGTACTGCGTCTTGCCGAACAGCACTTCCCGCGCTTTGTCGTCGGTGATGGGCCTGCGCAGCTCGGCCAGCACCTTGACGCCGCGCTGCACGGCAGGGCGTTCGCTGATCAGGTCGAACCACTTTTTCAGGTGCGGATAGTCGGCCCAATCGATCCCGTGGTTTTCCCAGTTGCGCAGCCAGGGGAAGATGGCGATGTCGGCAATGCTGTACTCGTCGCAGGCGATGAACCGGCTGCCGGCCAGCTGCTTGTCCATCACGCCGTAAAGCCGTTTCGTTTCATTGGTGTAGCGGTTGATGGCGTAGTCTATTTTTTCGGGCGCGTACTGGCGGAAATGGTGTGTCTGCCCGATCATCGGACCGACGCCGCCCATCTGGAACATCAGCCATTGCAACACCTGGAACTTCAGGCGGTCGGTTTTCGGCAGCAGCTTGCCGGTTTTGGCGGCCAGGTAGAGCAGGATGGCGCCAGACTCGAACACCGAGATGGGCTTGCCGTCGGGGCCGACCGGGTCGACCAGCGCCGGGATCTTGTTGTTCGGGCTGATGGTCAGGAATTCGGGCTTGAACTGGTCGCCGGTGCCGATATTGACTGGGTTGGCCTGCCAGTCGCGGCCAAGCCGCAGGCCGCATTCCTCCAGCATGATGTGGACTTTGTGGCCGTTGGGCGTGGGCCATGAGTAAACATTGATCATTGGGACTTCCTTGACTACTATGATGCTTGCTGCACTTTAAGAGAAAAGCGAAAACCATGTTCGAGCGGCTGAAGAAAGTCTTGGTCGGGGGTAAGGCGGATGCCGGCGATGCCGCCACATCCGACGAGGCCGTGTCCGAATGGGCCGGCACCCGTGGCTTTTCTTTCACCGGCATGGGGCAGGGCAAGGGGTTTGCGCTCAAGGGCAACGTGGGCGGCAAGCCCTGGAAGTTGGAGCGCGGCAGTCCATCGCGCGACTACATCCGCGGCGAAGAACTGCGTGCCCGGGGCGAGGTCAAGGTCAACGACGACGTCACGGTCCTGGTCATGAACCGGGCCTTGAAGGAGGGGCTGGAAAAGCGCGCCTACCAAGCTTATACCGACACCCTGCAGACCACCGCCGATCCCAGCATGCCCGAAGAGGTGCGCTGGCTGGCCATGTACCCCGAAGTCGGCTGGGAAAGCCTGCCCAAGCCCTTCTGGCAACGTTATGCGGTGATGGCGGACCATCGCTCCAATGCCCTCGCGTGGCTGGACTCGCAACTGGTCGAGTTGTTGATGTCCTGGCCCGAGCCTTCACCCGACGCGCAGGTGCCTTTTATCCTGATGGTGCTGCGCGGCAAAACCTACCTGCGCATGCAGTACACCCCGGCCGACATGCCCACCCTGGAGCATGCGGCGCTGATTTTCACCACGGCCTGCGAGTCGGCGATCGCCGGACTCTCCAACGACCTCACGCTCTGAGCAGCGGGCGACCGGGAGCGACTCTCAGCCGCCGCGCGTGATGGGCATTTCCACTTCGCCGGGCATCAAGAGATGCTTGGCCAGCTCCAGCTTGGCCAGCGAGGCGCGGTGCACCTCGTCCGGGCCGTCGGCAAGGCGCAGGGTGCGCTGGCTGGCGTAGGCATAGGCCAGCGGAAAATCATCCGATACGCCGCCGCCGCCGTGGGCCTGGATGGCCCAGTCGATGATCTGGCAGGCCATATTGGGCGCCACCACCTTGATCATCGCGATCTCGGCCTTGGCGACCTTGTTGCCCACGGTGTCCATCATGTAGGCGGCCTTGAGCGTCAGCAGGCGGGCCTGCTCAATCATGCAGCGGGCCTCGGCGATGCGCTCGTGCCAGACGGACTGGCTGGCGATCGGTTTGCCGAAGGCGACACGGCTGTTCAGGCGCTTGCACATCAGCTCCAGCGCGCGTTCGGCGATGCCTATGCTGCGCATGCAATGGTGGATACGCCCGGGGCCGAGGCGGCCCTGGGCGATCTCAAAACCGCGGCCTTCGCCCAGCAACAGGTTGGCGGCCGGCACGCGCACATTGGTCAGGCGCACTTCCATGTGGCCGTGCGGTGCGTCGTCGTAGCCGAACACCGACAGCGGGCGGATCACGGTGATGCCGGGTGTATTGGCGGGCACCAGGATCATCGATTGCTGCTCGTGGCGGCCGGCATCGGGATTGGTCTTGCCCATGACGATGTAGACGGCGCAGCGCGGGTCGCCCGCACCGGACGACCACCACTTGAGGCCGTTGAGCACGTAGTCCTCGCCGTCGCGCTCAATGCGGCACTGGATGTTGGTCGCGTCGGACGAGGCGACTTCGGGCTCTGTCATCAAAAAGGCCGAGCGGATCTCGCCCTTGAGCAGAGGGTCCAGCCACTGGTCCTTGTTGGCTTCGGAGCCGTAGCGGGCGATGGTTTCCATGTTGCCGGTGTCCGGCGCCGAGCAGTTGAAGACCTCGGCCGCGAAAGGTACGCGGCCCATGATTTCGCACAGCGGCGCGTACTCGAGGTTGGACAGGCCTTCAGGCGCGCGCGGCGAGTGCGGCAAAAACAGGTTCCACAGGCCGGCGGCGCGGGCTTTGGGCTTGAGTTCCTCGACCAGTTTGGTGGGGACCCAGGCATTGCCCTTGGCGCGGTTTTCGGCGATTTCGCGGAAAAAGCGCGCTTCGTTCGGGTAGATGTTCTCGTCCATGAACTTGAGCAGGCGCGCCCGCAGTTCCTGTACTTTGGGGGTGTAGTTGAAGTCCATGAAATCTCCAGAAGGGGTGTGGGGGCGATGTTGTTGTGAAGAAGGGCAGGCTTCAGCCCTGGCTTTTGAGGGCAAAGCCCCAGGCCATCTTGGCCAGCAGCGGCGCACCGGCGGCCGAGCTGACGGCCTGGGCGCTGGAGGCGGTTCCGGCCTCGACCCGCTTGGCGATGCCCTGCAGGATGGCCGCGATGCGAAACAGGTTGTAGGCCATGTAGAAGTTCCAGTCGGCCTGGAGCGCCTCGGGCGTGGCAAGGCCGGTGCGCTCGCAATAGCGGCGTATGTACTCGGATTCGGTGGGAATGCCCAGGCTTTCGACGTCCAGCCCGCCTATGCCACGGAAGGCCCCGGGCGGGATGTGCCAGGCCATGCAGTGGTAGCTGAAGTCGGCCAGCGGATGGCCCAGCGTGGACAGCTCCCAGTCGAGCACGGCCAGCACGCGCGGCTCGGTCGCGTGGAACAGCAGGTTGTCGAGCCGGAAGTCGCCATGCACGATGGAGACAATGCTGTCGTCGCGCGCGCCGGCCGGGATGTTGGCGGGCAGCCATTGCATCAGGCTGTCCATCTCGGCGATGGGCTGGGTGATGGACGCTGTGTACTGCTTGCTCCAGCGGCCTATCTGACGCTCAAAGTAGTTGCCGGGCTTGCCGTAGTCGGCCAGGCCGCGCTCGGCGAACTTCACCTTGTGCAAGGCGGAGACCACGCGGTTCATTTCGTCGTAGATCTCGCCGCGCTGGGCCTGGGACATGCCGGGCAGCGACTGGTCCCAGAGCACGCGGCCCTCGACGAACTCCATCACATAAAAGGCGCGGCCTATCACCGACTCGTCCTCGCAGAGGCAATACATTTTTGGCACCGGCACGTCGGTGCCTTGCAGCCCCTGCATGACCTTGAATTCGCGCTCCACCGCATGGGCCGACGGCAGCAATTTGGCCACGGGCCCAGGCTTGGCGCGCATCACATAAGACGCGGTGGGCGTGATGAGCTTGTAGGTCGGGTTGGACTGGCCGCCCTTGAAGATTTCAGCCGTCAGCGGGCCTTTGAAGCCGGGCAGGTGGCTGCCCAGGTAAGCGGTGAGCGCGTCGAGGTCAAAGGCCTGCGCGCCGGACACGGCCCGCGTGCCGACAAAGTGGTCGAAATTGCTCGTGCTCAAAGGGCTGGCCCCCGTGTGTTTATTTGTCGATTTCGGCTTCGGAAATGCGCATCAGGGCTTGCCGGTTGCGCACCACCAGGCCGCCCGGCTCTATGCGTATGGCTTCCTCGCGCTCCATGGACTTGAGTTCCTGGTTCACGCGCTGGCGCGAGGCGCCCAGCAGCTGGGCCAGTTCTTCCTGCGCCAGCTGCAGGCCGATGCGCACTTCGCCGCTGTCCGCCAGGCTGGGCACGCCGTAGCTGCGGACCAGGTGCAGCAGCTGCTTGGCCAGCCGCGCGCGCAGGGGCAGGGTGTTGAGGTCTTCCACCAGGCCGAAGAGTTGCCGTATGCGGCGCGCATGCAGGCGCAACAGCGCTTCGTAGAGCTCGACGTGCTGGCTCAATATCTTGCGCAGGTCGGCGCGCGAGACGCACAGCAGCGTGGTTTCGCCATGGGCATAGGAGTCGTGGGTGCGTCGCTCCCCGTCGAAGATCGCCACGTCGCCGACCCAGATACCGGGCTCCACATAGGTCAGGGTGACCTGCTTGCCCGAAATCGAGGTCGAGCTCACCCGGATGGCGCCGCGCGCGCAGGATATCCACTCTTCCGGCGCGTCGCCGCGGGCGCTGATGAGTTCGCCGTCTTTGTAGCGTTTGACGTAGGCGCATCGAAGTATGTCGTGCCTCAGGGATGGGGACAGGGATGAAAACCAGCGGCCGTTGTTAATGGCCTCTCGTTCCTCTATCGTAAGAATGGGATCGTCCATGGTCTGTCTTTTGAGTGACTAACAAGACGTCCATTGTCGCTTGAGGGACCCGCCCGGCGCCAGCGGGCTGTCGCATGGGTGTCGCCCGGCCGGAGGGGCCGGGGATTTGGCGGCGGGGCGGGCCGCGGCGGGCCCGCCCGCGCAGGGACCGGCTAGCGGTAGTGCGGCGTACGCTTGTTCAGGAAGGCGTCTATGCCTTCACCGGCGTTGGCGTCGTGGAGGTTGCGCACGAAGTGGTCCTGCTCGCGGACCAACTGCTGGTTCAGCGTGTTGCCGGCCGCGTCGTTGATGAGTTCCTTGATGCTGGCCAGCGCGTTGGGCGCGCGCGCATTGAGGTTGTCGGCCAGCTGCAGGGCCTGGGCCAAAGCTTCGCCCGGGGCCGTGACACGGTTGACCAGCCCGAGATCGTGCAGGCGGCGTGGGCCTATGCGTTCGCCGGCCATCAGCAGTTCGCTGGCCAGCGCGCGGGGCAGGGCGCGCGCCAGGGCCCAGCTGCCGCCGCCATCGGGCGACAGCGCCACAGTGCTGTAGGACATCACGAACACGGCGTTGTCTGCCGCCACCACAAAATCGCAGGCCAGCACCAGCGAAAAGCCGGCGCCGGCGGCCGGGCCCTCCACGGCGGCGATTACCGGCTTGGGGTAGGTGCGTATCGAGTCGATCCAGTTGTGCAGGCCTTCGATGCTCTGCGCCTGCACCTCGGGCGCTTCACGGCGGTTGGCCTGCAGCCGCTGCAGGTCGCCGCCCGCACAGAAGATCGAACCCTCGCCGGTGATGACCACGCTGCGGATGTCCGGGTTGTTCTCGGCGGCGTTCAAGGCCTCAATGCCGGCCGCATAAATATCGGGACCCAGGGCATTCCTGAACTCCGGGTTGCTGATCGTCAGGATAAGGGTCTGGCCCTCACTTGTACCTTTGATTGCGCCTGCCATGTCAGTTGTTCCAATACGAAAGAATGTGTGGTCGCCGGAGGAGGGATTCCCACGCCAGTGGGGGCCGCGGAACTGGCTTTGCCAGGCCGCGGGCGCCGCCTCCTGGAGGGGGGAAGGTGCTACACGAAGTGAGCATCCGAAGGGGGTGATTCATTCCCATCCGAAGGGGGTGTTTCATTCTTCCTGGTGTAGGAGGCTCAGGCCGATGGCGCCGCGGCGCCGCAACCAGGGGGAAGGGCGGTAGCGCTGGTCGCCGTACACGGTCTGCATGTTGAACAGCACTTCCAGCACATTGGTGGGGCCGTAGCGGTCGCCCATGGCCAGCGGGCCCATGGGATAGCCCAGCCCGAGGGTCACGGCGGTTTCCAGGTCTTTCGGGTTGCAGATGCCCTGCTGGCAGATGTCGCTGGCGATGTTGACGATGGCGGCCACCACGCGCTGGGTGACGAAGCCGCCGCTGTCACGGATCACGCTGACGGCCTTGCCGTCGCGGGCGAAGAGGGCATGGGCCGCGTCGCGCATGTCGCTGCGCGTGGCCGGGTTGGTGGCCAGCACACGCCGCTTGGTGGCTGCGTCGTCGATCAGCATGTCGATGCCGATGGTACGGGCCGGGTCCAGGCGCTCCACCACGGCCACCGTGGTGATGTCAAAGCCCAGCGGCGCGACCAGCATCAGGGCCTGCGGCGAGGCGGAGGCGCCGGTCTCGAGCTTGGCGCCCAGGTTCTTGAGGAGCTGCAGCAGTTCCGAGCGCCGCGACGCACGCGGCGAGACCCAGACCGGCGGAAGTTCGGCAACCTGGGGAACGGGGGGCTCCGGCGGCACCTGCATGGCGCCATCCACATAGCGGTAAAAGCCTTCGCCGGTCTTGCGGCCCAGCATGCCGCCGGCCAGGCGCTGCGCCGTGATCACGCTGGGGCGGTAACGGGCTTCTTCATAGTACTGGTGGTAAATCGACTCCATCACAGGATGGGAGACGTCGAGCGCGGTCAGGTCCATCAGCTCGAAAGGGCCCAGCTTGAAGCCGGCCTGGTCGCGCAGGATGCGGTCTATGGTGGCGAAATCGGCAATGCCTTCGCTGACGATGCGCAGTGCCTCGGTACCAAAGCCCCGGCCGGCGTGGTTGACGATGAAGCCGGGCGTATCTTGCGCCTGCACGGGCGTATGGCCCATCTGCCGCGCGTATTGGCTCAGGCCCTCGCAGACCGCGGGGCTGGTCTTCAGGCCCGCTATCACTTCCACCACTTTCATCAGCGGAACCGGGTTGAAGAAATGAAAACCGGCCAGGCGCTCGGGGTGTTTGAGCGCCGCCGCGATGGCCGTCACTGAAAGCGATGAGGTATTGCTGGCCAGCACGGTGCTCGCGGGCACCAGGGCTTCGAGTTCGGCGAACAGCGCGCGCTTGACGTCCAGGCGTTCCACGATGGCTTCGACGACAAGGTCGCAGCCCGCCAGGTCGGGCAGCGTGCCGGCGAGCAGCAGCCGGTCCTTGTGCCCGGTGGCCACGGCTGCGTCGAGCCGGCCTTTTTCGACCAGCTTGTCCCATTGGGCGCAAATGGCTTCGCGCGCCTTTTCGGCGGCGCCCGCCTGGGCGTCCATCAGCTTGACGGTGCTGCCGGCTTGCGCCGCGATCTGCGCGATGCCCCGACCCATGGCGCCGGTGCCAACTATTCCCACATTTGCAAAATTTACTTTCATGGCCGAATTATGGCTGAGCGTATTCGGCAAAGGTGCGTGGCAAAATTTGCGCACCCCATGAAAGTCGCCGAGAAGTTCCTGAAATGCCTGCTTGGCGCTTTGCTGTTGGGGCTTGCCGCCAACGCCCTGGCCGCGTCCCTGGGACGCATGCGCGGGGCGGCCATCGTAGGGCATCCACTGGACGTCACCCTGTCCGCACAACTGGATGCCGCCGAAAATCCTTCTTCCGCCTGTGTGTCAGTCGATGTATTTTTCGGCGACAGCCAGGTTTTCCCTGACAGGATACGCACCGCGATCTCGCCGGGTTCCGGCGCTGGTGAAATCCTGGTCCGCATCCGCACGACGTCGGCGTTGGATGAGCCGGTCGTGACGATCTATGCACGCGAAGGCTGTCAGCAAAAGAATTCACGCAAGTACGTCTTGCTGGCCGAGATGCTGGGCGACAACATGGCCCCGATGCTTTCGGTCCTTCCGCAAGCGGCGGTTGCGGCAAGCCTGGTACAGGCTCGCCCGGCGGCGCCATCCCGTTCCGGGACATCGAGGGCGAAGCCGGAACCTCGCGCCGGGATGGCCTCTTCACTGGCCACACCGCCGGTCCGCGCGGCAGGCAAGCCTCCGGCGCCGGTGCGTCAATCGCGGGCACGACTGCAACTGGCCCCGATTGACCTCACCATCGAACGCGACCCGGTGCTTCGTTCATCGCCGGAACTGCTGACGCCGCTTTCCACCGATGCCCAGCAACGCGCCTCCGCAGCCGCCTTGTGGCAGGCTTTGAATGCCCAGCCGCAAGATATGCTCCGCGACAGCCAGCGCCTCAAGTCCCTGGAGACCGACGTGGCCGCCATGCTGGCGCAAAGCCGCAAAACCGAACAGGCCGTGACGGACCTGCGCAGCCAGCTGGACCAGGCACGCCAGGAGCGTTACAGCAACTGGCTGGTGTATGCCCTGGGCGCTGTCCTGCTGTTTGCGCTGCTGACGGCCGGCCTTCTATGGCGGCGCAACCGGCAGCACGCGCTGCGTTTCAGCCATGGTCCCTGGTGGGACAAAAATGGCGAACAGAGCGGTTTTGCGGGCGATGCCGGGCCAGCCTCCGGGCATGCCGGCACTGTGCCGGCGCACGAGGAGCGCTCACCCAAGCCGGCGGTGGACCTCGACCTGGATGCGCTTCAGTTCGAAAGCACACGCAAGCTGCCCGCAGCCAGGCCGCCTGAATTTGCTGATCGCCCGGAATTTCTCCCCAGCCTCGGCGGCTTGAGCGGCATGCCCCGTATCGTCAATGCCGAAGAGCTTTTTGATGTCCAGCAGCAGGCGGATTTTTTCCTCTCGCTGGGTCACCCCGACAAGGCGGTGGATGTCCTGCGCCTGCACATCATGGACAACGTGGAGACGAGCGCGCTGGTCTATCTGGACCTGTTCGATCTCTACCACAGCCTGGGCCGCAAGGACGACTATGACGCACTGCGCAAGGATTTCCACCGGATGTTCAATGCCCAAGTGCCGGCCTTCGATGACTATGCAATAGATACGCACGGCCTGGAGTTCTATGTGGCCGCCCTTACGCGTATCGAGTCGCTGTGGCCCACGCCCAAGGTGCTGGACGTCCTGGAAGAATCCATCTTCCGCAAGCCCGATTCGCGCAACGAGGTCTTCAGCCTCGCGGCTTACCGCGAACTGCTGCTGCTTCACTCCATCGCCAAGAAGCTTATTTTTCGACCTGGACAGCCGGAAGAAAAGGGCGGTGAGCCTGCGCTGCTTTCCGCCCAGGATGAGCCGGCCGCCTTGCCGCAAACGACCAGCTTTGGCCCGACCAATATCCTGCCCTTGTCAGCCCGGGTTCAGGCGCCGCCTCCGCCGCTTGCCGCCGCGCTTCCTATCGCTGTGGTTGCCGACCTTTCCACGGAAATCGCATCGGCGCCCGACCTGACACGGCCTCCCGTTTCGCCGAGGCTGGGGCTGGACATTGACTTGAGCCAGGACGTGGGCGGCGCGCTTGAACCGCTGCCGGTCATCGTAGCGATGGACACCGAGGCCGAAGCCGGAGACTTCGGCAATCTCATCGAGTTCGACCTCGATAGCCCGATCGCGGCACCGGCCCGGAACGCCTAGCGGTTTTAGCCCCCGCTTTGGGGGCAAGGCATCACCTAGCGCCGCACTTGCAGGGCGCCGGGGTTCACGATATTGGTGGGCGTGCCCTTGATGAAATTGACCACGTTGTCGAAGGCTGCGCCGAAGTAGAGCTCATAACTGTCTTGCTCCACATAACCGATATGCGGCGTGCAGATGCAGTTCTCCAGGCGAAGCAGGGCATGGCCCTGCAGGATGGGCTCGGATTCAAACACGTCGATCGCCGCCAGGCCTGGGCGGCCGCGGTTGAGCGAGGCAATCAGGGCTTCGGGTTCTATCAGCTCGGCACGCGAGGTATTGACCAGCAAGGACGTGGTTTTCATGCGCGACAGGTCTTCGAGCGTGACAATGCCGCGGGTTTCGTCGTTCAGCCGCAGGTGCAGGCTCAACACGTCGCTTTGTTCAAAAAACTCGGCCTTGCTGTCGGCGATCTCATAGCCATCGGCCTGGGCCCGTTCACGCGAGGCATCGCGGCCCCAGATGATGACCCGCATGCCGAAGGCCCGGCCGTAGCCGGCCACGATCTGCCCGATTTTTCCGTAGCTCCAGATGCCCAGGGTCTTGCCCTTGAGGACCGAGCCTATTCCGAAATTCGGCGGCATGGAGGCCGACTTGAGGCCCGCCTGCTGCCAGGCCCCGTGCTTGAGGTGGGCCACGTAGTGGGGGATGCGGCGCATGGCCGCCATGACCAGTGCCCAGGCCAGTTCGGCCGGCGCAGTAGGCGATCCGGTGCCTTCTGCCACCGCGATGCCGCGCTCCGTGCAGGCAGCGACGTCGACGTGGCTTCCGACACGGCCGGTCTGTACGATCAATTTGAGCTTGGGGAGTTTTTCAATGACCTGCCGGTTGAGCTGGGTCCGTTCCCGGATAAGGACGATGACGTCGGCATCCTTGAGCCGGACGGACAGCTGGCCTATGCCTTTGACGGTGTTGGTGTAGACCTTGGCGGGGTAGGCCTCAAGTTTGGCAGCGCAGTTCAGTTTTCGCACTGCGTCCTGGTAGTCGTCGAGGATCACAATATTCATGCCGATATTGTGCCTGCAAGATTTTTCTTCCTCGCGGGAAGGGCTACCCGAATGCTTGCATTTTGTATCGCAAGGAAACCTGTCGAGGCATTTCAGTCCTGCCGTGGCGCACCGGGCGGGCTCATTGACCTTCACGCAGCCGGGAAATAGCCTCCCTCAGAGAGGGCGAAGGCGGGCAGGGGCTTTTTTATTGCAAGGCGGCCTCGCGCTGGGCCATGCGCTCAAGCTCCGCACAGACGTCGGCCATGCGGCCGGAGATGACCATGCGGCCGGCGCAAGCCGGGCCGACATTGGCATCGAATTCGCGCACGATGCGCAGGCGGCTGGGCGTGGGGTTGCGGGGCCTTGCCTTGCCGGCTTGGGTGGCTTCGCGGGGCGATGGGGCGGGACCGGAGGAAAAAGGCAATGCCAGCTGGCCGGCCGCGCGCTGGGCGCGCACGGATTTGGAAAACTGATGGGACCTGCTTTGCTGCGCAGGCACAAACCAGGCTGCCAGCGCCTGCACGGGAGCCAGCAGGAGAGACAGAAGGGGTGAATGTGAAAAACTGACGATTCCCATGATGAACTCCTGTATGAGAGAGGTTTACACAGGCAGGATTTCGGACCGGCTACAGCCGGCAGGGCCGCTGCACCAGGGTGTTGGCCATACAGCCAAACGCCCGCCACCTGGTGCGCGGCCGGATTGAAAGGCTTACATCAGCATGGTGTTGCGTATCAAACCGACGGCGAGGCCTTCGAGTTCAAACGGCTCGCCGGGCTCGACCACGATGATGTTGAAGTCGGGGTTTTCGGGCAAAAGCTCGATCAGGTTCTTGTTGCGGCGAAAGCGTTTGACGGTGACTTCATCGCCCAGGCGGGCCACGACGATCTGGCCGTTCTTGGCTTCCTTGGCCTGTTTGACGGCCAGCAGGTCGCCGTCCATGATGCCGACGTCGCGCATGCTCATGCCGCGAACCTTGAGCAGGTAATCGGGCTGGCGCTGGAACAGGCTGCTTTCAAAATAATAGGTTTGCTCGATATGTTCCTGCGCGAGAATCGGGCTGCCAGCAGCAACCCGCCCTACCAAAGGTAGGGCGAGCTGGGCCAGGCTTTGCAACGGCAGGGAAAACTGTTTGGTGCGTGATTCGTTGATGGAACGTAGGGTGTCGCCGCGCAAGCGTATGCCGCGTGAAGTACCGCTGACGAGCTCGATGACGCCTTTGCGGGCCAACGCCTGCAGGTGTTCTTCGGCGGCGTTGGCGGACTTGAAACCCAGTTCGTTCGCGATTTCGGCGCGGGTGGGCGGTGCACCGGTACGGGCGATGGCACTCTGGATCAGTTCCAGGATTTGTTGCTGGCGCGCCGTGAGCTTGGGACCTTCGGAGGGAAAATGCGGAAAATCGGCGAGGATGCTCATGGCGGGGACTCCTATGGTTCTTCAGATAAAGGCAGAACCGAGGGCTGCAACCGTTTGCCTGCCGTCGACCTGTTTTAATATCCAGTACCTGTATTTTCATCCAGTTTTTAAAAGATTGCAAGATCACTTTCCATGCATCCTCAAAATATTGTGATTCTGGGCACCGGCGGCACGATCGCCGGCCGGGCCGCCAGCGTTTCGGACAACATCGGTTACACCGCCGCCCAGTTGGGCGTCGAAGAATTGCTGGCTGCGATCCCCGCTCTGGCGCAGGCCGGCACCGTGCTGACGGAGCAGGTGGCGCAGGTCGACAGCAAGAACATGAGTTTTGCGGTGTGGGCCAAACTGGCCGCGCGCGTCAGCCATTACCTCGCGCAGCCCGACGTCCAGGGCATCGTCATCACCCACGGCACCGATACGCTGGAGGAAACCGCCTTTTTCCTGCAGGCGCTGCTGGCGCCAACCAAGTCCGTGGTGCTGACCTGCGCGATGCGCCCGGCCACGGCGCTGGTTCCTGACGGGCCGCAAAACCTGCTCGATGCAGTGGCTGTGGCGCGCCACGAGGGAGCGCAGGGCGTGGTGGCGGTGTGCGCCGGCGTTGTCCACAGCGCGGCGGACGTTCAGAAGGCGCATACCTATCGTCTTGACCCTTTTAGTTCGGGCGACGCCGGTCCTATCGGCTATGTGGAGGAGGGGCGGCTGAGGCAGTTACGCAATTGGCCGCACGCCGCCGAGGCGGGCCGCGCGCAAACTGCCGCCAAAATCATTACCGCCCTGGCCGGCACCGCCGTGCCCCGCGTCGAAATCCTCATGAACCACGCCGGCGCCGGCGGCGCCATCGTGCAGGCCTTGCAAGCGCAGGGCGTGCAAGGCCTGGTAGTGGCTGGTACCGGCAACGGCAGCCTGCACCACGAACTGGAGGCTGCCCTGCTGAAGGCGCAAGCCGGCGGCGTCAAGGTCGTTCGCGCCAGCCGCTGCACTGCAGGGCGGGTGCTGCCGACCCCGGCTGACGCAATTCCGGATTCAGAAGGCCTGAGCCCGGTCAAGGCCAGGGTCCAGCTGATCCTGCAACTGCTGGCCTGATCTCCCGAGCCCGGCAGCGCTGGCGCGCCGGGTTCCACCCCATTCCCTTTGACTCTCGCGGACGACCTTCCATGCAAACCCCGTACGAACTCGGCAACCAGAACCAGACAACGACCTGGGATGCCTGCATCCGGTTTTATGAAGCGCTGGCGCTGCGCTGCCCCGGCGTCCTGCGGTTTTCGCAGATTGGCGTTTCCGACGCCGGCGTGCCCCTGCACGCGGGCATCGTGAGCGCCGACGGCGTGTTTGACCGCGAGCAGATCCGGCAAGCGGGGCGCGCCGTCTTTTTCAACAACAACGGCATCCATCCCGGTGAGCCCGAAGGCATAGATGCCTGCATGGCGCTGGTGCGCGACCTGTGCCTGGAGCCCGAACGCCTGGCCGCGCTGGGCAGCACGGTCTACCTGTTCATCCCGGTCTACAACGTCGACGGCAGCTGCAACCGCGGCGATACCAGCCGCGTGAACCAGGACGGGCCTGAGTCCTTCGGCTTTCGCGGCAACAGCCTGCACCTGGACCTGAACCGCGACTTCATCAAGTGCGACAGCCTCAACGCGCAGCTGTTCAACCGCTTCTTCGCGGCCTGGGACCCGGACGTGATGGTCGACACCCACACCTCCAACGGCGCGGACTACAGCTACACCATGACGTTGATCCACACCCAGGCCGACAAGCTGGGCGGCGGCCTGGGCGCTTTCCTGCGGGAGCGCATGCTGCCGGTGATTTACCAGGGCATGGAGGCGCGCGGCTGGCCGACCTGTCCCTATGTGAATCCCGTGCACGTGAGCCCGGACCAGGGGATTGCCGATTTCCTGGAGGTGCCGCGGTTCTCGACCGGCTACGCGGCGCTGAACCACACCATAGGCTTCATGCCCGAGACCCATATGCTCAAGCCCTTCAAGGACCGGTATGAATCGATGCGCGCGCTGCTGGACGTGACGCTGGCCTTCACGGTGGCGAATGCGCCGGAGATCCAGGCGCTGCGGCGGCAGGCCCGGCAAGCGGCGGGCGGCAGGACGCATTGGCCTGTCCGCTGGAAGCTCGATGAAACCCGCCGCTCGCGCCTGCGCTTCAAGGGTTATGCAGCGCTGCGCTCGCCCAGCCTGCTGGGCGACTACCAGCGCCTATCCTATGACAAGGACCAGCCCTGGGAGCGCGAGATCGACTACTTCACTCACTTCTCCGAAGAGGTTTCCGTGCCCGCGCCCCTGGCCTACGTCATTCCCCAGGCCTGGCGCGCCGTCGTCGAGCGCCTGGACTGGAATGGCGTGCAGATGGAGCGCCTGGGCAAGTCCCGTACGGTGCAGGCCCAGGTCAGCCGCATCCAGAGCGTCCAAAGCCGCCCTGGCGCCTACGAGGGCCACATGTTCCATGACGAGGTCACGCTGGAAACCAGCCTGCAGGCCGTCGAACTGCAGGCCGGCGACTGGTGGGTGCCGCTGGACCAGGACAAGGCCCGTTATGCCGTCGAAACCCTGGAGCCGCAAGCGCATGACAGCTTCTTCCGCTGGGGATTTTTCAACAGCATTCTGGAAAAGAAAGAGCATTTCTCGGACTACGTCTTCGAAGACATGGCGCTGCAGCTGCTCAAGGAGGAGCCGGCGCTGCGCGCGCGCTTTGAGCAGTGGAAGGGGGCCAACCCCCAACTGCTGTCAGATCCCCAACAGGTCTTGGGTTTTATCTTCGAGAACTGCGCGCGCCATGCCGAACCGCAATGGCGCCGCTATCCGGTGCTGTCGATTTTTGAGCGCCCATGAAAAAAGCCGTCGGAAGACGGCTTTTTTATGAACCTGCTGCGGCCTAAGCGGACAGCGCCTCGAAGGCGCGCGCCGTGATCTGGTCTACCGTGCCCATGCCACTGATGGCGCGGTATTTGGGGGCAGCGTCCGGTGCGACCTTGGCCCAGCCGGAGTAATAGTCCACCAGCGGGCGGGTCTGGGCGCTGTAGACCTCCAGCCGCTTGCGCACGGTTTCTTCCTTGTCGTCTTCGCGCTGGATCAGCGGCTCGCCGGTCACGTCGTCCTTGCCCTCGACCTTGGGCGGGTTGAACTTGACGTGGTAGGTGCGGCCCGAGGCGGGGTGCGAACGGCGTCCGCTCATGCGCTCAATGATGGCCTCGAAGGGGACGTCGATCTCCAGCACGTAATCGAGCTTGACGCCCGCCGACTTCATCGCGTCGGCCTGGGGGATGGTGCGAGGGAAACCGTCGAACAGAAAGCCCTTCGCGCAATCGGGCTGGGCAATACGTTCCTTCACGAGGTTGATGATCAGGTCGTCACTGACCAGCGCGCCGGCATCCATGATTTTCTTGGCTTCAATTCCCAGAGGTGTGCCGGCCTTGACGGCCGCGCGAAGCATGTCGCCGGTGGAAATCTGGGGGATGCCGTACTTCTGGCAGATGAAGGTCGCTTGCGTCCCCTTGCCCGCGCCAGGCGCGCCCAACAATATCAGTCTCATGGATGTCCTCGGATTTTATGAATTCGTGAAGCCAACCCGGGCCGGCGCGCCGGTACCCGCTAGGCTTGCTTGGGGCAGGTGTAAAGGGCTGCCAGCGCGTCCTGCAGGCCTTCCACTTGCGTTTTTCCCAAGGATAGCATGCACCCCTGACAGCACCTTACAGGCAAGGGCATCCCGGCGTGAGGGCGCGCTCAGGAAAACAGCTTGCGGGCGCGGTCCAGGTCTTCGGCGGTGTCGACGCCCGGGCCGGGCGCGTCGTCGGTGATGTGCACGGCGATGCGGTGGCCGTGCCACAGGGCGCGCAACTGCTCCAGTTGCTCGAGCTGCTCCAGCGGCGCCTGGGGAAGGCGGGGAAATTCCCGCAGAAAACCCACGCGGTAGCCGTAGATGCCGACATGGCGCAGCGGCTTGGGCAGGGTGCTGCCGGCCTCCCACCAGGCCTGGCCGGCGAAGTCGCGGCCCGCCGGAATCGGCGAACGGCTGAAATAGAGCGCGGTGTGGCGGGCATCCAGCACCACCTTGACCACGTTCGGGTTCTGCAAGTCGGCCAACTGGCCTATGGAATGCGCGGCGGTGCTCATGGCGCAGTCGGGCCGTTCGTTGAGCAGGCGCGCCACGGCGTTGATCAGCGCCGGGTCTATCAGCGGCTCGTCGCCCTGGACGTTGACCACGATGTCCTCGTCCGCCAGGCCCAGAACACCGCAGGCTTCGGCCAGCCGGTCGCTGCCGCTGGGGTGGTCGACGCGGGTCAGCACGGCCGTGACGCCGAAGGACGCGCATCTTTCAATGATTTCCTGGCTATCGGTTGCGACGACGGTGCGCAAGGCAGCGCTTTGCATGGCGCGCTGCGCCACGCGCACGACCATGGGGGCCCCGCCTATGTCGGCCAGCGGCTTGTTGGGAAGGCGGGTGGAGGCCAGCCGGGCCGGGATCAGGACGGTGAAGCTCACAGGCCCAGCTCTTCGTCGGTCATGGTGCGTGCTTCGCTTTCCAGCAGCACGGGCAGGCCGTCGCGCACGGGGTAAGCCAGCCGGGCGCTGCGGGAGAGCAGTTCCTGTTTTTCCCGGTCGTAGTCAAGCGGGCCTTTGGTCACGGGGCAGACCAGCAGTTCAAGCAGTTTGGTGTCCATGTTTCGATGGTAATGGAGAAAGCAGGGGCGCCAGCAGCGCGTCAAAGGCGGCGAAAAAGGCCGGTTCAGGCGAAAACACCAGAGGCACGGCCAGCAGGTCCAACCCGGCGGCGCCCGGCAGGGCAAACAGCTTGACGGCGTCTTTTTCGGTACACAGCACGGTCCGGCCCCGCAGCCCGGCCAGGTCGGCTTCGCTGAAGACATGGTGGTCGGACAGGGTGATGGTGGCCTCCAGCATCAGGCCGCGGTCCTCCAGCATGCCGAAAAATGCCTGCGGATTGGCGATGCCGGCCAGCGCCGTCACCGGCCGACCGCGCAAGCCGGCCAGCGCGACCCGGTCGTCGCCTGGCGACCAGGCATCGTGGGCCAGTTGCCGGCTGGAGGTGAAGCCTTCGAAGGCAGGTTTTTGCCCGGTGTGCAGAACAAGGTCCAGGCCATGATGTTTGCGCGCAGGCCAGGGTTCGCGCAGAGGGCCTGCCGGCAGCAGCCAGCCATTGCCCGCGCCACGGTCGTCAAACGCGGCGATTTCGATGTCGCGCTGCAGGGCGTAATGCTGCAGGCCGTCGTCGCATAGCACCACGGCCGTCTCGGGATGGGCGGCCAGCAAGGCCCGCAGTGCTTCAGTGCGCTTGTCCGCCACAAAAACCGGCACGCCGGTAAGCCTGTGGATCAGTGCCGGCTCGTCTCCGGTTTGCGCGAGCGGCGCGGTGGGCGTGACCTCCACGCAGTCCGAACCTGAGCGCCCATAGCCGCGCGACACCACGCCCACCGCAATATGCTGCGCCTGGAGATGCCTGACAAGGGCGATTACCAAGGGGGTTTTGCCGGCCCCGCCGGCGACCACATTGCCGACCACCACAACGGGAACCTTGAAACGCTCGGACCGCAGGAAGCCGTGGCGGTACAGCGCACGGCGCAGGCGCACCAGCAGGCCGTATAGCTGCGCCAGCGGCCAGAGCAGGCATGCCAGCCCTCCGCGGGTGAGCCAGGCGTTCTGCAGAAGGTGTTTCACGGCCGTTTCGCGGGGGAGGGCGGCTGTTGCGGCCGGGAGTGGCCAGGGGCTTATTTCGCCCCGCCCATCGCGGCGCTCTGTGTGGCAAACGTGATTTGCGTGAGGCCCTGGCGGCGCGCCGCCTCCATGACGGTGATGACCGCCTGGTGCGTGGCACTGGCGTCGGCGCTGATGATGATGACGCTCTCCTTGCCGGCCTTGGCCGCCTCGGCCAGCGCGGCGCCCAGCGCCTCGATGCCGCGGCCTTCGACCAGGGTCTTGTTGACCATGTAGCGGCCGTCGCTGCTCACCGCGACGATGACTTCCTTGGGATAGTCGCGTTGCTGTTCGGCGTCCGCCACCGGCAGCTTGACCTGCAGTTCGGTGAACTTGCTGTAGGTGGTGGACAGCATCAGGAAGATCAGCACCACGAGCAGCACGTCGATGAAGGGGATCAGGTTGATCTCCGGTTCGTCGTGGGGGTGAGGACGGAAATTCATTTACGCAGCGTGTTGAGGTGGCGGACGAAGCGTTCGGCGGCCAGTTCCATGCTCAGCAGGTAGCCATCCACGCGGGCCCGGAAATAGCGCCAGAAGATCAGCGCTGGAATGGCCACCATCAGGCCGAAAGCCGTGTTGTAGAGCGCGATCGAAATACCGTGCGCGAGTTGCGCCGGGTTGCCGCCGGTCGCGCCGCCGACACCGCCGCCGCCGGCCTGGGAGCCGAAAATTTCAATCATGCCGATCACCGTGCCCAGCAGGCCCAGCAGCGGGGCGGCGGAGGCGATGGTCGCCAGGGCCGCAAGGTAGCGCTCCAGCTTGTGCGCCGCCTGGCGTCCGGCGCCTTCGAGGATGGAGCGCAGGTCGTCCTCGCTGATGCGTGGGTTGGTGTTCAGCGCGCGAAAGCCGCTGGCCAGCACCTCACCGAGCACCGAGTTCTGCTCGAGCTGAGCGACGACGTCGGGCGAAGGGATGGAAGCGCGGGAGACGGTGATGGCCTCGTCAAGCAGCTTTGGGGGCGCGACTTTGCGGATTTTGAGGCTGGTGAAACGCTCGATAACCAGGGCGAGAGCCAAGACGGAACAGGCAACCAAGGGCCAGATCGGCCAGCCTGCGGCTTGTATGATCGAAAACAATGCACATCTCCAAGCAGATAATTTGTGGTGGATTATGGCTTACAGATACTGCAGCGCCGCGCGATGCGCGGCGCATCCACCACGAATGTTTTCAATATCCGATTTTTGTCAGACATAGCCCACAGAAGTTGTGGATAACTTTGTGAGCAAGTAAGGGCGGTGCGCCCGCCAAGCCGCGTCAAACCGTGGATATGACAAAACGATGAAAATTTGAGCAGAATTAAGTTATTCAAAATCAATGAGTTACACGAATTTATCGGGTCATCCGCAGGGAACAGGGTCTTTCGCCCATGCTGGACGGCGCTCTGTGGAGTACTGCCCCTGCGAAATCAAGGGGTTTGGCCGTGTTTGAGCCAGCGGTGCGTCCCGAGAGGCCGTTTCCGGCGGGACGCGAGGCGGGTGTGCGTATCTGGCCGGTGGGCTCCCTGCTGCGCGCGATTGCGGACAGCCTGGAGGCGCGCTTCAACCCGGTAGCCGTGCAGGGCGAGATCAGCGGATTTTCGCGGGCGGCCAGCGGCCATTGCTATTTTTCCCTCAAGGACGAGCAGGGCCAGATCCGCTGCGCCATGTTTCGCCGCGCCGCTGGGTTACTCGATTTCGCCCCGCGGGACGGCCAATTGGTGGAGTTGCGCGGGCGCCTGGGCGTGTACGAACCGCGCGGCGAGCTGCAACTGGTGGTGGAGTCCATGCGGCAGGCCGGGCAGGGCAACCTGTTCGAGCAGTTCCTGCAGCTCAAGGCCAGGCTGGAGGCTGAGGGCCTTTTCGAGCCGGGCCGAAAGCGCCCCTTGCCCCTGCTGCCGCGCGGGATCGGCGTCGTTACCTCGCTGGGCGCCGCGGCCCTGCATGACGTGGTGAGCGCGCTGCAGCGGCGTGTGCCGCATATCCCCGTGGTGATCTACCCGGCCAGCGTGCAGGGCGCGCAGGCTGCGGGCGAATTGCGCGAGGCGCTGCACAAGGCCTACCAACGGCGCAGCCAGGACCGGGTCGACGTTTTGCTCCTGGTGCGCGGCGGCGGTGCCATGGAAGACCTGTGGGCCTTCAATGACGAGCAGCTTGCGCGGGCCATCGTGGCCTCGCCGGTGCCGGTGGTCAGCGGTGTGGGCCATGAAACCGACTTCACCATCGCCGACTTTTGCGCCGATGTACGCGCGCCGACGCCCACCGCCGCGGCCGAGCTGTGCGCGCAGCCGCAAAGCACCTGGCTCAGCGCGCTGGACCTGGCCTTGTCGCGCCTGCAGAACGGCGTAGACCGCCAGCTGCAGTCGCACAACCAGCGCCTGGACTGGGCGGCGTCCCGGGTCAGCCGGCCGTCACATCTTGTGACGCGCCAGCATGCGCGCCTGGCCGGCCTGGGGCAGGACCTGAATCACGCCGTACGCTCGGCCCTGCAGCACGAGCGGCTCAAGCTGCAGTCCCTGGCGAGCGAGTTTCCGCGCGAAGTGGAGGGCAGCCTGCGGCGTGGCCGGCAGCGCCTGGAACGCGCGCAGCTGCGGCTGGAGTTGCTGGACCCGAAACTGGTCCTCAAGCGCGGTTACGCCTGGCTGGCCGACCTGCAGGGCCAGCCGATCACCAGCCCGGAGAAGACGCATGAAGGCCAGCCCGTACGCGCTACCCTTGCCGGCGGCGAGGTCGATTTGACCGTCACGGCGCGCCGCCTGATTTAGTTTTTACAATGGCCCGGACAGCGTTCACAACCGTTCAATAACAGTTTATTCATCACCACGAGGAAAATCATGGAACACAAGCTCCCACCACTCCCTTACCCGATCGACGCGCTGGCGCCGCACTACAGCCAGGAGTCCTTTGAGTACCACCATGGCAAGCACCACAACGCTTATGTGGTGAACCTCAACAACTTGCAAAAAGGCACCGAGTTCGAAGCCATGACGCTCGAAGAAATCGTCAAGAAATCCAGCGGCGGCGTTTACAACAACGCGGCCCAGATCTGGAATCACACCTTTTTCTGGAGCTGCATGAAGCCCGCCGGCGGCGGCGAACCCGGCGGCGCGCTGGCTGCGGCCATCAACGCCAAATTCGGCTCCTACGCAGCCTTCAAGGAGGCGTTCGTCAAGTCCGCCGTCGGCAATTTCGGCTCCGGCTGGACCTGGCTGGTCAAGAAGGCCGACGGCACGGTGGACATCGTCAACACCGGCCCGGCCGGCACTCCGCTGACCACCGCCGACAAAGCCCTGCTGACGGTCGACGTCTGGGAACACGCCTACTACATCGACTACCGCAACCTGCGCCCCAAGTTCGTTGAGACTTTCCTGTCCAACCTGGTCAACTGGAGTTTTGCGGAAGCCAACTTCGCCTGATTGACGCTGCCGGCGCACTCAGCGCCCGTAAAAAAGCCGACTTCAAGTCGGCTTTTTTTGCTTTCGGGCGGGCGGGAAAATCAGCGCCTCGTTTCAAACGGGGGGCCGCCCAGCTTGCTGCCGGCCTTGATGCCCTTTTGGGCGAACCAGCCCTTGTTCATTTCCAGCACGTAGCGCACCGGCTTGGCGGAGCAATGCGGATCCGTGGTTTGCGGCTTCATGTCAGCCAGGTTCACGATGGTGCCGTCGTCCGCCACGAATGCCGCCGTCAAGGGCAGCAAGGTGTTTTTCATCCAGAAACATTGCTGGCTGGGCTGCTCGAACACGAAGATCATGCCTTCCTGCTGCGGCATCTCCTTGCGGAACATCAGGCCGATTTGCCGCTGCTCGGGCGTAAGGGCCACCTGTGCATCAATCAGGTGCATGCCGGCAGACAGCTTGACGCGCTGCAGGTTCATCTGCGGCGCCTCCTGGGCCGAAGCGCACAGCGGGGAGAGCAGGGCGGCCAGGGCCAAGGCGCTGGCCAGGACCTGGAATACCTTGCCCAATGAATGGGCGCCAGGTTTTGAAAGCATAAAGTCACCACGCATGAAGTTGATCTGCCAGCATAAACGACGCGCATAAAAAATGCCCGCACGCGGCGGGCATTCTGACCGAAGTCACCAGGAATTACTTCTTGGCTTCAGCTTTCTTGGCGGCAGCGGCTTCAGCCTTTGCCTTCTTGGCGGCAGCGGCTTCAGCTTTCTTGGCTGCGGCGGCTTCAGCTTTTGCTTTCTTTTCAGCAGCGGCTTTTTCTTTCTTGGCGGCCTTGGCGGCAGCTTTTTCTTCCTTGGTCATCTTGGCTGGCTTGGCAGCTGGGGTAGCGGCAGGAGCAGCGGCGGCAGCTGGAGCGGCTGCAGCAGCAGGAGCGGAAGCAGGCTTGGCAGGGGCTTGTGCGTATGCACCAACAGCGAAGAGGCCAGCGATCAAAGCAGCGAGGATTTTGTTCATTTGGAATTTCCTTGATAACGTTATTGGAAAAAAATACCCCGAACTTCTCGGAGGCCCTACCGTAACGGAGCCCCTTCCCCGGCCGTTGACACAAGCCCCCAAATTCTTTTGCTCCCTGGATTTACGGCTAGAATTTAGGGGTTTTTACCTAACTGCTACAGGGCGTACCTTCCACGCCTCAGCGCTCACCGGAGACTTTCCTACATGTACCAGCACATCAAGGTGCCTTCCCAAGGCCAGAAAATCACTGTCAACGCCGACAACTCCCTGAACGTTCCTGACGAACCCGTCATTCCGTTCATCGAAGGCGACGGCACCGGCGCCGACATCACGCCGGTCATGTTGAAGGTGGTCGATGCTGCTGTTGCCAAAGCCTACGGCGGCAAGAAGAAGATCCACTGGATGGAAGTGTTTGCCGGTGAAAAGTCCACCAAGGTCTACGGCCCCGACGTGTGGCTGCCCGAAGAAACCCTGCACGCCGTGCGCGACTACGTCGTTTCGATCAAGGGCCCGCTGACGACGCCCGTGGGCGGCGGCATCCGCAGCCTGAACGTTGCGCTGCGCCAGGAACTCGACCTCTACGTCTGCCTGCGCCCCATCCAGTACTTCAAGGGCGTTCCTTCCCCGGTCAAAGAGCCTGAAAAGACCCACATGGTCATCTTCCGCGAAAACTCGGAAGACATCTACGCCGGCATCGAATTCGAATCCGGCAGCGACAAGGCCAAAAAACTCATCAAGTTCCTGCAGGACGAGATGGGCGTCAAGAAGATCCGCTTCCCGAACACCTCGGGCATCGGCATCAAGCCGGTTTCCAGCGAAGGCACCGAGCGCCTGGTGCGCAAGGCCATCCAGTACGCCATCGACAACGACAAGCCCAGCGTGACCATCGTGCACAAGGGCAACATCATGAAGTTCACCGAAGGCGGTTTCCGTGACTGGGCCTACGCCCTGGCCAAGAAGGAATTCGGCGCGGTGGAAATCGACGGCGGTCCATGGATGAAGTTCAAGAACCCAAGGACCGGCAAGGAAATCACGGTCAAGGACAGCATCGCCGACGCCTTCCTGCAGCAGATCCTGTTGCGCCCCGCTGAATACAGCGTGATCGCCACCCTGAATCTGAACGGCGACTATGTGTCCGATGCGCTGGCGGCCCAGGTCGGCGGCATCGGCATCGCCCCCGGCGCCAACCTGAGCGACACCGTCGCGATGTTTGAAGCCACCCACGGCACGGCGCCCAAGTACGCCGGCAAGGACTATGTCAATCCCGGCTCTGAGATCCTCTCCGCTGAAATGATGCTGCGCCACATGGGCTGGACCAAGGCCGCCGACCTGATCATCAGCTCGATGGAGAAATCCATCGAGTCCAAGAAGGTCACCTATGACTTCGCCCGCCTCATGGAAGGCGCGACCCAGGTCAGCTGCTCCGGTTTCGGCCAGGTCATGATCGACCACATGTAAAGCGGGCCCAGCCCTCTATTTTGAAGCCGCCCGGGAGCAATCCCGAGGCGGTTTTTTCATGTGCGCGAAATAAGCAAAAAATCACGCTTGAATGTCGCGTTCCCGCCACCAATTTCCCTAACAGGCGCACTGGGTTATATCGGTGGCTAGAATGAATTCCATGGCAACCAAGTCTCCCAAACCCCCGAACACTCCGGTGCAGCATCCGGTACCAGCCGTCAGGCCGGACAACGGAGGGGATTCGGTCGTGCTGGAGCGCCGGCCGCAAAAGACCAAACCGCCGCAGATGTACCAGGTCGTTCTGCTCAATGACGACTACACCCCCATGGAGTTCGTGGTGGTGGTGATCCAGGAGTTTTTCAACAAGGACCGGGAAACCGCCACGCAGATCATGCTGAAGATCCACCTGGACGGCAAAGGCGTCTGCGGGGTTTTCTCCAAGGACGTGGCCGCCACCAAGGTCGACCAGGTCACCGAAGCCGCCCGCAAGAACGGCCATCCGTTGCAGTGTGTCAGCGAGCCCATTGAATAATCGCGAATCCGGCCAATATTCGAGCTATAAGTCAGTTAAGTAACCCAAGCAAGCCGAAAGGAAGATCAATGATTGCCCAGGAATTAGAAGTCAGCTTGCACATGGCGTTTGTCGAGGCGCGCCAGCAGCGCCACGAGTTCATCACCGTTGAGCACCTCCTGCTTGCCTTGCTGGACAACCCCAGTGCCGCCGAAGTGCTGCGAGCCTGCTCCGCCAATGTCGACGATTTGCGCAAATCGCTGGCCAACTTCATCAAGGACAACACCCCGCAGGTCGCGGGCACCGATGATGTCGACACGCAACCCACGCTGGGCTTCCAGCGCGTGATCCAGCGTGCCATCATGCACGTGCAGTCCACCGGCAACGGCAAGAAGGAAGTCACCGGTGCCAACGTGCTGGTCGCCATCTTCGGCGAAAAAGACTCGCACGCCGTGTATTACCTGCACCAGCAGGGCGTCACCCGCCTGGACGTGGTGAACTTCATCGCCCACGGCATCAAGAAGAGCGACCCGCCCGAGCCCGCGAAGGCCGGCGAGAGCGCGGCCGAGAACGAAGAGGGCGCCGAGAAGAACGAAAAGGCCTCTCCACTCGAGCAGTTCACCGTCAACCTGAACCAACTCGCCAAGGACGGCAAGATCGACCCGCTGATCGGCCGCCAGTACGAGGTCGAGCGCGTCATCCAGATCCTCTGCCGCCGCCGCAAGAACAACCCGCTGCTGGTCGGCGAGGCCGGCGTGGGCAAGACCGCCATCGCCGAGGGCCTGGCCTGGCGCATCACGCAAAAAGACGTGCCCGAGATCCTGGCCGAAGCCAATGTGTATTCGCTCGACATGGGCGCCTTGCTCGCGGGCACCAAATACCGTGGCGATTTCGAACAGCGCCTCAAGGGCGTGCTCAAGGCGCTGAAGGACAAGCCCAACGGCATCCTCTTCATCGACGAGATCCACACCCTGATCGGTGCCGGTGCGGCTTCGGGCGGCACGCTGGATGCGTCCAACCTGCTCAAGCCCGCGCTCAGCTCGGGCCAGCTCAAATGCATTGGCGCGACCACCTTCACCGAATACCGCGGCATCTTCGAAAAAGACGCGGCCCTGTCGCGCCGTTTCCAGAAGGTCGACGTGGTCGAGCCCACGGTGCAGGAAACAGTCGACATCCTCAAAGGCCTGAAGTCGCGCTTTGAAGAGCACCACAGCGTCAAGTACGCCGTGGCCGCCCTGCAGGCCGCGGCCGAGCTCAGCGCCAAGTACATCAACGACCGCCACCTGCCCGACAAGGCAATTGACGTGATTGACGAAGCCGGCGCCGCCCAGCGCATCCTGCCCGCGTCCAAACGCAAGAAGATCATCACCAAGGCCGAGGTCGAAGAGATCGTGGCCAAGATCGCCCGCATCCCGCCCGCCAACGTGTCCAACGACGACCGCGGCAAGCTCAAGACGCTGGAACGCGACCTGAAAAGCGTGGTCTTCGGCCAGGACAAGGCGCTCGATGTGCTCTCGTCCGCCGTCAAAATGGCGCGCTCGGGCCTGGGCAAGGACGACAAGCCCATCGGCTCCTTCCTGTTCTCCGGCCCCACGGGCGTCGGCAAGACCGAAGCCGCCAAGCAGCTGGCCTACATCATGGGCATCGAGTTGATCCGCTTCGACATGTCCGAGTACATGGAGCGCCATGCCGTGAGCCGCCTGATAGGCGCGCCCCCGGGCTACGTCGGTTTCGACCAGGGTGGCCTGCTGACCGAGGCCATCACCAAGAAGCCGCATGCCGTGCTGCTGCTCGACGAGATCGAAAAGGCGCACCCGGACATCTTCAACGTGCTGCTGCAGGTGATGGACCACGGCACGCTGACGGACAACAACGGGCGCAAGGCCGATTTCCGCAATGTCATCATCGTCATGACCACCAACGCCGGTGCCGAGACGATGAACAAGGCGACCATTGGCTTTACCAACCCGCGCGAGTCCGGCGACGAGATGGCCGACATCAAGCGCCTGTTCACGCCCGAGTTCCGCAACCGCCTGGACGCGACCGTGAGCTTCAAGGCGCTCGACGAAACCGTCATCCTGCGCGTGGTCGACAAGTTCCTGCTGCAGCTCGAGACCCAGCTGGCCGAGAAGAAGGTTGAGGTCACCTTCACCGACACGCTGCGCAAGTACCTCGGCAAGAAGGGCTTCGACCCGCTGATGGGGGCGCGCCCGATGCAGCGCCTGATCCAGGACACGATTCGCCGCGCCCTGGCCGACGAACTGCTGTTCGGCCGCCTGATGGACGGCGGGCGCCTCACGGTCGACATGAAAGTGACGGCCGACGAAAAAGGCGTGGAGACCGGCGAGGTCGAGCTCGACATCCAGCCGCTGCCCAAGAAAGAGGGCAAGGCCAAACCCGAAGCCGAGGCGGCTGAGACCAACTGAGGGCTTGGCAGGCGCTGATTTTTCAGCACCCACCCAAAAGGCCGGTAGCATCACGCTATCGGCCCTTTTTTATGCCCGCCAGCGCCGCCAACCCCTTTAAATCCTGTCTTGACGCTTCCCGAACTCAACTCCGAATGGAAAACCGGCCTCTCCCTGGCCTGGAGCGCCTACATCGCGGTGTTGTCCATCTGGATCGTGATGCAAAAGCGCGCCCCGGTGTCCACCATGAGCTGGATACTGTCGCTGGCCTTGCTGCCTTTCGCGGGCTTTGTCATCTATTACTTCCTCGGGCCCCAGCGCCTGAAAAAGCAGCGCCTCAAGCGCCTGCGCAGCCGTGCCGGCGAGCGCGCGGGCGCCGACCTCGCCTTGCTGCGCGAGGCCGCGGAAATGGCGCCCGCGGCCCTGCGGCAGATGGCCGCGCTGGGCACCGCCGCCTGCGGCTTGCCGGTGTCCAGCGCGACCTCGGTCGAGCTGCTTTCGGGCGGCGCCCGCACCTTCGACCGCATCTTCGAGGCGGTGGGCGAAGCCCGCGACCACGTCCACCTCGAGTACTACATCTTCGAGCCCGACCAGATCGGCACCCAGCTGCGCGACCTACTGGTGCAAAAAGCCGGGCAGGGCGTCACCGTGCGGCTGCTGGTCGACGCGCTGGGTTCCAAGCGCCTGGGCAGCAGCTTCCTGGCGCCGCTGCAGGCGGCCGGCGGGCAGGTCGCGTTTTTTCACGACACCCGCATAGGCCGGGGGCTGCGCCCGGTGACCAACTACCGCACCCACCGCAAGATCGTGGTCTGCGACGGCAGCATAGGCTTTACCGGCGGCGTCAACATCACCGACGAAGAAGACCGGCGCACCCGCAGCGACGCCTACCACGATGTGCACCTGCGCATAGAAGGCAGCGCCGTGCGCTGGCTGCAGACCACCTTCCTCGAAGACTGGGCCTACACCACCGGCGAGTCCCTGAACGACGGGCAACGCGCCTTGCCGCAGCTGTTGCCGCGGCTGCAGCCCGAAGCCGAGGCCGGCGAGATCCCGGTGCAGATCGTCACCAGCGGGCCCGACACCACGCTGGAGCCTATACACCGCATGCAGGTGGCGGCCATCAACGCCTCTTGCCAGCGCGCCTGGCTGACCACGCCGTATTTCGTGCCCGGCGAACCCGCGCTGATGGCGCTGACCAGCGCCGCGCTGCGCGGCGTCGACGTGCGCCTGCTGGTGCCGCGCCGCAGCGACAGCCTGATCGTCAGCGCCGCCGCGCGCTCCTACTATGACGAACTGATCGCCGCCGGCGTCAAGGTCTGGGAATACAAGGCCCGCATGCTGCACTCCAAGACCCTGGTGGTCGACGACCACTGCGCCATGGCCGGAACCGCCAACTTCGACAACCGCAGCTTCCGCCTGAACTTTGAGGTCATGGCGGTGGTCTACGGCCCGGCGCTGGCAGGGCCCCTGGCCGACCAGTTTGAAACCGACCTGCGCAGCGCCGCCGCCGTGCGCGCCCACAGGCCGCAGCGCTTCCTCGTGCGGCTGGCGGATGCCACCGCGCGGCTGTTTTCCCCCTTGCTTTAACCATCCTTCCCGAGACGTTCCATGGCCTCCCACACTTTTCTCTGGCACGACTACGAGACTTTCGGCATCAACCCCCGGCGCGACCGTCCCGCGCAGTTCGCCGGCATACGCACCGACGCCGAACTCAACGAAATCGGCGAGCCGCTGATGCTTTACTGCAAGCCCGCCAACGACTACCTGCCCGACCCGGAGTCCTGCCTGCTCACCGGCATCACGCCGCAGCTGTGCCTGGAGCGCGGCGTGGCCGAGCACGAATTCGCCGCCCGCATCGAGGCCGTGCTGGCCGAGCCCGGCACCATAGGCGTGGGCTACAACACCATCCGCTTTGACGACGAAGTCACGCGCCACCTGTTCTGGCGCAACCTGATCGACCCCTATGCGCGCGAATGGCAGAACGACTGCGGCCGCTGGGACCTGCTGGACGTGGTGCGCATGGCCTACGCCCTGCGGCCCGAAGGCATCACCTGGCCGCGCAAGCCCGACGAGCGCTTTCCCGACGACCCGAAGGTGACCCGCCCCAGCTTCAAGCTCGAAGACCTGGCGCGCGCCAACGGCCTGCTGCATGACGCGGCGCACGATGCGTTGTCCGACGTGCGCGCCACCATCGCGCTGGCCCGGCTGACCCGCCAGGCGCAGCCCAAGCTCTTCGACTTCGCCTTGAGCCTGCACAAGAAGGACCGCGTCGCCGCCGAACTCGGCCTGCCCACCAGCCCGCAGACGGCCCAGCCCTTTCTGCATATCTCGGGCATGTTTCCGCCCGAGCGCGGCTGCCTGGGCGTCATGTGGCCGCTGGCCACGCATCCCACCAACAAGAACGAGTTGCTGGCCTGGGACCTGTCACAAGACCCCGCTGAGCTGCCGCTGCTGGACGTCGCCACGCTGCGCCAGCGCCTCTTCAGCAAATCCGTCGACCTGCCCGAGGGCGTGCAGCGCCTGCCCATCAAGTCGGTGCACCTCAACAAGTCGCCTATGGTGGTGCGCAAACTCGCCACCCTGACGCCCGAGATGGCGGCCCAGTGGGGCGTGGACATAGACGCCGCTTTGCGCAACGCCGAAAAAGCCGCAGCCCTGCCCGACATGAGCGCCATCTGGCCCGAGGTTTTCCAGCGCCCCAAAGAGGCCGCGCCCGACGTCGACGAAGACCTCTACGGCGGCTTCATCGGCAACGCCGACCGGCGCCGCCTGAACCAGCTGCGCGCACTGTCGCCCGCCGAGCTGGCCCACAGCCGCACCGGTTTTGACGACGACAGGCTCGAAGAGCTGCTGTTCCGCTACCGCGCCCGCAATTTCCCCGAAACCCTGTCGCCCGAGGACGCCGAGCGCTGGGAGGGGCACCGCGTCGCCTGGCTGCTCGAAGGCGAGGGCGGGGCGCGCAATGTGGATGCACTGTTCGCGCGGATTGACGTCCTGTCGGAGACGGCGGATGAACGGGGGGAAGGGATTTTGGGGGCGCTTTATGAATATGCGGAGGTTGTGGCGCCAGAGGTTTAGGCGCCGGGTCTTGCGCTGGCGAGCGCGCTTCCTCTCCTCCTGTGTTCTTTGCTGAGTGTTGCTGGCCGGGGTCGCCCGGCGGCGACTCACTTTTCTTTGCTTCGCCAAAGAAAAGTAAGCAAAAGAAAGGCGACCCGCAGTCTGGGTCCCTACGCTTCGCTACGGGCAACCTGCGGTGCTCGAGCCAAGCGGGGTCCGGCTAAACTCGCCTTCGGCTCAGACAACGCCGGCCCTGATCCGCTTGTCTCTGCGCTCCTCGGCCCAGCCAGGACGGGGCAAGCGGGAACGGGGACAGAAGACAAACACCAAAGAACAAACCAAGACAAACAAGGACTCGCCAAGGCGAGTCCTTGTGGTTTTCAGTATTTGAATTTGGTATTCCTTCCCCACCCCTTGTGGATGCGCCGAGGAGCGCAGGTTCAGGCGGATCAGGGATCGCGTTGTCTGAGCGAAGCGAGTTTAGCGAGACCCCGCCTGAACCGAGCACCGCAGGTTGCCCGTAGCGAAGCGAAGGGACGCAGCAATCAGGGTCGCCTTTTCTTTTGCTTACTTTTCTTTTGGCGAAGCAAAAGAAAAGTGAGTAGCCGCCGGGCTACCCCCGGCCAGCAAGATCAAGAGAAGGGCGCACCGCCGGAGCAAGAACCGAACTCAAGCCGCAGCTTGTTCCGCAGCATGCTCCGCATAAGCCCTCCCAAACCGATTCCCCAAAAAATCCCCCAACAAAATATCTTCCTGCCGCACAAACCCCCGCGCCGGCAGCCGCCCTGCAGCCAGCAGGTCCAGCACCGCACAAATACCAGAAGCCGTGGTGACCTGGATCGCGCTGCGAAGCACGCCATCGACCACCTGGCTGTAAACCTTGTGGGCATAGGTCTCCTGCATGAGCCGACCTTCGCGCTGGCCGCTGACGGTGACGAAGACGATGACCACGTCCTGCAGCGTCACGGGCAGGGCGTTTTCGAGTAGGTCCTTGAGCACGTGGCGGCGCTCGCGCAGGCGCAGGTCGTTGAGCAGCACCTTCATGATGGCCGCGTGGCCCGGGTAGCGAATGGTTTTGTAGTTGAGGTGGGTGACCTTGCCCTGCAGGGTTTCGCACAGGGTGCCCAGGCCGCCCGAGGTGTTGAAGGCTTCATAGGTCACGCCGTCGAGCGAGAATTCCTCGTGCTCGGCCAGCGGCGGTACCTGGCGCAGCACGCCTTCGACAATCGCTTCGCAGGGCTCGCAGTACTCGTTGATGACGCCGTCGGTGCTCCAGGTCAGGTTGTAGTTGAGCGCGTTCGACGGGAACTGGGGCAGTGCTCCCACGCGCATGCGCACGCTGTGCAGGCTGTCAAAACGGCGGCACAGGTCGGCCGCGACGATGGAAACAAAACCCGGGGCCAGGCCGCATTGCGGGATCAGCGCCGAGCTTGCGCCGGCTGCCGCCAGCTCCTTCACGCGCCGTGTACTGGCCACGTCTTCCGTCAGGTCCAGGTAGTGCACGCCCTGGGCCACGGCGGCTTCGGCGATCGCCGTGGTCAGGTGAAACGGCGCCGCGCTGAGCACCGCGTACTGCCCGGCCAGTGCCTCACGCAGGGCCTGCGGCTTGCTGATGTCCAGCGCCAGCCGCTGTACGCGCGGGCCGGTGCTGATGCCCGCCAGCGCCGCCGGCGAGGCGTCGGCGACGGTCACCGAATAGTCCCCGGTGGCGCCCAGCAGCGCGGCGATGGCGGAACCGATTTTCCCGGCGCCTGCAACCATGATTTTTTTCATGAGGGTCTCCTTGGATAGTGCACCCCGATGCAGAGGCATGGACCATTGTGGAAGCCCGGGAAGGCAGTTGCCAGTATCAATTTAGACAAAATAACGCCATACTTTAGATAAAGAGGCTATCTAAATACGCGATTTAACTAATTTGAGTGAGTACCATGCAACTCGACGCCATAGACCAGACCCTGCTGGCCGAACTGCGCGACAACGCGCGCTGCCCCATGGCCCTGCTCGCGCGCAAGGTCGGCTTGTCGCGCACGGCGGTGCAGGCCCGCATCACGCGGCTGGAGCGCGACAAGGTCATCACCGGCTACGGTGCGCGCACCGGCGATGCCTATGAGCAGTCGCAGGTGTCGGCACACGTGATGCTGACCGTCGGCCCCAAGCTCACGGGCACGGTGGAGGCGGCGCTGCGCAAGATCCCCGAAGTGCGCTCGCTGCTGTCCATCAGCGGCGCCTACGACATGATCGCCATCGTGCAGGCCGGCTCCATCGAAAGGCTGGATGCGCTCATAGACGGCATAGGGCTGCTGGACGGCGTGGAGCGCACGCATACCTCGGTGGTGCTGTCTACGCGGATACAGCGTTGAGATGTGTCTTTCTTGCTCCCTCTCCCTCTGGGAGATGGCCGGGGTGAGGGCCGCAGCCTGTGCATGAAACTGCGGTATTGCTATCGCCGCTGGCCCTCACCCCAACCCTCTCCCAGGGGGAGAGGGAGTAAAGCGCAGCCTGTAAAGAGGAAGAGGGGCGATGACCTTTTGCCTAGTCGTCCTTCGCAACAGACCACTTCCCCGCCTTCAATTCAAGGCGCATGGGACACGATCTTGATTCGGGCATATCCGGCGCGCACAGGCCCGCGACCTTGATGGTGGACGGCCCGCTCCAGCGTGTGTCGGTCGGGCTCCAGTCGCGGGCGTCCGGCCCATAGGTGTACTCGACACGGGGCTTGCCCTGGTTGATCCTCCAGACCTCCACGCCGTTGCCGTCATAGTTTGCTTCGCCCGCCGCCGAGAAGGCCACGGCTCTTTTGCGGTCGGGTGACACGGCCGGAAACCCCAGCATGGGGTATTGCCGGCCGGTGGTGTGGTCGACGGCGACGTAGCTGCTGCCTTCCCACAGCTGGGCATAGAGCACGTGAAGCCGGGCATCCGGCAAGTAGGCGAGGTAGTTGTAGCTGACGTCCTGGTCGCTCTCGTTGTTGACGTCCTTGATCCGCACCGTCTTGTGGGCGGTGCGTATGCTTAACAGCGGGCCCGCCCGCGAAAACCGGAACGACTGGGCGGACTTCGCCTGGACACGTTCTATGGCCTGGGCGCACTCAAAAGAGGGCTGCTGGTTCTGGCAGTGCACCAGAAGCTTCTGGTAGGCCGGGGGCTCGGCCTTGCCGGGGCCGGCCAGCAAGGCGAGGGGCAGCAGCAAAAGGAAGGGGCGCATCGCCTGTGCCGCAATCACTGCGGCGGCAAGAAGGCGCCCCATAGCGTCATGATCATGAGGGGGATGCCGAGCACCACGCCCACCCAGTTCCAGGCGGAGAAACGGCTGTTGGGTTCATGGCCCGGCGCCACTTTCCGGTTCAGTTCGTTGATGAAGCCCTGCACCGGCAGCAGCACAAAAATACTGGCCAGGCAGATCAGCCAGTAAGGGTCGGGTAGCTTCCACAACAGGTTGGGGATGATCCAGGCGGCGGCCAGGCCGCCCGCCTCCATCTTCGCGGCGGGTGAGTCGGGGTCGTGTTTTTTGACCCGGTCCAGCAGCGAATAGAAAAAGAACACGCCGAAGAAGGCGCGCCAGAAAGGCATGATGTTTTTTTCGTCCGTGCGCAGGCGCACCATCTTCCAGTTCTTGTACAGCCAGTACATCTGGTAAAGGCCCAGCGTGCTGAAGAACATCACCAGCAGCTTGAGCCGCGAAACCGGGAAGAAAGGCGGGGCGTCCGCGCCGGCATCGGGTATCTCGGCAACGTCGGCGACCGGGGCCTGGGGTGGGGCGTAGGGATTGGGGTTCATGTGTACTCCTACCACCAGCCGTTTTGCCTGAGCACCATCTTCTTGTAGTAATCGATGTTGGAGCGGGCCGCGAAGATGGCCGCGACGCCATAGCCCAGCGAACTGCTGAAGCGGCCCAGGCCCATCATTCCCAGCACGAGCTGGAGCAGCAGCACCACCGCCACGCACACCACAAACAGGCTGATGGCTTTTTTCCACATGCCTTTGGTGAGGTAATAGAAGGGGCCGAAAAGGAAAGCCAGCACGCTGAAGCCGATCTTCATGCGTTCGCCGACGCCGAGGGCCTTGAACTGGGGCAGCTTCACGCCGCCGGCTTTTTCGATGAGCTGGAATTTGGTCTTCCACGCATCGGAAACCGGCAGGCCGGCGATGGCTTCGGTGGCCTGTGGCGCGGGCACGTCGCTGACCGGCGCTTGCGGCGGCGCAAAAGGGTTGGGCTGGGGCGTGGGCTGACTCAAGATATTCCTCCCGTTGATGACTGGCATGGGCGCGGCTGGTAGCGGCCTGCGGCGGCGGCGCTGCCGGCTCAGTGTCCGGTCTGGGGCGTCGCTGTGTGGTTTATATCAGCATTGAACCCGGACGTCGCTTGCCTGCCACGGCGCGTGTTTTTCCATCACGCCCAGGAAGCGCGCGCCGGCCTCAAAGCCCGCCAGCCAGGCCTGCAGCCGCGGCCAGGGCTGCGCGGCGAACCAGGTCGCATCGGTGTGGGCGAACTGGCGCACAAAGGGCAGCAGGGCCATGTCGGCCAGGCTCACACGCGGGCCGAACAGCCATCCTTCGTTCAGCATGCCATCCAGCTTTGCCAGCCATGCCGCGCCTTGCGCGCGGTGCAGCAGCGCGAACGCCTGAACGTCGCCTGCGGAATCTTCAGGATAGCGGTGCGGGTATTTGTAGCGGTCCAGGTCGCACTTGAAGTCCCCGTCATTGGCGGCAACCAGCGCCAGCATGTCCTCGATGGCGCCTCGTGGCGGCAACAGCCAGCTTTCCGGGTCCTTGCGCCGCAGCGCCCACAGCATCACGTCCAGGCTCTGGTCAATGACCGTGCCGTCAGGCAACACCAGCACCGGCACCGTGCCCTTGGGCGAGGCGGCCAGCAGCTCGGCGGGTTTGTCGCGCAGCACGACTTCGCGCAACTCATACGGTTCGCTGCTGGCCGCCAGCGCCAACCGCGCGCGCATCGCATAGGGGCAGCGGCGAAAGGAATACAGGACGGGCAGGGCGCCGCTCATGGGCAGAGGGGTCAGGCGCCGGGCTGGCGCACGCCTATGTGCGCGGCCTGGCGTTTTTCGGCGAGCTCGACCTGGCGCTGGCGCTCGCGGTAGCCGGCTTTTTGTTCTTCCGTCGTTTTGCCGTGGCAATGCGGGCAGCTCACGCCGAGTTCATACAGAGGCGATCGGCGGTCTTCCTCGCTGAGCGGGTCGCGGCACGACCTGCACAACGTGAAGCCGCCGGGCTTGAGCCCGTGGCCCACCGAAACGCGCTCGTCGAACACAAAACATTCGCCCTGCCAGCTGCTTTGGGCCTCGGGCACGGTCTCCAGGTATTTGAGAATGCCGCCTTCGAGGTGGTAAACCTCTTCAAAACCCTTGGAGCGCAGCAGCGCCGTGGATTTTTCGCAGCGTATGCCACCGGTGCAGAACATCGCGACTTTGGGTTTCTTGCCGTCCTGCGCCGTCAGCTTGCCGCCCTCGGCCATTTCGCGCTCCACCCAGCCGGGCAGCTCCGAAAAACTGCCGGTGTGCGGGTTGATCGCGCCTTCAAAAGTGCCGATGGAGACCTCGTAATCGTTACGCGTGTCGACCAGGACCACGCCGGGCTCGCTGATCAACTGGTTCCAGTCCTGCGGCTTGACATATTCCCCGGCCATCAGCGCCGGGTGGACTTCGGGCACGCCCATGGTGACGATCTCGCGCTTGAGGCGCACCTTCATGCGGTAGAAGGGCATCTCCGCGGCCCAGGCCTCCTTGTGCTCCAGATTGGCCAGGCGCGGGTCGGCGCGCAGAAACGCCAGCACCGCCCGCACGCCCTCGGGCAGGCCGGCGATGGTGCCGTTGATGCCCTCGGGCGCCAGCAGCAGCGTGCCCTTGACGCCGTGCCCCTCGCAGCGCGCGAGCAGCGGCGCCTGCAGCGCGGCGAAGTCGGGCAGCTCGACGAATTGGTACAGGGCGGCAGTCAGGAAGGGGGACATGGAGCGGATAAAACGGGATGAAACGGGTTGGGGAGGGCCCGAAGAGGCTTTTTAAGGCGTGCGGGCCAAGCCTTTAATGGTAACGGCCTGGGCTTTTACGCCACCAAAACCTGATTTTGTGACAAAAGGCACCTGATTCAAGCCAGGCGGCAGCGCTTTAAGCCTCTGCCCGGTAGACATTTTGCTGCAATGCAGCAAAATAACCGTGTACTTATTAAAGACACCCGTCCAGACCGCGCCGGCCACCCTTCATGACTTCCCAAGCACAAGCCCTTCCATGCCCAAAAGCCTGAGCAGCCTCTGGCTGAAAAGCCTGCGCCGCGTCAGCAAGGCCCAGCAAGCCCAGCAGGCGCGGGGCCTGCGCCTGCTGGAAAGCCTGTTGCCCAAAGCCGTGCCGGCCACCAAACCGCGCAGGCCAAAGCTCAAACTGGTCAAGCCCGCCGTGGCCCGGCCCGCCAAAAAGGCGCGCCGCCCCACGGCCGTACAGACCCGCGCGGCCGCGGGCTTGCCCGGCACCTGGCGCAAGGCCTGGTTCAGCGTGCCGGCGGACGGCCCCTTCGGGCATGCCCGGCGCATGCTGTACTGGCTCTACCTTCCCGCCAGCGCGGCCGGAATGACGGATACCCCGCCAGCGCCGCGGCCCCTGGTCGTGATGCTGCATGGCTGCAAGCAGACGGCGGCCGACTTCGCGGCCGGTAGCCGCATGAACGCGCTGGCCGAACGCAAGGGCTTCGCGGTGCTGTACCCGCAACAATCCGCCGCGGCCGACGCCCATCGCTGCTGGCACTGGTACCGGCGCGACACGCAGCGCGGCGAGGGCGACGTCGAGCTGATCGCCGCGATGATCGCGCAGGTGCAGCGCAAGCACGGCCTGGACACTTCGCGCACCTATGTCGCGGGCCTCTCGGCCGGCGCCGCGCTGGCTGCCATCGTGGCCTTGCGCCACCCGGAGCTGATCGCCGCCGTGGGCATGCATTCGGCGCCGGTGTTCGGCACCACGCATTCGCCCTTCAGCGCCTACCGCGCCATGCAGCACGGCTCGGGCTCGTCTTACAGTGCCGCGGCGCGCGAATTTTCCGGTATGCAGCCACAGTTCCCCGGCATGCCCGCCATCCTGGTCCACGGCGACCACGACACCGTGGTGCGCAGGGTCAATGCCGACCAGCTGGCCGAGCAGTTTGAAATCATCAACGGCCCGGCCCTCACGCAGGGCGCGTCGCGCGAAGGCCCCGTGGTACGCCGCCACGCCGAGCGCCGCGGCGGCCGCAAGCCGCGCCACGCCTACCAGACCGCCACCTGGTACGCCGGCCGCAAGCCGCAGCTGGTGAGGTGCGACGTCGATGCGCTGGGCCACGCCTGGAGCGGCGGCGACGCCAGTGTCGAGTTCAACGAGCCCGACGGGCCCGACGCTTCGCTGCTGATGTGGACCTTCTTCAGCTACCACCGCCGCAATGCTGTCGTTGCGGCGGCGGAAGCGGGTGAGCCGCTGCAGAAACCTTGACCCCTGGGGCACTCATGCACGCCCCGTCGCGGTGAGTCCGGTCATTGAAGCCAATCCCTTCGTCATCAGCCGCGGTGGCATAGGCAACTATTTCACGCTTTCAAGAAATAAATCCCGATCCGCAACAGTTCGTTGCAATTCGTGCGCATGGCTCTCCGAGCCTCTGTTGGGTGATGGCTAAGATTGCCCGCGGCGCAGCAGGGATGGGCCCGCCGCGCTCCAGGCCACGACGCATATTTGCCCGGGGCCTGCTTTTTATCCAGAACGTAAGGAAGAGGGAGAAGCATGATTAAAAAGATAGCAGGCCAATGGGCCTTGATGTGGGCCTTGGGCGCCGGCCTGGCGGGAGTGGCTCAAGCGGCGGCGCCTGATGTGGGCGGCATTCGCCTCGGCATGGATGTGCAGGAGGCCCTGAATATTGCAAACACCGAGCTGAAAAACAATGTCTATGTGTCCACCACGAAAACCGCACTGAAGCTCACCATAGACGGCAGAACCGGTACCTTCGACAACTACACCTACGTCCCCAAATTCAACAACACGGCCAAGAACCTGAACTTCAGCATTTCGCCTTTGACCAACAAGGTGTGGGCTATCACCAAGACGGAATACCCGGCGGGGGACCGGCCCGCATTGAAGGCCATCGCGGATGCATCGGCCAAATACGGCAAGCAGGACCCCGCGAGCATTAAGCCCACCGGCTATAGCCAGCACTGGATGTATGACAAGGCGGGCAAGGAAATCGAGTGGGTCAACGTCTACGACAAGCCCAGGAACGGCAACTGCTTTGAGGAGATCAAGGATTATTTTGTGGGCGGCGTCGTGACGGGCTATCTGTATTACCCCGTGGCACCCACCTACGCTTGCGCCACGATCTACAGCGTATCGTCCAAGTCCAACAAGCAGGACGGCCTGGCCGACAAATTCTCGTCCTTTGCCATGGATGTCAGCGCGTTTGCCGACTGGTACAAGGTGCTGGATGCGCAGAGGACCAAGGCGCTGGAAAGCGAAAAAAGCCGCGCGGCCAAGCCTGCACTCTGAGTGATTCCGGGCATTGACGCGAAGTTCATGGGATTGTTGAATCCATGGAATCGCACCATCCCCATCCCTTATGCCATATGAGGAATGGGGCAATGAACACGAACCGGCGGGGCAACCCGCCGGTTTTTTTATTGGAGGGTTGTCAGCGCGGCAGCAAACCCGTGATGAAACCGTCGACCGCCTCGGTGTACGCGCCGGGCAGTCCCAGCGTGGTGTTGACCTGTGCATGCGTGAGGTCCTGCGGCAGCACGCTCGCATGGCCGCCCTGGGCCGTGGCCTTGGCGGCAAAGTCACGTGCCTGTGCGCAGGGGTCGTCTGCCCGCTGTGTCGAGCACACCAGCAGCATGGGTGCGGCGCCCGACGCCAGCACGCTGCTGGGCGACACGCTGCGCCAGTAGGCCGGGTCGGCGCCGAACACGCGGTCGTAAAAGCGCATGTGCCGCGCTTGCATGATGCGTTCCAGGTCCAGCGCGGCGCTGTCGAGCGCGACCGTGCCCAGCCAGGGCTGGGCGCCGGCCTCGCGCGCCAGCGACGGCGAGGCCGCCAGCAGCGCCGCCAGGTGCGCGCCGGCCGAATGCCCCATGAGGATGAACTTCGCCGGGTCGCCGCCCCAGGAGTCCGCCAGGCCCTGGGCCTTGGCTAGCGCCGTGGCCACGTCGCGCGCCTGAAGCAACGGGTCGGCTTGCGGCGAAAGGCGGTAGCCCACGGAGACAAAGATATAGCCCTTTTTCTGGACCCAATGCGCCACCTTGTTGTCGACCACATTCGACATGGCTTTGTTACCCACCATCCACGCGCCGCCGTGCACCATGACGATCACGGGCGCTTTCGCCGTCTCCGTCGCGGACGCCGGCAGGTACACGTCCATGCGCTGGCGCGAATCCGTGCCATAAGCGATGTCGGCCATGCGGCGCACGCCGTCAGGCACGGCCGGTGCAGCCGCGGCAAAGGTGGCCGAGAAAAGCAGCGTGGCGACAAGGCCGGCCTGTCGCGCCCGGGTGGCAAGAGCTGTCATCAAAATCTCCAGTCAAGCAGTGCCCGGCGGGGCGTTCTTGAGGTTAAACCATTCGTGTGGCCTTGTGCGTGGCGGCCCGCATCGAAGCCGCCGCATCAGCCGGCCGGCTTGCGCGCGCCTTTTTTCGAGACCACAAATGCCTCGATGTCGGCCAGCGAAATGGCGCCTGTATGGCCGGCGTCGATGGTGTCAAAGTTTTTGTACACCTTGGGCATCTTTGCCTGCGCTTCTTCGCGGGTCAGCTTGCCGTCCTTGTTGGTGTCGGCCGATTCAAAGCGTTTTTGCAGTTCGGTACGGGCTTTTTCCATACGGTCGGCCTTGGGTGCCTGGGCATGGGCCGCGGCGCCCAGTGCCAGCAGGCCCATGATTGAAAGTATGCGCAGGGTGGAAGAAGACATCATGAAAGTACTCCGGTTAAACAGGGGATAAGCGAAATGTGAAGGGGGCACGCTCAGCGCGACGGGCAGCTCATGCTGGCGCCGCTGGCGTCATAGCAGGTTGTGCTGCGGGTGACGCCGGTGGCCTGGTTATAGGAGGCCGTGCTTTGCACGCTGTTGCCGGTGGCGGCGCTGGTGGCACTGGTATTGCGGCTGGCGTTGATGCTGCCGTCGGCGGTTTTGCTGCTGCTGCCGCTGCTTTCCACGCTGCCTTTGGCGCCGCTGGCGGCAAAACTGCCGCTGCGCTGCGCGGAGCCGTCCGCGCTGCGGCTGGCCTGGCCCGAGCGCACGGCGGTGGCACCGTTAGGGCCTGTGGTGGAGACGTTACCCGCAGTGCTGGCGTTGCCTTGCCCATCGGCGGTGGTGCTGTGGTTGCGCACCCGTGTGCCGCCTTGTGGACCCTGGCGCGTGACAGCCTTGGTGACGGAGGTGCCGCCGTCGGCATGGGCCCGCAGCACCTGGCGGCTGGCCGCTTCGGCGTCGGGGGCGGCAAAACCCGCGGCGAGCAGGGCGCATGCCAGGGTGATGGAGGAAAGCGTGGTTTTCATGGCGAACTCCTTGGGGGAACGGTGAAGGGTTTTGAGGTTTCGGCCGCATTGCAGCGCCGTGATGCCACTGTGGCCGCGAGATGTGAGCCAACCATGGCTGGCGCCGGCCTCTTGATGACAAGGCATGAACAAAGCGCGGCTTTGTCATCGTTTGTCATGATTTGCCGGGTGGACGGCCCGGTGCGGGCCGCTACCATGGGGCATCTTTCTTGCAGTGGGATGTTTCTGATGCTGGTTTCCAACGCGCTTTTGCGGGCAGGCCCCTCACCATGAGCGAGGCATTGGCCCGGGTCCTGGTGGTCGACGACGAGGCCGACCTGCGCAGCCTGCTGCAACGCTACCTGAGCGACCAGGGTTATGCCGTGCGCACGCTGGAAGACGCCAAAACCCTGGACACCCTGCTGGCGCGCGAGCGCTTCGACGTGCTGGTGCTCGACGTCATGATGCCGGGCGAAGACGGCCTGGCGGTGTGCCGCCGCCTGCGCGCGCAGGGTGAAACCATTCCCATCGTCATGCTCACAGCCCGCGGCGACCCGGTGGATCGCATCGTTGGCCTGGAGATGGGGGCCGATGATTACCTGCCCAAGCCTTTCAACCCACGCGAACTGCTGGCCCGCATCCAGGCATTGGTGCGCCGCCAGCGCATGCTGGGCGCGCACAGCGGCCCCTTGCCCGGCCAGGGCACTGTGCGGTTTGGCGCTTTCACCCTGAAGCTGGAAGCACGCCGGCTCGAAAAAAACGGCGAAGACCTGCCGCTCACCACCGGTGAATTCAGCCTGTTGCAGGCGCTGGCCCTGCACCCCAACCGGCCGCTGGGCCGCGACCGGCTGATCGAGCTGGCCTACGGCCGCGACCACGAAGCCACCGACCGCAGCATCGACGTGCAGGTCATGCGCCTGCGCAAGCTCATAGAGGCCGACCCATCGCAGCCTGCCCACATCCAGACCGTGTGGGGCGTGGGTTATGTGTTTGTGCCGGAAGGCGGCGCGGCAAAACACGGCAAGGCGGGCAAGCCGTGACACTATTTCCGCGCAGCCTGTTCGGCCGCAACGTGCTGCTGATCGTGGTGCTCATCGTGGCGGGCCAGCTGGCCAGCGCGCTGCTGGTGCGCCAGCTGATCGTCAAACCCCGGCTGGCGCAGCTGTCGGTGGCGGTGGCGCGCAATGTCAGTTCCATCCGCGCCGGCCTGGCCGCGCTGCCGCCCGCGCAGCGCGAGGCCTTTGTGGCGCAGTTCAACCGCCGCGCCATGCAAGGTGTGGCGGATGAAGACGGTGACGGCCGCGGCGGACGCCTGTTGCTCAGCCGGCTGGAGCGGCGCTTCGTCAATGAAGCCTCGCGCGGCATTGCGCTGGAAGGCGAGGGCTCTGAAATCATCTGGCGCCGTGAAGCCGGCGGCAGCCTGGCGGTGCGCTTGCGCCTGGACGGCGCCGACCATTGGGTCACGCTGCCCGGCGTGCTGCCGACGCGTGAATTTACCGGCGCCTGGGTCGCGGCCTCGCTCACCAGCGCATTGCTGGCCCTGCTGGGTGCGCTGCTGATTCACCGTTACCTGAACCAGCCCCTGCGCCGCGTGATGGCTTCGGCGCGGACGCTGGCTGGCGGCGCCAGCCCCCAGCCCTTGCCTGAAGACGGCCCCACGGAAATCGCAGGCCTGAGCCGCAGCTTCAACCAGATGGTGCGCAGCCTGGCCCAGGCCGACGACGAACGCACGCTGATGTTGGCCGGGGTGTCGCACGACTTGCGCACGCCGCTGACCAAGCTGCGCCTGGGCATCGAGATCCTGCGCGACAAGGCTGATGAAGAGTTGATGGCCCGCATGACCCGCGGCGTTGAGGAGATGGACGCCATCATCGGCCAGTTCCTCGACTTCGCCCGCAGCACCGACGGTGAAGCGCTGTCGCCGGTCGACGTCGATGCGCTGGCGGCCGAAGTCACCGCCGCATCGGCTGCCCAGGGCATGCCGGTGGCGCTGCGGGCCGGCGGGCCGCCGGCCGTGTTGCTGCGCCCGCGCGCCATGCGGCGCGTGCTGGCCAACCTCGTCGAAAACGCCTGGCGCCATGGCCGGCCGCCTGTGGCCATGGCCACAGGCATGCAGGATGGCTTTGTCTGGATAGAGGTGACTGACGCGGGCCCCGGCATCCCGCCCGAACAGGCCGAGGCGCTGAAGCAGCCTTTCCGCCGCGCCGAAGGCACGCGCGGCGGCCCGGCCGGCGCCGGCCTGGGCCTGGCCATCGTGGACCGCCTGGTGCGTGCGCATGGCGGGACGCTGGCGCTGCTGCCGGCTGACGGCGGCGGGCTGCGCGCCCGCATCACCTTGCCAACAGCCTGAAGGCCTGGCCGGTCCGCGGCTTCAGCAAGGCCGGCGCGCCTGGCGCCGGCCGGGATCACCTTCAGAGGTTTAGAGGAAGTGGTAACGCAGGCCGAAGTTGACCTGGTTCACCGCGCTGACACCGGTGGCGGAGGTGCCGACGCGGTTGTAGTGCACCAGCTCCGCCGTCGCATCCACATTCGGTGAGATGGCGTAAGCGACACCGGCGCCCAGCGCCAGCGAGGTGTTGGAGCCTGTCGTCGATACGTTGGCGGTGCTGCCGGTGGCCGAGGCCGTGTCCAGCGAGGTGTGCCACTGTTCGACGCCGGCGCGACCGTAGAGCGACCATTGGTTGTCGAGCGGTGCGATGCCCAGCACGTGCAGGCCGAAGCCGTGCGCCTTCCAGGTCCCCGAAGCGCTGTCCGCCGCCGGCGATGCGATGGCGGACTGCAGGTCGGTCGAGCCTATGCGGTCATAGCTGGCCTCGACGGCCAGGTTGGGGTTGAGGCGGTAGCCCAGGCGCAAGCCGCCTGAGGTGCCCGGTGTGCCGGTCGAGGTGCTGCTGGCCAGCCCCTGGTTGCCCAGCGCGCCGTCGATGCTGCCGCCCAGGCCGGACGCGCGGCTGGCGGCGATATTGCCGCCGAGGTAAACATCCTGTGAGCCCGCCGCCAGCGGCGCCGCCTGCGCCGGTTGCGCCAGTGCGGCGCCCAGCGACAGCGCGGCGGTGGACAGCCACAACAATCTGGATGAATAGGTGAACTTCATGATTTCTTTTTCTCCGGAAAAAGCCGGCGCATGGCACCGGCAACTTCAGACCTGCCTGGGTGGGACAACAGGTGCACCCTGTTGTTCAACCCAGGCCGCGCAGGACCCTGCGCCTCGCCATTGAGCGATGGCCCGGTATAGCGGCGGTCTAGCGCCGGTAAACCAACGGTAAAAAAATTGTGACTTTACGCAGTGCGCCGCACCGCACGGGCCTGTTCGTCAGCGACGGGTCAGGCCGGCCCGGCAGCGGCCTCAAGCGAAGTGCACGAGGTTGAGAATCGGCAGCGGGCCGCCCGGAAACTGCGCGAGGCGCGCGCCCACGGCCAGTGCACCCAGGTCTATGCCCGAGAAGCCGAGCCGGGCGATCAGTGCGGCCACGGTGGCCTTGGCGGCTGCGTCGTCGCCTGAATAAAACATCACGCGCTTGCCGCCGTGGTCGGCCGGGTCGGTGGCCAGCAACGCGGCGGCCAGGTGGTTAAAGGCCTTCACCACACGGGCACCGGGCACCAGGTCCGCCACTATCTCGCTCGACAGGCGGCCGTTCAGTTCGGCGGGCTTGAACAGCGGCGCCTCGATCGGGTTATTGGTGTCGATGACGATGCGGCCGCCGAAATTGGGCAGGCCGGCCAGTGCGGCCGGCAGGCGGCCCCAGTTGACGGCGACAAACACGATGTCCTTGGCGGCCGCTTCCTCACGCGTGCCGGCCGTGATGCCGGGAAGTCCGTGCACCAGTTCCTTGAGCGAGCCGGGGCCGCGGCTGTTCGAGAGGGTGGCCGGGATGCCGTGGCGGGCCAGGATGGCGGCGACGGCCGAGCCGATGGCGCCGGAACCGATGATGCCGATGCTGGGGGTGTTGACGGCGCTGGTGTTGACGGGGGTAGACATGAATTCACTCCTTGGGTTGTTGATGGAGTGAATGATGGGATTTGGATTGCCTTTTGATAAGCCGGTAATGGCTTGAATTATCTTCAAGCATTGCTTTAAGATGAGGCGATGGAAACCCTGGCCAACCTCGAATCCTTTGTGCGCAGCGCCGAAAGCCGCAGCTTCTCGGAAGCGGCGCGGCGCCTGGCTTTGACGCCCGCGGCCGTCAGCCGCAATGTCGCGATGCTGGAGCGCAACCTCGGCGTGCGCCTGTTCCAGCGCTCCACGCGCAAGCTCACCCTGACCGAGGCCGGCGAGCGCTTCCTGGTCTCCATAGGCGGCAACCTTGACGCACTGCAGTCCGCCATCGCGGCGCTTGCCGACGACGGCGGTGCGCCTGCCGGCACACTCAAGGTCAGCATGTCGCCTACCTTTGGCGTCGAACACATACTGCCGCTGCTGCCGGCTTTTCTCGAGCGCTACCCCCTGGTGCGCCCCGACTGGTATTTTGAAAACCGCCCGGTCGACCTGATCGCCGAGGGTTATGACGCCGCGATAGGCGGCGGCTTTGAGCTTTCGCCCGGCGTGGTGTCACGCCCCCTGGCGCCCATCCACCTGGTCGCCGTGGCTTCGCCCGCCTACATGGCCGGCCGCCAGTTGCCCACTGACCCCGCGGGCTTGGCCGGGCACAGCGGCATCGTCATGCGTTCCAGCGCCACGGGCCGGCTTCGCCAGTGGGTGATGCGCGACACGGCCGGCGCCGAAATGCCGGCCGCCCAGGCCGAGTCGGTGCGGGTGAACGACCCGACCGCCATGCGCACCGCGGCGCTGATGGGCCTGGGCGTGACCTTGCTCGCCGTGCCTGACGTGCTGCCGCAACTGGAGCGCGGTGAACTCGTCAGGCTGCTGCCGCGCTGGTATGTGGATGCCGGCGCGATCTCGATTTATTACGCCACGCGCAGCCAGATGCCCGCCAAGACCCGCGTCTTTATCGATTTTGTGGCCGAAGCCTTTGAACGAAATCAGCTGGCCCGGCGCTTTGCCGGCAGCCTCGGGTAGGTTTGTCTCCCGCCGCCAGCAGGCACGGCGGACTTGAAACACAATCGCTGTCTTCACATCTCCCGCCAAGCGGAAGGCAGCTCTCCATGACCCAATCCCTCAAAGTCGCCGTGATGGGCGCAGGCGCCGTCGGTTGTTATTTCGGCGGCATGCTGGCGCGAGCCGGGCATGAGGTCGTGCTGATCGCGCGGCCGCAGCATGTCGAGGCCATTGCGCGCGACGGCCTGCGCATGGAAACCCGCATGTTCGACGAACACGTGCGCCTGGCCGCCAGCAGCGACCCGGCTGCCGTCAAGGGCGCCGACCTGGTGCTGTTTTGCGTCAAGTCCACCGATACCGAATCGGCCGGCGCGCTGATACGCCCGCATCTCGCGGCCGGCACCCTGGTGCTGTGCCTGCAAAACGGCGTCGACAACGCCGACCGCCTGCGCGCGGTGCTGCCCGGCAACGCGGTGGCCGCCGCCGTGGTCTATGTCGCTACCGAAATGGCCGGCCCCGGCCACCTCAAGCACCATGGCCGCGGCGACCTGGTCATCGAGCCTTCAACGCGCAGCGACAGCGCCGCGCAAGCCCTGGTCGCCGCCGGCGTGCCCACCGAAATCTCCGCCAATGTGCGCGGCGCGCTGTGGGCCAAGCTCATCCTCAACTGCGCCTATAACGCCGTCTCGGCCATCGCCCAACTGCCTTATGGCAAGACGGTGCAGGGCGTGGGCGTCGTGGACGTGATGCGTGACGTGGTCGCCGAATGCCTGGCGGTGGCCAAGGCCGAAGGCGTGCAGGTGGCCGGCGACGTGCATGTCGCCGTCGAAAAGCTGGCCGGCAGCATGCCCAACCAGTACGCCTCCACCGCGCAAGACCTGGCGCGCGGCAAACCCACCGAGATCGATTACCTCAACGGCCTGATCGTCAAACGCGGCGATGCGTTGGGCGTGGCGGTGCCTGCGAACCGGGTGCTTTGGGCCATGGTGAAACTGCTTGAAGGAAAAGCCGCAGCGGCCTGAGCGGCTCTCCCCCAGAGGGGAAGGTGCAAGAGAAATGGCAAGGGCAGGGCGCAGGCGTCACAAACCGGCAGCGTCAATCGTCATAGAGGCAGGTGGTGCTCAATTTCGAGCCACTCAACCAGGAGGAACTCCACCTCTACCTCCACCCTGAACCAGAAAGTGCACACATGAAGATCGTCGTCATCGGAGGCTCAGGCCTCATCGGATCCAAACTCGTCAACATCCTTCGCCAGCGCGGCCATGAGGCCGTGGCCGCATCCCCGGCATCCGGCGTCAACACCCTCACCGGCCAAGGGCTGGCGGAAGTCCTTGCGGGCACCCAGGTGGTGGTCGACGTGGCCAACTCGCCCTCGTTTGAGGACAAGGCCGTGCTGGAGTTTTTCGAGACTTCGGGCCGCAACCTGCTCGCGGCCGAAGCGGCCGCCGGTGTCACGCACCACATCGCGCTCTCGGTCGTCGGCACCGACAAGCTTGTGGAAAGCGGTTATTTCCGCGGCAAGATCGCCCAGGAAAAACTCATCCGGGCCGCCAGCATCCCGTACACCATCGTCCACTCCACCCAGTTCATGGAATTCCTGGGCGGCATCGCGCAGTCGGGCACCGAAGGACAGACGGTCCGGCTGTCGCCGGCCTTTGTGCAGCCCATCGCGTCCGACGACGTGGCCGCCGCGATGGCCGACTACACACTGGGCGCGCCGGTCAATGGCACGGTCGAGATCGCCGGGCCGGAAAAAGTGCGCCTGCCTGATCTCGTCCAGCGCTTCCTGACCGCAAGCAATGACCCGCGCAAGGTCGTCGCCGATCCGCAGGCACGCTACTTCGGCGCCGAGCTCAAGGACGACACGCTGGTGCCCGTTGGCAAGGCACGCCTGGGCACGGTGCGGTTTGAGGAATGGTTCGCCAGGGCACAAGCTGCGAAATAAGCGCAGCCACTCCTTACCCCTCTGGGGGAAGGCTGGGATGGGGGCTCCCCGGTTTCCGTGTTCCACGCCTGCCAGGCAAATCGATGGCCGCGAGGCCCCCATCCCTACCTTCCCCCAACGGGGGAAGGGGCAAGAGTGAGAACCTGCCGGCGTCACAAGCCGGCGCCCTGAATCGTCTTAAGGGGAGGTGCCTCAATTCCGAGCCGCATCAAACAACCCTGTGAAGAGTCCCTTATGAAAAAGATCTGCATCTCCCTGTTCCTCGCAAGCGGCGCCTTGCTCACCCAGCCGGCCCTGGCCGTCGGCCCAGAAGGCGTGCGCGTCACGCCGGTGATGGCGCAAGACCTGGCCGATTTTCCCGGTAAAGAGGGCCTGATGATCACCGTCGACTACGCCCCGGGCGCGGCCGACCCGGTACATCGCCACCTTGCGCATGCCTTTGTTTATGTGCTCGAAGGTTCCATCGTGATGCAGGTCAAGGGCGGCAAGGAAGTCACGCTGACGGCCGGCCAGAGCTTTTATGAAGGCCCCAAGGACATCCACACCGTGGGCCGCAACGCCAGCACCACCCAGCCCGCGAAATTCCTGGTGTTGCTGATCAAGAAGAAAAAGGCCGAGGTGCTGGAACTGGTCAAGTAGCCACCGGCGCCGGCCGGCCCGCAGGCACCAAAATGTCGAGCCCGCCGCGGCCCGGTGCACGCATTTGGGGCAATGCGCGCCTGCTGCCGTCGCATGGCGGGGCAGAAAGGCCGGTTTCCGCCCGCATTCCTCGCGGCACAGTAGTTGCTTTGACCTACCTGTCCGGCTAATGACGGCTGGGCATGGCGTGGCCCGCGGGCCGCTGCCCGGCGGATTCAATGGATAACGGCGTCCACTTCCAGCCTCCCATTTTTTGGGGAGCGCCTGGGGGTGGATTTTTTTTGGCCTTTTGATTTGAGGCCCACAACTACAGACGAGAGGATCGTATGGCGTATTTAGTGCCTTCGGAATTTGTGACCAAGATGGTGGACGCGGGGGAATCCAAGATTTTCATGTCCACCCGCGACACCGTTATCCGGGCCTATATGGCCGGCGCCATCCTGGCCCTGGCGGCCTGGTTCGCCGTCACCATCAATGTGCAGACCGGCCAGCCCCTGCTGGGCGCCGTGCTGTTCCCGGTCGGTTTTGTCATGCTTTACCTGTTCGGCTTCGACCTGCTGACCGGCGTGTTCGTGCTGTGCCCGCTGGCCTTGATCGACAAGCGCCCGGGCGTCACCGTCAAGGGCGTGCTGCGCAACTGGGGGCTGGTCTTCACCGGCAACTTTCTTGGGGCCTTCACGGTGGCGGTGATGATGGCCATCTACGTCACCAATGGCTTTTCCACAGAGCCCAGCGCGGTGGGCAAGGCCATAGGCGTGGTCGGTGAAAACCGCACGCTCGGCTACCAGAAGTACGGCGCGAACGGCATGCTCACCTTGTTCGTGCGCGGCATGCTGTGCAACTGGATGGTGTCGGCCGGCGTGGTCGGTGCGATGATCTCCACCCAGGTCAGCGGCAAGGTGATCGCGATGTGGATGCCCATCATGCTGTTCTTCTACATGGTGTTCGAGCACTCGATCGTGAACATGTTCCTGTTCCCCTCGGGCCTGTTGCTGGGCGCGCATTTCACCATCATGGACTACCTGATCTGGAACGAAATCCCGACGGTGCTGGGCAACCTGGTGGGCGGCCTGGCTTTCACCGGCTTGACGCTGTACGCCACGCACATTAAAACCGGACCCGTGCGTTCCATCAAATAATCCGCCTTTAAAACAAAGCAGCCTCAAAAGCCCCCGCGCATGCAAAGAAGCGCGGGGGCTTTGCGCCACCCCACATGTCCCCTGAACTGAAGATATCGGCAGGCCAGTATTCGGACAAGGGCCGCAAAGAAACCAACCAGGATTTCCACGGCATCTACGTGCCGGTGGAGCCGCAGCTGAGCGCCAAGGGCATCGCCATTGCGCTGGCCGACGGTATCAGCAGCAGCGCCGTCAGCGACGTGGCCAGCCAGTACGCCGTCACCGGTTTCCTGGAAGACTATTTCTGCACCTCGGAAGCCTGGTCGGTCAAGACCTCGGCCGAGCGGATCCTGAGCGCCACCAACTCCTGGCTGCATGCGCAGACGCAGAGAAGCCAGTATCGCTACGACAGCGACAAAGGGTATGTGTGCACCCTGAGCGCCATGGTCATCAAGTCGACCACCGCGCATATCTTCCATGTCGGCGATTCACGCATTTACCGCCTGCGCGGCAAGGTGCTGGAGCAGCTGACGAATGACCATCGCGTGTGGATTTCCCAGGGCCAGAGTTACCTGGGCCGCGCGCTGGGCTTCAAGCCCCAGCTGGAGATCGACTACCAGACCCAGCCGGTGGAGCAGGGCGACATCTTCTTGCTGGCCACCGACGGCGTCTACGAACACGTTACCGAGCACGACATGGCCGCCATCATCCGCGGCGGCGCCGATGCGCCCGGAGGCCTTGAGCTTGCCGCCAGGGCCATCGTCGACAAAGCCTTTCAGCGCGGCAGCGAAGACAACCTCACGGTCCAGCTCGTGCGCGTCGATGCGCTGCCCCGCCGCGAGGCCGGCGAGATGGTGCAGCAGCTCTCAGGCCTGCCGCTGCCGCCCATCCTCGAGGCCAGGGCGGTGTTTGACGGTTACACCATCGTCCGCGAAGTGCGGGGCAGCAGCCGCAGCCACATCTACCTGGCCACCGACAACGACACCGGTGCGCTGGTCATCCTCAAGACGCCCTCCATAGACCTGGGCGGCGACCCGGCCTACCTTGAGCGGTTTTTGACGGAAGAGTGGATCGCCCGGCGCATCAACAGCGCGCATGTGCTCAAGCCTTATGTGCCGACCCGAAAGCGCCACTATGTCTATGTGGCCACCGAGTACATCGACGGGCAGACGCTGAGCCAGTGGATGATAGACAACCCCCGGCCCAGCCTGGAGGCGGTGCGCGGCCTGGTCGAGCAGATCGCCAAGGGCCTGCGCGCCTTCCACCGGCACGAGATGCTGCACCAGGACCTGCGGCCCGAGAACATCATGATCGACGGCACGGGCACCGCGAAAATCATCGACTTCGGCGCCACCCGCGTGGCCGGCCTTGTGGAAGCCGACACACCTGGTGGGCACGAGGACATCCTGGGCACGGCCCAGTATTCGGCGCCCGAGTATTTTCTGGGGGAGGGCGGCACCCCGCGCTCCGACCTTTTCTCGCTCGGCGTCATCACCTACCAGATGCTGACCGGCAAGCTGCCCTATGGCGCCGAAGTGGCCAGGTGCCGGACGCGGGCCGCGCAGGACAAGCTGCGTTATGAGTCGGTGCTTTACGAAGACCGCGAGATCCCGGCCTGGATAGACGAGGTGCTGCGCAAGGCAGTGCACCCCAACCCCGCGAAACGCTACGGTGAGCTGTCGGAGTTTGTCCACGACCTGCGCCATCCCGGGCAGGCTTTCTTGCAAAAGACGCGTCCGCCGCTGCTGGAGCGAAACCCGGTGGCCTTCTGGCGCGGTCTGTCCCTGATCCTGGCGGTGGTGGTTGTGGTGTTGCTGGCGCTGAAGTCCACCAGCGGGTAAGCCCCGGTTTACCGCCTACCGACTAGCGGATGCCGCCATAGTCCGCCAGCAGCCCGGGCAGCGCCCGGTCGGCGATCTGCAGCTGCTCGGGACTGAACTGCGCCAGCAAGACCTGCGCGGTGGCGTCCAGCGTGGCCAGCATGTTGGAGCGCCTTTGCGCGTCGGCCAGCAGGTACTGGAAGGCGTCTTTCGCGTTCTGTTCGTCCACGATGCGCATGCCGGCCGGGCCGCTGGTCACCATGTCCAGGAAACGCCCCCGGAAATTCTCCCAGGCCGGGCCTTGCTCTTTTGTGATCTGCAGCGCCACCCGCAGGTCAAACAGCCGGCGGCTGACCTGCTCCCAGCGTGACTGGATGCGCGGCGCCTGCGGGCCTTCCGCCTGGGCTTCCCCGGAGCGAGGGGCGCGCGCCCCCCCGGTGTTGTACTGGGCATGGCTGGTGCAAGCCAGGCCCGCCAGCAGCAGGGCCGCGGCGCCCGCTCGCCAGTGTGCCGATGAAATATGCATGTCCTCTTCCTGTGGTTGACGCGCGGCCTTGCGCGCCCCGCCTATTTTCAAGACGCTTGCGCGTCCGGCAGGTAGTGCTTCGGTAAAGGCAGAGTAAACCACAGCCGGAGCGGTCGCTTCCGGCTCGCGGGCTCACGCATTTCGGGGAAGGGAGAGAGGGTGGGGCGAAGGCGCGAAAGCCTTGCCCCTTCAGCGGCCGCTCAGCTGTCGGCCCGTATGCCCCGCAGCATGATGATGCCGCCCAGGTTGCGCGTGTCGGCGCGCATGCGCGTGCGCAGGCCCTCGGCCGTGGACGGCGCCGGCTGCCAGCCCACCGTGATCAGCCGCTGGCGCGTCTCGCCGGTCTTGAGCACGTCGATCAGCGCCGCGCCCAGCTTGTCGCGCACCGCGGCCGGCAGCGAGGCCGGGCCGGCCAGCGCGGTGAAGAGTTCCATGTCCGCGCCCATGATGCCGACTTCGCGCAGGGTCGGCAGCTCCGGCACCAGCATGCTGCGCGTCTCCGAGGTCACGCCTATGACTTTCATCTTGCCGGCCTTCACCTGCTGCATCGCCAGGCCGGGCGGCAGCAGTGCCGCCTGCAGCTGGCCGCCCAGCATGGCGGTGATGATCTGCGGGTTGCCGGGGTAGGGCACATGCATCACGCCCAGGCCGCCGCTGCGGCTCTTGATCAGCTCCATGCCCAGGTGGCCCGGCGTGCCCGCGCCCGGCGAGCCGTAGTTGGCCTTGTCGCCCTGGTTGCGCAGCCAGGTCAGCCACTCCTGCGGCGTGCTGCCCTGCGCGAAATTGCTCACCACCATCACCATGGGCGTCGTGCCTATCAGCGCGATGGGCGCCAGGTCCACGGCCGGATCGTAAGGCGCCATCGGGTTCAGCAGTTTGGCAATCGTCAGCTGGCTGTTGTTCATCACGCCGAAGGTGTGCAGGTCCGTCGCCTTGGCCACCTGGTCGGCCGCGATGATGCCCGAGGCGCCGGCCTTGTTCTCCACAATCACCGGCTGGCCCAGGGTCTTGGACAGCTGCTCGCTGATGGAGCGCGCCGACAAGTCCTGCACCGAACCCGGCGGAAAGCCGATCAGCAGGCGTATGGTTTTGGTCGGCCACTCGATGGCCACAGGCGCCGCCGCGGCGGGCTTCGCGGCCGCCGGTTTTGCGGCGACCGTGAGCTTGCCGCTCGCCGTCTTGCCCGGGGGGATGGGAGTGGCCTGGCCAAAGGCAGCCGGTGATGCCGCCGCCAGCAAAGCCGCCTGCACCAGCAGTGCGCGCCGTGGGAGAAGTCGTGTCATGAGAAGCCCTCTGTTGGAGTGAAGAAAAACCGCCACGGGTCTCAAGACAAGTGGGGCGGCATGCCGATCCCCGGCATGCCGCCTGGCCATGCCCGCAGCCAGTGCCGCGGGCAGTTCACCGCTCCCCCTCTTGTCGTCCCGCCCTTGTTGTTCAAATCATTGTGTTGAGCGGCCCGTGCAACGGTCAACCTGTCAGGGCTGACAGGGTTGGGGGCACAGAAGGCTGGGTAAGCGGGAGAGGGATGCGTCGTCAAACGCTATGTACACAGACGAGGTGCCGGTTTTGGCTGCGCTGGGTGCTTGTGTCAGGAATGACAGTGACGAATTGGGCGGCGGCCGCGCTGTTGTGTGTTTGTCACGCGGCTCAGGGTATTGGGCGGCATTGGTTTTGTGGGCCTTAAGTCATAGGTCTTCCGTTACCTACGGCGCAGAGAACTATTGGCTATCAGCCCGCGATCAGCTGTCAACGTCGCCTTTGGCGGGCTCGGTATGATGCCTCCGACTCAAGCTTCATATCCAAACATCAATCATGAGGGAGACTCATATGAAATATGTACGCGCTCTGGCCGTAACACTGACCTTGGCCGCGGCTGTACTTGCCAGCGGATGCATGTCAGTCCAGGATCCCAAAGTCAACAACCAATCCGGGATGGCAGAGCCGTCCGGAGACACCAAGCCCAATGTTTTGCTGGTGTTTCAGGTCGCGCTGGAGAGAAAGAACTTTCTCACCAATACCCCTGAAAAGGCCGAGGTGTTTTATCACCTTGCCGGGCAGGCCTTCGTCAAGCGGGTAGAAGCGCTGGGAGGCCAGGCAGATTACAAGGTGTTCAGTGATTCGAGTGACTTTGAAATACCCAAAGCTGGCTACACGCATGTACTGGCAGAAAAAATCAAGCAACTCAGCGTCGACAGCGCCGGGAATGCCTGGGACCGGGTATGGGACGCCACCTTGTGGGTGTTGGACAGGTCACCCGAAAAACGGGCGCCGAAAAAAGTCTTTACCCAGGTCTATGAGTCCGACGGTGTCCGCTGCTTCTCCCTCAGCCAGTACGCCAACAGGGCGGAGTGCCAGGTGAAATACATTGACCATTTGGTGGCTCAGGTGGCTCCCGTTCTTCCGGCAAAGCAAGCGGCAAAGTAGCAGGCACGGTTCAAGTCGGGCTGCCCAGCAGCTTGGTGATCAACCGCCAGTGTTGCGGCTCCACCGGTGTGATCGACAGCCGGTTGCCTTTGCGCAGGATCACCAGGTCCGCCAGCGCTTCATTGGCGCGCAGTTCGGGCAAGGCCAGGTTGCGCGTTTTCTTCAGCATCTGCACATCGACCAGCAGCCAGCGCGGTTCCTCGCGCTTGGACTTGGGGTCGTAGTAAGGCGACTTGGGGTCGAACTGTGTAGGGTCAGGGTAGGCCGGCGACGCCACACGCGCGATACCGATAATGCCCGGCTCGGCACAACTCGAGTGGTAGAACAGCACGCCATCCCCGACCTTCATCCCGTCACGCATGAAGTTGCGCGCCTGGTAGTTGCGCACGCCGACCCAGGGGACCGTCGAGTTCTTGGCCGCGAGTGCGTCGTCGACGGAGCACTCTTCGGGTTCGGATTTCATGAGCCAGTAGCTTGTCATGGGGTTTTGATGCATTTTGCTTAGAGCGCTGTAGAGGAGCCAATACGACTAGTGAGAAGAACGATGGTCGGAATGGTGGCTTCGTACATAGAGGATACCAATGGCGTCTCGTTAACTTGCATTTCAGCTTGCCTAAACTCTATCATCACTGACAATGGTGTATGGCAATAACTCCAACGTTGTTAATACCTTTCCTCGCTCAACATGTCCCCTCTGTGTTTGGTTGGGCCGCCGGGTTATTGGCAAAAGTGTTAATTGGAGAAAAGGCAAAGACCGTCTTAAAGGATCGAAGCCAGCGTCGTGCGTATCTCAATGCGGTCGGTCGAGCATTTTCTGACTTTGCCAAAGCGTTTCCGGATTTAGCAGCATCATTTTTTGATGAGTATTTTCTCCGCTCCGTAATTGCCGATGAAATGTTGAAATTTCTGAGTCGGGAGCAAGTGCCGGACAAGGGCAGGATTATTGAAGCTTATGGCCTGCAATTCGGTGCGCCTCCATCTGGAGACATCTCTGCCGCCGTTGACGCATTTCTGCACCTGGTTGAGCGCCATTGCAAGTCCGAAAAGCCGTTGCAGAGTCTATTGAATAGTCGTCAAACGGAAGACAGTAATCGAATTCTTCGAAGACTAGAAGACGGGTACTTGAACTCGGCGCCAATCGCCCTTCCTTTGCAATTTTCTCTCGATGAGGCCCGACCAATACACACCGAAAATGTGATCTCCGCATTCAAAATGGCATCGCAGGAACTGCTGAGTTGGCCTCAACTTCTGGAGGGAAAACATTGGATTGAGCGACCGGAGTTAATGCAACTGATGGGCCGACTTGAAAGCACGAACTATTCGGTTTCAATACTCATCGGTGCCCCAGGCAGTGGGAAATCGGCACTTTTATCTCGACTCGCGGAACGTTGCATTAATTGCGATTGGGCTGTGTTGGCGATTAAGGCTGACCAGCTTCCAGAAGAACTCGCAACATTGGATGAAATGCAAGCGATTTGTGAACTGCCGGCACCAGTCGTTAGTTGCATTCGAGATGTGGCTAAAACAAAAAAAGTCGTACTTCTTATCGATCAGCTAGATGCGTTAAGTGAATTAATTGATCTAAAGACAGAGCGATTGAAAATCCTCTTGCGTCTTGTGAGTCAGGTAAGAGAAATTGAAAGTGTCCATGTTGTTTTCTCGTGCCGCGTTTTTGACCGAAATTACGACAAACGTCTAAGCTCAATTGAAGCAGAGGATATGCAATTAGAGCTTCCTGCTTGGGAAGCGATAGAGACGTTGTTGCAAGAAAAAAGTATCAAATCCAACGGCTGGCCGCAAGCATTCAGGGAAATCCTGCGCGTACCTCAGTGCCTCAAGTTGTTCCTGCTTCATTTTTCAGGAACTGCTGAGTTGAGCATTTTTGAGAGTTACCAAGCAATGCTAGAGCGGCTCTGGTCCGATCGCTTGTTCGGATCTTCCAGTATGCAAGGAGCGGCCGAACTCTTATACGGAATTGCGACCGAAATGGCCGAACGAGAAGTAATGTTTGTGGCTGCTGCAAAGTACGACAACAGTAGAAAAGCTCTCGACTATGTGGTTGGAGCGGGTGTACTGCAGTACGACCGCACTGGTAGGCAAATAAGCTTTACGCATCAGACGCTCTTTGATTTCGCGCGCGCTCGTGCATTCATTGCAAATGAGCAATCGCTAAGCCGGTATGTTTTGAAGCGTCAATCAGGACTATTTGTTCGTCCGAAGCTATGGAGCGCTCTGTACTACCTTCGTGGCAGTGATCCGACTACGTATGAGAGCGAACTCGTGAGTATTTGGAGTGCAGAAGGCCTACGGTCACACATTCGGATGCTGCTTATCGATTTCGTCGGCCTGCAGGAACCTCCGTCGGATACTGAGGTTCAGTTATTACGTCCTGCGTTTTCCGACCAGACTTATGCTCCAAATGTGCTTGCTGCCATCGCAGGGCGGCGAGGTTGGTTTGAGGTCGCAAGATTTGATCTCATACCCGCAGCAATGCGTGGCTCTCCAGAGATGGCGTGGGCAACGACTCGAACATTAGAAGCGGCGTGGTCATTTGCTCCCGAGATAGTTCTTGACCTTATAAAAGCGCATTGGCTTCGGGATGCCGAGAAGCGAAATTACGCATGGCATACGTTACGTGGTCTTCAGCAATGGACTAGGCCTGCGCTTGATATTGCTCTTGCCGTTGTTGAACGCGAAGACCTCAACAATAATTCAGTGCATGACCTCGCGACGCTTATTTCGGCGACAGCTCCCGATTTAGCACCGGAGTTGGTGGCAGCTCAAATCGGTAAGCAAGTCGATATGGGGATGAAGTCAAGGCAACCAATCCCTGAACATCCCCCAGGTGAGAGCGATGAGGAACGCATGATCGCTGTGATGAATCACCACGATGGAGATCCTTTAAGAAAAATTCTTGAGAGTCATAACGAATGGTATGAACTCGCGGCAATCGCAGAGGCCGCACCTAAAGCTTACTTAGCGCATGTATGGCCACATGTGCGGAGGATTCTCGAGGCAGTATCAAAGGAAGACTCAACGCACTTTGTAACTTACCGAGAGGACCATCTAGCTGCGACTACCCTGGAAATTGAGCAGAGTAGGGTGAGTTATGAGCACCCATTAATGGATTCATTTGTGTACGCGATTTGCACTTTGGCTAAGCAAGATTTCGCGAGCTTTCGAGATTTTCTGAAAAGGAATGAGGGAAGTGATTCCATGACGGTGCAGCGATTATTGGCTCTTGGTCTTTGCGAAGTAGCTGAACTGGCACCGCAGTTTGTTCTCGACTATGTATTAGGTGATAAGCGACGCCTTTCGTTAGAAAATTTTCACGAAGATGAGCGTGAAACAAAAATGTTGTTGCGTGCCCTAGTTCCATATCTTGCTGAGGCTGATTGCCGCCGATTGGAGCAATACATATTGAATGCCGAGTTGCATAGAGATGCTGCGGCGGAGAAAAATCCAAAAGATCGACAACGCTTAGCGAAGTACACGCGCCAATTTCGCCTTCGCCTTCTTTTGCAATTTCCAAAAGAAAAACTCTCAAAAGAAACTCAAGACTTTATTGACAGCGAAAAACGTATTTTCTCTGGCTTTCGAGATGAACGTCGTGAGGTTGAAATGCTAGCTTCTAAAAGTGCGATGAAAGCGGACGCGATGCAGCAGGCCACTACGGAGACATTGGAGAAATTTCTTACGGCCTTTCCCGACTCGACTGAATGGGGTGATCAATTTCGAAGCCACGGCGGAAGCATAGAAGTCTCACGTGAGTTTGCGCAATTCGCCAAACTAAACACGCAGAAGGCCATGTCGCTCATCGGTGTCCTGGACCCTAGGACCCATCAGCGCCCCGCAGCGTATGCCATTCGTGAGCTTACCGAAACCGAGCTTTCCGATGAAGCCCTATTCGAGTTGGTTCTTTCGCTAGATGCAAAGGGATTTGATGGTGAGGAGTTTCGACAATGCGTAGCGAGTTCATTTCGCAAACGAGTCAAAAGTACTATAGGACTTCCTGATGCTGTTATTGATCTCCTCGAGCGATGGCTTGGTGAATATGTAATAGAGAAGAAGGAAGGGGAAGTGGACCACGAAGCAAAATCCACTGATCGCAAAGAAAGCCATCTTTGGGGATATGGCGGGACGCGAATATTACCTAATGGAAGCTATCCGTTACTTGACGCAATTTTCTTTGGGCTTATTGCGCGCGAACCTATTCCGTCGAAACGTCTCCTCAATGTACTTGCTAAGCAACTTGCTCGAGGAGACAGAATAGAAGTGTGGGATGCTTTGGGCGACGACACGCTTAAGCGCGTGCGATATTGCGAGCATGACGCGGCTCAAGCGTTCCTCAACGACTTGTTCAATACTCATCCTCAGCTACTGGGACGACATTCAGGAGCGTTCTTGATCGCGTATGGCTTAACTTGGGTATCTCCCGATTTGACGAAGTCATGGATTAAGCAGGTGGCCACAAGTAAAGGGCGACGAGCTCGTCAGACGTATGGAGAGTTGCTAGCACTTCGCGCGGTTTTGTTAAAAGATGATTCTTGGAGTCGGGGCGAGATTGCAACCATCATTGCTCAAGCGACGTCCGGCTCTATAGATGATTCTTTGCCTCTATGCGGACTGGTATACGGAGCTGCAAACCTTTGGAAGGACGCGGAGGATCGCTCTTTACTCAAAGTCATTCTTTGTAGTGGCATGAATTCTTTGAACAAAGACGTGGCGAGAGCCGCCATGGACTGGTTTCGAGTCACAGGGGCACTTCAGTTCGATGCAGAAACCCAATCAATTCTTGAGGCTTTTGTGACCGGCAATTCATTGGATATAGCAGGTACACGCTCATACGCACTTGATCATGTGGGTGACCTGATCGATCAAGCTCCCGATCTGGTGTATCGGGTTTCTAAGCGATTACTCGATATCTTCAAGGCAGATGTCGGCAACCTTGCAAGCAATTCAGCTCTTGAAGCTGAGTCTCTCGTGAGTATTGCATTGACTCTACAGCGTCAAGAGGAGCCATATAGGACGCGAGGATTGGAATTATTCGAGCAGCTTCTCAAATACAACGCTTATAAGGCACGAGATGTGCTTATGGATATTGATCGGCGTCCGGGTTCGGCAATACCTGCTATTCAATTGCGTCGGCGCCGGAGAAAGCGAGCCGCCTCCGCAAGGTGATCTATTGGGCGCGCGAGGGACTAAAGGTCGTACGGGGAAGCTAGCGCTTCGTCATCCACGCAGCCATGGCATCCAGCAGCTCCTCGCGCACCTGCGCATCGGTGCGGCCTGAACGCACCAGCACATGGAAGGCGTGGTCGGCGCCATCCACGATATGCAGGCTTGCCTTTTTGCCGAGGCTTGCCGTGGCCTGCGTGACCAGGTCCAGGTCGGCGAGGGCATCGCGCGTGCCTTGCAGAAAGAGCATGGGCAGTTGGACATCGTTCAGGTGCGCGGCGCGTTCGGCGGAAGGTTTGCCGGCCGGGTGCAGCGGAAAGCCCACCAGCACAAGGCCCTTCACGCCTGGCAAGGGCTCAGCCGCCTGCGCCTGCGTGCTCATGCGTCCACCGTAGGACTTGCCGCCGGCGAACAGCGGCACACCCGCAGGCATACGCTGCGCCGCTTCAGCGACTGCCGCCCGGATCGCCGCATGCGCCACGGCGGGAGAGTCCGGGCGTTTTGAGCCTTGTTCCATGAACGGAAAATTGAAGCGCAAGCTGGCAATGCCGCGTTCCGCGAGACCCTGGGCGATGGACGCCATGAAGGCGTGGTCCATGCCTGCGCCTGCGCCGTGGGCGAACACGTAGCAGGCCTTAATGCTGGCCGGCTTCTGCAGCAGGCCGGAAACGGTTGCGCCGGAGGGGAGGGCAATCGTCAGTGGAATGGGGCGTGTCGGCATCAAGGGAGAGCGTGCGCGGTTGAATTCATTCCTGGGGTTTTGCCGCAGGGTCGGCGATCCCGGGCGGCAGGCGGTTCAGCAGCCAGCGGATCGCCAGGGGGACCAGTACCAGGTCATCGACAATGCCGATGACGGGCAGGACGTCGGGGATGAGATCAATCGGCGAGAACAGGTAAAGCGCAATCGCCGCGGTACCCCATTTCAGCCAGGCGGGCGCTTCGGGGTGGCGCAGGGCCGTCCACAGCCGCCGTGCATCGCCGCGTATCAGAACCCAGAGCAGGGTCAGGCGTTTGAACATGAATACTCCTCGGGTGAAGGTGCAAGCCCGGTGGGCCGCTGGCATCCAGATGGCGCTGCTTGTATGGGCTGCAAGGGCACTGACAGGGCGTTACATTCGCGCGCCGGCGTGCGGATTGTTCTTTCTTGCTCCTTCCCCCTTTGGGGGAAGGTTGGGATGGGGGCTCGCGGCGTGTGATGACACCGCCGCTTTGGGTTGGAGGCCGGTTGGCCCCCATCCCTGCCTTCCCCCAGCGGGGGAAGGGGTAAGAGGAGGTCAGTGCGCCAGATCGGCCACCAGCTTGTTGGCCGCCTGGACAGCCTCCTCGCGCGTGGGCCAGGTCCTTTCGGCGCTGTCGTGCAGGGGCGGCAGCGATTCAATATGCACCACGTCGATGTACCAGGGGCCGTCAGGGAGGTGGCACAGCCTGGCCATGTAATGCCTGCCGTTTGCAACGCCGGGGACATATTCCTCAATCGGTTCCGGCTCTTCTGCTTCTTCCACTTCTTCTGGTTCGGGGTTCATCGGCTTTCTTTCCAAATCCCGATTATCCGCAAAGGGTGCGGCTAATCCTTGAGGTCCACGTTTAGCGCCGCGAGCTTTTTGGCGTAAGCGTCCCTGCGTTTGGCGGCTTTTTCCGCAGTCTCGACGGCCATCTGGATCGCCTTGGGTCCTTTGGCGGCAACGGTTTTAATCAGGCCGAATTTGTAGGCGGCCTCTGCCTCCGCCTTTCGGTAAGTGGCGATGAGCTCGGCGTGGGCAATAGATGAATTCACGGAGTACCTTTTTGCTGACTTTACGGGCTCTACTGGCTACCTGCCCTAAGCTTCAAAACGCAACTCTACCGCGCCGACGCCCGCTATGTCACCACGCACGGTCGCATCCATGGGGGCGTTCAGCAGGCCGGTACAGGAGCCGGTGGTCACGATCTGGCCTGCTCTAAGCGGCTGTCCACGTTCGGCGCAGTGCAGCGCCAGCCAGGACAGCAGGCGCCAGACGTCTTGCGCCGGATTTCCGCCGCGGGTGTGGGCGGCGGATGTCGCGCCAAAACTCAGCGACGCCTCTACCGTGCGCAAGTCAACTTGTGCAGGCGTTAACGCCGACGGGCTGCCCAGCACCAGCGCACCGTGGCATTGCAGGTCGGCCAGCTGGGCCAGCGGGTCGGCGGTTTGCCCATCGGCCAGGCGGCTTTCCACAACTTCCATTACCGGCAGCACCGCGTCAAAGGCTTGGGCCAGTTCGGCGGGTTCCAGCAATTTGCCTTGGGGGTCGAGGTCGCGGCCCAGCCGGAAAGCGACTTCCACCTCGACACAGCGCCATCGCCAGGCAGGGCCTGTCAGCGTGACGCCCGAGGCATGGACGCCCGATGCGGGCAGCGGTGCGCAATGCGGCTCGACTTGCGGGCCTTTGGCGCCTACCTTCCAGCCGGCGATGGGGCCCATGGCTGCGAGTGTCGCGTCCTGAATCGCGTAGGCGCCGGCGCGGTCGGTGGGAACGATGCAGCGCCAGGGCACGGCGGGGCCGCCGGTTCGGGCGGCGATCAGTTGTTGCGCGGCTTGTAAGGGGGTCATGCGGATCGCAGCCTGATTTCTTCAAGGTCAAAGTGGCTCTTTGCACTTTTACCTTGAAGATTCAATCACGGCACAGGCCTATCGAGAAACCATAAAACCAGTCGTCACCGGCCGGCCCGGCAGCGACAACTGTGCAGAGACTTCGGGCGTCTGCGCCAGCAACATTCCCTTCTTCCACACCTTCAGCCGGTTCGCTCGCAGCCGTATCGCCTCCACCGCATCCCGCGCCTGCAGCAGCACAAAACTCGCATCGCAACCCACGTCCAGGCCATAGCCCTGCAGGTGCATGACCTTGGCGGCATTGACGGTCACCGCATCAAAACACTGGCGTATGCCTTTCTGGCTGGTCATCTGGGCCACGTGCAGGCCCATGTGGGCGACTTCCAGCATGTCGGCGCTGCCCATGCCGTACCAGGGGTCCATCACGCAGTCGTGGCCGAAGGCGACGTTGACGCCTGCGGCCATGAGTTCGGGCACGCGGGTCATGCCGCGGCGTTTGGGGTAGGTGTCGTGGCGGCCTTGCAGGGTGATATTGATCAAGGGGTTGGCGATGATGCTGACGCCGCTTTCGGCGATCAGGGGCAGCAGCTTGGAGACGTAGTAGTTGTCCATGCTGTGCATCGACGTGCAGTGGCTGCCATTGGCGCGGCCCTGCAGGCCCAGGCGCTGGGTTTCATACGCCAGGGTTTCGATGTGGCGCGACAGCGGGTCGTCGGATTCGTCGCAGTGCATGTCGACCAGCAGGCCGCGTTCGGCAGCGATCTCACAGAGCAGCTTCACGCTGGCGGCGCCGTCGGCCATGGTGCGTTCAAAGTGCGGGATGCCGCCGACCACGTCCACGCCTTTGGCTAGCGCGCGCTTGAGGTTCTCGACGCCGCCCTGGCTGCGCAGCACGCCGTCCTGCGGGAAGGCGACCAGTTGCAGGTCGATATAAGGGGCAACCTGTTTCTTGACTTCGAGCAGCGCATCGACCGCCAGCAGGCTGGCGTCGCTGGTGTCGACGTGGCTGCGGATTGACAGCAAGCCTTTGGCGACGGCCCAGTCGCAGTAGGCGAGGGCGCGTTCGATGATGGCTTCGGCCGTCAGCAGCGGTTTGAGTTCGCCCCACAGCGCGATGCCTTCCAGCAGCGTGCCGCTTTCATTGACGCGCGGCAGGCCGTAGCTCAGTGTGGCGTCCATGTGGAAGTGGGGGTCTACGAAGGGCGGGCTGAGCAGGTAGCCGGCGGCGTCTATGGTTTCTTTGGCCGGTGCTTGCAGGCCGGCTTCGACGGCGGTGATCTTGCCGTTTTGCACGCCGATGGACATGTTGCTGCGGCCGTCGGGCAGGGTGGCGTGGGTGATGAGGAGGTCTAGCATGGCAGTGGGCCTTGTGTGGGGTGTCAGCGGGCGCGCTGAGTGCGGTAGCGGTACTGGCCGTTGGCCGGACCGACTTCGATGGTGATGCGGCGTAGCTTGTCGTCATGCCCTGAGGAGGCGCGTGCCGTGAGCACGATGCCGCCGGGTGTCGCGCGGCAAGTAAGGCCGCTGAGCGCGATCTCCGAATGGTCGTTGTTCATCTCCGCGATCCCCACCGTGTGCTCGGCATGCAGGCTGCCGTTGGCGTCACGCGTCATCCATTGAACATAAAGAAAAGATTGTGCGTACTGGTCGGCGTGCAGAACGCGATAGGTCCCCTGCTTGTCTTTGCCCCATGTCCCGCACATCCGTACCCAGCTGACCGCGTCGGGCGTCTTGAAGGTGTCGTAACTGTAGTTGCTGCCGAGTGCCTGCGCACTCGCGCAGGCCAGCGCCAGCAAGGCCGCCAGCAGCGCGCCCCGAGGGGTGATGATCCTTGCCATCAACGCTCCCCTTTGCGATACGGTTTCATCCAGGCGTGGGTGACGAGGAGGTCTGGCATGGCGTGGGCCTTTCAGCTGCGATTTTTCGGGGTCGCGGCCCAGCGTGCGCGAGGCAGGCGGTACACACAGCAGCGCCGTTCAGGATTGTCCGCGGGATAAGCCCAGTGGTCGAATTCGTAGTCAGGGCTTTCCTGCATGCCCAGGCGCTGCATGACGGCGCGCGAACGGGTGTTGCGCAGCGTCGTCATCGCGACGATCTCTTCCAGGCCCAGGGACTCGAAACCGGCGCGCAAGGCCATACGGCCTGCCTCGCTGGCCAAGCCCAGGCCCCAGAAACGCCGCGCGAGCCGCCAGCCCACTTCCACGCAAGGGCCGAGCGGAAATTGCGGGTCTGGAATATTGAGGCCGGTGAAGCCGGCGAATTGCGGGGCCGGCGCTCCTTCGGCCAGGTAGTCCAGGGCCCAGAGTCCCCAGCCGCGCTCGCTGATCTTGCGGCTCATGCGGTCTATCCAGGCGTCGCTTTGCTCACGCGTGAGCACGGCCGGAAAGTGGCGCATGACCTCGGCATCGGCCGTCATGGCCGCAAACGGTTCGCGGTCGGCATCTTTCCAGGGGCGCAGCCGCAGGCGCGGGCTGGCCAGCAAGCTTGGTGCAATGGCGGCGGCACCGCCGGGCGCCCATTCGATGTTCTCGGCCTCGAGGCCGCCGCCCAAGGCGTCCAGCAGGAGCTGGCGCTCGGCTTGTTTGCGGGCGGTTTTTTCGTTAAGGAAAGCCGGATCGGCGCTTTCCGGTTTTCGGCTGCGCATCAGCGCTCACCCTTGCGATACGGTTTCATCAAGGCCTGAGGATACGCCGCCTTGCGCGCCACCAGCACCAGCGCGAGGATGGACAGCAGGTAGGGCAGCATCAGGTAGACCTGGTAGGGCACGTTGACCAGGCCCGAGGTCTGCAGGCGCAGCTGCAGCGTGTCAAAAAACGCGAACAGCAGCGCGCCCAGCAGGGCCTTGCCGGGCCGCCAGGAGGCGAACACCACCAGCGCCACGCAGACCCAGCCACGGCCGTTGACCATGTTGAAGAAAAAGGCGTTAAAGGCCGAGAGCGTGAGGAAGGAGCCGGCCACACCCATCAGGGCCGAGCCGGCGACGATGGCCGCCGTGCGTGTGGCCGCGACGGAGACGCCCTGGCCTTCGGCGGCCTGCGGGTTCTCGCCGACCATGCGGATGGCCAGGCCGGCCGGCGTTCGGTAGAGCAGCCAGGCGACCAGCGGCACCAGGGCCAGGGCCAGCAGGGTGAGCGGGGTTTGTGCGGCCAGTATGTCCAGACCCGTGCCGTCCAGCCAGTGCATGGGTGCGAAGGGCGTGACCGTGGGTGGCGTGTCGACCTTGGGGAAACTCACGCGGTAGCCGTAATAACTGAGCGAAGTTGCGAGCAGGGTGATGCCCAGGCCGGCGACGTGCTGCGACAGCGCCAGGCCCACGGTGAGAAAGGCATGCAGCAGGCCGAAGGCTGCGCCGGTCAGCGCCGCCACGGCCACGCCCAGCCACAGCGGCGCACCGGCGTACACGGTCAGCCAGCCGCTGAAGGCGCCGGCGACCATGATGCCTTCGATGCCGAGGTTGAGCACGCCGGCACGCTCGCAGAGCAGCACGCCGAGTGTGCCGAGGATCAAAGGCGTGGCGATACGCAGGACCGCGATCCAGAAGGGCGCGGCGGCGAGGATGTCGAGAAGCTCGCTCATGACGTCAACTCTGGGTGTGAACTCCCTCCTCCTCTGGGGGAGGGCAGGGGTGGGGGCCGACGGCCGTGTTGGCGCAGGCAGCCCCCATCCCAGCCTTCCTCCAGAGGGGGAAGGAGTGAATACCAAAGCGGATGAGGGGACTTCATTTGATCCGCAGCCGGTATTGCGTCATCAGCGTCGCCACCAGCACCGAAATCAGCGAAGCCGCGACGATGACGTCGGCGATATAGGTGGGCACGCCGACCGCGCGGCTCATGGTGTCGGCGCCCACCAGCACACCGGCCACAAACACGGCGGCGGCGATCACGCCCAGGGGGTTGAGGGCGGCCAGCATGGCGATGACGATGCCGGTGTAGCCGTAGCCGGGCGACATGTCCAGCGTGACGTAGCTGGTGCGGCCGGCCACCTCGATGGCGCCGGCCAGGCCCGCGAGCGCGCCCGAGAGTAAGGCGACCAGCACCACGGTGCGCGTGACGGGCACGCCGGCAAAAGCCGCCGCCCGGGCGTTGGCGCCCATGGCGCGTATGTCAAAACCCAGCACGGTGTATTTAAGCAGGGCCCACAGCGCCACGGCCAGGCCGCAGGCCCAGAACAAGCCGGTGTGGATGCGCGTCTGTTCGATCAGCTTGGACAGCTCCAGGTCGCCCAGCAGCGCCACGCTTTGCGGCCAGCCCATGGCGGTCGGGTCTTTCATGGGGCCGTCGAGCATGACCGAGACAAACAGCAGCATCACGAAATTGAGCAGCAGGGTGGTGACGACCTCGTCGACGCCCAGCCGCGCTTTCAGCAGCGCCGGCCCCAGCAGCAGCAGGGCGCCGGCCAGCGCGGCGGCCACCATCATGAGGCCGAACAGCAGCCAGACGGGCAGCTCGAAGCCAGTGCCGCCATGCAGGCCGCCCACGGCCACGGCGGCCAGCGCGCCGGCATAGAGCTGGCCTTCGGCGCCTATGTTGAAGAGCCGCGCCTTGAAGGCCACGGTGGCGGCCAGGCCGGTGAGGATCAGCGGGATGGCGCGGGTCAGGGTTTCGCTGAGCGCGAAGACCGAACCAAAGCCGCCCTTGAACAGCAGGCTGTAGGTCTGCCCCAGCGGCGCGCCAGCCCACAGCACCAGCAGCGCGCTGACGAGCAGCGTGAAGGCGATCGCGCCGATGGGGGCCAGCAGCAGGGCAAGCTTGGAGACTTCGGTGCGCTTTTCCAGCCTCATACCGGCACCTCATGCGCGGCTTCGGCGCCGGCCATCGCCAGGCCAATCGCTTCCCGCGTCCAGGCTTCGCCCGGCAAGGCTTCAGTCAGTCGGCCCGCATGCATGACCGCAACCCTGTCGCCCAGCGCAATGACCTCGTCGAGGTCGTCGGAGATCACCAGTACGGCTGCGCCGGCATCGCGCGCGGCGATCAGCTGCTGCTGCACATAGGCAACGGCGCCTATGTCCAGGCCCCAGGTCGGCTGGTGGGCGATGATCAGTTGGGGTGGCTTCGGAGCGGCTTCTGTCGAAGGAGCAACCAGCGCTCGCCCGAGGATCAGCTTCTGCATATTGCCGCCCGACAGCGAACGCGCGGCCGTGTGCGGCCCGCCGCCGCGCACGTCGAACTCGCGCACGATGCGTGCCGCATGGGCTTGCGCGGCCTGGCGCTTGACCCACAGCGCGCTCGAAAACGCGGGGCTGCGCAGGCGCTCGGACACGGCGTTTTCCCAGACGCTGAGGTCGCCGACCACACCGACGCCGTGCCGGTCTTCAGGGATGCGCGCCACCCCTTGCGCCACCAGCCAGGCCGGTGAGGCTTTCAAGGGCTGGCCCAGCAAGCTCACTGTGCCCCGGCTGGCCTGGCGCATACCGCACAGCAGTTCGGCCAGGGCGAGCTGGCCGTTGCCCGAGACACCGGCAATCGCGACGATCTCGCCGGCCTTGAGCTGCAGCGAGACGCTGTCGAGCCGGTCGCGGCCCGCGTCCGTCGTGCTCACGGCGTCCAGCGTGCAGACGGCCGCGCCCGTGGCCGGCGCGGGCCGGCGCTGTGCGGCCGCGACGGCATGGCCCACCATCCACTGCGCGAGCTGGGCCTGGCTGGTGCCGGCGGCCGGCGCCTGGGCCACCAGCTTGCCGGCGCGCAGCACGGCCACACGCTGCGAGACACGCAGCACCTCGGCCAGCTTGTGGCTGATGAAGATGATGGAAAGGCCTTGGGCCACCATCTGGCCCAGGGTGTCGAACAGCGCCTCGCTCTCCTGCGGTGTCAGCACGGCCGTGGGTTCGTCGAGGATCAGGATGCGCGCGCCGCGGTACAAGGCCTTGAGGATTTCGACGCGCTGGCGTTCACCGACCGAGAGGCTGCCGACCTTGGCCTCGGGCGCGACCGGCAGGCCGAAGCGCTGCGCCACGTCCAGCAGTTTTGCGCGTGCGGCGCCGCGCCGCGAAAACGGCTGCCACAGCGGTTCGCTGCCCATCATCACGTTGTCGAGCACGCTGAGGTTGTCGGCCAGCGTGAAATGCTGGTGCACCATGCCGATGCCGGCATCCAGCGCCGCGCGCGGGTTGCCGGGCGGCAACGGCCGGCCGAAAGCTTCGATGCTGCCTTCATCGGCCGTGTAGTGGCCGAACAGGATGGACACCAGCGTGGATTTGCCCGCGCCGTTCTCGCCGAGCAGCGCGAGGATCTCACCGGCGTGCAGGTCGAGCGAGATCGCGTCGTTGGCGAGCAGCGGGCCGAAGCGTTTGGTGATGCCGTTGAGGCGAAGGACGGGAATTGCTGTCACGGTATGGCTCCTTCCCCCGCTGGGGGAAGGCTGGGATGGGGGCCGGCGGCGTTTGATGTTGCGCCGTGTGTGTTTGCAGGCCGCAGGCCCTCACCCCAACCCTCTCCCAGGGGGAGAGGGAGTGAAGAGGGGGAGCGCGGCGCTGAAGAAGCCAGCTTGCCGCAGAAGGCCTGAATCGCGAGGGCGGCAGGCGCCGCCGAGGCCTGCAAAAGGCAATGCGGGCCGTCAAGCCTGACGACTTCTATGGCCGGGAGGTTTTGCTTCAAAGATTCAGCCGCCGAGCCTGGAACAACCCTGTCCTGTTTTGCCTGCAGGTACATCACCGGCACGTCGATCTGCTTGAGCTGGTCCCTCACATCCACCCGGAGAACTTCCTGTATCCGCCTGATCATGGTTTGCGGTGACAGCTGGCGCAGGGCCTGTTCCAGCATGAGCCTGCGCGCGGGCGGCGCAAATCCGCCGAGCAGAAAAGGGGCGACGACGCGGGTCAGCGCATGCGGCGGAATTCTCCGGAACAGCGGGTTGTCCGCCACGGAGGAGAGAAAAGACAAGGCAGGGCGGGGAGTTTTCGCGAAGGTGCAGGACAGGATGAGCCCGCGCAAGCCGGCTGGCCGCTCGGCTGCAATGGAGATGGCCAGCGGCCCGGAAAAGGATTCGCCGAGCAAGACAAAGGGCGCGGAAGTCAGGCGCGCCAGGACGAGTTTCTGGAGTTCCTCGTAGCCCAGCGCCTCATTCCCTGGGTAGCGCACGACCTCGACCGGCAAGGATGGCGACAGTGCTTTGAGCAAAGGGCTAAACAAATCCCCCGTGCCATCCATTCCCGGCAGCAGGACGAGCCGCAACGGCGCCATCGCTACTTCCACGCGGACAGGAACGCCAGCAGCACCTTGGCCGAATTGTCCGCGGCGATATTCATGAAGGTCACCATCTCATTGGCGCCTTCGCCGCCGCCGGCCAGGTCGCTGAGGGAGCGGAACGCGATGTAGGGCACGCCGTTGCTGTAGGCCACCATGCCGACGGCGGCGGTTTCCATGTCGAGCACATTGGCGCCAAAGGTCTTGAAGGTGTATTCGCGGAAGGCGGCGTTGTCGACGAAGGCCTGGCCGGAGACGCCGTTGCCGCCGACCAGGAGTTGCGGCTTGTGCGTCAGGCAGACGCCGGCATTGCAGGATTCCAGCGCGATAGGGCCCAGGCCGCGGGCTACGGCCAGCATGCGCGGGTCGACCTCGAACCAGAACTTGCGCACCGGCGCCGGGCTGGCGGCCGTGCGGGTTTCGACGGGGCGCGGGTGCAGCATGCCGTAGGGCGCCAGGGTCTGGGCTTCCATGCGCGGCGGGATGGCGAATTGGCCGGGTGCGGTTTCGCGCGCCATCAACACCTCGAGGTACTGGCCCCACTGGGCCGGCACATTGACGTCGCCGATGTGCAGGCCGGGGTTGACGCCGCCGGCAATGCCGCTGAAGACGATGCTGTGGACGTTGAAGCGGTCCAGCACGAGTTGCGTGTTCATGGACGCATTGACCATGCTGATGCCGGAGAGAAACAGCACGACGGGTTTGCCCTGCAGCGTGCCGGTGTGGAAGTCGACACCGTTGATGCGGTGCCGCGCGGGCGCCTGCAACTGCCGCAGCAGCAAGGTGAGTTCAGGCTGGAAGGCCGACATCACCGCGATGCGCGGGGTTTCATCCAGCCGCACCGGCGTGCCGGTGTCGGGCCGGGTGGCGCAGCCGGCCAGGCTCAGGGCCAGAAAGCCGGCGATGGCAAAAGCCACCAGCCGGGACGGGAGCGCGCGCCGCCAGTCAAACTGAGAATGCATACGGCACGCCTTTCGGGTTCAGCGATTATTTGGTCGTGGACTTGGGCTGGTTGTCGTCGACCTTGATGGTGGCCTTGCCGTCGAGGATGTCTTTTTCCTTGGCCTTGACCTTGGCGACGATGTCGGCGGGGATCTTCTTCTCGAAGGTGCCCAGCGGGGCCAGTTCGGAGCCCTTGTGTTTCATCATGGAGTACGGGCCGTAGTCTTCGGCCTTGAACTTGCCTTCCTTGACCAGCTTGATGGCGCGGTCGATGCTCGGTTCCATGTTCCACAGGGCCGAGGCCACCACGGTGTCGGGGTATTTGTCTTGCGTGTTGATGACGTTGCCGATGGCGAGCTTGCCTTTTTCCTTGGCGGCGTCGCTGACGCCGAAGCGCTCGGCGTACATCACGTCCGCCCCTTTGTCGATCATCGCGAAGGCGGCTTCCTTGGCCTTGGGCGGGTCAAACCAGCTGTTGATGAAACTCACGCTGAACTCGACCTTGGGGTTGGTTTCCTTGGCGCCGGCCATGAAGGCGTTCATGAGGCGGTTGACTTCCGGGATCGGGAAGCCGCCGACCATGCCGATCTTGTTGGTTTTGGTGACGCCGCCGGCGATCATGCCGCTCAGGTAGGCCGGCTCCTGGATGTAGTTGTCGAACACCGAGAAGTTGGGCGCCTGCGGTTTGCCCGAGGATCCCATCAGGAAAGACACTTTCGGGAAATCCTTGGCGACTTTGCGGGCCGCGGCTTCGACGGCGAAGGCCTCGCCGACGATCAGCGTGTTGCCGGCCGTGGCGTATTCGCGCATCACACGTTCGTAGTCGGCATTCGACACGTTCTCGGTCGCCTTGTATTCAATCTCGCCGCGCGCCTCGGCGGCCTTCAGCGCTTTGTGCAGGCGGCTGACCCATTGCTGCTCGAAGGGCACGGTGTAGAGCGCGGCGACCTTGGTCTTGGCCTGGGCAAACGCCAGGCCGGGCAGGGCGATGGCGGCGGCGGTGGCCAGCAGCACGAGTTGGCGGCGCTTGAGGCGGGAGGCTTGAAACATGGGACTCTCCGGGTTGGTGGGTTCAGGTTCAGTTGGGGAATCGGGGGTTATTTGGTGCCGAAGATGCGGTCCCCGGCGTCGCCTAGGCCCGGCAGGATGTAGCCGTGGCTGTTGAGTTCACGGTCAATCGCCGCCGTGTAGATCGGCACATCGGGATGCGCGGTCTGCAATGCCTTGATGCCTTCGGGGCAGGTCAGCAGGCAGACGAACTTGATGGACTTGGGGTTCAGTTCCTTGAGTCGCTCGACGGCCGCGATGGCCGAGTTGCCGGTGGCCAGCATGGGGTCGACGACCACGATGTCGCGCTCTTCCATGTCGTGCGGCATCTTGAAGTAGTACTCGACGGCCGTGAGCGTCTTCGGGTCGCGGTACAGGCCGACGTGGCCCACGCGCGCGCCGGGTACCACGCTGAGCATGCCTTCGAGAATGCCGTTGCCGGCGCGCAGGATGGAGACGAACACCAGCTTCTTGCCGTCTATGACCCTGGAGGTGGTTTTTTCGAGCGGGGTTTCGATCTCGATGTCCTGCATGGGCATGTCGCGCGTGACCTCATAGGCCATCAGCATGCTGAGCTCGTTGAGAAGTGTGCGGAAGGTGTTGGTGGAGGCGTCCTTGCGGCGCATCAGGGTGAGCTTGTGCTGCACCAGGGGGTGGTCTATCAGGTGAACTTTGCTGGGCTGGATGGTCATGTGCGTGTGTGCCTCTTTGATCTTGTCTTTATTGATCGTTGCTCTTGTTCCGGCAGGCTTTCCGGAAAAATTTCAGAAAACCGTGCCGTCGCTTTCGATGTTCAGGGGCGGCAAGCCTTGATGCAATTGCTGTGCCAGTGCGCGCCCCGCGGCCCAGGTGCCGCCTTCGAGCACACAGGCCAGCGGCATCTGTTCGGCCGTCAATCCTAACTGCTCGCGCACCAGCGGCGCGAGTTCGTCGAGCAGGGCGACCGTGAGGGCGCGCCATTCGACGATGAGTTCGTCGCCAGCCTGGTGCAGGCGGCCGGCCTGGGCCGGATCCTTGAGCAGCAGCACGCCGGCGTCCAGGAACAGGCCGCCATTGCGGTACTCGGGCAGGCCGGTGAGGGCGTCCAGGCCGTTGACCTGCACGCCGGCCCATTCAAAGGGCTCAAGCAGCGAATAGGTGAGCCACTGCGAAAGTTTGTGGAAGGGCATCCAGCCCTGGCTGGGCCCGCCGTCGGCCTCGCCGGCCGCCGGGTGCCGCCAGCAGTCGCCCAATGGGATGCTGCCCAGCAGGTTCTGCGCGGGCCAGATGGACGACAGGCCGGTCAGCAGGATGGACAGCAGCTCATGCGCCTCGACGGTGTTTTTGCCGGGCAGCACCAGCACCTCGAACAGGTGGCCGGGGCGGCCGCGCGGACCGAAGAGCGCGGGCTGGTCCTGCAGGGCCTGGCCCAGGCGGCGCAGCAGCGCGGCGCGGCCTTCAAGGCCGACCAGCGGATTGCCCTCGGTGACCTGGAAGGCGGCGGCGAGTTGTTCGGCGGTGACGGCCTTGAGGCCCGCGGCATCGGCCTGCAACGGGTACTGCGGGTCGCTGGAGAACATACCGGCCATGAAGGCGTGGAAGCTGGCCACGCCCAGGCCTTCGGAGCGGCTGTATTCGCAGCCGGGCCGCTCGCCTTGGGCGGCTTCAAGGTAGCGCCACTGCGGGCCGGCGCCGGCGTCGAGCAGCACGCTGATGAGCGCCAGGTCGATCTGGGCTCGTGCGCGGCCGGCCGCCGTGGCGGAGCCCAGCGCTTCACTGAGCAGGGCCGGGCGGTCGATGCCGCCGGCCTCGAAATGCCGCCAGCGCGAGTGGTAGGGAATGTCCAGGGTTGGGTAGCGGGCGCGCGTGATCTCGGCGACCAGCCCCGCGGCGGTGGACAGCGCGCCGTCGTTGACGCTGAACCAGGCCGATTCGCCGCGGCGCGCGCGGGCCAACAAGGCGGCGGCGCGCGCGCGTATGGTGGCGGTGGATCGCAGTTCGGTGGCGGCGCCTATGCCGCGCAGGTTACCGGCGATGGTGTAAGCGGCATTGACAGGAGGCGTGGTGGCTTCAGGCATCCAGCCCCCGGCCCTTGGCTTTTTTGAGTTCCTCGGCATCGGGCACGGCGCCGGGCGTGAAGTAGCCGGCGGCCATCTTGGCGTCCATTTCGACCTGGGCGTCGGCGGGAATCATGTGGTCGGGGATGTTGACGCGCTCGACGACCTCGATGCCGGCGCGCGTAATGGCGTCGTATTTCATGTTGCTCATGGACACCAGGCGGTGGATTTTCCGGATGCCCAGCCAGTTCAGCACGTCGGGCATGAGTTCCTGGAAGCGCATGTCCTGCACGCCGGCCACACATTCGGTGCGGGCGAAGTACTGGTCGGCGGTGTCGCCGCCGACCTGGCGCTTGCGGGCGTTGTAGACCAGGAACTTGGTGACCTCGCCGAGCGCGCGGCCTTCCTTGCGGAAATAGGACACCAGGCCGACGCCGCCGCGTTGCGCGCCCTGGATGCATTCCTCGATGGCGTGCGTGAGGTAGGGGCGGCAGGTGCAGATGTCGGAGCCGAAGACGTCCGAGCCGTTGCATTCGTCGTGCACGCGGGCGGTGAGTTCGATCTCGGGGTTGGCCAGGTCGCGCGGCTTGCCGAAGATATACGCGGTAAGGCCTCCGATAGGAGGAAGGAAGACCTCGAGGTCGCTGCGCGTGACGAGTTCGGGGTACATGCCGCCGGTTTCCTCGAACAGGACGCGGCGCAGGTCGGTCTCGCTGCAGCCGAAGCGCCGGGCCACCTCGGGCAGGTACCAGACCGGCTCGACCGCGACCTTGGTGACCATGGCCGCGCCGCCGGCCGTGAGGTATTTGCCGTCGGCCTTGAGGCGGCCGGACTGCAGGGCCTCGATGACCTCGGGCAGGATGACGTGGGCCTGCGTGACCGCGATGGTCGGGCGTATGTCGTAGCCGGCGGCCAGTTCGGCCGAGAAGACGTCGGCCACGGTGGCGCCCCAGGGGTCCATGGCGACGATGCGGCCGGGCTCGCTCCACTGCGGGTAGGGGCCGATGACGTCGGTGGGCGAGGTGTTGGTGAGGTCCGCCTTGTGTTTGGCCGACAGCGCACCCGAGGCGATGGCGAGCGCGCGGTAGACGCTGTAGGAGCCGCTGTGGGTGCCGATGACGTTGCGGTGGCTGCGTTTGGTGGTGGTGCCGACCACCGGCCCGCGCTCGGCCGGGGTGGCCGCGCCCCAATGGATGGGCAGCGCGCCTGAGCCGCCGGCGTGCGAGGTCAGCCTGATGTGGGAAGCGGGGGAAGCCGGTGAGGCAGGCGGGGAGGACTGAGGACCGGAAGACGGGGCAGCAACTTCAGCAGGCATTGCGTATCCTTCAAAAAAACCAATGTAGCGATGCGGGGCAGGCTTGACAAGCTTGTCCCCGCTGGCGGTCGCCAATTTGCGACAGGCGGTATTGCTCCTTCCCCCGCTGGGGGAAGGCTGGGATGGGGGCCTGTGCGGTGCTGGATGTTGCACCGCGTGTGTTCAAAGGCCGCTGGCCCTCACCCCACCCTCTCCCAGGGGGAGAGGGAGAAAGAGCATTCGCCTCAACGTTTCTTGCCGCCGAAGATGCTGCCCAGCACGCCGCGGATGATCTCGCGGCCCACGGCCGAGCCCATGGTGCGCACCGCCGACTTGGCCATGCTTTGCGCCAGGCCGTCGTGTTTGCCGCCGCGTGGGCCGGTGCTGCCGAAGAGCACGTCGTTGAGCCCGCCCATGATGCCGCCGGAATCGCTGGTGCCGGCCGCACCGCCCTGGGGCGCTTTGGCGGCTTCGGTGGCCGCCACTTCGGCCCGGCCCTTGATTTTTTCGTAGGCCGATTCGCGGTCCACGGTTTTTTCATAGACACCCGCGACCAGCGAACCCTGGAGCAGGGCCTGCCGCTGCGCCGGTGTGATGGGGCCGATCTGGCTGCCGGGCGGCAGCACATACACGCGTTCGGTGATGCCGGGCCGGCCCTTGGCGTCGAGCAGGCTGACCAGCGCCTCGCCGACGGCCAGTTCGGTGATGGCGGTCTCGATGTCCAGGCCGGGCTTTTGCCGCATGGTCTGCGCCGTGGCCTTGACGGCCTTCTGGTCGCGCGGCGTGAAGGCGCGCAGCGCGTGCTGCACGCGGTTGCCGAGCTGGGCCAGCACCGAATCGGGGATGTCCAGCGGGTTTTGCGTCACGAAGTAGACGCCGACGCCCTTGGAACGCACCAGGCGCACCACCAGTTCGATGCGCTCGACCAGAACCTTGGGCGCTTCGTTGAAGAGCAAATGCGCCTCGTCGAAGAAGAAGACCAGCTTGGGTTTTTCGGGGTCGCCGATTTCGGGCAGTTGCTCGAACAGCTCGGAGAGCATCCACAGCAAGAAGGTGGCATACAGGCGCGGCGAGTTCATGAGCTTGTCGGCGGCCAGGATGTTGATGACGCCCTTGCCGTCAACGGTTTGCATGAAGTCGCTGATGTTGAGCATGGGCTCGCCGAAGAACTTGTCGCCGCCCTGGCTTTCGACCTGCAGCAGGCCGCGCTGGATGGCGCCCACGCTGGCGGCGCTGACGTTGCCGTACTGGGTGGTGAACTCGCTGGCGTTGTCGCCCACGTACTGCAGCATGGCCCGCAGGTCTTTGAGGTCCAGCAGCAGCATGCCGTTGTCGTCGGCGATCTTGAACACCAGGTTGAGCACGCCGGCCTGGGTCTCGTTCAGGTTGAGCATGCGGCCCAGCAGCAGCGGCCCCATGTCGGAGACGGTGGCGCGCACCGGGTGGCCCTGCTCGCCGAAGACGTCCCACAGCGTGGCCGGGCAGGCCAGCGATTCGGGAATCTCTATGCCGCGCTCCTTGAGCACGCCGGCCATCTTGGCGCCTATGGTGCCGGCCTGGCTGATGCCGGTCAGGTCGCCCTTGACGTCGGCCATGAAGACGGGCACGCCGATTTTCGAGAAGTTTTCGGCCAGGGTCTGCAGCGTGACGGTCTTGCCGGTGCCGGTGGCGCCGGTGATCAGGCCATGGCGGTTCGCCAGGCCGGGCAGCAGTTCGCACTGGGTGTCGGCGTTGCGGGCGATGAGCAGGGGGAGGGCGGTGGTTTCGGCCATGGCGGTGTGGAGTGGGTGAAAAAGTAAAATGCGGTTTGTAGATTAAATCAATTAATCACCGAAAAGCATTGAATAAAGGGTTTCCGTCGTGGCTGGTCATAGTAAATGGGCGAATATTCAACACCGCAAGGGCCGCCAGGACGAAAAACGCCAGCGAATCTGGACGCGCGTGATGCGCGAGATCATGGTCGCGGCCCGCATGGGCGGCGGCGACCTGGGCATCAATCCGCGGCTGCGCCTGGCGGTGGACAAGGCCAAAGCGGCCAACATGCCCAGTGAAAACGTCAAATACGGCATCGCCAAGGCCACCGGCAGCCTGGAAGGCGTGCAGTACGAAGAGGTGCGCTACGAGGGCTACGGCATAGGCGGCGCGGCCATCATCGTCGACTGCATGACCGACAACAAGGTGCGCACCGTGGCCGAGATCCGCCACGCCTTTTCCAAGAATGGCGGCAATATGGGCACCGAGGGCTCGGTGGCCTTCCAGTTCAAGCACTGCGGCCAGCTGATTTTTGCACCCGGCACCAGCGAGGACAAGGTCATGGAAGTGGCGCTGGAGTCCGGCGCCGACGACGTGATCACGCATGAGGACGGCGCCATCGAGGTGCTCACACCCTACACCGGCTTCGAGGCCGTGCGCAACGCGCTGGAGGCCGCCGGGCTCAAGCCCGAAATCGCCGAAGTCACCATGCGCGCCGACAACACGATCGAGCTCGCCGGCGAGGACGCCCGCAAGATGCAAAAGCTGCTGGACGTGCTGGAAGACCTGGACGACACCCAGGACGTGTTCCACAATGCGGCCCTCGAAAACTGAAGCCCCGAGGTGAGATGATGGACGATTCCGAACGGCTGGCCCGCATTGAAACCCTGCTGCAGGAGGGCAACCGCCTGCGCGGCGAGGCGATCGCGCTGCAGAAGGAATCCCTGGAAGTGCAGAAGTCGCTGGTCGACGAAACCCGGGCCAACATCGTGAAGGCCGGCAAAGTCAACGACCAGGCACTGGACATTCAGCGCCGCGCCAGGGTGGCCGCCAAGGTTATTTTCGGCATCGTATTTGTTCTTGTTGTGTACCTCAGCTATTTGCTGTTTTTTAGATTGAACCTCCCGTGAAAGTTCTTGTTATTGGTGGCGGCGGCCGTGAGCACGCGCTGGCCTGGAAACTGGCCCAGTCCCCGAAAGTCCAGGCGGTCTACGTCGCGCCCGGCAACGGCGGCACGGCGCTCGATTCGCGGCTGGAAAACATCGCGATCACCGACGTGAAGGCGCTGCGCGAATGGGCGCTGGCCGAAAAGATCGCGCTGACCGTGGTCGGCCCCGAGCAGCCGCTGGCCGCCGGCATCGTCGATGAATTCCGCGCGCACGGCCTGCGGGTTTTCGGTCCGACCAAGGCTGCCGCGCAGCTGGAAAGCTCCAAGGCCTTTTCCAAGGCCTTCATGAAGCGCCACGGCATTCCCACGGCCGAATACGAAACCTTTACCGATGCGGCCGCGGCCCACGCCTACGTGGACGAAAAAGGCGCGCCCATCGTCGTCAAGGCCGACGGCCTGGCGGCCGGCAAGGGCGTGGTGGTGGCGATGACGCTGCACGAGGCGCACGAGGCCATCGAGTTCATGCTTGCGCCCAACCCGGACTTCAACCCGCTGGGCGTGACGCACAACGAGGGCGGCGCGCGCGTCGTCATCGAGGAGTTCCTGCAGGGCGAGGAAGCCAGCTTCATCGTGATGTGCGACGGCAAGAACGTGGCGGCCATGGCCACCAGCCAGGACCACAAGCGCCTGCTGGACGGCGACGAGGGCCCGAACACCGGCGGCATGGGCGCGTATTCGCCGGCACCGGTGGTCACGCCCGAGGTGCACGGCCGCGCCATGCGCGAGATCATCCTGCCGACCATCAAGGGCATGGAAAAAGACGGCATTCCCTTCACGGGTTTCCTGTATGCCGGCCTGATGATCGACGCCGAAGGCAAGCCCAAGACGCTCGAATTCAACTGCCGCATGGGCGACCCGGAAACCCAGCCCATCATGATGCGGCTCAAGACCGACCTCTATGACGTGATGATGGCGGCCACCTCGGGCGCGCTGGACCAGATCGAGCTCGATTGGGACCGCCGGCCCGCGCTGGGTGTGGTGATGGCCGCTCACGGCTACCCGCTGAACCCGCGCAAGGGCGACGCGATCCACGGCCTGGTCAAACCCGGCGACGCGCCCGAGGACGCCATGGTGTTCCACGCCGGCACGCGCAAGGAAGGCGACGCGACGCTGACCTCGGGCGGCCGCGTGCTCTGCGTGACGGCGCTGGGCAGCACGGTGAAAGCCGCGCAGCAGCGCGCTTATGAAGTGGCGCAAGGCATAGGCTTTGACGGCGCGCAGTATCGCAAGGACATCGGCTGGCGCGCGCTCAAGCCCTGATCACCGGACGGGTGCCGCTGCCCGGCGCCCGTTTCTTGGGGAACACCTCAGCATGACTACCGATATTTCAGGCGTTCGAGACTTTTTGCTGGCGCTGCAGCAGCGCATCACCCTGGCCATCTCTGCAATCGACGGCAGCCCTTTTGTGGCTGACCGCTGGCAGAAAGAGCCGGGCGAGGCGCTGCAGGGCAACGGGCTGACCATGATCCTGGAGCAGGGCAAGGTGTTCGAGCGCGCCGGCTGCGGCTTTTCGCATGTGCGCGGGCCCAAATTGCCGCCCTCGGCGACGCAGCACCGGCCCGAACTGGCCGGCGCACCGTTTGAGGCGCTGGGCGTTTCGCTGGTGTTCCACCCGCGCAATCCCTATGTGCCGACGGTGCACATGAACGTGCGCATGCTGGCCGCGGCGCCGGCCGCCAGCCCGGATGCGCCGGTCTGCTGGTTCGGCGGCGGCATGGACCTGACGCCGTACTACGGCTTCGAGGAAGACGCTGTGCATTTCCACCAGGCCTGCAAGGACGCGCTGGCGCCCTTCGGCGAGGACAAATACCCGCGCTTCAAGCAGTGGTGCGACGAGTACTTCTACCTCAAGCACCGGCAGGAGCAGCGCGGCATAGGCGGCGTGTTTTTCGACGATTTCCAGGAACTGGGCCCCGAGCGCAGCTTTGCCATGATGCAGGGCGTGGCGGACTCCTTCTTGCAGGCCTACCTGCCCATCGTGGAGCGGCGCAAGGACACGCCTTACGGGGAGCGCGAGCGCGAATTCCAGCTCTACCGCCGCGGGCGCTACGTGGAATTCAACCTGGTCTGGGACCGCGGCACGCATTTCGGCCTGCAGTCGGGTGGGCGCACCGAGTCCATCCTGATGTCCATGCCGCCGCTGGCGAGCTGGTCCTACCAGCGGGGCGTCGAGCCCGGCAGCCCTGAAGAGCGCCTGTACACGGCGTTTTTGCCGCGGCGGGACTGGGTTTGAACGCAAAGCCGCCTCCCGCGGGCAAACGCATCGGCGTCTTTGGCGGCGCTTTCGACCCGCCGCACAACGCCCACGTGGCCCTGGCCGGGGCGGCGGTCACGCAGTTTGGCCTGGACACGCTGTATGTGGTGCCCACGGGCCACGCCTGGCACAAGTCGCAGGCCCTGAGCGCGCCGGCCCACCGGCTGGCCATGGCCAGGCTGGCGTTCGAGCCCATTCCCCATGTGCGGGTGGACGAGCGCGAGGTGCAGCGCCCCGGGCCGACCTTCACGATAGACACACTCCTGGCCCTGCAGGCCGAGAATCCGGGCGCCCATCTCTACCTGTTTATAGGCGCCGACCAGTTCGCCGCCTTCCGGCAATGGCACCGATGGCAGGACATCCTTGACCTTGCTATAATTTGTATAGCTGGCCGCGCACAATCCATGCCGGCCGAGCCTCAGTTTGAGGCCTATGAAAGCCGCAGCAGCCGTTTTACCCTGCTCGATCTACCCCTGATGCCCGTGAGCGCCACCCAGATACGCCAGTTAACGGCTTCCGGCGCGGCCACGGCGGGGGAAATTACCCGGTTGGTCCCTGAAGCCGTTGCGCGTTATATTTCACTGCACCAGCTATACCGTTCCCATTAATTCCCTACCTTATCGAAGCACAACACTGCATGACCTCCACCACCGCCAAAACCTCCGCCGCCGCCGATAAAAAGGATGTGCAGAAATTGCAGCGCGCCATCATTGATGGCCTGGAGGACGTCAAGGCGCAGGACATCCAGGTTTTCGACACCGAACACATCACCTCGCTGTTTGAGCGCGTGATCATCGCCTCGGGCAGCTCCAACCGCCAGACCAAGGCGCTGGCCGCCAGCGTGCGGGATGCGGTGCGCGACGCCGGCTTCGCCAAGCCGCGCATCGAGGGCGAAGACAACGGGGAATGGATCATCGTTGACTGCGGCGCCGCGGTGGCACACATCATGCAGCCGACCATTCGCCAGTACTACCACCTCGAAGAGCTCTGGGGCGACAAGCCCATCAAGCAGAAACTCGGTGCGCCCGCGCCGCTGGTGAAGGCCTCCAAACCCGACGCCGAACCCGCGGCCAAGCCCAAGGCAGCCCGCGCCGGCGCTAAAACCGCCGCCAAACCAGGCGCAAAGACGGCTGCCAAATCGGCGGCAAAAGCACCAGCCAAGGCGCCCGCCAAGGCCCCTGACTCCAGCTATGTGGGCCGCGTCGGCAAGACCAACGACTGGACCGCCAAACGCAACGCGACCGCGACAGCGGCCGAACCCGCCGCCAAGCCGGCGCGCGCCGGAGCCAAGCCGGCCAAGCCCGCCGTGAAGACGCCCATCGTCAAGGTGCCGGCACCCAAAAAGGTTGTCGCCCGGAAAACGGCCGTGGCCGCCGCCAAGACCACGGCGAAGAAACCCGCCCCCAGGAAAACCGCTTCCCGGAGCAAATGAGGCTGACGATCGTAGCCGTCGGCCAGAAGGTGCCCGACTGGGCGCAGACGGCCTACGACGACTACGCCAAACGCTTTCCGCCCGAACTCAAGGTCGAGCTCAAGGCCGTCAAGACCGAGCCGCGCGCCTCCAAGACCCTGGAAAACCTGCTGTCCGCCGAGCGCGGGCGCATAGAAGCCAGCATCGCGCGCGGCACCCGTGTCGTGGCGCTCGATGAACGCGGCACGGCCGTGACCACCGTGGCCTTGGCCGAAAGGCTTAAAGCCTGGCAGCTGTCCGGCGACGACGTGGCCATCGTGATAGGCGGGCCCGACGGGCTGGACGCCGGCTTCAAGCAGGCCGCGCACGAGCGCCTGCGCCTCTCGGACCTGACCTTGCCGCATGCCATGGTGCGTGTGCTGCTCATTGAACAGCTCTACCGCGCCTGGAGCATCACGATTAACCATCCTTACCATCGCGAATAGTCCGTCCATGGCTGACTTTATCTACCTGGCCTCGCAAAGCCCCAGGCGGCGGCAGCTGCTGGAGCAGCTCGGCGTACGCCACGAACTGCTGCTGCCGGACGCTGAAGAAGACGCCGAGTCGCTGGAAGCAGTGCTCAGGAACGAGGCCCCCGCCACCTACGTCCAGCGCGTCACGGGCCTCAAGCTTGACGCGGCGGTTGCCCGCCTGAAGCGGCGCAAGCTGCCGCCGGCGCCCATACTCTGCTCGGACACCACGGTGGCCATGGGACGCGTGATTTACGGCAAGCCGGACGACGCGAAAGACGCTGCCCGCATGCTGCGCGAGTTGTCGGGCGGTACGCACCGGGTATTGACGGCCGTGGCGGTGCAGGCCTGGCGCCGCCGTTTTGAGGCGCTCAGCAATTCGCGCGTGAGTTTTGACGAACTGACGCCGGCCGAGATCCGCAGCTACGTCGCCAGCGGCGAGCCCATGGGCAAGGCCGGCGCTTATGCGGTGCAGGGCAGGGTGGCCATGCACATCAGCCGGATAGACGGCAGCTACAGTGGCATCATGGGGCTCCCGCTGAGGGAAACGGCGCTTTTGCTGAAAGCCGCCGGCATTCGCCTCTAGCCTTCGAATCCCACACTTTTTCAGGACCCCCATGCAACAAGACATCCTGATCAACTGGTCGCCGCAGGAAACCCGGGTGGCGGTGGTCGAGCACGGCGCGGTGCAGGAGCTTCACGTCGAACGTACGCTGGAACGCGGCCTGGTCGGCAATGTCTACCTGGGCAAAGTGGCCCGGGTGCTGCCCGGCATGCAGTCGGCTTTTATCGACATCGGCCTGGACCGCGCGGCCTTCCTGCACGTGGCCGATTTGATGAGCAGCATCAGCAGCCGCCATGCCGACAGCGATGCCCAGGCCGCAGCCGGCGGCCTCACGGCGCCGGCCATGGCCTCGCTGCAGCCGATCGAAAAACAGCTGTTCGAAGGCCAGGCGGTGATGGTGCAGGTCCTCAAGGACCCCATAGGCACCAAGGGCGCGCGCCTGACGGCGCAGATCAGCATCGCCGGCCGCCTGCTGGTCTTCCTGCCGCAGGACAACCACATCGGCGTCTCGCAGAAAATACCGCCCCGGCAACGCGAGGAGCTGCGCCAGCGCGTGCAGGCCCTGGCCGGCGACATGGGCGGCGGTTTCATCCTGCGCACCAACGGCGAGGACGCGACGGATGCCGAGCTGGCCGAGGACATCACCTACCTGCGCAAGACCTGGGCGCGCATCAAGGACGCCTCGCTGCGCCTGCCGCCGGCCTCGGTGCTGCACCAGGACCTGAACCTGCTGCAGCGCGTGCTGCGCGACCTGGTGGTGGAGGACACGCAGACCATACGCATAGATTCGCGCGAGCAGTTCGAAAAGCTCAAGACTTTCGCCATGGAGTTCATGCCGGCCACCGTGCAGAAGCTGCAGCACTACGGCGGCGAGCGGCCCATCTTCGACCTCTTCAACATCGACGAGGAGATCGCCAAGGCCCTGGGCCGGCGCGTGGACTTGAAGTCGGGCGGCTACCTGATCATCGACCAGACCGAGGCGTTGACCACGGTGGACGTCAACACTGGCGGTTTTGTCGGCGCGCGCAATTTCGACGACACCATCTTCAAGACCAATCTGGAGGCCTCGCAGGCCATCGCGCGCCAGCTGCGCCTGCGCAACCTGGGCGGCATCGTGATCGTCGACTTCATCGACATGATCCGGGAAAACCACCGCGACGCGGTGCTGGCCGAATTCCAGAAGCAGCTCGCGCGCGACCGCATCAAGACCACGGTCAACGGCTTTTCCGCGCTGGGCCTGCTGGAGATGACACGCAAGCGCACGCGCGAATCGCTGGCCCACCAGCTCTGCGAACCCTGCAGTGCCTGCATGGGCAAGGGCGTGGTCAAGACCGCGCGCAGCGTGACCTACGACATCCTGCGCGAGATTCTGCGCGAGGCGCGCCAGTTCAACCCGCGCGAATTCCGCGTGGTGGCCTCACCCAAGGTGATAGAACTCTTTCTCGACGAGGAAAGCCAGCACCTGGCCAGCCTCAGCGATTTCATCCGCAAGCCGATTTCCCTGCAGGCCGAAGCCGCGATGGCGCAGGAGCAATACGACATCGTGCTGCTGTGAACCCTTTCCGTCCATGCCGACCCTGAACCGCCAACCCATCCCCATCCTGGTCTACCACCAGATCGCCGAGGCTCCGCCCAAGGGCAGCAGCCCGTTTCGCGGGCTCTACGTGTCGCCCGCGGCTTTCGCGCGGCAAATGGCCTGGCTCAAGCGCCTGGGCTACACCGGCCTCTCGATGAGCGGCCTGATGCCTTACTTGCGCGGCGAGTTGAGCGGCAAGGTCGTGGGCATCACCTTTGACGACGGCTACCGCAACAACCTGAGCCATGCCCTGCCTGTGCTGGTGAAACAGGGTTTCTCGTCGACCTGCTATGCGGTCAGCGGCTTGCTCGGGAAGACCAACATCTGGGACGAGGGCATCGGCATCCCGCAGACGCCGCTGATGGACGAGGGCGAGATCCGCCAATGGGTGGCGGGTGGGCAGGAGATAGGCTCGCACACCCACAGCCACGCCAACCTGATGGAAACCGACGAGTCGGGCTGCGTCGAGGAAATGGTGCGGGGCAAAACCGGGCTGGAGTCCGTCACGGGCGGGCCGGTCGGGCATTTCTGCTATCCCTACGGCCATTTCGAGTCCCGGCATGTCGAGATGGCGAGGACGCTGGGTTTTGCCACCGCCACCACCACCCAGCGCAGCCGCTGCCATGAGGGCATGGACCTGCTGCAGCTGCCGCGGGTGCCGGTGCTGCGCTCGACCACCTTGCCGGTGTTCTGGCTCAAGGTTGCCACCGCTTACGAAGACCGCCGGAAAAAATGAGCCAGCCCACGCCTTTAGCCGCTGGGCCCCGGACACTCCGCATCGCCGTTTTCAACCGGACTTTCTCTCCGACCGGTGGCGGCGCTGAGCGTTATTCCATAGCCCTGGTCGAGCAGCTCGCGGCCCGGCACGAGGTGCATGTGTTCGCGCAGCAGATCGACCACCAATGGCCGGGCGTGATTTATCACAAGGTTTCGGCCCCGCTGCGCAAGCCGCGCTGGATCAACCAGCTGTGGTTCGCCACGGCCACCTGGTGGGCGACACGCCGCGGCTTTGACGTGGTGCATTCGCATGAGAACACCTGGCACGGCGAGGTGCAGACGGTGCACGTGCTGCCGGTCAAGCACAGCCTGTTCCAGGGACGCCAAGGCTTGCGGCGTGCCCTGCGCTGGATCAAGGTCGTGACCAGCCCGCGCCTGCTGGCCTACCTGGGCCTGGAGCGCGCACGCTATGCCGCCAGCCCGGGCCGACAGGTGGTGGTGACCTCGGAAAGCCTGCGACCCATCATGGAGGCTGCCTACCCGGGCTGCCGCGACGCGATTTCCGTCATCACGCCAGGCATCAACATGCCCAGCTTGCCGGTGAACAGCGACCGCAAGCGCGAGGCAAGGGCCGGGCTGGGTTTGCCGGCGCAAGGCACTTGTTTGTTATTTGTCGGCAATGATTACCGCAAGAAGGGCCTGCAGGCCTTGCTGCAAGCCACGACCCAGTTGCCGGATGACGTGGTGCTGGCCGTGGTGGGCAACCCGGCCCACATTGCCGAGTTCCGGGCGCTGGCCGGTGCGCTCAAACTGGGCGACAGGGTGTTTTTCCTGGGTGCGCTCAAGGACGTGAGCCCGGCCTATGAAGCCGCCGACATCCTGGTGCATCCCACCTTCGAGGACACCTTTGCGATGGTGGTGCTGGAGGCCATGGCCCACGGCCTGCCGGTGGTGGTCAGCGGGCCGAAGTACTGCGGCATTGCCGGGCTGCTGGCGCAGGGTGCCAATGCGCTGCTGCTGGATGATCCCCGGGATGCGGGCGAGCTGGCGCGGGTCTTGGGGGATTTGCTGGGCCAACCAGCGCTGCGGGAAACGCTGTCAGAGGGTGCGGCGGCGTTTGCGGCGCACTACCAGTGGCGTGAAATCGCACTGCAGCAGGAAGCGCTGTATTTTTCAGCCGTCGCGGCGAAGGACGCGCCGCTCTGAACCGTGCCCGGCTTCAGGCCACCAGCTTGAAGTGCTTGCGGCTGAAGTCCAGCCCGGTCAATGTCTCCACCTGCCGCATGAAGTGGTATTTGTTTTCCTTGGGCGTGGGCTTGTAGGCCGGGTCTAGGTTCAGGACCGGCTCGGCCTCGGTGGCCAGCCATTGCCGCACCGCCTCGGGGTGCGTGCCGGTGAAGGGGGCGAGGGCGCGGCGGTCGAACTGGCTGTAGGTGATCTGCGCGGCCTGGGCTTCGCCCCAGTACTTGCTGACCTGGTCCAGCTTCTTCTGCATTTCCTCGTTGCGGCGTATCCAGCCGTAGTGGTAGATGTGCGCGTTGGCCAGCGCGGCCTGGGGATTGCGGCCGCGCTTGTGCTGGGTGGTGACCAGCCAGTACTGGCCGTCGGGCGCGTAGCTGCGTATGGTGTTGCGGATCAGCCGGCATTCGCGGCGGTACCAGCCGGGGCTGATGGAGATCCAGTCGGGTGAGCCGTAAAAATGCAGGTAGTCAAAGACCAGCGCCTCGACGGCCGGGTTGTTGTGGTGGCGCTCGACGCTGGCGCGTATGGCGGCGAGCTCGCCCTCATGCACGACTTCGTCGCCTTCGAGGTAGAAGGCCCAGTCGCCGGTGCACGAATACTGCGCGATCATTTTTTGCTGGGCGTAGACAAAACCGCGGTCAGCCATGCGCTCGTTCCACAGGGTTTCGATGATGCGGATCTTCGGGTCGTTGATGGCTTTCACGCGCTCCAGCGTGTCGTCCTCGCCCTTGCCCACGGCCACGACAAATTCATCGACCAAGGGCAGCAGGGAGCGGATGGAGGCCTCAAACGGAAAGCCCAGGCCCACGCCGTTGCGAATAAAGGTAAAGCCGCTGATGGAAACTGGCATCGGGAAATGACTTTCTAGGCTGCGCCCTGGAAGCCCAGGCGGTAGAGGTGGGCGTAAGCGCCGTTGTTCTGGAGCAGCGCCGCGTGGCTTCCCTGCTCGACGATGCGGCCGGCGTTCATCATGATGATGCGGTCGGCATGCTGGATGGTGGACAGCCGATGGGCGATGATCAGCGAGGTGCGGCCCGCGGCCAGCCGCTGTATGGCTTCCTGCACGGCTTTTTCCGATTCCGTGTCCAGGGCCGAGGTGGCTTCGTCGAGGATGAGCACCGGCGCGTCCTTGTACAGCGCCCGGGCAATCGCCAGCCGCTGGCGCTGGCCGCCGGACAGCTGCATGGCGTTGTGGCCCAGCACGGTGTCTATGCCTTGCGGCAGTTCCTCGAGCAGCTGGCCCAGGTTGGCGGCGGCCAGGCAGCGCACGACCTTGTCCCTGTCGAAGGACTGGCCCAGCGCGACGTTGAAGGCCATGCTGTTGTTGAACATCACGACGTGCTGGCTCACGAAGGCGAACTGCGAGCGCAGCGAAGCCAGGTCCCAGTCCCGCAGCTCGGTGCCGTCCAGCCGTATGGCGCCGGCGCTGTAATCGACAAAGCGCGGCAGCAGGCTGGCCAGCGTGGTCTTGCCGGAGCCGGAAGAGCCGACCAGGGCCACGGTTTCACCGGCGCGTATCGCCAGGCTGATGCCGTCCAGCGCCGGCGGCGCATCCGGTTTGTAGACCACGCTGACGCCGGAAAACTCAATGTCGCCGGCCACCCTGGCCTTGTTGACGCTGCCGCTGCTTTCGTCCTCGATGAGATCGACCAGGTCCAGCCCGCGTTCGAGCGCCGCCAGCCCGCGCGTGATCGGCGTGGCGCCGTCAGACAGGCTTTTGATGGGCGCGATCAGCAGCAGCATGGCCGTCACGAAGGCCACGAAACCTCCTACCGTGGTGGTGTTTTCGGAGCCCTGGAGCAGGGCGATGGAAATCACGGCCGACAAGGCCATGGCGGCCAGCACCTGGGTGATGGCGCTCATGCCGGCATAGGCGACGGTGGACTTGATGGACAGCCGGCGCAGCGTGTTGCTCAGCGCCTCGAAGCGCGACGCCTGGCCGGCCTGCGCGCCGTGCAGGCGCACGTCGCGGTGGGCCAGCACGTTTTCTTCGACGACGTAGGCCAGGTTGTCGGTGGCGACCTGGCTTTCGCGGGTCAAGCGGTACAGCCGCCGCGTCAGCAGCTGGATCACCAGCGCGACCGCCGGGAACAGCAGCGAGACGATCAGCATCAGCTTCCAGTTGAGGAACAGCAGGTAGGCCACCAGCGCCGCCAGCGTGAGGACGTCGCGCGCCAGCTTCATGACCGCGTTGATCATCATCGAGGAGCCGTTGAAGACCTCGTAGACCACGGTGTTGGCGATGGCGCTGGAGGACTGGTCCGCGAACAGCGACAGGCGCGAGCTCAGCAGCTTGCCGAACATCGCCCGGCGCAGCGACTGCAGGCCCTCGTTGGTGACCTTGGCCAGGGCGTACTGCGCCACGAAGCCGGAGATGCCGCGCACGGCGAACAGCAGGATCAGCGTGACCGGCACCAGCCAGAGGTCCAGCGCGCCTTTCTGGAAGCCGCGGTCCAGCAGGGGCTTGAGCAGGGCCGGCACGAAAGGCTCGGTGACCGAAGCGACGATGGTCGCGCCCACGGCCAGCGCCCAGCCGGTGCGCGAGCCGCTGAAGTAGGGCCAGACCCGCGCGAGGCGGCGCCACAGGCTCTGCCTCGGGGCCGTGGCGGCGGTAGCGGTGTCGGCGGAGGCGCTCACGTTGCGCGTTCGGGTGAGGGCGGGCCGGCGGGTTTGCTCAAGCCCAATGCCAGCAGCAGGCCGATCAGGACGCAGAAGAAGTCCCCGATCAGGCCGTCATAGAGGCTGGAATTGAACAGGCAGGCGACAGCCAGCGCCAGCAAGGCGGACTGCGCGGCCCGGGCGTAGGGCGTTTCCATTTTCAAGGTGTCGCGCAGCACGGAGAGCATGAAGGCGGCGATCAGCAGCAGGCCGGGAATGCCGAGCTGCACACCCCACAGCAGGTACTCCTGGTGCGGGTTGCCGTTGGGCTCTATGTCTTTATGCGCCGGGTTTTTCTGGTGTTCGATCCGGTTGTATTCAGTGCTCCAGCTGCCGATGCCCGCGCCGGCAAGCGGCTTTTGGGCGGTGAGCTGGGCGGCCGTTCGCCAGAAAGTCAGCCGGACACCCGATGAGGTGTTGGTGTCCCGCTGCGGCGAATAGGCTTGCACTTCGGTCTTGAGCAAGGTCAGCCTTTCCCGCATCGTCGGCGAACTCACAAACAGCGCCAGCACCAGCAGGAAGGGCAGCGCGACCGCGGCGATGCGGTACTTTTTGGGAAGCTGCCACATGATGGCCAGCGACAACAGGGCGACGCCGACCACCTGGCCGCTGCGGCCGGCCAGCACGAAGAACACGTTGGCCAGGGAGGCCACGGCCACCACGGCGGCCACGTGCGGGCCGTAGCGGCCGGGCACCAGGCTCCGCAAATGCCAGCATACCGCGGCGAAGACGGCGCTCATGATGCCCTGGTCGAGATAGCCGGAAAAGACCGTGTAGTGGCTCAGGGTGGTGCGGGAGCTTGCCCAGGCGACGGGCAAGTGGGCAAAAAGCAGCCATGAACTGGCGACCACCAGCACTTGCGAAAACGCAAACGCGCCCAGGGCATACATAGCCTCGCGGCGCTCCCGGATCAGGCCCATCATCACGATGATGATGAGGAGCTTGCCGTATTTGGCGAGCGAGCCCAATGCCTCTCCTTGCGGCGCGGCGGTCCAGGCCAGGCTCAGCGCAAAGGCCAGCAGCGCCGCGAGCACCGCCCACGGCGTCCAGGTTTTTGTCAGGGAGGCGCCATTTTTGGGCAGGTTCCTGGCGAGCAAGGGGACAGCCAGGACGCAGCCGAGCAGAAACAGCTTGGCGATGCTGATGATGGCGATTGACAACCCCACGGAGGCCGCCGCCAGGCAGATGACGGCAAGCCGGAAATTGATTGTCTTGATTCGCAAAATGGTCGTGGGGGTTGCCTGATGGATGCCGCATTATCGGCGATTCCACTTGCCGTCCGGAGGCCGGGCGGTGGGGAGGGCTCTGCTATGCTGTCGGCGCATGGAGAGGGCCTGTTTCACTGGCAAAATCCTGTGCCGGCGTCCTGCGCTGGCGCTTCTCCCACCTCATCGAAAAGGCACCGTTGGCAAGCTTGTCCGTCACCGTCATCACCCACAACGAGGCCCACAACATAGCGGCCTGCCTTCGTTCCGTGAGCTTCGCGGACCAGGTCGTGGTGCTTGATTCCGGCAGCACCGACGACACCGTGGAGATCGCCCGTTCCCTGGGCGCCGAGGTCAGCACCAGCCCCGACTGGCAGGGCTTCGGCATCCAGAAGAACCGCGCCCTGGCGCTGGCCACTTCGGACTGGGTGCTCTCGCTCGATGCCGACGAGCGGGTGACGCCCGAGTTGCAAGTGGAAATCCTGGCTTGCCTGAAGGCGCCGGCCTTCGACGTGTATTGCTTTCCCCGGCTCTCGAGCTATTGCGGGCAGTACATGCGCCATTCGGGCTGGTACCCCGACCGGGTCACCCGTTTGTTCCGCAGCGCCGCGGCGCGCTTCAGCGAGGACCTGGTACACGAAAAAATCCTGGCCCAGGGGCCGATAGGCCAGCTGCGCTCGCAGCTGCTGCATGAGAGTTTCCGCAACTTCGAGGCGGTGCTGGACAAGGCCAACCGTTATTCCACGGCGGGCGCGCAAAGCCTGCTGGGCAAAGGCCGGTCGGCCTCGGTCGGCAAGGCCATAGGGCACGGCCTGTGGGCCTTCATACGCACCTATGTCCTGCGCCTGGGTTTCCTCGACGGCAGGATGGGCCTGGTGCTGGCGATCTCGAACGCCGAAGGCACCTATTACCGTTATCTCAAGCTCTGGCTGCTGCGGCGCGAGGCCAAGGGAGCGTCGGACGCCCCATGAAGATCAGCTTCATCGTCCTGACCTACAACCGCACGGATGCCTTGCTGGCCGTGCTGCGTTCGCTGGCCGCGCAGTGCGGTGAAGGCCATGAGGTGCTGGTGGCCGACGATGGCTCGCGGCCCGAGCAGGTGCAGATGCTGCTCGACCAGTGCCCGGCGTTCAGGTGCCCGGCGCGCCACATCTGGCATCCCGATGTGGGCTTTACGGCGGCGCGGGCTCGCAACCTGGGTGCCAGCCAGGCGACGGGCGACTACCTGGTGTTCCTCGACGGGGACTGCGTGCCCAACAAGGCTTTTGTGGCGCAGCACACGCGGTTGGCCGAAAAAGGCTGTTTCCTGAACGGGAGCCGGGTGCTTATCAGCGAACGTCTGACAGAACGTGTAGTCAATGGCGCTATCGACCTGCCCAGTCGTCCTGTATGGTTCTGGCTGGGTGCGCGGCTCAGGGGGGACAGCAACAAATTATTGCACCTGCTCCCCTGGCCGCGGCGTTTATTCAGGGTAAAACAAGGCTTTCACTGGCATGGCATACGCAGCTGCAACTTTGGTGTCTGGCGCGCGGACTTTGCCGATGTCAATGGATTTGACGAAACCTTCCAGGGATGGGGGCATGAAGATGCCGACCTCGTGCTCAGGCTCCACCACCTGGGCGTCCACCGGAAAAACGGTTTCATGGGCACCGAAGTTTTCCACCTCTGGCACCGCGAGAACCCGCGCGACCAGGAATCCATCAACAAAAAAAGGGTGCTTGAACGCATGAAAACCGATGTGGTCATGGCCGAAAGAGGGCTTCGTGAACTTGAGCCTTCCTCTGCCCTTGCTTCCACCGTCAAAATAACCTCCCTGCACGGATCCCAATCTCCCCTATGAGCATTGCACCTTTTCTACGCCGCCGTACCCTCGTCAGCCTGCTGGCGGCCAGCGCTTTCCCTGTCTTGCCGGCTTTCGCGCAGTTTCGCGTCGAGGTGTCCGGCGTCGGCCTGACCCAGCTGCCCATCGCCGTTGCCGCGTTTCGCGGCGATGCGCAGGCGCCGCAGAAAATCGGCGCCATCGTGCGGGCCGACCTCGAACGCAGCGGCATGTTCCGCCCGGTCGACACCACCGGCGTCACTGCCGATGAAAACACCCGTCCTGACCTGGGCGCCTGGCGGCAAAAGGGCGCGGATTCCATGGTCACGGGCAGCGTGACGCTGCTGGCCGACGGCCGCTACGATGTGCGCCTGCGCCTCTGGGACATCGTGCGCGGGCAAGACCTGGGCGGGCAGAGCTACACCGTGGGCCCGGCCGACCTGCGGCTGTCGGCCCACCGCATTTCCGATTTCGTCTATGAAAAACTGACCGGCGAAAAGGGCATTTTTTCGACGCGCATCGCTTATGTGACCAAGGCGGCCCAGAAGTACAACCTCTGGGTGGCCGACTCCGACGGTGAGGGCGCGCAGTCGGCCCTGACCAGCCCGGAGCCCATCATTTCTCCGGCCTGGTCGCCCAACGGCTCGCAACTGGCTTATGTGTCCTTTGAATCCCGCAAGCCGGTGATCTACGCGCACGACGTGGCCAGCGGCAAGCGGCGCCTGCTGGCGAACTTCCGCGGCTCCAACAGCGCACCGGCCTGGTCGCCGGACGGCAAGCAGCTCGTGGCGACGCTGAGCCGCGACGGCGGCTCCCAGCTTTATGCGATCGGCCTCAATGGCGGCGAGCCGAAACGGCTGACCCAGTCTTCCAGCATCGACACCGAACCGGCGTTCTCGCCCGATGGCCGCTACATCTACTTCGTGAGCGATCGCGGCGGCGCGCCGCAGATCTACCGCATGAGCCCGGGCGGCGGCAATGCCGAACGCGTCACCTTCACCGGGGGCTACAACATTTCTCCCGCGATCAGCCCCGACGGGCGCTGGCTGGCCTATGTCTCCCGGGTGGGCGGCGCCTTCAAGTTGCACGTCATGGAACTTGCCACCGGGACGGTCACTCCAATCACCGAAACCACGGCCGACGAGAGCCCGAGCTTCGCGCCCAACAGCCGCCTGATCGTCTACGCTACCCAGCAGCAGGGCAGGGAAGCGCTGATGACCACCACGCTGGACGGCAAGATCAAGGCGAAGCTGTCCGGCGCCAGCGGCGATATTCGCGAGCCCGACTGGGGCCCTTTCCAGCGCTGATCGGCAGCGGTCTTTTTTTCAATCGTCAACCCGGCCCATTTTTTTTATTTTTTGCAGAGGTACTCCATGAAACGCACCGTTTTTTCCATCATCTCCTCTCTGATCCTGGCGGCCACGCTGACCGCTTGCGGCTCCAACGTCAAGCTCAATGACGTTCCCGTCGAAGACCGCACCGGCCAGGCCACGCAGGGCGACCCGTCGGGCGCCACAGGCCGGGGCGTCGCGCCCGTAGAGATCCAGGGAGCCGATGCATCGCTCCAGGGCCCGGCCAATGTGGCCAAGATCATCTACTTTGACTTCGACAGCTATGTGGTCAAGCCCGAGTTCCAGGGCACGATCGAAGCCCATGCCAAGTTCCTGACCGCCAACAAAGCCCGCAAGATGAACATCGAAGGCCATACCGACGAGCGCGGCGGCCGCGAGTACAACCTGGCCCTGGGCCAGCGCCGCGCCGAAGCCGTTCGCCGCGCGCTGGGCCTGCTGGGCGTGTCGGATGCGCAGGTCGAGGCCGTGAGCTTCGGCAAGGAAAAACCCGCGGTTCCCGGCTCCGACGAGGAAGCCATGGCGAAGAACCGCCGCGCTGAACTGAACTACCGTTAAGCCGGATACCGACGTGAAGACGTTCCGGATCGCCGCGGCCCTCGCGGCCGGCCTGTTCGCGTTCAATGCGCACGCGGGCCTGTTTGAAGACGACGAGGCTCGCCGGGCGATCCTCGATTTGCGCCAGAAGGTCGACGCGGCACAAACCCGCACGGCCGAAGAGTTGCGCAGGACCACCGAAGACAATGCCCAGTTGCGCCGCAGCCTGCTGGACCTGTCCAACCAGATCGAGGCCTTGCGCAACGAGCTGGCCACCATGCGCGGGCAGAACGAAAATCTCACGCGTAATGTGGCCGAGATGCAGCGCACCCAGAAGGACCTGACGACGGGCGTGGATGAGCGCCTGCGCAAGTTCGAGCCCGGCAAGGTCAACGTGGACGGCAAGGAGTTTGTCGCCGAGCCCGCCGAAAGGCAGGAGTTCGAAACCGCGCTGGCCACGCTTCGCAAGGGCGACTTCGCGGGCGCGCAGACCGGCTTCCTGGCCTTCCTGAAGCGCTATCCGCAAACCGGTTACCGGGCTTCGTCCCTGTTCTGGCTGGGCAATGCGCAGTACGCCTTGCGCAATTACCGTGATGCGGTGACCAATTTCCGCTCGCTGGTGACGGCCGAGCCCGACCATATGCGCGCGCCGGAAGCGATGCTCTCGATGGCCAACTGCCAGGTGGAACTCAAGGACGCCAAGTCGGCCCGCAAGACGCTGGAAGACCTGGTCAAGGCCTATCCCCAGGCCGAGGCGGCTTCGGTCGCCAAGGAACGGCTGGCCAAGCTGAAGTAGGCCGCCTCGGGCAGGCTATGCGGCCTGCGGGGGTATCGAGCCATTCTCCCGGAGCATTCGCCCCTAAAATCGGGCGATGGACATCTCCGCACTCAACAGTCTCACGGCCCAGGTTCTCTGGGCCGGTTTTATTCTGGCCATGGTTTTTGGCGCGATTGCCCAGCGCACGCACTTTTGCACCATGGGCGCCGTCAGCGACATCGTGAACATGGGCGACTGGACCCGCATGCGCATGTGGGGCATGGCCATAGGCGTGGCCATGCTGGGCTTCTTCACCATGGCCGCGGCCGGCGTCATTGATCCCGCCAAGACGCTGTATGCCTCCAACCGTTTTATCTGGCTCTCGGCCCTGGTGGGCGGCGCGCTGTTCGGCTTCGGCATGGTATTGGCCTCGGGCTGCGGCAGCAAGACGCTGGTGCGCATAGGCGGCGGCAGCCTCAAGTCGGTCGTGGTGTTTGCCGTGATGGGCATCGCCGCCTTCGCCACGCTCAAGGGCATCACCGCCGTGGTCCGCGTGGCCACCGTCGACAAGGTGGCGCTGGATTTCACCGCCAACGCGAGCCTGCCCAACTGGGTGGCCGGTGCCATCGGCATCACGCCGGCCGCCGCCGGCATCGGCCTGGCCATCCTTATCGGTCTGGGCCTGATCGTCTGGGCGCTGTTCGGGGAGGAGTTCCGCCGCTTCGACAACCTGCTGGCCGGCCTGGGCATAGGCGGCGTCATTGCGGCCATGTGGTGGGTCAGCGGGCATCTCGGTCATGTGGCCGAACATCCGGAGACGCTACAGGAAGCCTTCCTCGCCACCAACTCGGGCCGGGCAGAGGCGCTGAGTTTTGTCTCGCCCGTGGCTTACACGGTGGACTGGCTGATGTTCTTCAGCGACAAGAGCAAGGTGCTCACGCTGGGCATCGTGTCGGTGTTCGGTGTGGTGGCCGGCTCGGCCGTCTACGCCTTGCTGTCGCGCAATTTCCGCTGGGAAGGTTTTCGTGACGCTGAAGACACCGCCAACCACCTGGTGGGCGCCACGCTGATGGGCGTGGGCGGCGTCTGCGCCATGGGCTGCACCGTGGGGCAGGGCCTGTCCGGCATCTCGACCCTGAGCCTCACCAGCTTTGTGGCGCTCGCGGCCATCCTCGCGGGCTGCGTGGCGGGATTGAAATACCAGATCTGGCGGCTTGAGCGCTCGGCCTGAGGCGCGCATCCGTTCACAGTCCATGACCTCTATCCTTGAAGACCTCCCCGCCGACCTGGAACGCCGTTTCGGCGGCCTGGCGCGCCTCTACGGCGCGGCGGGCGCCCAGCGTATACGCGAGGCGCACATCGCGGTCGTTGGCCTGGGCGGCGTAGGCTCCTGGGCGGCCGAAGCCGCGGCGCGCAGTGGCGTGGCCCGGCTGACCTTGATAGACCTCGACCACATCGCTGAATCCAACATCAACCGCCAGGTCCACGCGCTGGACAGCACCCTGGGCCAGGCCAAGGTGCAGGCCATGCGCGAGCGCATCGCGCAAATCCATCCGGGCTGCCGCGTGGACGGCATTGAAGAGTTTGTCGATGCCGCCAACTGGCCCGGCATCCTGGGCCTGGAAGGCGGCTTTGACCGCAAGCAGCTGGCCGTGATCGACGCCTGTGACCAGGTGAAAGCCAAAACCGCCATGGCAGCCTGGGCGATTGCCAACAAAGTAAACCTGGTCAGCGTGGGCGCGGCGGGCGGCAAGCGGCTGGCGCACCGCGTCGACATCGACGACCTGTCCCTGGTCACGCACGACCCCTTGCTGGCGCAGCTTCGCTACCGCTTGCGCAAGGAACACGGCGCAGCACGCAAGGGCAAGATCGGCGTGGCCTGTGTGTTCAGCCGCGAGGCCGTGCTGCAGCCCGCCGCCGCGGCCCAAAGCGACGGCAGCCTGAACTGCCACGGTTATGGGTCGGTCGTGAGCGTAACGTCCACCTTCGGCCTGTGCGCGGCAGGCTGGGCACTCGACAAAATTGCCGCCTGAGTTTTTGCGGGGCGCTGAAAAACCACGCTATAATTCAAGGCTTTGCTGCCCTCGAAGCAGTAAAAACCGGGATGTATCGCGAGATACCTTCTTGGGACCATAGCTCAGTTGGTAGAGCAGCGGACTTTTAATCCGTTTGTCGTGGGTTCGACCCCCGCTGGTCCCACCAGAATTTCCGGGTTCTTAGCTCAGTTGGTAGAGCAGCGGACTCTTAATCCGTAGGTCGACAGTTCGAATCTGTCAGAACCCACCAGCCCTTTAAAGGACTTGGCCGAAAGGCCAAGTCCTTTTGTTTTTGGGGCGTGGGAAAATCGCAGAGCCATCCATCAGGCCGAATACCCCAGCGCCGGCATATCCAGCTGCGCCTGCCTTGCCACCCGTATGCAGTCCTTCATGTGCTCTTCGCCGAAGTAGCGGATGGCCGCGTAACCGACGGCGGCCGCGACGGCCTGGCCTGCCAGTGGCACGTACTTGGCGGCCTGCTTGGCCGTCAGGCGCACGCCTATCTTGGTGGCGGCCTTGATGACCAGGTCGCGGCTGATGAATTTGCCGATCAGCACCGAACCCACCAGGGTCACGGCTTTTTGCACCTGGTCGCGTTTGTTGGGCTCCAACTGGTCGAGCTGCTGCGGCGTGAGGCCGAATTCCTTGTTGATCTCGGGAATGAGCCTGGACAGCATGGCCGCGTCCACCATCCAGTCGAGGCCGGGGACGGGCATGGCGCTGGCCGCGGCCGCGACCATGGCACGCCGGTTGAGCAGCTTGCGGCTGCGTTTGACGGCGGCCGCGAGGGCTGCGTCGCCGGACGCCATTTGCAGGGCGGTGGGCATGGCGTGCAGTGCGGCGGCTAGCCGCGCTTTTTGGTGAGCAGGCCGTAGATCAGCAGGAGGACGATGGCGCCAACGACGGAGGCAATCCAGCCCACGGCATCGCCTTCCTTGTAAAAACCGGTGGCGATGCCCGCGTACTTGGCCGCGAAGGCACCGGCGACGCCCAGCAGAACAGTCATGATGAAGCCCATGCTGTCGTTGCCCGGCTTGAGGGCACGGGCAATCAGGCCGACGATCAAACCGACAACAATGGTTCCGAGTATGGATAGCATGCTGCGAACTCCCTGTCAGTGAGGTGGTGAGGGACCGGATTGGCCCACCCAGCTCACTTTATACCGCAGCGGTCTCGATCTGCTCGGTCAGCTCCAGCCACCGTTCTTCCAGCATGCCTATTTCGCCCTCGATGGCCTTGAGGCGCTTGCCGGCCTGGGCCAGTTCCGCTGGTGCGGTCGTGGTGCCCAACAGGGCCTGCAGGCTGGCCTGCTCGGTGCTGAGGGCCTTCATGCGCAGGTCGATTTTCTCGATTTCCTTGCGCAGCGGCTTGGTGGCCTCGGCCTGCTGCTGGCGGCGCTGCGCGTCGAGCTTGCGCTGCTCGGGCGTCTCGCGCGGCACGGGCTTCTTTTCTTCCACAGCCGCGGCCGGTGCGGCTGCCTTGGCGGCCGGGGCCGCGCCGCCGGCCTTCTTGGCTTCTTCGCGCTGGCGTTTGGCGTGGTCAAGGAGGTATTTCTGGTAGTCGTCAAGGTCGCCATCAAAGGGAGCGACACCGCCTTGCGACACCATCCAGAATTCGTCGCAGACGGCGCGCAGCAAGGCGCGGTCATGGCTGACCAGCATCACCGTGCCTTCAAACTCGTTGAGCGCCATGGACAGCGCCTCGCGCGTGGCGAGGTCCAGGTGGTTGGTCGGCTCGTCGAGCAGCAGCAGGTTGGGGCGCTGCCAGACGATCATGCACAGCACCAGGCGGGCTTTTTCGCCGCCGCTCATGCTGCCCACGGCCTGCTTGACCATGTCGCCGCCGAAATTGAAATTACCCAGGAAGCTGCGTAAGTCTTGCTCGCGCGTGGGCTGGTTGCCCATCTTGCCGGCAGCAGTGACCTCCTTGACCAGTCGGATCATGTGCTCCAGCGGGTTGTCGGCAGGGCGCAGCACATCCAGTTCCTGCTGGGCGAAGTAGCCGATGTTCAGGCCTTTGCCCTCAATCATCTCGCCTTCGATGGGAGCGAGCGCACGGGCGACGGTTTTTACCAGCGTGGATTTGCCCTGGCCATTTGCGCCCAGGATGCCGATGCGCTGGCCGGCCAGCACCGATTTGCTGACGTTTTGCACAATGACGGTAGGCGGCGTGCCCTCAGGTGCGCCCTCGGGCGGCGGGTAGCCGAAGTAGGCGTTCTGCATCGACAGCATGGGGTTGGGCAAGTTGGCCGGTTCCTTGAACTCGAAGGTGAAGTCGGCTTCGGCCAGCAGCGGCGCGATTTTCTCCATGCGGTCCAGCGCCTTGACGCGGCTTTGCGCCTGCTTGGCCTTGCTGGCCTTGGCCTTGAAGCGCGCGATGAACTTCTGCAGGTGGGCGATTTTGTCCTGCTGCTTGGAAAACGCAGTCTGCTGCAGCGCCATCTGCTCGGAGCGCAGGTCTTCAAATTTACTGTAGTTGCCGCCGTAGCGGGTCAGCTTGGCGCTTTCGATGTGCACCGTCACGTCGGTCACGGCGTCCAGGAATTCACGATCATGGCTGATGACCAGCATGGTGCCCTGGTAACGTTTGAGCCAGGCTTCCAGCCAGACCAGTGCGTCCAAATCCAAATGGTTGGTGGGTTCGTCGAGCAGCAGTAAATCGGAAGGGCACATCAGCGCGCGCGCCAGCTGCAGGCGCATGCGCCAGCCGCCGGAGAAGCTGTTGACCGGGTTGTCCAGTTCGCTGACCTTGAAGCCCAGACCCAGGATAAGCGCCTGTGCGCGCGCCTGCGAGTCATGCGCGCCAGAGTCATACAACTCCATATAGGCGTGCGCCATGCGGTCGCCGTCGCCGCTTTCTTCAGCGGCTGTCACCTCGGCTTGCGCGGCCATCAGCACTACGTCGCCTTCGATCACATAGTCGGTGGCACTTTGCTCGGTTTCGGGCATGTCCTGTGCCACCTGCGCCATGCGCCACTGTGTGGGAATGGAAAATTCGCCGCCGTCCTCATGCAGTGTTCCGTTGAGCATGGCAAACAGCGAGGACTTGCCCGCGCCGTTGCGGCCCACCAGGCCGATTTTTTCGCCGGGGTTGAGGGTGACGGACGCGCTGTCCAGAATCACTTTGGCGCCGCGGCGCAGCACGACGTTTTTGAGGGTAATCATTGAATTGGAAACTTCAGGAAAATTAATCGGGCGGCGAGGGTGTTGCACGGCTTGCCATGCAAGCGCCGCGCCAGTCACCAGGCAAAGAGCCTGGGCATCAAGCCAGTTGTTCGCGCGTCAGCAGCAAGACCTGGTCGGCACCCGAGCTGGTTTCGAACCACAGCGGTTCAAGCATCGGGAAGGCGCGCTCGAAATTCTCGCGCTCATTGCCGATTTCCAGCACCAGGACCGCATTTTCGCTCATATGGCGCGCTGCGTTTTGAAGAAGGCCTCGAATAAAGTCCATGCCGTCGGCGCCGCCGGCCAGCGCCAGGCCCGGTTCCGCGCGGAATTCAGGGGGCAGGGCGGCCATGCTGGCCGCGTTGACATAGGGCGGATTGCACAAGATCAGGTCGTACTCGCCCGCGCAGGCGGCCAGGCCGTCGGACTCAAGCAGCGTGATGCGGCTGTCCAGGTGGTGGCGATCCACGTTGATGCGGGCCACCGCCAGCGCGTCCAGGCTGATGTCGGCGGCTTCTACCACGACGTCGGGATAGGTGATGGCGGCCAGCACGGCCAGGCTGCCGTTGCCGGTGCACAGGTCAAGCACACGATGCGTATGTTCGCCCAGCCAGGGGTCTATGCTGGCGTCGGCCAGCAGTTCGGCGATCAGGGAGCGCGGGATGATCACGCGCTCGTCGACGTAAAAGGGCAGGCCCATCAGCCAGGCTTCGTTCGTGAGGTAGGCAGCGGGTTTTCGGGTGCTGATGCGCGCGTCCAGCAGCGCGGCGACATGGGCTTCTTCTTCAGGGGTCACCGCCCGGGTCTCCACCGAATCAAGGTCGTCCAGCGGCAGGCCCAGCTTCCAGAGCACCAGCCAGGCGGCCTCGTCAAAGGCGTTGGTCGTACCCTGGCCGAAGCCATCGGCAAAACTCAGGCCCGCTGCGTCCAGCCTGGCCGCCATCTGCTCGACCAGCGCCAGCACCGTCAGGGGTGTCGCGGTTTGGGTCATGCCGCGGCCAGCCGTTCCAGCACGCCCTTGTAGATGTTCTTGAGCGGGGCTAGCGAGCTCACGGGCACATGCTCGTTGATTTTGTGGATGGTGGCGTTGAGGGGGCCGAACTCGATGACCTGCGGGCAGATCTTGGCGATGAAACGGCCGTCGCTGGTGCCGCCGGTGGTGGAGAGTTCGGTCTGCAGCCCGGTTTCGGCCTCGATGGCACCGCGCACCGCGTCGACCAGCGTGCCGGGTGTGGTCAAAAAGGGCAGGCCGCCCAGCGTCCATTTGAGGTCGTAATCGAGCTGGTGCCGGCTTAGCAAGGCCTGCACGCGCTGTTGCAGGCTTTCAGGGGTGGACTCGGTGCAGAAGCGGAAGTTGAAATCCACCACCAGGTCGCCCGGAATCACGTTGGATGCGCCGGTGCCGCCATGGATGTTGGACACCTGCCAGCTGGTGGCGGGAAAGAAGGCATTGCCTGCGTCCCACTGGGTGGCCACCAGCTCGGCCAGCGCCGGCGCGAACAGGTGGATGGGGTTTCTGGCCAGGTGCGGATAGGCGATATGGCCTTGCACACCCTTGACGGTGAGCTTGCCGCTAAGGGTGCCGCGTCGCCCGTTCTTGATCATGTCGCCCACCTGGGCGACGGAGGTGGGTTCGCCCACGATGCAATAGTCCAGTACCTCGCCGCGCGCCTTGAGCTGCTCGCAGACCATGACCGTACCGTCGACCGCCGGGCCTTCCTCGTCGCTGGTGACCAGGAAGGCGACGGACAGGGCCGGGTCGGGATCGGCGGCCAGGAATTCCTCGACCGCCACCACCATGGCCGCGATGGAGGTTTTCATGTCGGCGGCGCCGCGGCCGTAGAGCATGCCGTCGCGGTGGCTGGGTGTGAAGGGATGGCTCAGCCATTGGTCCAGCGGGCCGGTGGGCACGACGTCGGTGTGGCCGGCGAACACCAGGGTTTTGGCCGGCGCCGCAGGGCCGGAGGCCTTGCCTGCGCGCTTGGCCCAGAGATTGGTCACGCGAAAACTCTCGGGGCCGCTGACAATGGTTTCGCACTGGAAGCCCAGAGGCGCCAGGCGTTCAATCAGCAAGGCCTGGCAGCCGGCGTCGTCGGGCGTGACGGAAGGGCGGGCAATCAGTTGCTCGGCGAGGTGCAGGGTTCGGGACATGGTCGTTCAGTCGCGTTCGAGTCGGCCCGAAGAGACGAGCGCCGTCGTGTTTTTTCTAGTGCTTCACGTCCAGCGTGATTTCGGTGAAGGACGGTTCGTCATCCGGATCTTCCTCGGGCTCCAGCATCTTGGCCTTGACGGCAAAGTCATTCTCGAGGCGCCACATCAGGTTGGTCGGCGAGTCGGCGTACAGGATGCCTTCCTTGCGCGTGACGGTGCCGTCCACGATCAGTTTGGCGATGTCCTGCTCGAAGGTCTGGGAGCCCTCGGCCATGGATTTTTCCATGGCTTCCTTGACGCCGGAGAAGTCGCCTTTTTCAATCAGTTCGGCGATCAGCTTGGTGTTGAGCATGACCTCCACCGCCGGCGTGCGGCCGCCGTCCTGCGTGCGCAGCAGGCGCTGCGACACGATGGCCTTGAGGGCCGCGGCCAGGTCGCCCAGCATGGTGCTGCGCACCTCGACCGGGTAAAAGCTCAGGATACGGTTGAGCGCCTGGTAGCTGTTGTTGGCGTGCATGGTGGCCAGGCACAGGTGGCCCGACTGCGCATAGGCAATGGCGGCAGACATGGTTTCGCGGTCGCGGATTTCACCGATCAGGATCACGTCGGGCGCCTGGCGCAGCGCATTTTTTAGCGCCACCTGCAGGGATTGCGTGTCGCTGCCGACTTCGCGCTGGTTGACCACCGACTTCTTGTTGGTGAACAGGAACTCGACCGGGTCCTCGATCGTGAGAATGTGGCCCAGCGAGATCTCGTTGCGGCGGTCCATCATCGCGGCCAGCGTGGTGCTCTTGCCGGCGCCGGTGGAGCCCACCATCAGCAGCAGCCCGCGCTTTTCCATGATCAGGTCGGCCAGGATGGGCGGCACGTTCAGGCTGTCGAGCGGCGGAATTTCCGTGGGGATGAAGCGGATCACCGCGGCATAGGTGCTGCGCTGGCGGAAGGCGCTGATCCGGAAATTGCCCAGGCCGGCGATGGGCAGCGCCATGTTGAGCTCGCCGATTTCCTCCATCTCCTCGATGCGCTCGGGCGGCAGCACCTCGGCCAGCAGGTTTCGCGGCGCGTCCGGCGGCAGGATTTGCGCATTGATGGGAATGGCCTGGCCGTTGATCTTGATCAGGGCGGGCGAATGGGCCGACAGGTAAACGTCCGACGCTTTTTTGTCCGCCATCAAGCGAAGGATTCTTTCCATCGTGCTCATAGTCCGCTCCCATGCAATTCAATATGTGTCATCAAGCCCAAAGACCCGTGTTTCAGTCCCTGAGCAAATCGTTCAGGCTCGTCGTGGAACGGGTTTTCGCGTCCACGCGCTTGACGATCACCGCGCAGTACATGCTGTACTTGCCGCCGGCCTTGGGCAGGTTACCCGAGACCACCACGGAACCCGCGGGGATGCGGCCGTAGGAGACCGTGTCGGCTTCGCGGTCGTAAATCGGCGTGCTCTGGCCGATGTAGACGCCCATGGAGATGACCGAGTTTTCTTCGACGATCACGCCTTCGACGACTTCGGAGCGCGCGCCTATGAAGCAGTTGTCTTCAATGATGGTGGGGTTGGCCTGCAGGGGTTCGAGCACGCCGCCCAGGCCCACGCCGCCGGAGAGGTGGACGTTGTTGCCGACCTGCGCGCAGCTGCCCACGGTGGCCCAGGTGTCGACCATGGTGCCTTCGCCGACCCAGGCGCCGATGTTGACGTAGCTGGGCATCAGGATCGCGCCCTTGGCGATGTAGCTGCCGCGGCGCGCCACGGCGGGAGGCACCACGCGCACGCCGGTGGCGCGCATTTCGGCTTCGCTCAGGTGGGCGAACTTGGTGGGCACCTTGTCGAAAAAGCCCAGGTCGCCGGCGCGCATCAGTTCGTTGTCCTTCAGGCGAAAGCTCAGCAGCACGGCCTTCTTGATCCACTGGTGGGTGGTCCACTGGCCCACGCCTTCGCGGGTGGCCACACGCAGCTTGCCGCTGTTGAGCTGGGCGATGGTGTGCTCGACGGCGTCCAGCACTTCCTTGGGAGCCGACTGGGGCGAGAGGTTCGCGCGATTTTCCCAGGCCGCGTCAATGGTGCTTTGCAGGTTGTCTTGTGTCATGTTGGTTTCGGTCTTGTTTTCAGTGAACTTTGGATTGGATGAACTGAACGATGCGCTGCGCCGCTTCCACGCATTCTGCGGTTTCTGCCACCAGCGCCATGCGGATTCTGCCGGCGCCGGGATTGTGCCCCTGCGCGTCGCGCGCCAGGTAACTGCCCGGCAACACCACGACATTGTAGAGAGCGAGCAGCTCGCGCGAAAACGCGGTGTCCGAGCCCTTGAAAGACGCGGGGATTCCGGCCCACAGGTAAAAGCCGGCGTCGGGCAGGGCGACGTCCATCACGGCCGAGAGCATGGGCGTGACCTGGGCGAATTTTTCGCGGTACATCGTGCGGTTGGCTACTACGTGCTGCTCGTCGTTCCAGGCCGCGATGCTGGCCGCCTGCACGATAGGGCTCATGGCACTGCCGTGGTAGGTGCGGTAGAGCAAAAAGGGCTTGATCAGGGCGGCGTCACCGGCCACAAAGCCGCTGCGCAGGCCCGGCACGTTGCTGCGTTTGGAGAGGCTGGTCAGCGAAACCAGGTTCTTGAAGTCATGCCGGCCCAGCGCGGCCGCCGCCTGCAGGCCGCCCAGGGGCGCCTCGTCGCGGAAGTAGATCTCGCTGTAGCACTCGTCGGAGGCGATCACGAAACCGTGGCGGTCGCTGAGCTCGAACAGCAGTTTCCACTCGGACAGCGACATCACGGCGCCCGTGGGGTTGCCCGGCGAGCAGACAAACACCAGCTGGGTCTTGGCCCAGACCGCCTCGGGCACACCGGCCCAGTCGACCGCGAAGTTGCGTGCCGGGTCGCTGGGGGCAAACCAGGTCTGGGCGCCCGCCAGCAGGGCCGCGCCCTCGTAGATTTGATAGAACGGGTTGGGACAGACCACGGTGGCCCCGGGCTTGCCGGCGTCCAGCACGGTCTGCGCGAGCGAAAACAGTGCTTCGCGTGAGCCGTTGACGGGCAGGATCTGCGTGGCAGGGTCCAGCTTGAGGTCGTAGCGGCGGGCCACCCAGTCGGCCATGGCCTGGCGCAATTTGGGCTCGCCCAGGGTGCCGGGGTAGCTGGCCAGGCCGCTGAGGCTGGCCGTCAGCGCATCCTTGATCAGCTGCGGTGTGGCATGGCGGGGCTCGCCTATGCCCAGGCTGATGGCTTTGAAGGCGGGATTGGGGGTGACGTCGGCGTGCAGCTGGCGCAGCCGCTCAAAAGGATAGGGCTGGAGGCGTGAAAGCAAGGGATTCATACCCGGATTATCCAGCCTTGGCCCGGCCCCAAAACGACTGGCCACCCGACCCGCATGTCCAAGGGGGTCAGGTTGCTGCCAAATTGATAGCTTGAGCGCCAGACCCCATGCCGCGGCAGCGGCGCTGGCGAGGGTGGTTTAGGGCCGGACTGCCATGACGGGACGGAAGGCGCCCGGGCCGGGCGCGCGCGGTGCGAAGCAAAGTGTTTCACGCCGGCCCCGTCAAGGGCCTTTTTCCCGGCAAAATCCCGGTCCCGCTCGGGTAACATGACGGACCGTGCCGCTTGCCGAAAGCGGCGCCCGATATGTCAGCGTTTGCCGTAAAACGCTATAAAAATCAACGAGTTAGCCTCGGGCTACGCTCAAGCTCATAAAAACAGGGACAGCCGTGCGTCTCAATTCGATCAAGCTATCAGGTTTCAAGTCATTCGCGGAGCCCACCAATTTTGTCTTGCCGGGCCAATTGGTGGGTGTGGTAGGCCCCAACGGCTGCGGCAAGTCCAACATCATGGACGCGGTGCGCTGGGTGCTCGGTGAGAGCAAGGCCTCCGAACTGCGCGGCGAGTCCATGCAGGACGTCATCTTCAACGGCACCACCACGCGCAAGCCGGCCAGCCGCTCCAGTGTGGAACTGGTGTTCGACAACGCCGACCACCGCGCCGGCGGCCAGTGGGGCCAGTTTGTCGAGATCGCCGTCAAGCGCGTGCTGACGCGCGACGGCACCTCCAGCTACTACATCAACAACCAGCCGGTGCGCCGCCGCGACGTGCAGGACGTGTTCCTGGGCACCGGCCTGGGCCCGCGCGCCTACGCCATCATCGGCCAGGGCACCATCAGCCGCATCATCGAGTCCAAGCCCGAAGAGCTGCGCCTCTTCCTCGAGGAAGCCGCCGGCGTCTCCAAGTACAAGGAACGCCGCCGCGAGACCGCCAACCGCCTGTCCGACACCCGCGAGAACCTGACCCGCGTCGAGGACATCCTGCGCGAACTCAACGCCAACCTCGACCGGCTCGAAAAGCAGGCAGAAGTGGCCCTGCGCTACAACACCCTGCACGCCGACGCCAGCCTCAAGCAGCACCAGCTGTGGTTCTTGAAGCGCGCCGAAAGCGAGGCCGACCAGTCCAAGGTCAAGGCCGATGCCGAAAAAGCCGTGAACGACCTGGAAAGCCGCGTGGCCGACCTGCGCCACATCGAGGCCGACCTGGAAACCATTCGCCAGGCCCACTATGCGGCCGGCGACCAGGTCAACCAGGCCCAGGGCAAGCTTTATGAAGCCAGCGCCGAAGTCGGCCGGCTGGAAGCCGAGATCCGCTTTGTGGTCGACGGCCGCCAGCGCGTCGAGCAGCGGCTGAACCAGCTCAAGGAACAGACCGCGCAGTGGGCCACCCGCAAGGAAGACGCCGCCGTCGAAACCGAAAGCCTGGCCGCGCAAGCCATCGAGGCCGAGGAAAAGGCCGAACTGCTGGCCGCGCAGACCGAAGAACACCAGACGCAGCTGCCCGCGCTCGAAGATGCGCTGCGCCAGGCCCAGGCCAAGGCCAACGAGCAGCGCGCCAGCGTGGGCCAGGTGCAGCAGCAGATCCAGGTGCTGGCCGCCGACCAGCGCAACATCGAAGAGCAGTCGCGCAGCCTGGGCCTGCGCCTGGAAAAGCTCACCGCCGACCGCAACGCGCTGAACGCGCCCGACGAAGCCCGGCTGGCCAACCTGAACACCCAGTTCGCCGCCGCGCAGGAAGCCCAGGCCGAAGCCGAGGCCCGCCTGCACGAGCTGACCGACAGCGTGCCGCAGCTCGACGAAGAGCGCCGCACGCTGCAGCACACCGTCAACACCGAATCCGCCAAGCGGGCCGACCTGTCGGCGCGCATGGAAGCGCTCAAGGCCTTGCAGGAAAAGGTCAAGACCGACGGCAAGCTCAAGCCCTGGCTGGCCAAGCACGGCCTGGACGGCCTGCAGGGCCTGTGGAGCCGCATCCACATCGAGCAGGGCTGGGAGAACGCACTGGAAGCCGCGCTGCGCGAACGCCTGGGCGCCCTGGAAGTTTCCCGGCTCGACATGGTGCGCGGCTTTGCCGGCAGCGATGGGCAGGGCACGCCGCCGGCCAAGCTCGCCTTTTATTCGCCGCCCAGCGCCGCCGCGCCCGCACGCGTCAACACGGCCATCAACCTTAAGCCGCTGACCGAGCTGCTGCGCTTGAACGACGCCGGGCAATCGGCGTTGCTGGGCGACTGGCTCAACGGCTGCTACACCGCCGCCAGCCTGGACGACGCGCTCGCCGCGCGCGACAAGCTGCAGGCCGGCGAGGTGATTTTTGTGCAGAGCGGCCATGCCGTGACGCACCACAGCGTGAGTTTTTACGCGCAGGATTCCGAACAGGCCGGCCTGCTGGCCCGCGCCCAGGAGATCGAAAACCTCGACAAGCAGCTCAAGGCCCAGGCCCTGATCAGCGAGGAAGCCCGCTCCGCCCTGGTGCGCGCCGAAGCCGCCTATGCCGATGCCGCCCAGCGCCTGGCCACGGCGCGCCGCGAAACCGCCGAAGGCCAGAGCCGCACCCACGAGCTGCAGGTCGAAGTGCTGCGCCTTACGCAGCTGGCCGAGCAGACCCGCGCGCGCAGCGAGCAGATCCAGGCCGACATGGCCGAAATCGAAGCCCAGCTCGGCGAGCTGCAGGAGCGCAAGGTCACGGCCGAGGGCCGTTTTGAAGAACTCGACATGCAACTGGCCGACAGCCAGGAACGCCATGCGCAGCTTGATGACCGCGTGATCGAAACTGAGCGCAAGCTCGGCGAGTCGCGCGAGCAGCAGCGCACACTCGAGCGCCAGGCCCAGGAAGCCACCTTTGCATTGCGCAGCCTGGCCTCGCGCCGCGAAGAGCTGACCCGCTCCATAGACATCGCCGCCCAGCAGGCTGCCTCCATCGCCAGCGAAGAGGCGCAGGCCCGCGAAGAGCTCACGCGCCTGACCGACGCCGCCGCGCAGGCCGGCCTGCAAAGCGCCCTGAGCGTGAAGCTCGAGCGCGAGGCCGACCTGGGCGCCAAGCGCAGCCAGTACGACGACCTGACCAGCAAGCTGCGCGCCAGCGACGAGCGCCGCCTGCAGCTGGAGCGCGAGCTCGACCCGCTGCGCCAGCGCATCACCGAGTTCCAGCTCAAGGAGCAGGCCGCGCGCCTGGGCTTTGAGCAGTACGCGCAGCTGCTGGCCGACGCCCAGGCCGACCTTGCCGCGGTGGAGCAGTCCATCCAGTCCGGCAATGTGCGCCTCACGGGCCTGCAGGGCGAGATCGACCGCATCAACCGCGAAATCCAGTCGCTGGGCGCCGTCAACCTGGCCGCGCTGGACGAGTTGAGCACCGCGCGCGAACGCAAGCAATTCCTCGACGCGCAGTCCGCCGACCTGAACGAGGCCATGACCACGCTGGAAGATGCGATCAAGAAGATCGACATCGAAACGCGCGACCTGCTCTCGAGCACTTTCGAGACGGTGAACGGCCATTTCGGCCGCATGTTCCCCGAGCTCTTCGGCGGCGGCAACGCCAAGCTCATGATGACGGGCGAGGAAATTCTCGACGCCGGCGTGCAGGTGATCGCCCAGCCGCCCGGCAAGAAGAATCAGACCATCCACCTGCTGTCCGGCGGCGAAAAAGCGCTCACGGCCATCGCGCTGGTGTTTGCCATCTTCCAGCTCAACCCCGCGCCTTTCTGCCTGCTGGACGAGGTCGACGCGCCGCTGGACGACGCCAACACCGAGCGTTACGCCAAGCTGGTGCGCTCCATGAGCAAGGAAACCCAGTTCCTGTTCATCAGCCACAACAAGATCGCCATGGAAATGGCCGAGCAGCTGATCGGCGTGACCATGCAGGAGCAGGGCGTTTCGCGCATCGTGGCGGTGGACATGGAAGCCGCCATCGGTTTCGCAGAAGCAGCCTGATCCCAAAATGAGCACTTTGCAGATCAGTCTGGCAGTGGTGGGCGGGCTGGTGCTGGCCGGCGTCGTGGCGCATAGCGCCTGGTCGTCGCGCCGCAACCTGCCCAAGCGTGCTACGCCGGAGGCCGTGCCTATGCCTGAACCGGCTACGGCAACCCATCCACAAACCGAGGGTGATGAAGGCGGCGAGCCGGAGCGCCTGGAGCCCAGCTTCGACGCCGATTCGGGCCTGGCCTCCCTCAATTCGCTGACCCGGCTCACCACGCCCGAGCGCAAGCCCGGGCTGGACATCCTGATCGACGCCATGGCGGCCGTTGCCCTCGAGGGCGTGGTCTCGGGCGAAGCCGCGCTGGCTGCCATGCCCAGCACGCGCCGCGCCGGCAGCAAGCCTTTCGGCGTCGAAGGCCTCAGCGTGATCACTGGCGAATGGGAATTCCCCACGGCCGGCCATCGCTACAGCGCCTTCCAGTGCGGTGTGCAACTGGCCAACCGCACCGGCGCGCTGAACCAGATCGAATACTCCGAGTTCGTCATGAAGGCCCAGGCCTTTGCCGACGCCGTGGGCGGTGAGCCCGAGTTTCCCGAGATGCTGGACGAGGTCGCCCGCGCCCGCGAACTCGACCAGTTCGCCAGTGCCCACGACGCGCAGCTGAGTTTCACGCTGCGCGCCGTCAACACCGCCTGGAGCCCCGGCTATGTGCAGCAAAGCGCGGCACGCCTGGGTTTTGTCGCCGGCTCCATTCCCGGCCGCATGGTGCTGCCGGCCAGCCAGCAGGGCCACGCGCCCATCCTGGGCCTGGCCTTCGACACCCAGGCCGCCATGGCCGAAGACCCCGAACAGACGGCCTTGCGCGAACTCACGCTGTCGCTGGACGTGCCCCAGGTGCTGCGTTCCGAGCAGCCCTTCGCCCGCATGTGCGAAGCCGCGCTGGCCCTGGCCGCCAACATGGACGGCGTGATCATCGACGACAACGGCAACCTGATCCGCCCCGAGGCCATGGAAGTCATACACGCCGACCTTGAGCAGCTCTACGACACGCTGGACAGCCGCGATTTATCCGCGGGCTCGGTGCTGGGGCGCCGGCTTTTTTCCTGATTTTCCCCGGCCTTGCGCCCCATTTCGAGTGTTTTGATGGCCACCAAAGACCTGTTTGCGCAGCCCCAACCGTCGCCGCAGCCAACTTCCGCCGCGGCGCGTGCCGCTGCCTTGCGCGCGGAGCTGCACCTGCACGCGCACCGCTACTACGTGCTTGACGAACCCACGATTCCGGATGCCGAGTACGACAGGCTGTTCAGGGAGCTGCAGGAACTTGAAGCCGCCCACCCCGAACTGCTGACGCCGGACTCGCCGACCCAGCGCGTGGGCGGCAAGCCGCTGGACCAGTTCGCCAGCGTGCGCCACAAGCTGCCCATGCTCAGCATACGCACCGAAACCGATACCGAAGCCACCGGTGCCCAGAACTTCGACACCCGCGTGCGCAAGGAACTGGGCCTGGCCGAGTCAGACCCGCCGGTCGAGTACGTGGCCGAACTCAAGTTCGACGGCCTGGCCATGAGCTTGCGTTATGAAAACGGCATCCTGGTGCAGGCCGCCACGCGCGGTGACGGCGAGGTCGGCGAAGACGTCACGCAGAACATCCGCACTATCAACCAGATTCCGCTGCGTTTGCCTGCCGATGCGCCGCCCGTGATGGAAGTGCGCGGTGAGGTTTACATGCGCCGCGCCGATTTTGAGGCGCTCAACGAAAAGCAGCGCGAGAAGATCGCGCAAGGCGCCAAGGGCGAAAAAACCTTTGTGAACCCGCGCAATGCGGCGGCCGGCGGTGTGCGCCAGCTGGACCCGGCCCTGGCGGCTCGGCGGCGCCTGAGCTTTTTTGCCTACGGCCTGGGCGAGGTCACACCGGCGGAAGAGGGCGGCCCGGCCTTCGAGAGCCACCTCCAGTTGCTGCTGACGCTGCGCTCCTGGGGTTTCCCGGTGGCGACGCAGACGCAGCTGGCGCAGGGCGCGCCCGAGCTGATCGCCTTCCACCAGGCCATGGGCAAGCAGCGCGACAGCCTGCCTTACGACATCGACGGCGTGGTCTACAAGGTCAACAGCCTGGCGCTGCAGAAAAAGATGGGCTTTGTCTCGCGCGAACCGCGTTGGGCCGTGGCGCACAAATACCCGGCACAAGAACAGCTCACCACCGTGCAGGCCATCGAGGTGCAGGTGGGGCGCACCGGCAAGCTCACACCGGTGGCCAAGCTGGCGCCGGTATTCGTGGGTGGTGTCACCGTGACCAATGCCACGCTGCACAACGAGGATGAAGCGCGCAGAAAGGACGTGCGCGTGGGCGACACCGTGATCGTGCGCCGCGCGGGCGACGTGATCCCCGAGGTTGTCAGCGTGCTGCTTGAGAAACGCGTGCAGGACGCGCCGCAGTTCAGCATGCCGCGCAAATGCCCGGTCTGCGGCTCGGACGCCGTGCGCGAGGAAGGCGAGGCAGACTACCGCTGCACAGGCGGCCTGTTCTGCGGCGCCCAGCGCAAGGAGGCCATCCTGCATTACGCGCACCGCCGCGCCGTCGAGGTCGAAGGCCTGGGTGACAAGCTGGTCGAGCAACTGGTAGACGCCAACATCATCCGTACCCTGCCTGACCTCTACAAGCTGGGCCTCACGGCGTTGGCCGAGCTGGACCGCATGGCCGAAAAGTCGGCCAACAAGCTGCTCGAAGCACTCGAAAAGTCCAAGCAGACGACCTTGCCGCGCTTCCTGTTCGGCCTGGGCATACGCCACGTCGGCGAAGCCACCGCCAAGGAACTGGCGCGGCATTTCGGCAAGCTGGATGCCATCATGGGCGCGACGGAAGAGCAACTGCTGGAGGTCAGCGACGTGGGCCCCATCGTCGCGCAAAGCATTCGCACCTTCTTTGAGCAGCCGCACAACCGCGAAGTGGTCGAGCAGCTGCGCGCCTGCGGCGTGACCTGGGAAGAGGGCGAGCCCGCCGCCCGGGCGCCGCAGCCGCTGTCGGGCAAGACCTTTGTCATCACCGGCACCTTGCCCACCCTGAGCCGTGACGAGGCCAAGGACAGGGTCGAGGCCGCCGGCGGCAAGGTGGCCGGTTCGGTCAGCAAAAAGACCGACTACGTGGTGGCGGGCGAGGAGGCCGGCAGCAAGCTGGTCAAGGCGCAAACGCTGGGCGTGCCCGTGATTGATGAGGCTGCGCTGCTGGCCATGCTGGCCGGCCCGTCAGAGTGACGTTTCCTGACGATCTTTGCATGGTGAGCCAGGTCTGCCGCAGCGCCGGCACCACGGAGTAGCTGTCGCCGGCTTCGGCTTACATGGCGTTACCGGGGTTTGCACGCGGGACGTCAGGCCGGAGGCCCTCGCCGGACGTTGAAAAGACCTGTACACACAGGAGCTCTCCATGAATAACAAACGTTTGCCCGCCTTGGTGGCGGCCGCCGGCCTGGCCGCCTTGCTGTCCGGTTGCGTCGTCGCCCCTGTCGGCCCACCCGTGGCCGTTTACCCGTCCCGCCCCGTGTATGTTGAACCCGCCCCTGTGGTTGTGGTACCCGCGCCAGGTTATTACCGGGGCTGGGGCTACAGGCATTGGCGCTAAGCCAAAAAGGCTTCGCGCCGCCATAATCGGCGCATGACCATTCGCGAAATCCTCAAGATGGGTGACCCGCGGCTGCTGCGTGTCGCCCAGCCCGTCACCGCTTTCGACACCGACGAGCTGCACCTGCTGATCTCGGACATGTTCGACACCATGCGCGCCGTCAACGGCGCGGGCCTGGCGGCGCCGCAAATCGGTGTGGACCTGCAACTGGTGATTTTCGGCACCGACGCGGTGAACCCGCGCTACCCCGACGCGCCGCTGGTGCCGCGCACGGTGCTGCTCAACCCGGTGATCAAACCCCTGGGCCCTGAGGAAGAGGACGGCTGGGAAGGCTGCCTCTCGGTGCCTGGGTTGCGCGGCGTGGTGCCACGGTATTCGCGCATCCACTACGCCGGTTTTGACCAGTATGGCGATGCGATAGAACGCACGGTGGAAGGCTTTCATGCGCGTGTGGTGCAGCATGAATGCGACCACCTGATCGGCACGCTGTACCCCATGCGCATCCGCGATTTCACGCAGTTTGGTTTCACTGAAGTACTCTTTCCCGGGCTGGATGCGTCGGACGACGACTAAAAAGAAGGGCGGCCAGCCGGGGGCGATGGAGAAATATTAAAGAGACATTCCGATGTATGGCGTAGCGCCGGCCGTTGCGCACCGCCAGAAGATCACTCTGCTTTATGCCCATCTGCGATTGTCAGCAGACGAACGGTCAATGGCTAGCGCCTGAAGGAGAAAGCATGAGTGTGCATTTGTTCAAACTGGCCGTCCTGGCGGCGACGATAGCCGGGGCCACCCAATTGCTTGCGATCGCCCAGGCCACCCGTTCGCCGGAACCCATTCTTCCGTTGCCGGACAAGGTGACCGACGTTGACCCGGCCAAAGTGAAACTGGGCGAGAAGTTGTTTGCGGACAAGCGTTTCTCGGGCGATGGCTCGGTGTCGTGCCAATCCTGCCATCTCCCGCATGCTGGAGGGGCGGATTCCCGCCGGCATTCCGTCAGTGCATTCGGCAAGGTGCGTGAACTGAATTCGCCAACCATTTTTAATGTGCGCTACAACACGGCAGGACTCAACTGGACGGGCCGCACCAAGGACCTTGAGGCCCAGATTTCGGGATCGGTCGGCAACGCCGACACCATGGCCCACGACTGGGGCAAAGTGCTCCAGATCCTTGCGGTCGACCCCGCCATGGTTTCCGAGTTCAAAGCCATTTATGGCGGTGATGAGCCCGTGACCCAGAAGAATGCAAGCGAAGCCATTGTCAGTTTCGAACGTTCCCTGGTCACGCCCTCGCGCTTCGACGACTGGCTCAAGGGAGATGACAAAGCGATCACCGCGCAGGAAAAAGTCGGCTACGACAAGTTCAAGAGTCACGGCTGCGTGGGTTGCCACAACGGAATCAATGTGGGTGGCAACACGTTCATGAAGTTCAGCCTGATCGGCGACTACTATGGCGACCGTGCCAAAAAGGGCCGCGGCGCCATGGTCGAGGTGGACAAGGGGCGCTTGCTGGTCACCAAAAAAGACGAAGATATGCACGTGTTCCGCGTCGCCTCCTTGCGTAACGTCGCCATCACCGCCCCGTATTTTCATGACGGCGCCGTAGATAGCCTGGATGAGGCCATCCAGTTGATGGGCCGCCATCAACTGGGACGGGAAATCCCGCCGGCCGACCGCAAGGACATCGAAGCATTTCTGAAGAGCCTGACCGGCAAGCAGCTGGAAAAACGCTGAGTCTGGATGCGTTAGCCGATGACGAGGCCAAGGTGAGCATCGCTGCGACGGGGACGGCGGGGGCGTACACTGGCCCCGGTTGAGGGCAATTTCGCCCCGCTTGAGCGTGTTGCCACGCAAGGAAAATTCCGGATGTTGCTCGCTCCCGCGTCGGGAGCAGTTCCCATCACCGGAGCTGCCTCTCCGCCGCCTTACCTGCTCAAATATGAAACCGTGAGCGGCAGCGGCGACGACCTGCAGCTGCGTTCGCTGCTGGACCGCCAGCAATTCCACGATCCCCTGGGCGAGGCCGAACGCGAAGGCATCTCTTCGTCGGCCTGGCCGATCTTCGGGCTGCTCTGGCCTTCGGGCCGGGTGCTGGCCCATGCCATGCTGACCTTCGAGCTCGAGGGCAAGCGCATCCTGGAACTGGGCTGCGGCCTGGCGCTGGCCAGCCTGGTCGTGCACAGGCGCGGCGGCAACATCACGGCCAGCGACTGCCACCCGCTGGCGGCGGAGTTCCTGCTCGAAAACCTCAAGCTCAACCACCTGCCGGCGATGAAATACCAGACCGGAAACTGGTCGCGTGCCAACCCGCTGCTGGAGCGCTTTGACCTGATCATCGGCAGCGACGTGCTCTATGACCGCGGGCAGCCCGAGGTGCTGTCGCAGTTCATCGAGCTGCATGCACTGCCGCACACCGAGGTGCTGATCGTGGACCCGGACCGCGGCAACCGGGCCAGCTTCAACCGCAAAATGGATGGGCTGGGCTATTCACGCACCGAGATGCGTGTGACCGAATTGCCGGCCGGCGGCAGCTACAAGGGGCGGCTGCTGCGCTACCTGCGCCAGCCGGCCGTCTGACGCTCAGGTATTGAGCGCTTCCAGGAGTTCCGTTTCGATCGCGATCTGCGCCTTGTTGTGCTGCAGTTCGGGGCCGTCAATCAAGAACGTGTCTTCCACGCGCTCGCCCAGGGTGCTGACCTTGGCCAGCTGCAGGTTGATGCGGTGGCGCGCCAGTACCCGCGCGATGCGGTAGAGCAGGCCCACGCGGTCGCTGGCCGAAACGCTGAGCAGCCAGCGCTGGGCTTTTTCATCGGGCCGCAGGTCCACGCGCGGCGCGATCGGGAAGCTCTTGACGCGGCGCGACACGCGGCCCTTGCCGGGCGGGGGCAGCGGGCCGGGCTCCTCGATGGTGCGGTCCAGGTCGGCCTCTACCATGGCCGCGAGTTCGCGGTAGTGGTCGGCCAGCGTCGGGCTCACGACCTGGAAAGTGTCCAGCGCGTAGCCGTTCTGGGCAGTGTGGATCTTGGCATCCAGGATGCTGAAGCCGGCTTCGTCGAAGTAGCCGCATATGCGCGCGAACAGGTCGGGCGCGTCGGGCGTGTAGACCAGCACCTGCATGCCTTCGCCCGCCGAGGATCGACGCGCTCGGACAATCGCCTTGGCCTTGCCGACGTGGCGCGAGAGCTGGCGCGCGTGCCAGGCGATGTCGGAGGCCTCATGGCGCATGAAATAGCTGACGTCCAGCGTGTCCCAGAGCGCCTTGTGTGCCTCGAAGGGTTCGGCGTGCAGGGCCAGTGTGGTCAGGGCCTCGCGCTTGCGGGCCTCGACTTCGGCGTCCGCGTCGGGCGCTCGGCCGCCCAGCACGCGCAGCGTGTAGCGGTACAGGTCTTCGAGCAGCTTGCCTTTCCAGGCGTTCCAGACCTTGGGGCTGGTGCCGCGTATGTCGGCCACCGTCAGCAGGTAGAGCGCCGTCAGGTAGCGTTCGTTGCCCACGCGTTTGGCAAAGGCGGCGATGACCTCCGGGTCGCTGAGGTCTTCCTTTTGCGCGATGCGGCTCATGCTCAGATGCTCGCCGACCAGGAACTCGATCAGCTTCGCGTCCTCGGCGGCGATGCCGTGCTGGCGGCAGAAGATGTGCACTTCCCGGCAGCCCAGCTCTGAATGGTCGCCGCCGCGGCCCTTGGCGATGTCGTGGAACAGCGCGGCGATGTAGAGGATCCAGGGCTTGTCCCAGCCGCCCGCGAGTTGCGAGCACATCGGGTACTCGTGCGAGTGCTCGGCCATGAAAAAGCGCCGCACGTTGCGCAGCACCATCAGGATGTGCTGGTCCACCGTGTAGACGTGGAACAGGTCGTGCTGCATCTGCCCGACGATCTTGCGGAAAATCCAGAGGTAGCGGCCCAGCACCGAGGTCTGGTTCATGAGCCGCATCGCATGTGTGATGCCTTCGGGCTGCTGCAGGATGCGGCGGAAGGTGTCGCGGTTGACCGGGTCGCTGCGGAACTTGCTGTTCATCAGCCCGCGGGCGTTGTAGAGCGCGCGCAGGGTGCGCGCCGACAGGCCCTTGATGCCCACGGTGGTCTCGTAGACCAAAAAGGTTTCGAGGATGGCGTGCGGTTCGCGCGCGTACAGGTCGTCGCTGGCCACCTCCAGCATGCCGGCCTTGTCGCAAAAGCGCTCGTTGATGGGCCGCAGCGGGTAGGTATTGGGGTTCAGCCGCTCCTCGATGTTGAGCAGCAGGATCTGGTTGAGCTGGGTCACGGCCTTGGCGGCCCAGTAATAACGCTTCATGAGCGCCTCGCTGGCGCGGCGCGGCAGCTTGCTGCCGTCGTCGGCCTCGGCCGAATAACCAAAGGACTCGGCTACCGCGGTCTGCAGGTCGAACACCAGGCGGTCTTCGCGCCGGCCCGCGATCAGGTGCAGGCGGGCGCGTATCAGGCTCAGCAGCGCCTCGTTGGCCTTGATCTGCCGCACCTCGAAGGGCGTGGCCAGGCCCTTGCGGGCCAGGTCGTCCCAGGATTTGCCCAGGCCGGCGGCGCGCGCCACCCAGAGGATCACCTGCAGGTCGCGCAGGCCGCCCGGCGATTCCTTGCAGTTGGGCTCCAGCGAGTAGGGCGTGTTCTCGAACTTGTTGTGGCGCTGGCGCAGTTCCAGGGTCTTGGCCACGTAAAAGGCCTGCGGGTCCAGCACGGCGGCCAGGCGTTTTTGCAGTTGCTGGAAGTTCTTTTTGGAACCGGCGACCAGGCGCGCTTCCAGCAGCGAGGTCTGCACCGTGACATCCTTGGAGGCTTCCTCGACACAGCCGGAAGCGGTGCGCACGCTGGAGCCGATTTCCAGGCCCACGTCCCAGCAGGCGCCGATAAAACGCTCGACCTTGGTTTTCAGGGCGGGGTCCGCGTCGACGTCGGCGTTGTCGGGCAGCAGCAGCAGCACGTCCACGTCGGAATGGGGAAACAGCTCGCCGCGGCCGAAACCGCCGGCGGCGACCAGGCAGGCCGCGGCCGGAAAGCCCGCGCCTTCCCAGAGCGCCTGCAGCGTGGCGTCGGCGTGGCGGGCGAATTTTTGCAGCAGGCTGTGGATGCCGCGCGAGGATGCGCCGCTGGCCGCCAGCGAGGCCAGCAGGGCGGCTTTGCCGGCCTTGTACTGCTCACGCACCGGGCCGAGGCCGTTCAATGTGGCAGAGGCCGTGTCGGAGGACGCGCGCGGTACCGGCACTGGTGGTGCCCCGCTCAGGCGCTGACCGTGGCCTGGAGCTGGCTTTGCTGCGGCACAAAGGCCGGAATCGCCGGGCTGCCGGCGGAAAGGGTCAGCACCTCGTAGCCGGTCTCGGTCACCAGGATGGTGTGTTCCCACTGGGCGGACAGCGAATGGTCGCGCGTCACGATGCTCCAGCCGTCTTTTTCGGGGCCGTCCTTGATGTCACGCTTGCCGGCGTTGATCATGGGTTCGATGGTGAAGGTCATGCCGGGCACGAGTTCTTCGAGCGTGCCGGGGCGGCCGTAGTGCAGCACCTGGGGTTCTTCATGGAAGTTCTTGCCAATGCCGTGGCCGCAGAACTCGCGCACCACCGAAAAACCCTGCTTTTCGGCGAAGGCCTGGATCGCGAAGCCGATGTCGCCCAGGCGTACGCCGGGCTTGACGCGCATGATGCCCTGCCACATGGCTTCATAAGTGATGTTGCACAGGCGCTTGGCGGCGATCGAGGCCTCGCCGACCAGGTACATGCGGCTGTTGTCGCCGTGCCAGCCGTCCTTGGTGATGACCGTCACGTCGATGTTGACGATGTCGCCTTTTTTGAGCGGTTTGTCGTTGGGAATGCCGTGGCAGACCTGGTGGTTGACCGAGGTGCACAGCGATTTGGGGTAGGGCACATAGCCCGGGGGGCCGTAGCCCAGGGTCGCGGGGATGGTGCCCTGGACCTGGGTCATGTAGTCGTGGGCCAGCCGGTCGATTTCATTGGTGGTCACGCCCGGTTTCACGAAGGGGGCGAGGTAGTCCAGTACTTCGGAAGCCAGCCTGCCGGCCAGGCGCATGCCTTCAATCCCGTCAGCATCTTTGTAAGTAATACTCATGGCCCCGATTATCCCACCGCTCCCAGGCACATGCATTTTCAGCATGGGTGCAAGGGCCTTTAGGGTGTTTGGCCCGAATGGATCGCAAAACTTGCCCGGCTTTGGCGACCGCTTCGTCTGCCAACGCCCCAGTCGCTGATAAAATTACGGGTTAACGCGTACCCCGCAAAACCCGGCCCCACCAGGCACTTGCAGGCGGTGTTAAACCCCCAAACAGCCATGAGCTGCCCACCTCCCACTACAAGGCCACCGCTACCGTGACCCTGCACCTGACGACTTTTGAGGGCGAACCCCACGGGATCAGCGCCCTCAGCGACTTCCGCGTCCAGCAACTCCTTCCCCGCCTGCAAGCCATCCACGACAAGATCGTCGGCATCAGCGCCCGCTTTGTGCACCTGGTGGCGACCGAGTCGCCGCCCTCGGAGGCCGCCAAAGCCCAGCTCGCGGCGCTGCTCGCCTACGGCGAACCTTGCCCGCCGGCCGACGGAAAAGCCGGTGAAGCCCTGGCCTTTATCGTCTCGCCGCGTTTCGGCACCGTCTCGCCCTGGGCGTCCAAGGCCACGGACATTGCCCACAACTGCGGCCTGGCCGTCAAGCGCGTCGAACGCATCACCGAATACCGCGTCACGCTGAAAACCGGCTTCTTCAGCAAAACGGCCCTGAGCGCCACCCAGCGCGAGCAGGTCGCCGGCCTGCTGCATGACCGCATGACCGAAAGCGTGATGTTCGATCGCGCGGAAGCCGCGGGCCTGTTCACCGAGCTGCAGGGCGCGCCGCTGCAAACGATTGACGTGCTGGCCGGCGGCAAGGCCGCGCTCGAAAAAGCCAATGCCGAGTTCGGCCTGGCGCTGGCCGCCGACGAGATCGACTACCTCGTCAACGCTTTCACCCAGCTCAAACGCAACCCGACCGACGTCGAGCTCATGATGTTCGCCCAGGCCAACAGCGAGCATTGCCGCCACAAGATTTTCAACGCTGACTTCACGATTGACGGCGTGGCGCAGGAAAAAAGCCTGTTCGGCATGATCCGCAACACCGAAAAGCTGCACCCCCAGCACACGGTGGTGGCGTATTCGGACAACGCCTCCGTCATGGAAGGCTACAAAACCCAGCGTTTTTATGCCAAACCGGGCTCATCCGGCCAGCAGACCTACAGCGCCACCGACGACGTGCAGATGCACGTGCTCATGAAGGTCGAGACGCACAACCACCCGACGGCGATCTCGCCTTTCCCAGGCGCGTCCACCGGCGCGGGCGGCGAGATCCGCGACGAGGGCGCGACCGGCCGCGGCTCCAAGCCCAAGGCCGGCCTGACCGGCTTCACGGTCTCCAGGCTGTTTGATGGCGACTACGGCAAACCCGAGCACATCGCCAGCCCGCTGCAGATCATGACCGAGGGCCCGCTGGGCGGTGCGGCCTTCAACAACGAGTTCGGCCGTCCCAACCTGAACGGCTACTTCCGCGAATACGAGCAGACCGTGGGTGGCCAGCGCTGGGGTTACCACAAGCCCATCATGATCGCGGGCGGTGTCGGCACGATTGACGCGGCGCTCACCAAAAAAATCTTGTTCCCGGCCGGCACGCTGCTGATCCAGCTGGGCGGCCCCGGCATGCGCATCGGCATGGGCGGCAGCGCGGCCAGCTCCATGGCCTCGGGCGCCAACGCGGCCCAGCTCGACTTCGACTCGGTGCAGCGCGGCAACCCTGAAATCGAGCGCCGGGCCCAGGAAGTCATCAACCAGTGCGCCCAGTTGGGCGCGGCCAACCCCATCCTGGCCATCCATGACGTGGGCGCCGGCGGTTTGTCGAATGCATTCCCCGAACTCGTGAACGACGCAGGGCGCGGCGCGAAGTTCGACCTGCGCGCCGTGCCGCTCGAGGAAAGCGGCCTCTCGCCCAAGGAAATCTGGAGCAACGAGAGCCAGGAGCGCTACGTGATGGCGGTCGCGCCTGAATCGCTGCCGCAGTTCCAGGCCTTCTGCGAACGTGAGCGTTGCCCTTTTGCCGTGATCGGCGTGGCCACGGAAGAAAAGCAGTTGATGCTGTCCGACAAGGATGCGGCCGCTCCCGTGGATATGCCCATGAATGTGCTGCTGGGCAAACCGCCCAAGATGCACCGCGACGTGAAGTCCTCCAAACAATCGATCGAGCCCATAGACCTGACCGGCGTGGACCTGCAGAAGAGCGCGATTGCCGTGCTGGGCCACCCGACAGTCGCTTCCAAGCGTTTCCTGATTACCATCGGCGATCGCACCGTGAGCGGCCTCACGCACCGCGACCAGATGGTCGGCCCCTGGCAGGTGCCGGTGGCTGATTGCGCGGTCACGCTGGCCGACTACAGCGGTTTTGCCGGCGAGGCCATGAGCATGGGCGAACGCACGCCGTTGGCCACCGTCAACGCGGCCGCCTCCGGCCGCATGGCGGTCGCCGAGGCCATCACCAACCTGCTGGCCGCACCGATTGAACTGCCGCGCGTCAAGCTGTCCGCCAACTGGATGGCCGCCTGCGGCGAGCCCGGCCAGGATGCCGCGCTTTATGAAACCGTCAAAGCCGTGGGCATGGAGCTGTGCCCGGCGCTGGGCGTGTCGATTCCCGTCGGCAAGGATTCCCTGTCCATGCGCACTGTGTGGAAGGAAGGCGACGCCGGCAAGAAGGTCACCTCGCCGGTCTCGCTGATCGTGAGCGCCTTCGCCACGCTGCCCGACGTGCGCGGCACGCTGACGCCGCAGCTGGACCGCGACGAGGCCGACAGCACACTGATCCTGATCGACCTCGGCAAGGGCAAAAACCGCATGGGCGGCTCCATCCTCGCGCAGGCGCTCAACAAGGAAGAGGGCGAAGTACCCGACCTCGACGACCCCAAAGACCTGGTTAATCTGGTCAACGCCGTCAATGCGCTGCGTAAAGAAGGCAAGCTCATGGCCTACCACGACCGCAGCGACGGCGGCCTGTTCGCGGCGGTCTGCGAAATGGGTTTTGCCGGCAACGTGGGCGTGTCGCTCAACATCGACATGCTGCTGGTCGAAGGCGACGGCATTTCTGACAGCCGCATGGACACCGGCGACAGCAAGAACTGGGCAAGCCAGGTCGGCGCGCGCCGCGAAGAACTCACGCTCAAGGCGCTGTTCAACGAAGAACTGGGCGCCGTGATCCAGGTGGCCACCGCCGCGCGCAACGAAGTCATGCAGACCCTACGCGAGCACGGCCTGTCAAAGTTCAGCCATTTCATCGGCAAGACCCGCCCGCAACACGCTTCGCTCGAGGTCGGCAAGGGCGAGATCCAGGTCTGGCGCGACACCAAGGCGGTGTTCTCGGCCAAGCTGCAGGACCTGCACCAGGTCTGGGACTCCGTCAGCTGGAAGATCTGCCAGCAACGCGACAATCCCGATTGCGCCAACACCGAACACGCGGTCGCCGGCAATCCCGCCGACCCGGGCCTGCACGTTCAACTGGGCTTTGACCCCGCCAAGATGCCTGCCGCTCCTGCGCTCAACCTGTCGGCACGCCCGCGTGTGGCCGTGCTGCGCGAGCAGGGCGTCAACTCGCATGTGGAAATGGCTTACGTCTTCACCGAAGCCGGTTTTGAAGCCTGTGACGTGCACATGACAGACCTGCAGACCGGCCGCGCCAAACTGGCCGACTTCAAGGGCATCGTGGCCTGCGGCGGTTTCAGCTATGGCGACACCCTGGGCGCCGGCGTGGGCTGGGCGCGCTCGGTGACTTTCAACCCGGTGCTGTCCGAAGAGTTCAAGGCCTTTTTCGCGCGGCAAGACACCTTCGGCCTGGGCGTGTGCAACGGCTGCCAGATGTTCGCCGAGCTGGCCGACATCATCCCGGGTGCTGAAGCCTGGCCGCGTTTCACCACCAACCGCAGCGAGCGCTTCGAGGCCCGCCTGAGCATGGTCGAAGTGCTGGAGTCCCCCAGCATCTTCCTGCAGGGCATGGCTGGCAGCCGCATGCCGATCGCGGTGGCGCACGGTGAGGGTTATGCCAATTTCGCCTTCCGGGGCGATGCGTCCAAGGCGATTGCCGCGATGCGTTTCACCGACAACCAGGGCCAGCCGACGGAAGCTTACCCGGCCAATCCCAACGGCAGCGCCGGCGGCCTGACGGCAGTGACCACGGCCGACGGCCGCTTCACGGCTATGATGCCGCACCCCGAACGCGTGTTCCGCAACATCCAGAAAAGCTGGACTTCAGGCGACGCCAGCGAGCGCAGCCCGTGGATGAGCCTGTGGCACAACGCGCGCAAGTGGGTGGGTTGATCAACTGTCCCGAATGGGAGGAATGTCCATGAACCGACTACTCAAACGCGCCTTTATCGCCGTCCTGTCCGGATTGCTCGCCTGCGGCGCCATGGCCGCCGACATGCGCGTGGCGCTGCCCGAGCGGCCGGCGCTGGTCATCCCGCTTCCTGTCGGCTGGAGGGGCCAGGTGCGGCGCGCCACGCCTGAGCTGCCGCCCACCATCATCCTATCGTCCATCACCGAAAAGAACTTCACGATCATGGTCACGCCCATCTGGCCGACCCGCGCCGACGCCACGCCCCTGACGCCCGATTTTTTGCGGGCGATGGTGGCTGCCGCGGCTCAGAAGTCCAAGGCGCAGGCTGTCGAGGCCGACCTGCCAGTGCGCGACTTGTCGGGCCAGGGCCTGTTCGGCGCCTACTATTCGGCCACCGACAAGGCGCCCAAGCCCGGTGAATACCGCAACCTGACCCAGGGCATGGTGGCAATCGGTGAACTGCACGTTGGCTTCACCATCCTGAGCAATGGCGACGCGGCGGCGGTCAACAGGCCCGCGCTGCAGATGCTGCAATCCTTGCGGCGGGATTGATTCCCCGGCCTTAGGGACTTAGCGGCTGGGCGGGGCGACCGCCGCCCCTTCGATCCCATGCCGCGCCAAGGCCTGCGCGACAAAACCCGAGGCCTTCATCTCCTCGATAAAAGCCACCAGGTAACGCGCACCGGCCTCACGTCCCTTGGGCAGGCCCATGGCCTGGTTGATTACCATGAAGCGTCCTGGCAACAGGCGCACGCCCCCCACGCGTTTCGCGTCGGCTTCCAGCTGCTGCTTGACGCCGGCCGCGACCTCGACGTTCTGCGCGACCATGACGTCGGTGACCGCCGGCGAGGTCGGGGCCTTGACCAGCTTGGCCGCTTTCAGTTCGCGGCTCAGGTAGAGGTCGTAGGCGCTGCCATTGCCGACCACGACGCGGTTCGCCGCCTGGTCCACGTCTTCGTTGCGGCGTATCGCTGAATCGTTTCGTACCAGGTAGGCGCCTTCGATGATGACGTAGGGCGGCGTTTGCAGCATGTCGGCGCCGCGCACCGGGTCTATCGCGACAAAGGCGATGTCCACCTGCGCATCCTTCACCGCTTCCACTACCTTGCCGGCCGAGGTGAAGGTGACCAGTTCCACGGGCACGCCCAGGCGCTTGCCGAGCTCGTTGGACAGGTCCACCGAGACGCCGCGCGGTGAACCGTCCGGCATGCGAACCGCCAGGATGGGGTTGCCGAAGTTGATGGCGGCCTTGAGCCTGCCGGAAGGCGCCAGTTCGGCGACGGGCGCCGGCGGCGTGGAGGCGCAGCCCAGCAGCGCAAACGTAGCCAGCCCCAGCACGGCCAGCGCAACAAGCCACCACCACAAGCCGTTGGAGCCGCGCACCTGGCCGGGAGACAGGCCCTCGCTCGCGCCCGGTCCTGCGTCATCGCTCACGCCCTCCACCGCATCCTTGGCTTCCTTGAGCCCCATGCCCGTCAGGCCCCGCAAGCGCCGAACCGCCTCTATTTTGTTGCCCTGATCCAGCGCTTCTTGCACCTGTGCGGGCAGGGGCGCGCCGGTAGCCAAAGCCTTGGGGGCAAAGCCGCCAACCGGCGGCTCGCCGCGCATATAGGCTTCCAGCGCGTCCTTGGTTTCCTTGAGGCCCAGGCCGGTGCCGGCGCGCATCAGCTTGATGGCTTCGACCAGATTGCCGCGCTGCAGGGCATCCTGCACGGGCTGGGGAAGGGCGGGGGCGAGAGGGGTAGAAAGAGGGTCGAATCCGGCCATGGTGCTCAGAAGTCCAGTTTCTGGCCGGGGTCCAGCGCCACCATGCGCGCCGTGCCGGGTGCGGTCCCGAGCGCCGCGTTGAATTCGGCCGGCGTGCCGCGCAGCACGGGCGTGGTGCCGTAATGGATGGGCAGCGCGAACCTGGGCCGTATCATCTCGCGCACCGCCATGGCGGCGTCCACCGGGTTCATCACAAAATGGCCGCCAATGGGGATGAGCACCAGGTCGGGCCGGTACATGTCGCCGATCAGCCGCATGTCGCCGAAGACGGCGGTATCGCCCATGTGCCAGAGCTTGAAGCCGTTTTCCATTTCAAGGATGAAGCCCACCGGCTCACCGCCGGGCTGCACCTCGTCCTTGCCGGTGGCCGGGTTCTTGTAGGCCAGCTCCGAGGAGTGCTCGGCATGCACCGCCGTGATCTTCACGCCGGTGGGGCCGAAAGGCATGATGGTGCCGCCCTTGCCGAAGCGCGGTGCGAGTTCCGCTGGCAGTATGCCCAGCGCGGCCACCGTCTGGTTCAGGCCGGCGGGGCCGTACATGGGCGCGTTGTGCATTTTGGCCAGCGCGGGCGCATCGGCGAAGTGGTCGAAATGCGCATGCGTCACCAGGATCAGGTCCACCTTGCCCAGCGCCTCCAGCGCGCGGAAGTTGGCGGGCGTCTTGGGGTTGGACGTGAGCCATGGGTCGATCATGATGACCTTGCCCGTGGGTGTGGTGATGCGCGTGGCCGCCTGGCCCAGCCAGAGCACTTCGGTTTTGCCGTTCTGCGCGAAGGCCGGCAGGCCGAGCAGCAGGGCCGCGCCGAGCAGCAGCCCGCGCAGCAGCGGGGCGGGAAATGAGGAGAAGGGGATCAAGGCAAGGCGGTTTGACATGGGACCTCCTGAAAGATGTGAGCCATTGGAACGGCCCGCGCCACCTTCGTCAATCGGCAATTCACGCAAATCGCCCCCGATTGGAAGGCGCCCAATAAAAAAGCAGCCAAAAGGCTGCTTTTTTGAACCGGTTCGGTGGCGCTTATTCCACCTTGGCTTTCTTGCGCAGGTCGGTCTGGAAGGCGGCCAGCTTTTGCTGCTGCATCTGCTGGGCGATCTGCGGCTTGACTTCGTCGTACGAAGGCAGCTGCGCCGTGCGGATGTCGTCCACGCGGATGATGTGGTAGCCGAACTCGGTCTTCACCGGGGTGTCGGTGGTCTGGCCCTTGCTGAGCTTGACCAGCGCTTGGGTGAACTCTGGCACGTAGCTGGAGGGGTTGGCCCAGTCGAGGTCGCCACCCTTGGCGCCGGATCCGGGATCCTTGGATTTCTTCTTGGCGATGTCGTCGAACTTGCCGCCTTTTTTCAGGCTGGCGATGATGTCCTTGGCTTCGGCTTCCTTTTCCACCAGGATGTGGCGGGCCTTGTATTCCTTGCCGCCGTTGGCTTCGGCGAACTTGTCGTATTCGGCCTTCATCTCGGCTTCGGTGACAGGGTTGTTCTTCTGGTAGTCGGCGAACAGCTCGCGGATCAGGATGGTCTGGCGCGCCAATTCCATCTGCACCTTGACGTCGTCGCTGGTGGACAGGCCGCGCTTTTCAGCTTCCTGCATGAAGACCTCGCGCGCGATGACTTCTTCGCGCAGCTGGGCTTCCATGTCCGGCGTCACGGGGCGGCCCGACTTGGCGACCTGCTGGGCCAGCGAGTCCAGGCGGGTTTTGGGGACAGCCTTGCCGTTGACGATGGCCAGGTTCTGCGCCATCACGCCTTGGGCGCCCAGGGCCAGCAGGCCGGCAACGGCGGTGACCAGTAAAAATTGTTTCTTCATGATGTCTTGCAGTCCTTTGATGAATGCTTGTTGGTGTCTGGATAAGGCCCGGCCTTCGCGGCCGAAGTTCCGGGGCGCCGCCAGGTTTCAGGGTGACTCGATGATCTCGATCGCCAGGGCATGTAGACCCCCGTCAATGAAATTTTGCAGTGCATCATACACAAGCCGGTGCCGCGCCACCCGGCTTTGGCCGGTAAACAGTGGGCTCGCGATACGGATGCGGAAATGGCTGCCGAAGCCCTCGGCGTTGGCGCCGGCATGGCCGGCATGGGCGGCGCTCTCGTCAATCACTTCCAGCCGCGTGGGCTGCAGCCGCGCCTGGAGCTGCCGCTCTATCTCTTGAGTGCGCACGGGCAGCGCGCCGGAAAGGGCGCCGGAAGAGGCGATGGTCATGGCGTCGTGCCGGGTTTGATGTGTTTGTTGAGGTAAATCGCCTGCGCCAGCACAAACACCACCATCAGGCCCAGGCCGCCGAAGAGCTTGAAGTTGACCCAGGTGGCGGTGGGGAAGGTGAAGGCCACCCACAGGTTGAGGACGCCCATGACGGCGAAAAAGCCGACCCAGCTCAGGTTGACCACGCGCCAGATCGAATCCGGCAGGGCCATCTGCGCGCCCATCAGCGACTTGATGCCGTTTTTCTTGAAGACCAGCTGGCCGACCAGCAGGGCCGTGCCCATGACCCAGTAGAGCACCGTGGGTTTCCACTTGATGAAGTTCTCGCTGTGAAAATAAATAGTGGCGGCCCCAAGAACGGTAACCAGCCCACAGCTGACCCACAGCATGGTGTCGACCTTCTTGCCGCGCGCCTTGAGCCAGAGGATTTGCGCCAGCGTGGCGATGATCACCACCACGGTCGCCAGCAGCACGGGCGCTTCAGTGGCGCCCACCACGCCGCCGGACACCATAAAACCCAGCCATTCGGTGGCGGTGGCGGCGGCCCAGTCCTTGTGGCCTTCGGCGTACTTGAACATGCCGAAAAACAGGGCGATCGGCAAAAAGTCGAAAAGAATTTTCATGTGCTGATTATCTGGCCTAAGCGCAGGCCCTTGAATGATCTCCGGCCGGGCGCACGGCCCGGCCCCAATGCATTTCCCGCTTCAGGCTTTTGATTTGAAGTCCAGGGAGGCGGAATTCATGCAGTAGCGCAGGCCGGTTGGGGACGGCCCGTCGGGAAACACATGGCCCAGATGCGCGCCACAGCTGGCGCACACCGTTTCGGTGCGCAGCATGCCGTGCTTGCGGTCCACGATTTCCTCGATCGCGCCCGGCACCGCTTCCTCGGAAAAGCTGGGCCAGCCGCAACCCGCGTCGAATTTGGTTTCGGATTCGAAGAGCTTGGCGCCGCAGCAGATGCAGTGGTAGCTGCCGTCGGCCCAGACGGCCTCGTATTTGCCGGTGTAGGGACGTTCGGTGGCAGCGTGGCGGGTGACCTCAAAGGCGGCCGGCTCGGCGCCTTTTTCGGCCAGCAGGGCTTTCCATTCGGCGTCGGTTTTCTGGATCTTGGCGCTCATGTTCTAGGTCCTGAGAGTGTTGGTTTTGATGTTACGAACTGCAACTAATTTCAATCGATGACGCCCAGTCGGGCGGAAAACCGGCAAAGCTGTCATGGCCGGGATGTTCCTCACATGGGGACTGCAGCAGGGCAAGCAAGGTATCGACACCCGAAAAGTCTTTTAGTTTCGCGGCGCGTATGGCTTCTTCGCCCAGATGGTTGCGCAGCACGAATTTCGGGTTGTTCCTCTGCATCAAGCCGGCACGCAGGTCGGGGTCCGCGCCGGCCAGCCGTTCCGAATACTGCAGGGCCCAGGCATTGAAGGATTCGCGGTCGAAAAACAGGTCGCGCACCGGTTCATGGCCGCTTTGCGGCGTGAAGCCGTTCAGGCGTCGCCAGAAGATGCTGTAGTCGGCCTTGTTGGCGGCCAGCAGCTTGAAAGTGTCGTCCACCAGGGCCTTGTCCTCGGGCCGCTCGTCCGCCAGGCCCAGCTTGCCGCGCATGCGGGCGTACAGGGCCTCGGGGAACAGGGTTTTGTAGGGTTCCAGTGCGGCCAGCGCCAGTTCCTGTTCGCCGATCAGCGGCAGCAGGGCCTGGCCCAGGCAGAACAGGTTCCAGTAAGCCATATTGGGCTGCCGGTTGTAGGCATAGCGGCCCTGGGCATCCGAATGGTTGCAGATGTGGCCGGGGTCGAAGGCGTCCAGGAACTGGAAGGGGCCGTAGTCGATGGTCAGGCCCAGGATGCTCATGTTGTCGGTGTTCATCACGCCGTGGCAAAACCCCACGGCCTGCCAGGCCGCCATCAGGTGCGCCGTACGCTCGCTGACGGCCTCCAGCAACGCCGCATAGGGCTGCGGCGCCTCGCGGCAGGCGGGGTAAAAGCGGTCTATGACGTAGTCTGCGAGGGCTTTGAGCTGTGCGTGCTGGCCGGTATAGCTGAAGTGCTCAAAGTGGCCGAAGCGGATGAAGCTGGGCGCGGTGCGGGTCACCACGGCGGCGGTTTCGATTTCCTCGCGCCGCACCGGCGCGTCGGAACCCGTGACGCACAGCGCCCGCGTGGTCGGGATGCCCAGGCCGTGCATGGCTTCGGAACACAGAAACTCACGGATCGAACTGCGCAGTACAGCCCGGCCGTCGCCCATACGGGAATAGGGGGTCTGGCCCGCGCCCTTGAGCTGGATTTCCCGCGGCCCGAGCGGGGTGTCTATTTCGCCCAGCAGCAGCGCGCGGCCGTCGCCCAACTGCCCGGCCCAGACGCCGAACTGGTGGCCGCTGTAGACGCTGGCCAGGGGCCGCGAGCCCGGCAACAGGCGGTTGCCCGTGAGGGCCTCCAGCGTGTCCGCTGATTCGAGCCAGCTGTCTTCGAGCCCGAGTTCGCGCGCCAGCGCGCGGCTTTTGCCGACCCAGTAGGGCGAGGGCAGGGGTGTGGGCTGAAGCTCGGTGTAGAAGTCCGGGCCCAGGCCGGCGAAGCTGTTGCGCCAAGCCAGGGTGTCGCCGGTGGCCGCGGTATCGGTCGCTAAAAGGTTTGCGGAGGTCATGGGCAAATTGTCCCCTACCTGACATGGACCCGTGGATTCACGGGCAATCCCGCATGACCGTGCCGCTGTGCTGCGGCATGATGGGCCGCTTGCGGATGTTTACGTAAAACAATGGAGACTCTTGATGCTCGGGTTAATGCAAAGCCAGCCACTGCTGATTTCCGGTTTGATCGAATTTGCGGAACGCCACCACGGCGACGCGGAAATCGTCTCCCGGCGGGTTGAAGGCGACATCCATCGCTACACCTACAAGGACCTGGGCCAGCGCGCACGCCGCGTCGCCAGGGCACTGGACGGCCTCAAGCTGGCCTTCAGCGACCGCGTCGCCACGCTGGCCTGGAACGGCTACCGCCACCTGGAGCTTTATTACGGCGTAAGCGGCTCGGGCCGGGTGCTGCACACCATCAACCCGCGCCTGCACCCGGACCAGATCGCCTGGATCGCCAACCACGCCGAAGACCAGGTGCTGTGCTTCGACCTGAGTTTCCTGCCGCTGGTGCAGGCCGTGCACGCCCGCTGCCCGACCATCAAGCATTACATCGCGCTGTGCGACGCCGGCAAGCTGCCGGCCGATTCCGGCGTCCCGAATCTGCAAAGCTATGAAAGCTGGATAGGCGCGCAGGCGGCCGATTACGACTGGCCCAGCTTTGACGAGAACACCGCTTCGAGCATGTGCTACACCAGCGGCACCACGGGCAACCCCAAGGCCGCGCTCTACAGCCACCGTTCCAGCACGCTGCACGCCTATGCGGCCGCGCTGCCCGACGTCATGTGCATCTCCGCGCGCGACGCCATCCTGCCCGTCGTGCCCATGTTCCACGTCAACGCCTGGGGCATTCCGTACTCGGCCGCTCTCGCCGGCGCCAAGCTGGTGTTCCCGGGCCCGGCGCTGGACGGCAAGTCGATTTACGAGCTGATCGAGGCCGAGAAGGTCACCTACGCGGCCGGCGTGCCCACGGTGTGGCAGATGCTGCTGACCCACATGAAGCCCGCGGGCCTGAAGTTCTCCACGCTCAAGCGCACCGTCATCGGCGGCTCGGCCTGCCCGCCGGCCATGATCAATGCCTTCCGCGAAGACTACGGCGTCGAAGTGCTGCACGCCTGGGGCATGACCGAGATGAGCCCGCTGGGCACGCTGTGCACACTCAAGAACAAGCATGACACGCTGCCCGAAGCGGAAAAAATGAAGATACGCCTAAAGCAGGGCCGCGCCCTCTATGGCGTCGACATGAAGATCGTCGACCCCGACGGCAAGGAGCTGCCCTGGGACGGCAAGGTCTTCGGCGACCTCTACGTGAAGGGGCCATGGATCGTGCGCGAATACTTCAAGGGCGAAGGCGGCGACCCGCTGGTGGACGGCTGGTTCCCCACGGGCGACGTCGGCACCATAGACCCCGACGGCTACCTGCAGATCACCGACCGCAGCAAGGACGTCATCAAGTCCGGCGGCGAATGGATCAGCTCCATCGACGTCGAGAACATCGCCGTGGCGCATCCGGCCGTGGCCATGGCCGCCTGCATAGGCGTGGCGCATCCCAAGTGGGACGAACGGCCCATCGTGGCGGTGGTCAAAAAGCCCGGCATGGACGTCACGTGCGAAGAGTTGCTGCGCTTCTACGAGGGCAAGACCGCGAAATGGCAAATCCCCGACGACGTGGTCTTCGTCGACGCCATCCCCCTGGGAGCCACCGGCAAGATGCTCAAGACCAAGCTGCGCGAGCAATTGAAGGATTACAAATTGCCACAAGCATGAAAGCCCCCACGTTCGCTCACTGCGTGTAGCTCTCTGCCCCCCGAGGGGGCGCTGCGCCTGCGGCCCGGCAAAGCCGGTTCCGCGGCCCCGGCTGGTATGGACGAGTCTTTGCCATTAGCCTGGGTCACGTGGGAGACATACCGCTAGGGCATTCCCTGACGCAGTGCAACATTTTTTACCCTAACCTGTGCCGGTTCCCGCGTTAGATTTCGTTCGCAAATTCATAATTTCCAGGAGACAAGGGATGACAACCCAAACCCGATTTTTCGCACGGCACGCCGGCGTCGCCATGGCAGTGTCCGCCTTGCTTTACAGCGGCATGACGCTGGCCCAGGCACCCGCAGCCAAGGCCGCCGCACCGGCCAAGGCTGCCACCGCCGCGCCCGCCGCCGGCGGTGCGGTCAACCTGAACCAGACCGTCAAGATCGCCTGGCTGGACCCGCTGTCCGGCCTGATGGCGGCGGTCGGCACCAACCAGCTCAAGGGCTTCCAGTTCCTGGCCGAGCAGTTCAGCAAAAAGAACAAGGCCGGCGTGAAGTTCGAGATCATTGGCATCGACAACAAGCTCAGCCCACAGGAAACCACCAACGCGCTGAAGTCCGCCATCGACCAGGGCGCGCGCTACGTGGTGCAGGGCAACGGCTCCGGCCCGGCGCTGGCCATCATGGACGCGCTGTCCAAGTACAACGAGCGCAATCCCGGCAAGGAAGTCGTCTACCTCAACTACGCCGCGGTGGACCCCGACCTCACCAACAGCAAGTGCGAGTACTGGCACTTCCGCCTGGACGCCGACACCTCCATGAAGATGGAAGCCCTGACGGCCTTCATGAAGGACCAGCAGGACATCAAGAAGGTCTACCTGATCAACCAGAACTACTCGCACGGCCAGCAGGTCGCCAAGTTCGCCAAGGCCAACCTGGCCAGCAAGCGCCCCGACATCCAGATCGTCGGTGAGGACCTGCACCCGCTGGCGCAGGTGCGCGACTTCGCGCCCTACATCGCCAAGATCAAGCAGTCGGGCGCCGACACCGTGATCACCGGCAACTGGGGCTCCGACCTCTCGCTGCTGGTGAAAGCCGCCAACGAGGCGGGCCTGAACAACGTCAAGTTCTACACCTACTACGCCGGCGTCACCGGCACGCCGACCGCGCTGGGCGCGGCCTCGGCCGGCCGGGTCTACATGGTGTCCTACAACCACCTCAACATGGGCGGCGAGATCCAGCAGATCCAGGCCGACTACAAGAAGAAGTTCAACGACGACTTCTATACCGGTGCGATTTTCCACGCCTTCACCATCCTGACCGAAGCGATGGCGCAGACCAAGTCGACCGAGCCGGCCGTGGTGGCCAAGGCCATGGAAGGCCTGCGCTTCAAGAGCTTCAACGGCGACGTCGAGATGCGCAAGACCGACCACCAGCTGCAGCAGGGCCTCTACATCGACAAATGGGAAAAAGCCGGCGGCAAATACCCCTACGATGCCGAGAATACCGGCTACACCTTTGTGCCGGTCAAATACTATGAGCCCTATGTGGCCAGCACGCCCACCTCGTGCCAGATGAAGCGCCCGGGGTGATCCCGGCGTCCCGCTGACGGACACAGGCCCGATCCGAGTTCGGGCCTTTTTTTCATCCGGCTTTTTCCAACAGGCGCTTATCGATGAATCTGGAATCCTTCACCATCGCGATGCTCAACGGCCTCAGCTACGGCTTGCTGCTGTTCATGCTCAGTTCCGGCCTGACGCTGATCTTCAGCATGATGGGCGTGCTCAATTTTGCGCACGCGTCCTTCTACATGGTCGGTGCCTATATCGCCTACAGCACTTCGCAGGTCATAGGCTTCTGGTGGTCGCTGCTGGTGGCGCCGCTGCTGGTGTTTGTGATGGGCGCGGCCTTCGAGCGCTTCTGCCTGCGCAAGGTGCACAAGTTCGGCCACGTGCCCGAGCTGCTGGTCACCTTCGGGCTGTCCTACCTGCTGCTGGAGCTGGTGCAGCTGGTCTGGGGCCGCTCGGCCGTCAACTACGTGCTGCCCGAAGGCCTGCAGGGCCCGCTGTTCACGGTGTTCGGCACCAACTTCCCGAAATCGCGCGCTTTCATCATGTTCATCTCGCTGGCCATGCTGGCCGGCATCTGGCTGCTGCTGACGCGCACGCGCATAGGCCTGGTCATCCAGGCCGCGCTCACCCATCCTGAAACGGTGGAGGCGCTGGGCCACAACGTGCCGCGCGTCTTCATGCTGGTCTTCGGCGGCGGCGCCGCGCTGGCGGGCCTGGCCGGCGTCATAGGCGGCAATACCTTCATCACAGAGCCGGCCATGGCCGGCTCTGTCGGCGCCATCATCTTTGTGGTCGTGGTGGTGGGAGGCATGGGCTCGCTGAGCGGCGCCTTCCTGGCTTCGCTGCTGATAGGTCTGATCCAGACCTTCGCGATCCAGATGGACCAGTCGCTGATCACGCTTTTGGGGCACTTCAAGTACGTGGTGACGCCCGAGACCTTTGGCTACCCGCTGCTCAAGCTCACGATTTCGCAGGTGGCGCCCATCCTGCCGTTCCTCTTTTTGGTGCTGATCCTGATCTTCCGGCCCAAGGGCCTGCTCGGTACGCGGGAAGGATGAGTCGCCACATGTCTACCGCTTACCACCAATTCAAACCCTATAACGTCGGCCGCTGGCTGCTGTGGTCGCTGTACGCGTTGCTGCTGATCGTCGCGCCCATGATGTTCAAGAGCAGCCTGGCGCTCACCATGCTGTCGCAGGCCGGCTACCTGGTCATCATCTGCCTGAGCTACAACATCCTGCTAGGGCAGGGTGGCATGCTGAGTTTCGGCCATGCGGTCTACGCCGGGCTGGGTTCCTTCCTGGCCGTGCATGCGATGAACCTGGCCGCCAAAGGCACGTTCTACATCCCGCTGCCGCTGATCCCGCTGGTAGGCGGCCTGTCGGGCCTGTTCTTTGCCGTGCTGTTCGGCTACGTCACCACCAAGAAGGCCGGCACCACCTTTGCCATGATCACGCTAGGCGTGGGTGAGCTGGTGTTCGCCATGTCGCTGATGTTCCCCGAGTTCTTCGGCGGGGAGGGCGGCATCACCACCAACCGGGCCTACGGCAAGCCGGTGTTCGGCATCAGCTTCGGCCCGCAGATCCAGGTTTATTACCTGATTGCTTTTTACTGCTTCATCTGCACGGCAGCCATGTTCGCTTTCACGCGCACGCCGCTGGGCCGGATTTTGAACGCCGTGCGCGACAACCCCGAGCGTGTCGAATTCATCGGCTACAACACGCAACGCGTTCGCTATTACGCCTTCATCATCGCGGGCTTCTTCGCCGGCATAGGCGGCGGGCTGGCGGCCATCAATTCAGAGATCGTGACCGCCGAAGTCGTGAGCGGCCTGCGCTCGGGCAGCCTGCTGCTGTTCACCTTCCTGGGCGGGGCGACCTTCTTCTTCGGCCCTATCATCGGCGCCGGCCTGCTGGTGCTGGCGCTGATCCTGCTGTCGGAACTGTCCATGGCCTGGCTGCTGTATGTGGGCCTGGTCTTCCTCTTCATGGTGATGTATGCGCCCGGCGGCATCGCCAGCCTGATCATGATGAATTTGCGCGTGGCCTCCTTCGGCAAGCTCAGGGAGCTGTGGGTGGGTTACCTGGGCCTGGCCGTGACGGCGTTCACAGCGCTGGCCGGCGCGGCCGCCATGGTGGAAATGGTCTACCACCTGCAGCTCAACGCGGCGCTGGGCCCCGAACTCGGCTTCATGGGCGTGCGCCTCAACGCCACCAACCTCAACAGCTGGCTGGGCGCGGGTTTTGTGCTCGCCACCGGGCTAGGTCTTTTTGAACTCACGCGCCGTCAATTCCTCACGCAATGGGGCGAAATCCAGAATGACATTGAAAAAGAAATCAAGCGGAGGGAACTACTGTGAACCCCCACGCTAATTCACTTCGTGTAAACGCTGCCCCCCGAGGGGGCGCTGCGCCTGCGGCCCGGCAAAGCCGGTTCCGCGGCCCTGGCTGGGGGGGGAAGGTGATATGACTTGTTCGCTTGAACTCAAAGACCTGCGCAAGAACTTCGGCAAGACCGAAATCATCCGCGGCGCCAACCTGCAGGTGCAGGCCGGCGAGCGCGTCGCCATCATCGGCCCCAACGGCGCGGGCAAGTCGACCTTGTTCAATCTCATCAGCGGGCGCTTTGAACCCACCAGCGGCGAAGTGCTGCTCAACGGCCAGCGCATAGACGGCAAAAAGCCGTTTGAAATCAACCGGCTGGGTTTGTCGCGCAGTTTCCAGATCACCAACATCTTCCCCAAGCTCAGCGTGTTTGAAAACCTGCGCTGCGGTGTGCTGTGGAGCCTGGGCTACAAATACACCTTCTTTCGCTTCTTGGCCGACCTCGACGACGCCAACGAGCGCGCCGAGCAACTGATGGCCATGATCAAGCTCGACAAAAAGCGCGACGTGCTGGCCACCAACCTGACCTATGCCGAGCAGCGCGCGCTCGAAATCGGCATCACCATCGCCGGCGGCGCCAGCGTCATCCTGCTCGACGAGCCCACGGCCGGCATGAGCCGCTCGGAAACCAGCCGTTTCATCAACCTGATCAAGGAAGTCACCGTGGGCAAGACCCTGCTGACGGTGGAGCACGACATGGGCGTGGTCTTCGGCCTGGCCGACAAAATCGCGGTGGTGGTCTACGGCGAAATCATTGCCTACGACACGCCCGAAGCCGTGCGCGCCGACCAGCGGGTGCAGGAAGCTTATTTAGGCTCCTCGGTAGCCGACGCACAGGCAGGGGGCCACTGATGCTGCACATACAAAACCTCCACGCCTTCTACGGCAAAAGCCACGTGCTGCATGGCGTGCATTTCGATGTGCAGCCTGGCCAGATCGTCGCGCTGCTGGGCCGTAACGGCTCAGGGCGATCCACCACGGCCAAGGCGATCATGGGCCTGGTTGACTGCCAGGGCTCCATCCTCTGGAAAAAGCAGGAGATCGTCGGCAAAAAGGCCTACCAGATCGCCCACCTCGGCATAGGCTATGTGCCCGAAAACCGCGACATCTTCCCCAAACTCACGGTGCACCAGAACCTGCTGCTGGGCCAGAAGGGATCCGGCAAGGGCTCGCGCTGGTCGTTTGAGGACATGTACCAGATGTTCCCCCGGCTGCGCGAACGCCAGCACACCGAGGCCGGCGTGCTCTCCGGCGGCGAGCAGCAGATGCTGACGCTGTGCCGCACGCTGATGGGCGACCCCGACCTCATCATCATCGACGAACCCACCGAGGGCCTGGCGCCCAAGATCGTCGAACTGGTGGGCCAGTATTTGCAAACGCTGAAAGCCAAGGGTATTTCGGTGCTGCTGATCGAGCAGAAACTGACGATTGCCATGGCGATCTCCGACCGCGCGCTGGTCATGGGCCACGGCAGCATCGTGTTTGACGGCACGCCCGACAGCCTGCGGGCCGACGCCTACATCCGCAAAGAGTGGCTCGAAGTGTAAAAAGCTGCCGGGGCATGTCACCGCTGGGACAAAAATAGACCAAACAGTCCAACCCGGGACTTGTGCCGTCACAAACGCCCCCTACAATGGAAAAAGAACGGTCGTACTTTTTTGACGACCGCCAGGGCTGCAGAGGCCGTGACGCGCCAGCCGAGACAACTGAATCACTGAAACTCCCATCAAGGAAAGAAGCAGCAATGACCACCCTTTACGAAGTTCACGGCAGCGTGGCCGTCATCACCCTGAGCAACCCTCCCGTCAACGGCCTGGGCCATGCCACGCGCCTGAGCCTGACCGACAACCTGCAGAAAGCCAACGCCGATGCGGCCGTCAAGGCCATCGTGCTCACCGGCGCCGGCAAGGCCTTCTCGGGCGGCGCCGACATCAAGGAGTTCGGCACGCCCAAGGCGCTGTCCGAGCCGAATCTGCTCAGCGTGATCCGCGCGGTCGAGAATTCCGCCAAGCCCGTCGTCGCGGCCATCCATTCGGTCTGCATGGGCGGCGGCCTGGAACTAGCCCTGGGCTGCCACTACCGCATCGCGGCGCCTGGCACCAACATCGCCTTGCCCGAAGTCAAGCTGGGCCTGCTGCCCGGCGCCGGCGGCACGCAGCGCCTGCCGCGCGTGCTGGGCGTGGAGCCAGCCCTGAACATGATCGTGAGCGGTGAACCCGTCAAGAGCGAACTGCTCGCGCAAATCCCCGGCCAGAAGCTGTTCGACAAGCTTGCCGCATCGCCCGAGTCGCTGGCCCAGGAAGCCCTGGCCTTCGCGCAGTCGATTTCCGACACCCGGCCGCTGCCGCTGGTGCGCGAACTGCGCGCCAAGCACCCCAACGGCGACGCCTACTTCCAGTTCGCCCGCAACATGGTCAAGGGCATGGCCAAAAACTTCCCCGCGCCGCTCAAGTGCGTGGACGCCGTGGAAGCCGCGACCAAGCGGAAGTTCGAAGACGGCATGGCCTTTGAGCGTGAGCTCTTCATCAACCTGATGTGGACACCCGAAAGCCGCGCGCTGCGCCACATCTTCATGGCCGAACGCGCCGCCTCCAAGATCCCCGACGTGCCGGAAGACACGCCCAAGCGCGAGATCAATTCGGTGGCCGTGATCGGCGCCGGCACCATGGGTGGCGGCATCGCGATGAACTTCCTGAATGCCGGCATCCCGGTCAAGATCCTCGAGATGAAGCAGGAGGCGCTGGACAAAGGCCTGGGCATCATCCAGAAGAACTACGAAGCCCAGGTCAAGAAGGGCAAGCTCAAGCAGGACAAGTACGAGCAGCGCATGGGCCTGCTCAGCACCACGCTGAGCTACGACGACCTGAAAGACGCCGACTTGGTGATTGAGGCGGTGTTTGAAGAGATGGGTGTCAAGGAAAAGGTCTTCAAGGAACTGGACCGCGTGATGAAGCCGGGCGCCATCCTGGCCTCCAACACCTCCACACTCGACGTCAACAAAATCGCCGACTTCACCAAGCGTCCGCAGGACGTGGTGGGCCTGCATTTCTTCAGCCCCGCCAACGTGATGAAGCTGCTTGAAGTGGTGCGCGGCGCCAAGACCGGCAAGGACGTGCTGGCCACCGTGATGGCCGTGGGCAAGAAGATCAAGAAGACCGCCGTGGTGTCGGGCGTTTGCGACGGCTTTATCGGCAACCGCATGATCGAGCAGTACGGCCGCCAGGGCGGTTTCCTGCTCGACGAAGGCTGCACGCCCGAGCAGGTCGACAAGGCCGTCGAGAAATTCGGCTTTGCCATGGGCCCCTTCCGCATGGGCGACCTGGCCGGCAACGACATCGGCTGGGCCATCCGCAAGCGCCGCTACACCGAAAAGCCCGACATGAAGTACAGCAAGACGGCTGACCTGCTCTGCGAAAAAGGCCGCTTCGGCCAGAAGACCGGCGCCGGCTGGTACGACTACGTGCCCGGCAAGCGCGACGCGATCCCGAACGCCGAGGTCGTCAAGATGATCGAGGACCACCGCAAGTCGCTGGGCATCACGCCGCGCAAGATCTCCGACGAGGAAATCGTGCAGCGCCTGGTGTTCTCGCTGGTGAATGAAGCCGCGCATATCCTGGAAGAAGGCATCGCCTCCAAGGCCAGCGACATCGACATGGTCTACATCATGGGCTACGGCTTCCCGGTCTACCGCGGCGGCCCCATGCTGTACGCCGACCAGCTCGGCCTCTTCAACGTGGTGCAAAGCATGAACCGCTTTGCGCAGAACCCGCTGGACGACGCCAAATTCTGGAAGCCCGCGCCGCTGCTGGCCAAGCTGGCCGCCGAAGGCAAGACCTTCAACCAGTCCACCTGATCCGCATAGATCAACGTTCCAGACAACGCACCAGATTCCGGAGATTTCCATGACTTCAGCAGTAATCGTTTCCACCGCACGCACCCCCCTGGCCAAAAGCTGGAAGGGCTCCTTCAACATGACGCACGGCGCTACGCTGGGCGGCCACGCCGTCGAGCACGCGCTCAAGCGCGCCGGCATCGAGGCGGCAGAAGTCGATGACGTGATCATCGGCTGCGCCACGCCCGAAGGTGCGACCGGCGCCAACATCGCGCGCCAGATCGCGCTGCGCGCGGGTTGCCCCGTCACCGTGTCGGGCATGACGGTCAATCGTTTTTGCTCGTCCGGCCTGCAGACCATCGCGCTGGCAGCCCAGCGCGTGATCGCCGGGGAAGCCGACATCTACGTGGCCGGCGGCGTCGAAAGCATCTCCTGCGTGCAGCAGGAAATGAACACCCACATGCTGCAGGAAGGCTGGCTTGCCAAGAACAAGCCCGAGATCTACTGGAACATGCTGCAGACCGCCGAGCAGGTCGCCAAGCGCTACAACATCTCGCGCGACCGCATGGACGAATACGGCGCGCTGAGCCAGCAAAAGGCCACGGCCGCGCTGGCCGCCGGCCTGTTTGAAGCCGAAATCGCACCCATCACCGTGACGGCCGGCGTGGCCGACAAGATCATGGGCCTCACCACCAAGCAGGTCACCGTCAGCAAGGACGAGGGCATTCGCGAAGGCACGACCAAGGAAGGCATCAGCGGAATCAAGCCGGCCATCCCCGGCGGCGTGATCGCGGCCGGCAACGCCAGCCAGTTCTCCGACGGCGGCGGCGCCGTGGTCGTCATGAACGAAACCCTCGCCGAAAAGAAAGGCCTCAAGCCCCTGGGCCGCTTCCTCGGCTTTGCCGTCGCCGGTTGCGAACCCGATGAAATGGGCATTGGCCCGGTCTTCGCCATTCCAAAGGTTCTCGCCAAGCTGGGCCTGAAGATCAGCGACATCGACCTGTGGGAGCTCAACGAAGCCTTCGCCGTGCAGGTGCTGTACTGCGCCGACAAGCTGGGCATCCCGATGGACAAGCTCAACGTCAATGGCGGCGCGATTGCCGTCGGCCACCCTTACGGTGTGACCGGCCAGCGCCTGACGGGCCACGCGCTGATCGAAGGCAAGCGCCGCGGCGCCAAGCGCGTCTGCGTGACCATGTGCATCGGCGGCGGCATGGGCGCGGCCGGCATTTACGAAGTCCTCTAAGCCGGGCGAACACCATGAATGAAACCCTGCTCCTTCAGAAAGGGCAGGCGTTTCCTGCCTTGCCGCTCGCCCTTGCGCCGGGGAGGCTGTCATGAGCCTCAGGCCCACCCTCGACTTCCTGCTTTACCACTGGCTGAGCGCCGAGTCCTTAAACCAGCGCTCGCGCTTCGCCGACCATTCGCGCGAGACCTTTGATGCGGTCTTCGACACCTGCGAGCGCATCGCGCGCGAGAAATACGCGCCTTTCAACCGCACGGTGGACACGCAGGAGCCGCACTTCGACGGCGAAAAAGTGATCCTGCCGCAGGCCACGCACGATGCGCAAAAAGCCTATGCCGAATCCGGCATGCTGAGCGCTGCGCAAGACTATGAAGTCGGCGGCATGCAACTGCCCTATACCGTGGAAGCGGCGGCCAATGCCTTCTTTGCGATGGCGTCGGTCAGCATGGGCTCGGGCCTGCTGACCACCGGCAACGCCAACCTGCTGATGGTGCATGGCACCGAGCTGCAAAAAGAGGTCTTCGCGAAGAACGAATTCTCGGGCCGCTTCTCGGGAACCATGTGTTTGTCCGAGCCGCAGGCCGGCTCCTCGCTGAGCGACGTGACCACGCGCGCCATGCCTGACGGCGAAGGTTTTGAAGCCGACCCGCTGGGCGCCCGCTACCGCCTCAAGGGCAACAAGATGTGGATTTCGGCCGGCGAGCACGAGCTGACCGAGAACATCATCCACCTGGTGCTGGCCAAGATACCGGGGCCGGACGGCAAGCTGACCGCCGGCACGCGCGGCATCTCGCTGTTCATCGTGCCCAAAAAGATGGTCGACACCCGGGGTGAACTCACCGGCGTGCGCAACGACGTGGCGCTCGCCGGCCTCAACCACAAACTGGGCTGGCGCGGCACCACCAACACGCTGCTCAATTTCGGCGAAGGCAAATACCCCGTGGACGGCCAGGCCGGCGCCGTCGGCTACCTGGTCGGCAAGCCGCATGAAGGCCTGCGCTGCATGTTCCACATGATGAACGAGGCGCGCATAGGCGTGGGCACGGCTGCGACCATGCTGGGCATGGCGGGTTATTACGCCAGCCTTGATTACGCCAAAAACCGGCCGCAGGGCCGGCCGGTGGGTGTGGGCGGCAAGGACGCCTCCCAGCCGCAGATTCGCATCATCGAGCACGCCGACGTCAAGCGCATGCTGCTGGCGCAAAAAGCCTATTGCGAAGGTGCGCTGGCGCTGGAACTGTACTGCGCGCGCCTGGTCGACGAACACCACACGGCGGGCGGCCAGGCCGCCGACGATGCGCGGCTGCTGCTCGAGGTGCTGACGCCGATCGCCAAGAGCTGGCCCAGCGAGTGGTGCCTGGAGGCCAATTCCCTGGCCATCCAGGTGCACGGCGGCTACGGCTACACGCGCGACTTCCCGGTGGAGCAGTACTGGCGCGACAACCGCCTGAACATGATCCACGAGGGAACGCATGGCATCCAGGCCATGGATCTGTTGGGCCGCAAGGTGCTGATGGAAGGGGGCAGGGGTCTGCAGCTGCTGGCCGGGTGCATCAACGCCACGATTGAAAAAGCCATACAGCGGCCCGAACTCGCGGTGCACGCCAATGCGCTGGGCAAGGCGCTGCAGCACGTGGGCAGCGCCACCAAGGCGGCCTGGGCCACCGGCGAGCCCGGCGAGGCGCTGGCCAATGCGGTACCCTATATGCAGGCCTTCGGCCACACCGTGCTGGCGTGGCTGTGGCTGGACGTGGCGCTGGCCAGCCTTTCATTGCCGCAGGATGCACCGCACACGGGAAGAATGGGGGCCATGCGCTACTTTTTTCATTACGAATTACCGAAGATCGACGCCTGGCTCAAGGTGGTTGAAAACCGCGACCTGACCTGCGCCGACCTGCCCGAGGAGGCTTTTTAATGGCATTTTTCAAACCGTCCGCCGACCCTGTGTCCAACAAGAACGTGGCGCGCCTGCAGGCCCTGATCTGGGTGCTGATTTACGGCGGGCTGCTGACGCTGGTGCTGGGCCTGTCGGTCGAACGCGTGGACGACGCCATCGGCTGGTCCATGGTGGTCGCCGGCGGTATCGTCGCGGCGGTGGGTTTTGTGCTGATCTACGTCCGTTCGCGCGTCAACGTCGGGCCCTGAGCGGCACCCAAAGCCAAGTCGCCGCCATGACAGCAGGGACTGCAACAGGCTCGATGTTGTGCCAATATGGCGAAGTCAACGCAAGTGAATGCATCGCAGCCGCGGCTGCCTGACACCAACCTCATTTCAACATCATCATCCCCGCCCGGCATAAAGGGCGGCGCATGAACAACACTCCAGGAGACCCCCCATGACCCGTACCATCCAGCAACTGTTCGACCTCAAAGGCAAGACCGCCCTCGTGACCGGCGGCTCGCGCGGCCTGGGCCTGCAACTGGCCCAGGCGCTGGGCGAAGCCGGCGCCAAGGTCATCCTGAGCTCGCGCAAGGCCGAAGACCTCATCGAATCCGCCGCCGAACTGAAAGCCGCCGGCATTGACGTCGACTGGATTGCCGCCGACTGCTCGAAAGAAGAAGACATTCGCGCGCTGGCCGACGAGGCCATCAAGCGCCTGGGCCACGTCGACATCCTGGTCAACAACGCCGGCGCCGCCTGGGGCGCGCCCGCCGAAGACCACCCGGTCGAAGCCTGGGACAAGGTCATGAACCTCAACATCCGCGGCTATTTCATCCTGAGCCAGCACATCGCCAAGCACAGCATGATCGCCCGCAAGTCCGGCCGTATCATCAACGTGGCCTCCATCGCCGGCCTGGGCGGCAACCCGCGCGAGATGACCACCGTGGCCTACAACACCTCCAAGGGCGCCGTCGTCAACTTCACGCGCGCGCTGGGCTGCGAATGGGGCAAGTACAACATCACCGTCAACGCCATCTGCCCGGGCTTTTTCCCGAGCAAGATGACCGTGGGCACGCTGAAGGCGCTGGGCGAGGAAAAACTCGCCTCGCATGCACCACTGGGCCGCCTGGGCGACGACGAGGACCTGAAAGGCCTGTGCGTGCTTTACGCCTCGGACGCCGGCAAACACATCACGGGCCAGTGGCTGGCCGTCGATGGCGGCGTATCCGTCGTAACGGGTGGCTAGACATGAAGCCCCCACGTTCGCTCGCTGCGCGTAGCTCTCTGCCCCCCGGGGGGGCGCTGCGCCTGCGGCCCGGCAAAGCCGGTTCCGCGGCCCCGGCTGGTGAAGAGGGCGGCTCCACGCTTGTCGCTTTTCGTACTGCGGCGGGTCCGCAGGAGATATACCTGTGAACTTCGGCGCCGACATCCCCTTTGTCAATCACCTGGGCTTTGAGCTCGAGCTGTTCACGGGCGGTGCTTCAGCCATTGGTTATTCGCCCAAAGCCGAGCACCTCAACTCTTTCGCGGTGACGCACGGCGGCGCCATCATGACGCTGCTGGACGTGACCATGGCCACGGCCGCCCGCAGCGTGCAGAAAGACATGGGCGTGGTCACCATCGAGATGAAAACCAGCTTCATGCGGCCGGCGCCCGGCGACGGCAGCCGGCTGACGGCCAGGGGCCGGCTCATGCACCGCACGGCCACCATGGCTTTTACCGAGGCCACGCTTTACGATGTGCTGGGCCAGCCCTGCGCGCATTCGACCGGAACTTTCAAGTACGTCAAACGCAAGCCCGCGGCCGATAAACCGGATTCCTCCGGCGGCGCGATTTCCACGGACTGATACCAGCAGTCATGCCGCAGCCGCGGCACCCAATACACAACAGGAGACTTCCATGCCCATCAACCAGCAAATCCTCCTCGACAACCGGCCCACCGGCGAGGCCACTGCCAGCAACTTCATGCTGGTGTCCAGCGACACGCCGCCCCTGCAGGACGGCCAGGTGCTGGTGCGACACCACTACCTGAGCCTGGACCCGTATATGCGCGGCCGCATGAGCGACGCCAAGAGTTATGCCGCGCCCCAGCCGCTGGGGCAGGTCATGCTGGGCGGCACAGCCGGCGAGGTGGTGGAGAGCCGCTCGCCCAAATTCCAGCCCGGCGACAAGGTCGTCGGCATGGGCGGCTGGCAGCAGTACAGCGTGGTCAGCGCCGACCAGCCCGGTGCGCTGCGCAAGGTCGACACCACCCACGTGCCGCTGTCGCATTACCTGGGCGCGGTCGGTATGCCCGGCGTGACCGCCTGGTACGGCCTGGTCAAAATCATCGAACCCAAAGCCGGCCAAACCATGGTGGTCAGTGCCGCCACCGGCGCCGTGGGCAGCGCCTTTGCCGCACTGTCGAAAGCGCGCGGCTGCCGCACCGTGGGCATCGCGGGCGGACCCGACAAATGCAAATATGCCGTTGATGAACTCGGCTTTGACGCCTGCATAGACTACAAGCTGCACGCCGATGCGGCCTCGCTGTCCAAGGCCTTGCGCGATGCCTGCCCCGACGGCATTGACGGCTATTTCGAGAATGTCGGCGGCATGGTGCTGGACGCCGTGCTGCCGCGCATGAATGCCTTCGGCCGCATCGCGCTGTGCGGCATGATCGCCGGCTACGACGGCCGGCCCATGCCGCTGGCCTACCCGGCGCTGATCCTGACCGCCCGCCTCAAGCTGCAAGGTTTTATCGTGGCCGAGCACATGGAAGTCTGGCCCGAAGCGCTCAAGGAACTCGGCACGCTGGTGGGCACCGGCAAGCTGCGTCCGCGTGAAACCGTGGCGGAGGGCATTGAGTCGGCGCCGGAGGCCTTCCTCGGACTGCTCAAAGGCAAGAACTTCGGCAAGCAACTGGTGAAACTGATCTAGGCTTGCACACCAGGAGGTTTGCGATGAACCCCACCCACGAAGTCTTCAACCAGCCCGCGCCGCTGGCCGACTACAACCTGTTCGAGACCAACCGGCCGCTGCGCGATGCGCTGAAGTTCAACGCGCCCGCACTGGACACCACAGCGCTGAGGCAGCTCGGCGCCACCTTGGGCAGCAGCGCGATGCAGGCCCACGCGCGCCTGGCCAATGTCCACGGGCCGGTGTTGCACAGCCACGACCGCTTCGGCCGGCGGGTGGACCAGGTGGAGTTTCACCCGAGCTATCACGAGCTCATGAAGCTCGCGACCGGCGCGGGCCTGCATGGCTCGCCCTGGAGTGATGAAGAAGCCAGCCCGCATGTCAGGCGCGCCGCCGGCTTCATGCTCTTCACCGAACTCGAACCGTCCACCCTGTGCCCCATCTCCATGAGCTACGCGGCCACGCCTGCGCTGCGCGGCAACACCGCCATCTACGCCGACTGGGCCCCCAGGCTGGCCAGCCGCGCCTACGACCCTGAACTCAAGCTGTGGCAGGCCAAGGCCGGCCTCACCATGGGCATGGGCATGACCGAAAAGCAGGGCGGCTCCGATGTGCGGGCGAATACGACGCGAGCCGAGCCCGCGGGCCTCGACGGCTGGGGTGAGCGTTATGCCGTCACCGGCCACAAATGGTTTTTCTCGGCACCCATGTGCGACGCCTTCCTGGTGCTGGCCCAGACGCAAAGCGGACTGAGCTGCTTTTTCCTGCCGCGTGTGCTGCCCGACGGTGGCCTCAACGCCATCCGCATCCAGCGCCTCAAGGACAAGCTCGGCAACAAGGCCAATGCAAGCTCCGAGGTGGAGTTTGAAGGCGCGCAGGCCTGGCTGGTCGGCGGCGAGGGCCGCGGCATCCCGCAAATCCTCGAGATGGGCACCATGACGCGGCTGGACTGCGCGCTGGGCACCAGCGGGCTGATGCGGCAGGCGCTGGCCCTGGCACTGAACCACACCTCGCAGCGCAAGGCGTTCGGCAAGCTGCTGGTGGAGCAGCCGCTGATGCGCAACGTGCTGGCCGACCTGGCGCTGGAATCCGAAGCCGCCACGGCGCTGGCGATGCGCTTGGCCCGCGCCTTCGACCGCCCGGGCGACGCGCACGAGGCCGCCATGGCGCGCCTGCTGACGCCGGTCGCCAAGTTCTGGATCTGCAAACGCGGCAGCCACTTCGCGCAGGAAGCCATGGAATGCCTGGGCGGCAACGGCTATGTGGAGGAGGGCGGCGAAGGCATCATGGCCCGCGTCTACCGCGAGATGCCGCTCAACTCCATCTGGGAAGGCGCGGGCAACATCATGGCACTGGATTTGCTGCGCGCCCTGCGCAAGGCCGACGCCGTGGCCGCGCTGGCGCAGGAGCTGTCCGCCGCCAAAGGCGCGCACCCGGCGCTGGACAAGCTGGCCGCCGCCTTGCCCACGCGCATCGAAGAGATGGCGAGCGAGGTCGAGGCACGCCGCCTCGCGCAGGACGTGGCGCTGGCCGTGCAGGCCGCGCTGCTGCTGCAGACCGCGCCGGCCGCCGTCTTCCACGCTTTCTGCGATTCGCGCCTGGCCGGCAACTGGGGGCAGTCCTTCGGCACACTGGGCGCGGGCACGGATTTCGACGCCATCATCGCCCGGGCCATGCCCCGCTGAATCAACCCAAACATCCTGGAGACACCCATGAGCGAGCTGATTCTTCACCACTATCCCTCGTCGCCCTTCGCCGAAAAAACGCGGCTGATGCTGGGCTACAAAAACCTGGCCTGGAAGTCCGTGATCATCCCGATGATCATGCCCAAGCCCGACGTGGTGGCGCTCACGGGCGGCTACCGCAAGACGCCCATCCTGCAAATCGGTGCCGACATTTATTGCGACACCGCGCTGATCAGCGACGTGCTCGAGCATTTGCAGCCCCTCCCCAGCGTCTACCCCGAGCCCAGCAAGGGCCTGGCGCGCACGCTCGCGCACTGGGCCGACAACACGCTGTTCTGGACCTCCATGGCCTTCAACACCCAGCCCAAAGGCGCGGCGCAGATTTTTGAGAAAGCGCCGCCCGAAGCCGCGCGCGCTTTCGGCGAAGACCGTAAGGCCATGAGCTTCGGCATGCCGCGCCTGCGCTCCAGCGACGCCGCGGCCGCCTACAAGTCCTACCTGCGGCGCATTTCCGACATGCTGGACGACAGGCCTTTTGTGCTGGGCGACGTGCCCTGCATCGCCGACTTTGCGATGTACCACCCGCTGTGGTTCACGCGCACGCAAACCCCGGTGCTCGCGGGCATCCTCAAGCTCACGCCGGCCGTGCTCGACTGGATGGACCGCATGGCCGCCCTGGGCCACGGAACTTTTGAAAAACTCAGCTCCGGCGACGCCATCGCGGCAGCCGCCGCTGCCACCCCCGCGCCGCTGCACGACGAGCTGTTCCAGGACGAACACGGCATCCCGCTGGGCACGCTGGTGCGGATCAGCAGCGAAAGCTTCGGCCCCGAGCCCACCGAAGGTGAGCTGATCGCCGCCACCCGCATGCACTACACGCTGCGCCGCATGGACCCGCGCGCCGGCACGGTGCACGTGCATTTCCCGCGCATAGGTTATTCGCTGAAAGCCGCCACCCCCGAATGACCGGCATCATCACCTGGCGTTTTGTGCCCTTCAGCGCGCTGGACACGCTGGAACTTTACGAACTGCTGCAGTTGCGCAGCGAGGTCTTTGTGCTCGAACAGGCCTGCGCCTTCCAGGACCTGGACGGCGCCGACACCGAGGCCATGCATCTGCTGGGCGTGCGGGACGGCCGGCTGGCCGCTTATGCGCGCTGTTTTGCCGCCGGCGCCAAGTTTGCCGAGGCCAGCATAGGCCGCGTCGTCACGCACGCTTCGGCGCGCGGCGGCGGCATCGGCCATGTGCTGATGAAAGAGGCGATTGAGCGCCTGCAGGCGCACTGGGGCCAGCAAGCCATACGCATAGGCGCCCAGGCGCGGCTGGAGAAGTTCTACCAGCAGCACGGCTTTGTGAAAAACGGCGAGCCCTATATCGAAGACCGCATACCGCACATCGAAATGTTGCGGCTTGCATGAGTTAAGGGCCTGAGTTGCCTGAGTGACACGCGCAAGCATGTGTCTCATGGACAATTTTCGTATTCAAGACATCAAGGAAGACACGCAATGATCACCGACTTCAAAGGCAAAACGGCAGTGCTGACCGGCGCGGGCTCCGGCTTCGGCCTGGAATGTGCACGCCTGGGCGCCAAGCTCGGCATGAACCTGGTGCTGGCCGACGTGCAGCAGGATGCGCTCGACAAGGCCGAAGAGGAAATGAAGGCCGCCGGCGCCCAGGTGCTGTCCTTCAAGCTCGACGTTTCCAGCGCCGCGCAGATGGAAGCCATGGGCAAGGCCGTGTTCGAGCGCTTCGGCGCGCCGCACTTCGTCTTCAACAACGCCGGCGTGGGCGCCGGCGGCCTGATCTGGGAAAACAGCCTCAAGGATTGGGAATGGGTGATGGGCGTCAACGTCATGGGCGTGGTGCACGGCGTGCGCATCTTCACGCCCATGATGCTCGAAGCCGCCGCCAAGGACCCGGCCTGGCAGGGCCACATCGTCAACACCGCCAGCATGGCCGGCCTGCTGAACCCGCCCAATATGGGCGTCTACAACGTCAGCAAGCACGCCGTGGTTTCCTTGAGCGAAACCCTGTACCAGGACCTGGGCTTGGTCACCGACCAGGTCGGCGCCTCGGTGCTGTGTCCCTTCTTTGTGGCCACCGGCATCGGCATGAGCCACCGCAACCGCCCGGCCGAGCTGGCCAGCGACAAGCCCACCAAAAGCCAGATGATCCAGCAGGCCATGACCGGCAAGGCCGTGGGCTCAGGCAAGGTTACCGCCGCCGACGTGGCAAAGCTGGTGTTCGACGCCATCGCCAGCAACCAGTTCTATATCTACAGCCACCCCAAAGCGATCAATTCCGTGCAGACGCGCCTCGAAGACGTGCTGCAGGCACGCAACCCGACCGACCCGTTTGCCGACAAGCCCGAAATCGGCCAGCAACTGAAAGCCGCGCTGCGCGGCGCCTGATGCGGCGTATCTGCCTGGCTCTGGCCAGCCTGCTGCTGGCAGGTTTGCCCTGGGCCGTTTCAGCGCAGCAGGCGACCTGCCCTGACGGCAAGAAGGCCGACGGCGTGGAGCGGGCAGGGGACAGCCGGCATTGCCTGGTGATACGCACCTTGGCGCCCGCGCAGGCCTCGGCCCGCGTCACGCCCAAGGTGCTGCTCGTCTTCCTGCACGGCGACAACGGCGGGCGCACGGAGTTGAAGACCGACAGCGGCGCGGCCGCCATGCTCGCGGAAAAAATTCAGGCCGTCACCGTGGCCATGCAACGGCCCGGCTATCGCAGCGACCTCGGTACGTCGGACGGCCAGTCCAGCCCCGGCGACGACGATTACACGCCGCAAAACGTGAACATCGCCGCAGCGGCCCTGGGCCAGTTGCGCGGCCTGAACCCCGGCAAAAAGATCCTGCTGGTTGGCCATTCGGGTGGTGCGGCCATGGCGGCCTTGCTGGCCAGCCGTTTCCCGAACAGCGCCGACGCCTACCTGCTTGCCGCCTGCCCCTGTGACGTGCCCGCGTGGCGGCAATGGCGCGGCAGTTCGGCCGGCAAGAAGGGCGCCTGGACCAGCCTCTCGCCGCTGGCCGAGGCAGGAAAGGTACCGTCCGGCACGCTGCTCAGCCTGGTGGTCGGCAACAAGGATGAAAACACCTTGCCCTTGTTCAGCGAAAGCTACGCCAGGGCCCTGCAGGCCCGCGGCCTCAAGACCCGCGTGACCTACGCGATGAACGCCACCCATGTGTCGGTGCTGCGCTCGCCGGAATTCTTCATGCTGGCGGGTGAATTGGCGGACGCGCTGTCGAAATAGCGCGCCTGGGCTATTCTTGGTCCTCGTTCACTGACGGCCGACACCATGCCCAAATCCTTGCCTTCTTTTTTCGCCGCCACGCTGGCGGCCTGCACCTTGCTGCTCGCCGGCTGCAATGACGCCCCCGACACCGCCGCGCAAAAGGCTGCAGCAACAGCCGCATCCATCTCGGTGGAAGCCATCGCGGCCGAGGCCAAAGGGTTTACCGTCGGCTCGCAGATGAGCCGGCGCACCGTTTACGTCTTCTTCGACGCGCAGTGCCCGCATTGCGCCGTGCTGTGGGAGGCCGCCAAGCCACTCAAGTCCCAGGCCAAGTTTGTCTGGATTCCCGTCGGCATCCTCAACGCCGCCAGCACCGCGCAAGGCGCGACCCTGCTGGCCTCCGGCGACCCCGTGGCCGCCATGGACGAGCATGAGGCTTCCATGAAAGCAGGGCGCGGCGGCATCAGCGCCGCCAGCAGCATAGACCCGCAAAAAGACGCCGTCGCCAAAAACACCGCGCTCATGACCCGGTTGGGCTTCAGCGGCATCCCCAGCATCGTCGGCACCCATGCGCAGACCGGCGCGGTGGTGTCTCAGGAAGGCGCCTTGCCGACGGCCGCGCTGGCGGAACTGCTGGGTTTGCAGGTGCCGGGGCAGTAGACCTAGAACAGCACCCGGCTGCGAATCGTCCCCGGCACCTCGGCCAGCTTGGCCAGCGCCATGTCGGAATGGGCCGCATCGATGTCGATCACGACGTAGCCTACGGCTTCGTTGGTTTGCAGGTACTGCGAGGCGATGTTGATGCCGTTACCGGCGAACACCTTGTTGATTTCCGAGAGCACGCCGGGCACGTTGCGGTGGATGTGCAGCAGGCGGTGTTTGCCGGGGTGGGCGGGCAGGGCGACTTCAGGGAAGTTGACGGAGGACGTCGAGGTGCCGTTGTCGCTGTATTTCACGAGCTTTTCGGCGACCTCGATGCCGATGTTTTCCTGGGCTTCCATGGTGGAGCCGCCCACGTGCGGTGTGAGGATCACGTTGTCGAGGCCGCGCAGGGGGGATTCGAAGATGTCCTTGTTGCTGCGTGGCTCCACGGGAAAGACGTCGATCGCGGCGCCTAGCAGTTGTTTGTTTTTCAAGGCCTGGGCCAGCGGCTCGATCTCGACCACCGTGCCGCGCGAGGCGTTGATCAGCACGCCGCCGGGCTTGATCGCGGCGATCTCGGCCGCGCCCATCATCCACTGCGTGGCCTGGGTTTCGGGCACGTGCAGACTCACCACATCGGACTGGGCCAGCAGGTCCTTGAGCTGCGCCACCTGCCGGGCATTGCCCAGGGGCAGCTTGGTCACGACGTCGAAAAACACCACGTGCATGCCCAGCGCCTCGGCCAGCACCGAGAGCTGCGTGCCTATGGAGCCGTAGCCGACGATGCCCAGGGTCTTGCCGCGGATTTCATAGGCGTTCTCTGCCGACTTGAGCCAGCCGCCGCGGTGCGCGACCGCGCTTTTTTCAGGCACGCCGCGCAGCAGCAAAATCGCCTCGGCCAGCACCAGTTCGGCCACCGAACGCGTGTTGGAAAAGGGCGCGTTGAACACCGCGATGCCGCGTTCGCGCGCCGCGACCAGGTCGACCTGGTTGGTGCCTATGCAAAAGCAGCCGACGGCGGCGAGCTTGCCGGCTTGGGCGAAGACCTCGGCCGTGAGCTGGGTGCGCGAGCGTATGCCGACAAAATGCACGTCGGCGATCTTGGCCTTGAGCTCCTCGTCGGGCAGGGCGCCGGACAGGCTTTCAATGTTGGAATAACCCGCGGCCTTGAGGACTTCCACGGCGGAGGGGTGTATGCCTTCCAGCAGCAGGAATTTGATTTTGTGCTTGTCGACCGAGGTTTTGTTCATGGAGGCGGCAGGGCAGAAAGTGAAGGGCAGGCCAGTATGACCTATGCCCAATACCCATACCGGCACACGGTTTGGAGAGTCAGGCTAGCGCAACACGTTCAGGCCCGTTCGCAAACCACCGCATCGCCCACCCGCAGCGGGCCGCCCTGCAGCACGCGCGCCGTCAGCCCGCCATGGCCGCGCATGGCGTTGTAACCGCCGGCGCCCAGCACTTCCTCCATGCGGGAGCAAGGCTCGCAGGGACCCGTGATCTCCAGCACCACGGGGCCTATGCGCAGCACCATGGGCTGGTCCTTGAACAGCGATTTGGCCGCCAGCAGGTTCAGGCCGGCCACCACGAGGTTGCGGCGAAGGTCCGCGGCATCCACCGCTTCCCGCCGGGCCAGGGAAGCCAGCACGGGAAGGTGTTCGGCCTGCACCAAGGTGACCTGGCGTTTGCCGCCCTGCGCACCGGTGGCGTAGCGGTCGCCTTCCAGGCCGCGGCCTGTGATCGCCAGGGCGCTTTCCACGGCGAGCACTGGAACACGCCGATCAGGCCGCAGGAAAATCCGCTCCAGCCGGCCCGCATGCGGGAACGCGCGGGTCAGCGCGCGCAGGTCCGCGGGGCCTGTTGTCACTCGAGTACTCGGCCGGTGGATGGGTAGTTGCGCGACAGCACCTGTTCGTCCGTGAGGTCCTGGCCCTGCCAGATCGTGACTTCCGAAGCGCCGGCGCCCAGGGCCATCTCGTGCAAAGCCCGTATCTCTATCTGCGTAAAGCCGCCGGCCGGTTCGCCCTGGGGATGAACGACCATGCGGGGCAATGCGGCGAAGACATAGCTCTTGGGCAGCTTCTTCACAAAGGCCTTGAGCAGTTGCTGGCCCCGGGTGAAGTCGGACACCAGCGAACGCGGGTGGCTGAAAGGGTTGAGCACCTCAGCCGACTTGCTGGACTTGTAAGGCGCCGCCTCGTCGCCTGCGCCCAGCACCTTGGGCTTGGGCCCGCGCGAGACGGCGATCTCGGGCACTTCGGAGATGAACTCACCCGTCTTGACGTTACGCACCGTCAGGCGAAACGGCGAGAGGCGTATGTACAGAGGAGGTTTGAAGAGGTCGAACATGGTGCGAAAAATTTCAGTGGGCTTCAATTTTCATCATGACAGCGCGGCTTTGAGCGCCGCCAGCAGCCTGGCGCCCGCCAGCTTGACCCGGCCCTTCAAGCGGCGCGCCACTCGCCAGGCCCAGGAGGCCCTGGCCTGCGCGATGACCTTGTCTTTCCAGGCTTTCCAGGGTGTGTAAAGCCGGGCGAACCAGGCCATGCGCATCAGCGCCGGTTGCGTGAGCTGGAACAGGCGGGCCGCCATCGCCGTTCCCGCCAGTTTCGCAGCAAGAATCAAGCCCAGGCCTGTGGTGATATGCCCCTGGCCGAAGAGGTAAAGCGCCAGCAACTTGAGGGGGATCAGCGCGAGCACGGGAACGCCGAAGGCCAGCAGCGCAGCCCAGGGCGGCAGGCGGGTGATGAAGCGTTCCAGCCGCGCCCACCACGGCAGCCGGCCCAGCGCCGCGAAGGCGGCGGCCAGTGGCTCCCAACCCCATTCCTCGAAGAGCAGGAACAGCGCGACAGATGCCAGCAGCAATCCCCGCAGTATTTTTTTGAGCCTGTTCATGCGGCTTTCATTTCATGTGGGGTAGGCGCGGCTCCAGCCCAGCAGCAATGCGCCGGCTGCCACGACCCAGGCCAGCGTGGCGGCGGCCAGCGTCACCGTCAGCGTGGTCCGCACGCTGAGCCAGTAGACCGTGAGCAAATAGGCCGCATAAGGAAGCAGCGACCACAGGCCGAAGAGCGCGGTGGCGCGCAGGTCGGCGGCATGGCGTTCGCTGCCCACGATGTAGTGGGCGATCAGCGCGAAGGTGGGGAACAGCGGCACCAGGCCGGCGATGACAAAGTTGCGCGATCTGGACAGCAGGGCGATCAGCAGCACGGCCAGCGCGCCCAGCAGGCATTTGAGGAACAGGGAGATCATGCGCGAAGAGCGCGCGCGAGGCGGGAGTAAGGCATGCGCCACAGTTTAGCGAACGGTGGCTAGGCCTAGGATTCCTTGCGCATGGCAAGAACCCGCTCATCCGACAGGCCCGGCACCCCCACAAAACCCAGGCGCTCGTAAATGGCCAGTGCCGGGTCGTTGTCGCGGTAGACACGCAAGGTGAAGGCGCTTGCGCCGGTGGCGCGCGCGGCTTCGGCCATCAGCAGTTCGCACAGCGTGGTGCCCAGGCCCTGGCCGCGCGCTTGCGGGGCCAGGATGATGCGGGCCAGGTGCGCCACACCGGGATCACGCACCCAGAACTGCCCGAAGCCCGAGGGCGGGGCGTTGGGGCCGCGGCTCATCACAAAGCTGTGGGCGCCGGGCTCAGCCAGCAATTGCGCGAGCCGTGCCGGCTTGAACGGATACTTCAGCCTGGGGCCGGCCCAGCGCAGGCAGGTGTCGGCATCCTTGACCCAGCCGCCCAGCGCCAGGTAGTCGGCGGCCTCAGGCGGGCGCAGGCCCGGCGGCGGAGATGAAGAAGGGGGCGCGGGCGAGGAATCCATTGCGCCATTGTGCGGCAGCCCTGCAAGGCATCATCACAAATTCTTCAGGCGGGGCATTGCAGGCTCACGGCCTGCAGGGTCTTGCCGGTCTTGGGGTCAAACACCACGAGGTTGACCTGGCGTTCATGGCCGGGCGTGGCGGCGATGCTGCGGAAGACCAGCTTTTGCGGCGACGCGCCCTCGCTTTTGTAGTCGCCCGCGGGGGTGTACTGGCGCACCACGAAGTCGTGCTTGAGGAAGGCGCCGGTGTTTTCGCCGGCCTGCACTTTGGAGTTGTGGCCGTGTTCGGTGACGGTCCAGTAGGCCGACCATGAAGGCGACAGCTGCCGCTCGGCCACCGGCGTCACCACGGCTTCAAACTGGTCGGCGCCCAGCCGCGTCAGCACGATGGCGGCGCGCGCCGGCTCCTTGCCGCCGGGCGGCCTGGGCCCCCAGGCGGGCAAATCCTTGCCGTTAAGCACTGCCTGCGGGGTGTAGACACTGCGCAAGCTGTTGCGGGCGGCGACTTCGTGCTGGCGTTTGGTATAGGCCGGCGCGGCAAAGCGGTCGACCCAGCCGATGTAGTCCCAATAACCGACGTGAAAAGCCTGCACCACCATGCCGGAGCCCTTGAGCGAGGACAGCCATTTGTCGGCGGGCGGGCAGGAACTGCAGCCCTCGGAGGTGTAGAGCTCCATCACCGGGGTGACGGCCGGGCCCGATGTAGCGGTGCAGGCGTCTTGCGCCGCGAAGGCGCTGCAGCTCACGGACAACAGGGTGAGGGCCGTGATCGAATGGATCGAATGGATCCATGGGTTTGAACGGGTTGGCATGGGCGTCTCCAGGGGCATTGAACAGGCGTTGCACCCGAAAAGTGCGGCCGCCTGCTGGTGGCCATTGGTCGCGCGATGCCGGGGTTTCTTACACCAGCGGCATGGTCAGGTGGTCTTTTTGCGCGCTGCCCATGCCGTTGCGGCGCTCAAGCTGGTCTTCCAGCTGGCCCACATGGGCCGCCACGCTGTTGTCGATTTGCTCGAGCCGCGCCAGCAAGGCCTGTTGCTGCTGGGCGAAACGTTCGGCCAGCACGGTGGCCGCGGCGGCTTCGCGGTGCTGCGCGGCCAGCGCCTGGACTTCCAGGTAGCTGCGCAGTTCGGTGAAGCGCGAGGCTTCGGCCTTGTCGGCGAGTTCGCGCTGGGTGTTGAGTTCACGCGAGTATTTGCGGGTTTCCAGCAGGTGGGTGCTTTGCATATAGAGCGTGGTGGCGAGGAAGACCACGGTGGCGATCACCAGCAGCAGCAACATCAGCAGGCCCAGCGAGACCTGCACGGTGGTAAAGCCCAGGCTCAGCATGCTCACGCGCGTGAACTCGTCAAGATTGAGGGCCACCAGGCCCGACAGCAGCAGGATGCCCACCACCAGCAATATCGTGCGAATTCTCATGTCCGTCTCCCCTTGAATAAATGTAAGAAATTGCTTTTCAGCCGCTACCCATTATTCGAAGGGATGCCCCGTTTTGCCTGTGGGACAATGCCGACCCTTGGCGTCAGTTTGTGGGTTCGCGAAACCCCGCGCCCTGGCCGCTCATTCCTGTTTCATTCTTTCCAGCTTTTCAGCCCTTTTTCCCGACATGCAAAAAATCATCCGCCAGATCGCGGCAGAAATCAAAGTCCAGGAACACCAGATCAAGACGGCCGTGGAGCTGCTCGACGGCGGCGCCACCGTTCCCTTTATCGCGCGCTACCGCAAGGAGGCCACCGGCGGGCTGGACGACATCCAGCTGCGCGAACTCGAATACCGGCTCGGCTACCTGCGCGAGCTCGAAGAGCGCCGCGAGGCGGTGCTCAAAAGCATCGAGGAGCAGGGCAAGCTCACGCCCGAGCTGCGCGCGGCGGTCGAATTCGCCGCCACCAAGCAGGACCTGGAAGACTTGTACCTGCCCTTCAAACCCAAGCGCCGCACCAAGGGCCAGATCGCGCGCGAAGCCGGCATCGAGCCGCTGGCCGACAAGCTGTTCGCCGACCCGTCGCTGGTGCCGGCCGACGAGGCCGCGGCCTTTGTGAAGACCGAGAAAAACGAAAGCGGCGACGATTTCACCACCGTGCAGGCGGTGCTGGACGGCGTGCGCGACATCCTCAGCGAGCGCTGGGCCGAAGATGCGGGCCTGGTGCAGTCGCTGCGCAACTGGCTGTGGAGCGAAGGGCTGTTCAGCTCCAAGCTGGTCACCGGCAAGGACGAGAACCACGCCGACAACAGCAAGTTCCGCGACTACTTCGATTACGACGAGCCGATTGGCCGCGTGCCTTCGCACCGCGCGCTGGCCGTGTTCCGCGGCCGCGGGCTGGAAATCCTGGATGCCAAGCTGCTGCTGCCCGAACTGGCCGAGCCCGGCAAACCGAGCATCGCCGAAGGCAAGATCGCCCTGCACCTGGGCTGGAGCCACAAGGCGCGCCCGGCCGATGATTTGATCCGCAAGGCCGTGGCCTGGACCTGGCGCGTCAAGCTCAGCCTCTCGCTGGAGCGCGACCTCTTCACGCGTCTGCGCGAAGAAGCCGAAAAGGTCGCCATCAAGGTGTTTGCCGACAACCTGCGCGACCTGCTGCTGGCGGCGCCCGCCGGCCCGCGCGTGGTGATGGGCCTGGACCCGGGCATACGCACCGGCGTGAAGGTGGCGGTGGTCGACGCCACCGGCAAGCTGGTGGAAACCTCCACCGTCTACCCGCACGAGCCGCGCAAGGACTGGGACGGCTCGCTGCACACCCTGGCCAAGCTCTGCGAAAAACACGGTGTCAACCTGATTGCCATCGGTAACGGCACGGCCAGCCGCGAAACCGACAAACTCGCCGCCGACCTGATCAAGGGCATGGCCAAGGCCGAGCAGGTGATTGAAAAAGTCGTGGTCAGCGAGGCCGGCGCCTCGGTGTATTCGGCCAGCGAATTCGCCTCGCAGGAAATGCCCGACGTGGACGTGAGCCTGCGCGGCGCGGCCAGCATCGCGCGCCGCCTGCAGGACCCGCTCGCCGAACTCGTGAAGATCGACCCCAAGTCCATCGGTGTGGGCCAGTACCAGCACGACGTGAACCAGAGCGACCTGGCGCGCAGTCTGGACACCGTGGTCGAGGACTGCGTGAACAGCGTGGGCGTGGACCTCAACACCGCCAGCGTGCCGCTGCTGGCGCGCGTCTCGGGCCTGTCGCAGACCGTCGCCAAGTCGGTGGTGCGCTGGCGCGATGCCAACGGCGCCTTCGCCTCGCGCGCCGATTTGCTCAAGGTGACCGGCCTGGGCGCCAAGACTTTTGAGCAGAGCGCGGGCTTTTTGCGCCTGCGCAGCGGCAGCAATCCGCTCGACATGACGGGCGTGCACCCCGAAACCTACCCGGTGGTTGAAAAAATCATGGCCCACACCGGCAAGCCGGTGGCCGAGCTCATGGGCCGCGCCGAGATGCTCAAGACCCTGAAGCCCGAGCTGTTCGCCAACGAGCAGTTCGGCGTGATCACGGTCAAAGACATCATTACCGAGCTCGAAAAACCCGGCCGCGACCCGCGCCCGGACTTCAAGGTGGCCCGTTTCAACGACGGTGTCGAAGACATCAAGGACCTGAAAGAGGGCATGACGCTGGAAGGCACGGTCAGCAACGTCGCGGCCTTCGGCGCTTTTGTCGACATCGGCGTGCACCAGGACGGCCTGGTCCATGTGAGCCAGCTCGCCAACAAGTTCGTCAACGACGCGCGCGAAGTCGTGAAAACCGGCGACATCGTGAAAGTGCGCGTGACCGAGGTCGACGTGGCGCGCAAGCGCATCGGCCTGACCATGAAGCTGGACGCCGCGCCGGCGCGCCGTGACGGCCCGCGCGACAACCGCTTTGAAAGCGCACGGCCGCCCGGCGGGCAAAACCGCGGTGGCGGCAATTACGGCGGCGGGCGCGCCGGCGCGCCACAGCCCGCGGCCGCCACGGCCATGGAATCGGCCTTCAGCAAGCTGGCGGCGCTCAAGAAGTAGGCGGGGGAGGGCGCAGCGGTCCCGTAAAGGACAGCTTCGCCTCTCGCCTGGTGCTCCAATACGCCTGCACTCAAAGCCCCCATGAAAGCCCTCCGCATTTACGCCGGCCCCAAGGCACGCCGGCACATCGAGCAGAACGGCCTGCAGCCCAAAGACATTGGCGTGGTGCCGGGCGCCGCGGGCGGCCCCAAGGGCTTGATCCTGGGCGCGCTGGATCGCTTTATCTTTGGCGACTGGCTCGCAAAAACCGACCACCCCGTGCATCTGGTGGGTGCTTCGATAGGCGCCTGGCGCATGGCCACAGCCTGCCTGAACGACCCGGCGGCCGGTTTTGCGCGGCTGGAGCACGACTACATCCACCAGCATTACGAGCTGCAGCCCGGCCAGAAACGCCCGACGGCGGATTTCGTGAGCGAGCAGTTCGGCCAGAGCCTCAAAGAGTTTTACGGCGGCCGCGTGCACGAGGTGCTGCAACACCCGCGTTACAGGCTGCACATCGTGACCTCACGCGGGCGGCATCTGCTGGGCCGCGAGCACAAGCTGGCCACGCCCTTGGGTTACCTGGGCGCCTTCCTCACCAACAGCCTGCACCGCAAGGCCATGGGCGCCTGGCTGGAGCGTGTGGTGTTCTCCACACCCGATGCCAAACTACCCTTTGCCACCAGCGACTACCGCACACGCCAGGTCGACCTCAGCGAGGACAACTTCAAGCTCGCGCTACAGGCCAGCTGCTCGATTCCCTTTGTGCTGCGCTCGGTGCACAACGTGCCCGGCGGGCCGCCCGGCGCCTACTGGGACGGCGGCATCACCGACTACCACCTGCACCTGAATTACGGCGGCAAAGACGAGGCGGGAGGGGCGGGCCTGGTGCTTTACCCGCATTTCCAGAAATCCGTTGTGCCCGGCTGGCTGGACAAAGGCCTCAAGTGGCGCCACAAGGCCACGCACTTTCTCGACAACATGGTGTTGCTGGCGCCCGACCCGGACTGGATCAAGACACTGCCCAACGGCAAGCTGCCCGACCGCACGGACTTTGTGCGCTACGGGCCAGACTTACATGGCAGGGTGAAAGCCTGGAGCGCCGCGACTGCGGCCAGCACGCAGCTGGCCGAGGAATGGCAGGCCTGGCTGGAACGGCCAGACCTGGGGCAGCTGGGCACGCTTTGAGCGCGCCCGGTGCCGCTTAAACGCTCAAACGCTTAAAACATGTGCGCGATACCCGCGTACACCGACTTCGGGCTCTGGCCGACGGCTGAGAGCGCCAGGCCCGGCGAGCTGCCGCCACCGCCGCTGATGGTGTAGCCGGCAGCAGCCTGGTTGCTGATCCTGGTCGCGCCGCCGTAAATCGTGGTGCGCTTGGACAGCGGGTAGTCATAGCGCACACCGATGGCCTTGGAATCCGAATTCGCCGTGGTCTTGTTTTTGAGCCGGCCGTAGGTGGCGATCAGCTTGCCCGTACCCAGGGGGGCCGAGGCGCCGATCTGGTAGGCATCGAGCGCAGGCGCGGTGGCCGCGTCACCGCGGCGGCGCACAAAGATGGCAGAAGGCTTGATCACCCCGAAATCGTAGGAAACCGCCAGGTCGGTGTACTTGTCGGTGTTGCCGACGATGTAAATGGTTTTTTCCGTCAGGTAGCTGACTTGCGCCGACAGCGTGCTGCTGCTGTAGCCGGCGGCGATGTTGAGCGTGTTGCCGGTGGACTTGGGCTGGCCCACGCCGGTCGATTCACCGAAGGCGTAGAACACATTGGCCTTGAAGCCTCCCCAGGTCGGCGTCGTGTACTGGATGGAGTTGTCGCGGCGCGTGGTGGCATCGGAGAGCGAGCCGCCGTTGATGCCGACGCCCGGGCCGGCGTAGTAATTCAAGGCGCCCGACATGGTGAAGCCGGCCGGGTCGAATGCCGCCATGGTGCCGAAGTGCGGCGTGTACTGGCGGCCGATGTTGACGGCGCCGAAATCGCCGCTCAGGCCCACCGTCGCCAGGCGCTGGAACATATAGGAGGCACCCGTCGGGACGGTGCTGGTCGGCACGGTGGCGGTGCCGGTACTGGCGCCCGTGTCCACCAGGACACCGGCTTCCAGTATGAAGTTCGCCTTCAGGCCGCCGCCCAGGTCTTCCGAGCCGCGAAAACCGAAGCGCGAGCCCATGGCGCCGCCGCTGGAGATGCGCGCCACGGTGCCGTTGCCCGCGGACGCCAGCTCGAGGAAGGAATCGAGCACGCCATAGACCGTGACGGAGCTCTGGGCCTGGGCCGTGCAGCAGGCCGCTGACAGCACCGAGAGTGCGAACAATTGGGTTTTCATGATGTCTCCTGTATGTTGTTGATCTGGCGTGCTTACCGACCTGGCGCCCTCCCGGATCCCTGCGCCCCGCAATCCGCCGCAGCCGATTGTGTGGAAATCGTTAACCACGGGCCAAGCGTAACGGTATTTTGGTTATAAAAGATAAGTAAATAGACTCTTGCCAAGTCGCTCGTTTATGGTTATTAAACGTAACCATATCCGGGGCCTTTCGGGCTCCAGGCCTTGATCGGCCGTGGCGCCGAGGGCCAAGTTGCCGATGAGGCCGCACAAGCGGTGCCGCGCCGGCGCTTTTGATCACGCCTTCTCCCAGCGGCGGCAACGTTCGCGTACGATATCGGGTTGCATAAAAACAAGCTCATACGAGGACACGGGGGAATGGATTGATGATTGCCGGGATAGACCTCGGAACCACGCACAGCCTGGCCGCCATCTGGCGCAACGGCCGGTCGGAGCTGGTTCGAAACGCTTTGGGCGACGTGCTGACGCCATCCGTAGTCAGCATCGACGACGACGGAACGATTCTTGTGGGCCAGGCGGCACGCGAGAGGCTGCAGACGCATCCCGATCGCACCGCGGCAGTGTTCAAACGGGCCATGGGCACCGCCAAGACCTTCCGGCTGGGCAGACGCGAATTCCGTGCGGAGGAACTTTCCTCGCTGGTGTTGCGGGCGCTGAAGGCCGATCTCGAAACCACACTGGGTGAGGCCGTTACCGAGGTTGTGGTGACGGTGCCCGCTTATTTTTCCGACGCACAACGGCAGGCAACGCGTACGGCGGGGTCGTTGGCAGGCTTTGCGCAGGTGACCCTGCTCAATGAGCCCACGGCGGCCGCGTTGGCCTACGGCATGCACCAAAAGCAGAGTGAAACGCAATTCCTGGTGTTCGACCTGGGCGGCGGCACTTTTGACGTGTCGGTGCTGGAAATGTTCGACGGCGTGATGGAGGTCCGCGCGACCGCCGGCGACAACCACCTGGGCGGCGAAGACATTGATCAGTTGCTGATGGCACATTTCGTGCGCGAAACCGGCTTGCCCGACGCGGAACTTAACCGCGCCGCCACGCGTGCGCAACTGGGCGCGCGCATTGAGGCCGCCAAGAAGGCACTGTCCCTTGCCGACACCGCCGCAGTGAGCTTGGCTGCCGGCGGGCGGGACTACACCATGACCCTCACCGCCGAGGTGTTGGAGGCCTGCATCAAACCACTGATGGATCGCCTGCGTGAGCCGGTCGAGCGCGCCATGCGCGACGCCCGGCTGCGGCCGGCCGAACTCGATGCCGTGGTGTTGGCCGGCGGCAGCACGCGCCTGGCCTCTATCCGGCAGTGGGCGACGCGCATGTTCGGCCGCTTTCCCGAAACGGCGCTGAATCCTGACGAAGTCGTCGCCCTGGGGGCGGCGGTCCAGGCCGGGCTGAAAATGAATGATGCGGCGCTTTCCGAGCGCGTGATGACCGACGTTTGTCCCTACACGCTCGGTATCGAGAGCGCCCGCGAAATCAGCAACGGCAGGCACGCCACCGGTTTCATGGCCCCCGTGCTCGAACGCAACACGGTGATTCCGGCCAGCCGCGTGCAGCGGTTTTCGCCCATCGTGGACTTCCAGCGGGAACTGCGCCTTAGCGTCTACCAGGGGGAAGCCCGCCGCGTGAGCGAAAACATCAAGCTGGGCGAGTTCAGTGTGAATCTGCCCTCGGGCCGGACACACGAGGTCTCAGTGGACGTACGCTTCACCTACGACATCAACGGCTTGCTCGAAGTCGAGGCGACCGTCAACAAGGACGGCCAGGCCGTGGCCGAACCCGTCCGGCTGGTGATTGAGAACTCCACTGACCACCTGACGCCCGAACAGATCACCTCGCGGCTGGCAGCCTTGCACGAACTGAAAATCCATCCACGCGACCAGATCGAAACCCGAACGCTGATGGCACGCGCCGAGCGCTTCCACAGCCAACTGCTGGGCCAGGCCCGTGAACACCTTGCGACCGTGATCACGCGCTTTGAAGTCGTGCTCGAGTCGCAGGACCAGCGGCGCATCGCCCCGGTGCGGCAGGAGCTTTCCGACTTGCTGAAAACGCTGGACGCTGATCGCTACGTGCTGGATGACGCATGATCTTCCTGTCCAACAATGGCCTGACCCGGCTGCAGCTGGACGGCTCCGCGACCGAGCGCGACGTCAAGAAAGCCTATGCACGCGAACTCAAGCTGATCGACCCGGCAACGCAGCCGCAAGCTTTTGCCGAGCTCCGCCAGGCCTACGAAAGCGCCCTGGCGCAGGTTCGGTTCACTGCGCAGTTTTCCGGAGAGTCCGAGCCAGCCGGTCGAACCGATGAGGCTGACGCCTCCAGGCAGGGCAGGGAAGAGGGCGGCGGCGACACACCAGCCCCCCAGCCGGCGGAGGCCGAGGAAGTCCATCCGGAGGAAGCTGAAGAACCGCGGCGCGCGCAACCGGAGCCCGCCTTCATTGACGCCGCAGCCGAAAAACCGGCGCCAACGTCCACACCGGGATCTTCTCCGCCTCCTAGCCATTTGCCGTTCGAGAGTTTTTTGGAGGCCCTGACGTTCCCCTCGTCGGATCTGCCGGCCGCGCAGGCCATGCTGCGGCACTGGCTCGCGCAGGACGGTTTGATGCTGATGGCAGCCCGTGAAGCCTTTGAACTCGAGCTGATGGAGGCATTGGCCTCACGCCGTTTCGGGCAGCGCACGGCGGTCGTGTTTCTGGCCGCATCGCAAGCGTTCCACTGGAATTCCGGCCGGCACGGCCTGCTGGAGCGCATGGGCCCCAACGGCGCCTATGTTTCGTCGCTGCTTTACGAGATGGCCGTGCTGGATGGGACCTCGCAGTCGCGCTGGCTCGCCTTGACCGGGACGCCCGACCCGAAAAAGGCGTTGACGCTGCTGAAAGACGCAGAACGCGTGGAATCGTTGTCGCCTGTCCTGGCGCGCTTGTTTTTTGCCGATGGCCATATTGCGGCCTGGCATCGGGCGCGGGACCATGCGCCTGTCATGCTGCGCGGCTTCAAACGCGCCATCACGGTATATAAAACCAGTGCGGTGCTGCGCGGCATGCTGTACCTGCTTGTACTTCCGCTGATCGTCGTCAGCATCATGGCCGCAGCGCTGTCATTGGCGCAATTCAAGGAGGCCAACCAGGCGTCAAGCCTCTGTGACAGCTACTTCGCCTCGGCGATGGCCAAGGGATGGAAAGACATCCCCCTGTCTGACATTTCGCAACTGGAAAACTGCGCGCGCGGCGTTCCACCCCTGCTCTGTAGCGACCGGACCGCTCTGCTGGACGTGTTGGGCATGGCCCAAAGCGTGCGGGGCAGCCGACACTACTTCTACAGCTCATATGGCATACAGGTGAATTTATCTGACGGCCGCCGGTTTGGAAGGGGGCCAACGACGGATTGTTCGGCCGTGCTGAATTTCGCCGCCTCTGCGCCGTGGCTGGGCCAAGGAGACGAAAAAGCCGCGAGGCAACTCATTGCCGATGTCGCCCAGTGCTCTGCCGTTGACAACGACGGGATGGAAAGCCCGGCACTGCTCGCGTTGCTGGCGCAAACCGATGCCTGGCCTGCAACACCGTCAGGCCGCGTCAGCAGACCTCTCCCACTCAGTTCCCTGATCAGCCAGCCGAAGACTGCGCCTTTTACGGTCAAGCCCTTCAAGCCATGGCCGGCATGCGTCGAGGCCATGAACGACGGCCTCCAGCCTCGCATGGGGGAAAAAGAGTGGCCGGCTGCGGCGGCTCGCGCCAATTCATCCTCGCTTCAACAAGTAACCGGGGTCAAAACGTTCCCGGAAAAAACCGGCACCGAGAGTGCCAAGGTGAATCCAGCAGCGGCAGCGGCAGCGGCAGTGGCAGCCGCCGCCGCGGCGCGCTGATCGCTGCCTCCGTTTCAGAGCGACGCGCCCAGCATCTCCTTGTATTCCCCAGCCGTCGCAATCCTTGGATTCGTTTTGTGGCAATGATCCGCCAGCGCGCCGGTGATGATCTGCCCGAACTGCTCACGTTGAACGCCCATCGCGGCCAGCCCGGTGGGCAGGCCCAGCCGGGCGTTCATGTCGCGGATGGCCTCGGCGATGTCGCCGCCTGAGGCCAGGCCCATGGCACGCGCCATGCGGTTCAGGCGATTGTCTTTTTGCACCGACTCGGCCTCGGCGTTGAAGCGCACCACCGCCGGCAGGAACATCGCGTTCAGCGTGCCGTGGTGCAGGCGCGGATCCACGCCGCCCAGGCTGTGGCTCAGCGAATGCACGCAGCCCAGACCTTTCTGGAAGGCCATGGCGCCCTGCATGGAGGCACTCATCAGATTGAAACGTGCATCGCGGTCGCTGCCGTCGCGGGTGGCGCGCTCGATGTGGGCCCAGCCGCGCTCCAGGCCGTCCAGCGCGATGCCGTCGGCCGGCGGGTTGAAGGCCGCCGACATAAAGGTTTCCATGCAATGCGCGATGGCATCCATGCCGGTGGCGGCCGTCAGTTTGGCGGGCAGGCCCAGCGTGAGTTCGGGGTCGCAGATGGCGGTTTTGGGCACCAGGTGCCAGGAATGGAAACCCAGCTTGCGGTGGTCGTCCACGATGATGATGGCGCCGCGTGCGACCTCGCTGCCGGTGCCGCTGGTGGTGGGCACGGCGATCAGCGGCGCGGCGCGGTCGGTGATCTTGAGGGAACCGCCTTCGATGGTGGCGTAGGTCGTCAGCGGCCCTTCGTGCGTGGCGGCGATGGCCACGCCCTTGGCGCAGTCGATCGCCGAGCCGCCGCCCACTGCGATCAGGCCGTCGCAGCCGCTGGATTTGTAGAGTTCGGCCGCGGCACGCACCGCGGCCTCGGTCGGGTTGGAGGGCGTCTGGTCGAATACCGTGACCTTCATGCCCGGCAGCGCATCCAGCGCTTTTTGCAAAATGCCGGCCGCCTTGACGCCGGGGTCGGTCACGATCATCGGACGCGTGATGCCCACGCGCTCGCATTCCTGCTTGAGCAGTTTCACGGCGCCGAATTCAAACTGGATTTGGGTGACGTAATAGATGAAGGCCATGCGGGCTGTCTTTCTGCGTTGTACGATGTGGGCTATGCGGGTCCTTGCGCTGACTTTAATGGCTTTCAAGGCATTCCGCCCGAATCCCCCGCACACCAACCCCGATTCCCGTCACCTCGGTGATAGTGCCCGCGTTTTGAACCCCGCCTTTCACTGATGCCGCCCAACCCGCAAACCCTGTTGACCCCCGCCATGCGCGACGTGCTCAGCCGCATCGCCCGCGCCAATCGCCCACCGTTCCATACCTTGACCCCGGACCAGGCCCGGGCCGCCTACGAGGCCGGTGCCGGCGTGCTGGAAATCCCCAAGCCCGCGCTGGCCCGCGTGCAAGAGCTGCGCATTCCCGCGCGTGACGGGCAGTTGCTGGGCGCACGGCTGTACGCGCCGTCGGACCAGGCCCTGCCGGTGTTGCTGTTCTTCCACGGCGGCGGTTTCACGGTGGGCAGCGTCGCCACGCACGACATCCTGTGCCGGCAATTGAGCCTGCTGGCCGGCATCGCCGTCGTGTCGTTGGACTACCGCCTGGCGCCGGCGCACAAGTTCCCGACGGCGGCCAACGACGCCTGGGACGCACTGCAGTGGCTGGCCGCCCATGCCGCGGACCAAGGCCTGGACGGCTCGCGCATCGCCGTCGGTGGCGACAGCGCGGGCGGCACGCTGGCCGCCATGTGCGCGGTGCTGGCGCGTGACGCCGGCTTGCCGCTGGCCCTGCAATTGCTGATTTACCCGGGCTGCGCCGCCCACCAGGACACGCCGTCGCACAAGACCTTCGCCGAGGGTTTTGTGCTGGACGAGGCCGACATCAGCTGGTTCTTCGGGCAGTACGTACGCAGCCCGGCGGACCGCGACGACTGGCGTTTCGCGCCGCTCAACGCACCTGACGTGGACGGCGTCGCGCCAGCCTGGGTGGGCCTGGCCGAATGCGACCCGCTGGTCGACGAAGGCGTGATGTATGCCGACAAGCTGCGCACGGCCGGCGTAGCGGTGGACCTGGAGATTTACCGCGGCGTCACGCACGAGTTCATCAAGATGGGCCGCATCATTCCCGAGGCCAGGCGCGCCCAGGCCGATGCGGCGGCGGCGCTGCGCGGCGCCTTCGGGCTGGATCCATAAGGAGACGACAGGCATGAAACGACAGGACTTCCGCTTTTTCCACCGCCTGCGCGTGCGCTGGGCCGAGGTGGACATGCAAAAAATCGTGTTCAACGCCCACTACCTGATGTACTTCGACACGGCCATCACCGACTACTGGCGCGCGCTGGCCCTGCCGTATGAAGAGGCCATGGTGCACCTGGACGGTGACCTCTACGTCAAAAAAGCGACCGTGGAATACCACGGCTCGGCGCGGTTTGACGAGCAGATCGACGTGGCGCTCAAATGCGCGCGCATCGGCAATTCGTCCATGGCATTTTCGGGCGCGATCTTTCGCGGCGATGAACTGCTGATCAGCTGCGAGCTGATTTATGTGTTTGCCGACCCGGCCTCGCAGACCTCCAAACCGGTGCCTGAGGCCTTGCGCCGCGTGCTGACAGGCTATGAAGCCGGCGAGGCCATGCTGCGGATCAAGACCGGCGACTGGGCCGCGCTGGGCACCGATGCCGGCAATGTGCGCAACGCCGTGTTTGTGCGGGAGCAGGGCATCCCCATGGAGATGGAATGGGACGAGGCCGACAGCACGGCCCTGCATGCCGTGGCCTACAACGGCCTGGGGCAGGGCATTGCGACGGGGCGGCTGGTCCGGCACACGGACGGCGTGGGCAAGATAGGCCGCATGGCGGTTCACCGCGCGTTGCGCGGCTCCAACGTCGGCCGCGACATCCTGAATGCCTTGATGGAAGCGGCCCGCAGCCGTGGCGACGGCGAAGTGATGCTCTACGCCCAGCGCAGCGCCGAGGGCTTTTACCAGCGCCTTGGGTTCTTGCCGCGCGGTGAGCCGTTTGAGGAAGTCGGCATTCCGCACATCGAGATGGTCAAGGCGCCTTGAAGCTGAGGTGCTCGCGGTGCGCGGCGGCGGCAGCCAGGCCTTCGCGCCCATGCGTGCGTTCTTCCAGCTCGATATTCCAGCCGGCGCCGGACGCCGTCGCCAGCAGCACGGTGCTGCAGCGTGTGCCGTAGGCGCGCCCCGGCACTTCCACAAAGGCGCTTGAGAGCGCTTCTTCAAGTTCGGGCGGTACGCCGGTATGCGGAAGGTCCTCAGGCAAGGCGCGCTGCCGGCTGCCCAGCGCCGTCCACAGCAGCTTTTGCAAACTTTCACGGCCATCGCCGGATTGCAAGGCAGCCGCCAGCACGCGCTTCAGTTCCAGGGTTTTGGGCCAGGGCGTGTCCAGCCCGGCGTTGGAAAGACCGTAGAGGCCAGGCGACAAAGCCTGGGCATGCAAGGCCGGCGCGCCCTCATATTTGTTCGTCACCCAGGTCCAGGCCTTTTGCCGCAAGTCGCCCAGCACCAGGTTAAAGCCGCCAAAGGCCGCCCCCTTGTCTTCGAGAGACGCCACAAAACCCGCCGCATCGCCGCGGCCTTCGAGCCAGCGCGTGACCAGTTCGCCGCGCGAACGCGGTGCGGCCTCGGACTGGGCTTGCCGCACATTGGTCAAAAAAGCGATGCGGCCGGCAGGCGTGATGCCCATCCAGGTGCCGCCGGCGCGCAGGTCGCGGCCGGAGATGATCTCTTGGCCCGAGGCGGTTTTCCAGCGCGACAGCAGCAGGGTGGGCCGCTCCAGGAACTCATCGCGGTTGGCCGCGATCACCAGCGGCCAGCGTGCCGAGGCACCGACGGCAAACGCAACCAGGCACATCAGATGTCTTCGAGCAGCGCGTAGGGCAGGGGGAGCAGGGTGAGGATTTCCCCCGAAGCGCTTCCCGAAGTCAGCCGGCCGTCGGCGGCCGCGGAGGTCTGCATGGACACAATGGCGTCAAAACCGCCGGCCGGGTTGGGGGCGACCGCGGCGACCGTGCCGCAAGGCTGCCCGGCGTCGGAGGCATGGAACACCTCTTGCCCGACCGTCGGCATGCCAGCCGTGTGAGCCACATAGGCACGCCGCTTGAGCGTGCCGCGGAACTGGCTGCGCGCCACGATTTCCTGGCCGGGGTAGCAGCCCTTCTTGAAGTTCACGCCGCCCACGGATTCGTAATTGAGCATCTGCGGCACAAAGGCTTCGAAGATGGGCTGGGTGATCATTGCGATGCCGGAGCGCACGCCCAGCCATTGCCAGTCGGCCAGGGTGATGGGTGAGCCCTGCGGCGCGGGCGACCCGGCCGGCGCGCACCACAGCGCGCGTGCCTGGCCGGCGCCGGGGTGCAGAAACACCAGGTTGGCGTCACCTAGATCCATCTTTTCCCACAGCGCACCGGCCCGGCCCGCGACCTGCGCCACGGCGGCACCCGCAACACCGTACAAGGCGAATTCCGCGCTTGCGTCGCTGAGTTTGGCCTTGGCCCGCAGCACAAACATCGAGAGGCGCTTGAGCGTGGCGGGCAGGATGTCGCGGCTGCAGACCAGCATCAGGTCCGCGCCACGCTTGAAAACCACAAAGCTGGCCTGCATACGGCCCTTGGCATTGCAAAAGGCGGCCAGGCGCGCCTCTTGCTCGCCCATCAGCGCCACGTCCTGCGTCAGCTGGCCCTGCAGAAAGGTGACGGCATCGTCACCCGTCACGCGGATCACGCCCAGGTGCGTCAGTTCGGTGATGCCGGAGATGGAGGGCGAAGTAGCGGTGCTGGGCAGGGTCATGGGGTCTTCACGGTCGGTGGGGAGATGGGCTGAATTATCATAGGCCTGAGCTTTTGCGTTCTGTACTGAAAAGGTAGCTGGGTTGTGCGTCGTGTCTTTACAAGTCTGTTGATACTGGTATTTGCCGGCGCCCTGCTGTTGTTCGGTGCGGCCCTGTGGTGGCTGAACGAGCCGATTCCGCTGCGCCTGCCGCCCGGCAGCCAGGTGGTGGATCTGGAAATTGAACCCGGTACCCCTGCCAGCGGTGTGGCAGACGTCATCGTGGCCAGCGGTGCCGATGTGCCGGCGATCTTTCTCCATGCCTGGTTCCGCTTTTCGGGTCAGGGTCGGCTGATCAAGGCCGGCAGCTATGAGTTGGCGCCTGGCACCACGCCGCAAAAGCTGCTCAGCATGCTGGTGCGGGGTGATCAGGCCCTCAAAAGCGTCACGCTGGTCGAAGGCTGGAACTTCAACCAGGTGCGCGCGGCGCTGCAAAAGGCCGAGCAGCTGTCGCCCGACACCCTGAGCATGGCGCCCGAAGCCATCATGGAAAAACTGGGCAAGCCAGGCGTGCATCCCGAGGGCCGCTTTTTCCCCGACACCTATACCTATGCCAAGGGCTCCAGCGACCTGGCCGTGCTCAAGCGCGCGGCGCGCGCCATGGACAAACGCCTGGACGCGGCCTGGGCCCTGCGCAACCCGGACACCCCGCTCAAAACCCCCGACGAGGCGCTGATCCTGGCCAGCATCGTCGAAAAGGAAACCGGCAAACCCTCGGACCGGGCGCAGATAGGCGGCGTGTTCACCAACCGGCTGCGCCTGGGCATGCTGCTGCAGACCGACCCCACCGTGATTTACGGCCTGGGCACGCGTTTTGACGGCAACCTGCGCAAGCGCGACCTGCTGGCCGACACCCCCTACAACACCTACACCCGCGCCGGCCTCCCGCCCACGCCGATCGCCATGCCGGGCCGGGCCGCCTTGCTGGCGGCGGTGCAGCCGGCGCCGACCAAAGCCATCTACTTCGTGGCGCGCGGCGACGGCAGCAGCCATTTCAGCGGCAGCCTCGATGAGCACAACCGCGCGGTGAACAAATACATAAGAGGCCAGTAAATATGGCCCCCACGCTTTTCACTGCGTCTTCGACTTCGTGTAATGCGCTGCCCCCCGAGGGGGCGCTGCGCCTGCGGCCCGGCAAAGCCGGTTCCGCGGCCCCTGCTTGCACCACAGTTCGGCAAGCGTTTGAGCGAATGAGATCATGACCAATAGACCTCTGAGTGGCCTCTTCATCAGCTTCGAAGGCATAGACGGCGCCGGCAAGTCCACGCACATCGCCGGCCTGGCCGAGGCTTTCAAGGCCGAGGGCAGGGTGGTGACGCTGACGCGCGAGCCCGGCGGCACGCCGCTGGCCGAGAAGCTGCGTTCCATGGTGCTCAACGACGCCATGGACCCGCTGACCGAGTCACTGCTGATCTTCGCGGCGCGGCGCGACCACATCGTCAACGTGATCGCCCCGGCGCTGCTGCGCGGCGACGTGGTGCTGTGCGATCGTTTCACCGACGCCACCTTTGCCTACCAGGGCGCGGGGCGCGGCTTTGACCTGACGCTGCTGGCCACGCTGGAGCAATGGGTGCAGTCTGACGAAGGCCTGCTGGGCGACCCGGCCGGTAACTCGCCCATGAAGCCCGAAGTCGAAACCGTGATCGAGCCGCATTTGACCGTCTGGTTCGACCTGGCGCCTGAAGAAGCCGCGCTGCGCCTGGCCGGCGCGCGCGTGCCTGACAAGTTCGAGGCCCAGCCGGTGGAGTTTTTCCGCCGGGTGGCGCAAGGTTATGCCGACCGGCAGAAAAACCACCCCGAACGTTTCGCCCGCATCGACGCCGCCAAGAGCCGCGACGAGGTCTGGCAGGCGGTGCGCCAGGTCTTCATGGCCAAGGGCTGGCTGCCATGAGCGATACCGATACCGTGAACGCCCCGGCCGAATCAAACAACCCGCCGCTGGCGCCCTGGCTGCAAACCCAACTTGAAAGCCTGCTGGCCCAGCGCGGCCATGCCTGGCTGCTCAGCGGGCCGTCCGGCCTGGGCCAGTTCGAGCTGGCACTGGCACTGGCCCGCGCCTGGCTCTGCGAAGAAGCCACGCCCCAAGGCGCCTGCGGCCATTGCGGCAGCTGCCATGCGGTCGACGTGCACACCCATGCCGACCTCTGCATGCTGATGCCCGAGACCCTGTCGCTGGCGCTGGGCTGGCCGCTCGACGAAAAAACCCAGGACGAGCTCGACAGCAAGAAGCGCAAGCCCAGCAAGGAAATCAAGGTCGACGCCGCGCGCGAAGCCGTGTCCTTCACCCAGTTCACGCGTTCGCGCGGCACGACCAAGGTGGTGCTGGTGTTCCCGGCCGAGCGCATGAACAACGTCACGGCCAACACCCTGCTCAAGACGCTCGAGGAGCCGCCCGGCGCCGTGAAGTTCATCCTGGCCACCGACGCGGCGCACCAGCTGCTGCCCACCATACGCAGCCGCTGCCTGGGCCACACCATGGTCTGGCCGGACTTCGAGCTGGCGCTGGGCTGGCTTCAGCAAGAGACCCGCCAGGCGGGTGAGGGCGGCGGAACTCTCAAAAAAGCCACACCCGTGCCCAAACCGGCGGACCTGCAAACCCTGCTGGTCGCGGCCGGCGGGCGCCCCGCCGATGCGCTGGCCTGGGCGCAGGAGAGCCCGCCCGGCGAATCCGCCCAACATTGGCAGGCGCTGCCCAAAGCCATGGCGCGCGGCGACGTCAGCGCCCTGTCGGACTGGGCGCCCGCGCAGGCGGTCGACGCACTGCAAAAGCTTTGCCACGACGTGCTGGCCGTGCGCATGGGCGCCGCGCCGCGGTTTTTCAATGCCGCAGACCTTCCCGCGCCGCTGCCTGCGGCTGCCGGCAAGCCCGCCGGCGGCCTGTATGCCCTGGCCGCCTGGTCCCGCGAACTGGCCACCACCGCCCGCACCGTCGAGCATCCCTACAACCCGGGCCTGATGCTTGAATCCCTGGTCAGCCGCGCCCGGCTGGCGCTCAACGCCAAATAAAGGCGGCCATTCTTGCTGCAATTCCGGACATCGCCCCTCCCAAACCGATAAACTAAAGCCATGAGCACAACGCCCCCCGCCAGTTCCCCCGCAGCCGCCGGCGCCCGGCCCAGCGTCGTCCAGCTGGCCATCAAGGAAAAAGCGGCGCTCTATGCCGCCTACATCCCGCTGTTCAAGGAAGGCGGCGTTTTTATCCCCACGGCACGCGACTACAAGCTCGGCGACGACGTCTACGTGCTGTTGACGCTGCCCGAAGACACGCAGCGCTACCCGGTGGCCGGCAAGGTCGCCTGGGTCACCCCAGGCAGGGCGGCCGGCAACCGCACCCAGGGCGTGGGCGTACGTTTTCCATCCGACGAAAAATCCCGCCTGCTCAAGATCAAGATCGAGGAAATCCTCGGCGCGCACCTGGCCTCCGACAGGCCCACGCAGACGATTTAAGCCAGCCGGCGGCTGCGCCCGCCGCCCCCGGTTTTCATGCATTCAAACTCTGTTCCTCTGTATATCTAGAGGGGCAGCAGCACCTATCCAGAGCCTGGAGCCATTCCGGAAATGTTCACCGACTCCCACTGCCATTTAAGCTTTCCCGAGCTCCAGGCCCAGCTGCCGCAGATCCGCCAGGCCATGCAGGACGCCCAGGTCGACCGGGCGTTGTGCATCTGCACCACCCTGGAAGAGTTCGAGACCGTGCATGGCCTGGCCACGCGCTATGACAACTTCTGGGCCACCGTGGGTGTGCACCCCGACAACGAGGACGTGCGCGAGCCCAGCCTGGACGACTTGCTGGAGCGCGCCGCCCTGCCCAAGGTGGTCGGCATCGGCGAAACCGGGCTGGACTACTACCGTCTGGGCGAGCGCACCGTGGCCGACATGGAATGGCAGCGCGAACGCTTCAGGGTCCACATACGCGCGGCCCGGCAGACCGCCAAGCCGCTGGTCATCCACACCCGCAGCGCTTCCGACGACACGATTGCCATCCTGAAAGAGGAGGGCGGCGACATGGGAAGTGGAGGGCAGGCCGGCGCCGCCACCGGCGTTTTTCACTGCTTTACCGAAACCCTGGCCGTCGCCCGCGCGGCACTGGACCTCGGGTTTTACATCTCATTTTCCGGCATCCTGACTTTCAAGAATGCAGCCGACCTGCGTGAGGTCGCCCAGTTCGTGCCGCTGGACCGCATGCTGATAGAGACCGACAGCCCCTACCTGGCGCCCATGCCTTACCGCGGCAAAACCAACAACCCGTCTTACGTGCCATTCGTCGCCAAACAGATCGCCGAACTGACCCAGAAGCCGCTGGAGGCCATCGCCGAAGCCACCAGCCGCAACTTCGAGCAGCTGTTCAATGGGGTCAAAGCGCCATGAAAAACCTCATCCATCACTTTAAGAAGGCAATTTATCTCTTTGTTATTGCTGGATTTTCCTCCGCGAATTCCGGTTCCTACGAAGACTTCTTTCTGGCCATCAAACAGGACAATCCCGCCGTCATCCAGAACCTGCTGCGGCGCGGGTTTGACCCCAATACGGTCGATCCTAACGGCCAGACCGGCCTGTTCATCGCCCTGCGCGAGCCTTCGCTCAATTCCGCCGAGGTGCTGATCGACTGGCCGAAAATCGACGTCAACGCCCTCAACAGCAAGGGTGAAAGCGCCCTCATGCTGGCCGTCCTCAAGGACCACCAGGCATTGGCTGAAAAGTTGATCAAGAAGGGCGCCGACGTCAACAAGACCGGCTGGGCGCCGCTGCATTACGCCGCCACCAACGGCCACCTGGCCCTCATCAGCCTGCTGCTGGAGAACAACGCCTACATCGACGCCGAATCGCCCAACGGCACAACCCCCCTGATGATGGCCGCCATGTACGGCACGGCCGCGGCCGTCAAGCTGCTGCTGCAGGAAGGTGCCGACCCGCAGCTCAAGAACCAGCAAGGCCTGACCGCCGTGCAGTTCGCCGAGCGCGGCAACCGCCCGGACTCCGTCGAAGCGATAGCCGCCGCGATCCGCGCCAAGCGGCCGGCCGGGCAATGGTGAACTGGCGATGACGTGGCGGCAGGCCCTGGCCATGCTGGGCGATCTGCTCATACTGGCAGCGGTACTTTGGCTGGGCTACGCCTGCCTGAATTCATTGATGACCGCGGAGATAGGCTTTGGCCGGTCCACAAGGATCATCCGCCTTGCCAATGACCCCGGCTGGTTCTGGTTCGCTTTCTGGTTCCAGTTCTTTCTGGCCACAGGAGGTGTTTTCGCCTGCATCCATTCGATCCGCAAGCGGGCCGCTGCGGTTCGTGCGGCCAGGCAAGGCCATGGCCAGCCAGCAAGGTCCAAGCCGTAGACAGCCTTTGGGTGAAGCCTTTGGGCATTCCTTTGGATTCCACGATGTATATTCCGGGCTCGTTATGAAAACTCTGTCTCATAAAACCCGTTGATAAAACACCACGATCTTTGTGATGTTAAGCAAACCCTCCCCTAATCGGAGGGTTTTTTTTCGCACCTCGGTAAATGCAAATGTGCATTCTTGGGAAAGTTGGCGGGATCATCGCCGTAGGGCTTGAACGCCTCAGGGTGGCCGTCAAGTTCAGTGTATATCTGTTCGCTCCAGAGCAGGGGCCTAGAGCCCGGCTTTCGCTTGGCAGCCTCAGCAATGGTCATTCTGTAGCGGGTGCGCGTGGTCCGACCGGTACGCGGGTTTTCGTATTCGAAATAGTAATGGGGTTCCGTGGGCATGCGTCATTTTTACTGTACGCACAAACAGTGTCCAATAGCTTCTACCTATAAAAACAGATCTAAAACGAGCTCACCAGGCTGCGGTTTATGCTGGTTTTGATAGCCCAACGCTATTGCCGTCTGGGGTCCATACTTAAGCCTAATGGGAGAACACATGCGCCGAGAACATGCACAAATCGGCTCGATAACAAATGCCCCTATTGATGGAGGACTGGTGGAAACAAATCTCACAAAACGTGACGTCGCTAGGCGTCAACTGATCACCGCCATCAATTTGTTTTTTGACGATAAAGACCTCGTCTCAATACACTCACTAGCGACAAATTCCTGGGAAGTCATTGACGTTCTCTGCAATGAAGCAGGCGTCACAAGTTTCTCTAACCAAACACGAGCAAATATTCCTGTGGGCAAAGATCTAAAGGTGAACTACATCAATGTTCCCTATAGAAACTTCTTCAAGCATGCGGACCGTGACCCGAGCGCAGTCCTTGCTGAATTTGACCCCAAAGCAGTCGAAGCCGTGATGTTTTTGGCCGTTGAAGACTACATCAGGCTATTTAAAAAATCCCCGCTCCAGCTCCAAGTGTTCCAAGCTTGGTATCTCGCAACAAATGAAGGAAAGATCGACAAACTGCATAGGGACCGGGTCCTGTTAGCAACAAATCTTCTATTCCCGGATATTGGCGTTGCCAGTCGAGTTGAACAGCTAAGAATGGGACGATCTACATTAGAGACAGCGCTACTAGACCCAGAACTACTCAACGACAAGAGCACAGAGTAACCGTCAACAAAGCTACAAGAGAACCATAGGAGAGGGATCAGTATGAAAGCCTCAGATTTTCTAAGAGCAACCGCAAAAACCGCACTATCGATTTTTCTCGCTTTCATCGCCTTGTCCTTTGTGGGCGCGCTGATCTGGGCAGCCGTTAATTACAAAACCAAGGAGGCCGCGAAGCAGTATGAAGTGGTCAGAGATTGGAAGGTCGATCTCTCTAAGGATCTTCAAATGCAACTGAAGGCGAAAACCAAGGTTATCGAGAGTAAGTTGCTGGTGTCACTGGAGTTTGATGGCTACCCCGACTATCTATCCGCCCCGACCCTAGCCTTTGCGAAGAAGAACGCCCGCATCACAACAATTTTCACTGACTCCGATGGCTTCAAACTATTTGAAAAAGCCATCCCGTTGCCTGAAATGACTAGCGTTATCTCAAACGGTAAAAGAGTAGGCCTTGCCCATCAGTTTGACGAATTCATCGATGTGGAAATGTACAAGCGCTTCGCAACGCTTCAGATCAGCTGGAATTTCGCGACTGAGATTCCAAAAGTACCCGCCATAGATGCTCCCGCCATAGGTGCTCCCGCAGAAGGGAAGCTGCTGGATCACTGCGCCCCCAGCTTGACAAAGGCAGAGCGGCTACGACGCCTGTCTCAATACGGCACGGTAAGAGAGACAGGCGGGGGTGAATTCTCAGTCGGCAACAGGTCGGTAATGTTTGGTTACGACGGCTCAGTACTCATTTGCCGTTAAGTTTCACGTTAGTGCGGCACAGGCTCAGTGTCTAACACCCAACAATCACCAAAGCTGTTGAGCCAATGACGGGCGATACGGTGCCCTGGTGGACATTCAAACGCGGCCGAGATGATGTCGGCAAGCGAACCCTCTGGAAATTCCAGCGTGATTGCCTTGGGCGGCGTGAGACTCTGGGTGCTGTCCCACATCCTACGGCCCTCTAAGCCCTCGGCGTGATGCTTGGTAAGGTACTTCGAGACATACGCGGCCATCTTGGCCAGGCTGAAAGCCTTGGCGTCAGCATGCTGCTTTTTCTTCGTCTTGCGGGTGTAGCCGTCCACGTTGATGGTGCCGCCAGTGACCAGGGCAACAGGCCACTCTTTGCCGGGCTCCAGCGGGCCGCAGAAATCGAACTGCACATCGCCCACTACCTCATGCCAGAGAAGCGTTAGAACCTCATAGGAGGGCTTCTGTATGCCCTTATGACGAAGGAAGCGGGGGAGGGCGTCGGTAGTTGCGTGGAAGTGCCACGCACCGCGCTTCTGAGGCTCGAACGCCCACACCGAACGGAAGTGGGGGACGACAGCCCGGACCTTGCGAAGCCATGCGGCGAAGTCGCGGCGCATCTTGTCAAAGTCCTTCATGTTCTCCCGGTAGGTGCCAGTGAGCAGGTGGCGGAATCGACCGTGTTTGATTTTGTGCCGGCAATTGCGCTTTGCCCGAGCGGCGGCTTTTGACTTGCAGGCCAGGGCCTTTTTTTCCAGGTCCGCGATGTTGATATCGAGATCCCAGGAGAAGTCTTCCCCGGTAAAGGGGTCGCAGGCATCGAGCAGATGCCTTTCCTCACTTTGGGGGATACAGAGCAGCCGACGCGTTATGCGGACCTCACGCTGTCCGGTTCCATGCCAGCCACCCACGGGGCCACGAAGGGCCGTTAAATCGATCATGGAGCCGTCAGGCTTGCCCGTGGGGATTTCCGTGGTGTGGGTCTTGGATTCCCAGATGGTGACTTTGTAGCCGTCTTTGACGAGCTTGCAGGGAATCCCGTCGCGGTATACGATCTTGTCCATTGGCAGTGCCTCACTATTGCTGTCAATCTGACCCCGGGGGATTCGTAGTCCCGCCGGGGTTTTCTTTTTCTACTTGAGCGCTTTGCGCCTCTCGATGGCCTCCTGTTCGATGGCGCGGTAACGCGCATCCACGGCCTTTTGAATTCGTCTCTCGCGCACACCGTCAGCGATGCAGGCCCCAAAGATAATCAGGACAAGCAATACCCAAAGGATTGCGTAGATAGTTCCGCCGTCAGTCATGGCTGAGTCCGTTCTGTCGAGATGTGTTCTTAAGATAAATTAAGCGGCGCTTCGCGCCGCCCGGGCCTGCGGCCATCCGGGCGGCCTCGACCAGCCGCCCCAAAATCTGACCGGCTGCGGCTTGAACAGTCCCCATGGGGTTGCACCCCATACCCCGGAGAGGCTTCACCTCCCCCCTAAAGGGCACCCCCACGAATACCGGTCTATCAGGAGGTGACTTAGCGAGAGGCCGGCGCATTGGCTTTGCCCTTGGGGTTGTTCATGGCCGCGATGACGGCTCCGTCGCGCAGGCCATAGCCGGTGCCTGAGACCTGGGCCTGTTCTGCAGGCGGCTCTGGGACGGTGGAGAGCGGGAAGGAGGGCGTACCCCTGCCCGTGGGCCACATGGCCGCGTAGGGGTCGAATTTGGGCACCGCTAGACGGTCCTCGCACATGTCCTTAGGCATGGGCACAGGCGTTGCGTTCTGGGTGTAACAGGTACACCCGAGCTTTGCCGTGCGAAGGCATCCGGCCACGCGAGGGACGGCGACTATCTCGCGCTTTTCGTCGTACATGGGCCTGTCGCCCGGGTCATGCATATCGCGCACACGAGGCGCGACCGTGGCAACTGTTGCGCCTGGTGCTTGAGTGCCGGCCAGTACGGTGGCACCGGGCTTGCCCGCAGGCGCTGCAGCAGAGGCGGCGGGAGCATCAGAACCGGTGAACCGGGTCAACAGCCTGTTGCTGGTGAAGTACAGCGAGATGGGCAAGGCGATAAGGCACGCGCCGAGCATGTACACCAGAGGCGGCATTTTGATGCCGGACTTGGTATGCGCCTCGGCGCTTTTGTAAAGCTTGTATCCCCACTTCTTGTATCCCCAGGTTCCGATCTGGGCAGTCTTCGGACTCTCCGGAGAGCCGCAATGGTCCCAGGTGTAGGTGATGGCCCGCGCGCGGCCCCACATGCGGCGCATATGGATGTGCTGACCGCAGAGCCGCCGAATGTTCACATCGATCAGCTGGGGATGCTGGGTAATCACGACGATATCGACGCCGTGGTGCCGGTGGACTTCGAGCGCTGCTATCCAGTCTGGCGGTTTTTGCGAGGCCGGACGAGGCCGAGCCAGGCGCTGAATCTCATCGATGAAGATAACTTTGTTTTTGACATCGAAGGAGGGCAGGGGAGGATGCTCGATGACATTGCCGGCCTCATCCACTGTAGTGGGCTGTTCTACGGCCACACCGCCCTTGTGCCACAGCGTTACGTCGTCGTCGCTGATCAGCTGATGCGGGACCAACAAGCCCGGAATGCCGTTGACGAGGAACTCACGCCCCGCGAAGCGCTTGTGCATCAACTCAGTGACGGTGTAGAGCGACTTACAGCTACCGGGTGCACCCGTGATGATGAGAATCATGACGACGACCCGAAGAACGAGAACGAAGACTTAAGCGCCCACATCGTGAGGCTGAATGCCATCGCGCCGAGGATCCATTGAAAGCCCAGGTCGAAGCCGAATAGCCCGCCGAGCTTCAAGAGGTCGGCGGGAAAGCTGTTCACCGCCGTTTGCATGTAGCCCTTGACCTGGTCAAAGGCAACGTCCACGCCCTTGATGGAAATCATGCTCAAGCCCATGCTTGCGAGGACACGGGCCACCAGCGGCGACACCATGTTGTAAAGCCAACTTGTTAAATCCATAGTTATGACTTCAAAGAACTAACGACGATTGCCATTGCGATCAGCGCGGCTGCGAGAAGGATCAAGGGCTTGAGATTGGGCGCAACACCGCACATTGAGGAGAAGCTGATGTGCAGCGTTCCAACCTGGGTATCGATGTTTCGATCTGCAGGGCACTCGCTGGAGAAGCCGCTAAGACCAGTGCCGCCCAGGGTGACGGTGCGCTCTGACTTTGACGGGCCGGTGCCGCTGGGCGTGCCAGGCTTCATGCAACCGAGCGTGCCGGGTTCGCACTTGCCGTCCGGGTCCTCTCCCATTTTCTTGGTGACGGACTCTATATTTTTCCCGTCAGCGCTTGTCGTGGTGGTGGTGACTGAGCCGCCGCCTCGACCGTCGCTAACGGTTTTCGTCGTCGTGGTGGACCCATCCGGATTAGTCACCGTCGTGCTGGACTCTTTGGACTCCGTCGCCGGCGTCTTGTCGGTGGTAGTCGGGCTGCTGGATGTGGGCGGGCCGTTGCTCTGGCTAATGCACGTGTCTTTGCCGTTGACGGTGCCGTAGGTGTAGCCAACGGGACAGAAACGGTCCTCAGGGATAGGCTGACAGCTAGGGACACCCGATGCGAAATAAACGCGCCTCTGGCCTGCTGGGCACTCTGGCTCAGGTGTTGGCGGCGTGGACGTGGTGCCGGTCGATGGCAAGCTGGGAAGTGTGGATGTGGCCGAGTCGCACGACTCCGCTTTGCGTACGAGCTCCCAGGTCGCGTAGGTCTGCACCGGATTTCCGGAGGTAACGGACAAACCAAGGTCGAGCCGCGGGACTGCTGAGGTCACGCAGTTCTGATGGCAGGTATTGAATGGGTTAACCTTTTCGCCGGCAACAACGCCGCGATGAAAGCCTACGGTGCCCGCCACACATGCATTGCTATCACAGGACGTTAGCTGAAAGGACCAGTTCGAGGTCCCCGCGTATTGGCCTGTCGCAACGCTATGCGATGTGCTAGACCCGGTAATGAGCCCGGTGGTCTCATTAGCAGTAGCCAGCGTCGCGACGTAACTAAAGCCCTGATACACACCAGTGTTAGCTGAGGCGAACTGAGACCCCGCAGCAGCGGCAGTCGTGCACGCATTGGACTCATATTTCCACCCCGCGTTAGCAGAGCCACACGCGATCAGTGACAGAAGAGCCAGTAGACCGCCAACAACAAGAACGCGAAGACTACTAAATCGATTGTCATGATGGGAGGTTGTCATGTTTGAACATGCCGATCAGAGTTTTGACGCCGAGGAAGGCGATGAGCAACAGCGTGTACTGCCCGATGAGCGGCGAGTAGGTGTCAAGCCAGGTAGGCCTATCGCACGGCAGCGGGACCACAGGCACCAGCTGGACCGTGACAGCGCCCGTGGGCGAGATTTTTTGATAGGAGAGGTCACCGCCGATGGCAGTGAGGTTAGAAACGCCGCTGCAGGTCATGACGGTGCCGTCAGCGAGGACGGACGAGACAACGCTGCAGCGGGCGTTCAGGGCTTCGCCTACGCTGAGGTAGCAGACCCCCTCGGAATTGAAGCCCGCAGCCATCAGCGTTTCTTCAACATGCCGATGAGCATGTAGACGCCGAACAGGGCGGCGAACAGGATCAGCAGCGACCCGCCGACCGACATACCGTCAGCCTTGGCAGTGTCGATGCCGGCCTTGGCCGAGGTGACCAGTTCGCTGTCCACGGCGTGCGCCAGGCCCACGCTCAGGGACAGAATGAAGCCGGTAATGGCGGCCCACAGAGTTTTGACTTTCAACATACGTTTTCTCCTAAGTGCTGGCCGGACGACGTCCGAACTACAGCCCAAAGCGCTCGACGTTTCCCAACGCTGGAGCGCTTCAGAATGCAGTTACTGTTGCCGCTCCGGTATCCACGGGTAGCCGCGCTTTTTGTCGTTGGCCGCGACCAGGGCGGCGTTCTGTTTCGATGCTTCGATTTCCAGTGCTGCAGCACGCTTACGCATGGCGGTAGCCATGGCCAGAAGCACGGCGGTTGAAGGCGGCTTGATGCGCCGCATGACGGCCTCAGCGACGCCGTGGAGCACGTCGGTAATCCACTGGGCACAGACCCAGCCGAGGGCGCCGCTCAGGAACGCGATCAACACGCATGTCCTGACGAGTTCAAGGGCCAGTTCGGGACCCATGCTCAGGCGGCCGCTGCAGCAGCACGAGGAGCAGCCACGGGAGCAGGTGCGGATTTCGCCTGAAAGGAGGGCGGAACCGGGGTGAGGTCGGTCAGTTCGGCCACGATGCGGCCTTGGTTTTCACCGTACTGGGCGGCGATGAGGCCAAAGGAAGCGGTGAACATGCCCTGCTTTGCCTTTTCTTCCAGGCGCTTGGGGATGACCAGGACGCCAACCGCGCCGGGGGTGCCGTCCGCGTTGCGCAGGACGCAATGGGCCTCGTTGATGCTGTAGTCGTTGCCAGTTTTCTTGGCCTTGCCGGACTTGTTCGTGATCAGGAGGATTTCGAGGATCGACGCGATTTGGGGAGCCTGAGACATGGGGACCTTTCTTGCGGCACGGTGACCGCTGGGTTAAAGTTGATGTATCAAATCTGCTATTAAGCAAACTCGATACATCGAACTTTAGCGAAGGTGATACACATGTCAATCGACCCGACCCTGATTGCGCTCATCGCGAAGGCATCCCAAGCCGTGGGTAGCGACGCCAAACTTGCCCGCTCAATGGGCATTGCTCAGCAAAATATCAGCCTCTGGAAGTCCGGCGAACGGACGTGCACGCCAGAAGATCGAGCGCGGCTAGCGGGGTTCGCGAAAGAAGACGCGCTACAAGAATTAGTGCGCGCCACATTGGAGAAAACCGCTGGGACGCTGCGCGGGGAGCAACTCAGACAGGTCCTGGGAAAGTGGTTGCATCAGACTGGCGAGGCGTCCGTTGGCGTATTGCTCAGTCTGGCCAGCATGACCTATGGGGCCTTGAGCCTGAGGGACGCGGCGACTAGCGCCTTAGATATTCTACGATGTATATTATGTTAAGTCATATTTAAACCCATGCGACGTACAACCCAAGCCCCTGAAAGGTCCGCATGAATCGCCCCTTACTTTGGCCGACACAGATGGCCGCGTCTTCTGGCAGGACGGCGAGCCTGATCGCTGTTTGCGCGGTGCTTGTTGCCGGTTGCGCCTCTGATCGCCCCGAGCCCGTCAACACGCGCTGCGGTGATATCCAGCTAAGCCAGAACGACCGTCTCGTGGAGTCGAACGGCGCGTCGGTCACCATCCGCCGCATGCCCTTTACCGTGGGCTATGCCGGAAAGGCACGGGGCGTGTTCAGGCTGCACGCGGCCTCGCCGCATTCCCCGACAAACGTCTTGCGCAATGCGCCCGAGGATCTCTGGCTGGTGGATTCCAGGCCGCTGGCGCGTGAGCCCGGCGATCTGCGCCTCGCCGGACATATCCTGGAACACACACGCTCGTCCAGCTACGATGCGGGCCCTGACGTGAACATGCCTCGGCAGTTCCGGCGCCCGGTAGGCCAGCCTTCGGATTCACGCCCCCTTGGCCGTCTGGACTACAACGAAACGACGGTTGGCGACGACCCCGGCAAGCGATGGATGCGGGTGGCCAAGGTGCACGGGCAAGCCCTTCCCGGCTCGAAATGGCCTGTGTTGCACCTGACTTCGCTGGTCGGCGCGCCTGCGCCGGCTTCCTCCTCCCCGGAAGTGGTGAACTGGTCGTCCTGCACCGTGTTCTTCGAGTGAGCGGACCCCGCTACCCTGGCCCGTACGCCAGATCGTTCACAACATCAGCTTGATCCCAAACGCAGCCATCAGCGCCGCGCAAGCGCGGTCTATCGGCCGGCGCAGCGTCATATAGCCCTCGATCACGCGCGGTGTCGAGAACAGGCAAGCGGCCAAGCCGTACCACAGCAGCGCATCAAAGAGCACCAGCGCGACCGCCGCGGCGCGTAGCGGCCAGCCGGCATCGGGCGGCACCAGCAGCACGAAGATGCTGCCGAAGTACGCCAGCGATTTCGGGTTCAGCAGGCCGGTGGCCACACCGCGCAGCAGCGCCTTGTGCGCTGGCTGTGCCTCCCGCCCCGAAACGGTCACCGTGGGTTTGGGCCCTGCGTGCGAGCGCCACAAGCGGACGGCAATGTACAAAAGATAGGCCGCGCCGGCGATCCGGATCGCCGTCTGCAGCGATGGCACCAGCTCGAAAACCGCCGTCAGGCCCGTGACCGCGACCAGCGCCCACATCGCGCCGGCGCTGGCCAGGCCGACTGCTATCAGCAAAGCGCCGCGCCGGTCACGTTCGGCGGCCGCATGCACGACCAGCAGGATGTTCGGGCCGGGACTGACGATGGCCAGGCTGTCGATCACGAACAGCGAGAGCAGGACGAGTGCGGTATCCATTAATGCATCACCTTCCTTGTTAGGGCCGAGGATGGCATCGAATATGGTACCGTCTAAGAGCCACAATTTTGAAATTTAGAGGATCCATAACACGCATGGAATTCAACATCGAGATGCCGGCGGCCGGGTCCCGGGACCGCTTCGCCGCCCTGCACCGCCAGATCCGGGCCGCGATCATCGACGGCCGCCTGGCTGCGGGCCTGCGCCTGCCCACCACACGCGAACTCTCAGCCAGGCTGGGCGTGTCGCGCAACACCGTGGTGGCCGCGTATGAACAGCTGGTGAGCGAAGGTTATCTGCTGTCCCGCCAGCGCGCGGGCACCTTTGTCGCAACCGCAGTGCCGGCGCGCGGACCCAGCGTGCAGCCATCCGACTCACCTGCCCTGGCCTGGGCCGAGCTGCCCGACGCCTGGCGGCAGGTGATACCGTGGTCCACCGAGGCCATGTCCGCCGGGCCGCGTTTCGACTTCCGGGTCGGCCTGCCGGACCACTCGCAGCTGCCCTGGGACACCTGGCGCCGCCTTTGCGCCCGTGCCCAGCACGACTTCGCGCGTGCGCCCCGGGCTTACACCGATCCTGCCGGCGACCTCACGTTGCGCGAAGCGATAGCCGCCCATGTGTCGATGTCGCGCGCGGTGGCCTGCAGCGCCGAAGACGTGTTCATCACCTCGGGCGCACAGCATGCCTTTGCCCTGCTGGCCGACGTGCTGGTTGCGCCGCAAGCCACGGTGGTGGCCGTTGAGGACCCGGGCTATGCGCCCTTGCACGCGGCCATGGCGTTCCGCGGCGCGCAACTGCAGCGTGTCCCGCTGGACCATGAAGGCTTGCGCGTCGACCGCCTGCCGCCGCAGGCCAGGGTCATCTGCGTCACGCCCTCGCACCAGTTCCCGGTCGGCACCGCGATGTCCCTGGCTCGCCGCTCGCAACTGCTGGAACACGCGCGGCAACACCAGGCCATCGTGATCGAGGACGACTACGACGGCGAATTCCGCTTCGGTGGCCGTCCGCTCGATGCCCTCCATTCGCTCGACGACCAGGGCCTGGTGTTTTATGTCGGCACTTTTTCGAAGGTGATGTTCCCTGCCCTGCGCGTCGGCTTCGTGGTGGCGCCGCCCTGGGCGCGGGAGCGCCTCGCCGCGGCGCTGCACGCCACCCAAGGCGCGCCGCCCCTGCTGACCCAACTGGCACTGGCCGCCTTTATCCGCGAAGGGCATCTCGCACGGCATGTGCGGCGTATGCAGCGCGTCTATGCAGGGCGGCGCGACACCCTGCTACAGGCCATCGAACAGCATGCGGAAGGCCTCCTGATACCGCTGCCGTCGGCGGCCGGGCTGCACGTGAGCGCGATGCTCGCACCGCAGTTCGAAGCGTATGAGACGGCGCGCATGGCCACCGAGGCGGGGATAGCGGTTGAGGCGCTGGACCGCTCCGGCCAGCGGCGGCTGCGCTACAACGGCCTGACCTTCGGGCTGGGCCTGATCGGCGACGATGAGGTGGTCGCGGGGGTGCGGGCGCTGGTGACGCTATTGGGTAAGCCCGCCCTGCCCCAGGCGTCCTAATCCCCTTCCCGCCCTGGCAGGCCCGCAATGTTTTCCGTCCATCGCAGGGCCGAGCGGCACCATTTCTGCACCGTCGGGACCAGCGCTTCGCGTTCGGCGATGCAGCCCACCCTCAACCCGTAAATCCCCGGATCATCGGCCGCGTAGGTGTAGAGCGGTGACCCGCATCGAGGGCAGAAGGCCTGGGCCCGCCTGGCGCCGTTGTCCCCAGTTTTGATATAGATCCGTGGCTCGCCCGCGATGAGGTGAAACGAACCTTCCCTTGCGGGCACCGAAACCCGGTAAGCGGAACCCGTGAGCTTCTGGCAATCCGTGCAATGGCAGATCGCTGTCTGTTCCGGATCCACCTCGGCGTCGTAGCGAATGTTTCCGCAATGGCAACTTCCGTGAACCTGCATGGCTGCTCCGGCTATCAGCCAAAAAAAAGCCCGGATGGTCCGGGCCGGAAATTTCTCATTCCAAATGAGAGTGCGATCGGATCAAATCGCCAGCCCAATATAGCCAGCGCACGGGCCGCCGCCTGTAGGAAAAAGCCGCATCCGCTTCTTCGGACCGGCAATCGATGACGAGGGTGGCCAGCCGGCTTTGATAAATTTTTTGACCCCTAACCTCGGCCCCACAGCTGCCCCAGCAGTTGCGCGATGGCAAATGCCGCGAGCCCCGCCAGGCGTACCGCCGCGAGAGCGCACACACCCAACGCCAGGGCCAGAAGCAGTTCAGCGGTGCTGGATGCTTCTTGCTGCTCCTCGGGCGCGGGGACCTCGATGACAGGGGGTTGGAATAAAGTATTCATGCCGCATCATTCGCAAAACAAAGTAGTTCGTTTTGTCGGCTAAAACCGTTTTACAGGCTCAGCTGGAACCTACAAAAAAGTCCTCCAAATGGAGGAGCCCTTGCCCATAGACGGAAAAACTTTCTCACAACTTCGTGCTTGCAATCCTCTTGACCTTCTCCAGAAAATCCTCATTCCATCGGTGTTTTCTTTTAACTGTTTCTTGACTGCCCAGGAGGGGCGTATGGCTGATTCCAGAGTCATGGAAACGCTGCGCGCCGCTGTGAGAGTTGAGCAGCATGAAGAGCTCGAACGCACACGGCGCTACCAGGTGTTTATGCAAAAGATGGCTGCCTTCCAGAAGGGAGCAGGGTCCGCGCCTTCGCCCGAGGAATTCCAGCAATGGTGCGAGGACGTGGAGCACCGCCTCGCGCTGCGCCGGCTTGAGGCCGGCATCCCCGAGTGGTCACCGGACGCCCGGGACGACTCCCGGTACTGACGGACTGAAGGCTCTCAGTCCTCGATCGCCGCCGGGGTTTTCCGGCCGCGACCAAAGTAGCGGCGGACCTCTTCGGGCTCGCTGCCCACGGCATAGACGGCCGCCCGCAGTTCAAGCTCCGTGCATTGCAGCTCGGCGCACCAGCGGCGCACGGCAAGCGGATCCAGCAGGCTGATGCGCTTGCCTGCGGTGGCTATTGGAGGATCTTGCGAAGCCGTCACATTTCTCCCTTCGGGGGGACATTGAGGGGTACCGGGCCTGCTTCTGACCCGGATGCATCCTGTGGGCGACTTTGCTACCTTTTGGCCTACACCGCATCCTCCAATTAGAGGAGGCGGCTCCCGCTATGCGCTATCCCTTGTTCAGCGCCGCGGCGGCGCGTATGAGCGCCTTCAGGGCCTTTTCATCGATCTTGTCACCCTCATGGATGTCGATGGCGCGGCGGGTATTGCCTTCGAGGCTCGAATTGAACAGGCCTGATGGATCCTCAAGCTTGGCGCCCTTGGCGAAGGTCATTTTCACGGCGCTCTTGTAGGTCTCGCCGGTGCAGATGATGCCGCCGTGCGACCACACCGGAACGCCGCGCCATTTGATTTCCTCGACCACCTCGGGCACGGCCTGCTGGATGATCTTGCGGATGCGCGCCAGCGTCTCGCCGCGCCAGTCGTCGAGGGCCTTGATCTTCGCGTCTATCTGCGCGGAGGCGGAGCCGCCTTCCCTGTCTTGCGCCGCATCGCTCGCCGTTGCTTTCTTCATGATGATGTTGCCTTTCTCATGGTTGTGCCGTTCACATTTTTTCGCCGGGCAACTCGCTGGCCTGCTGGATCCAGGCGGCCAGCCGGGCCTCGTCGAACTGCCCGTCCTCCTGGATGTGGAGGTAGCGCGTGTCCTGGCTTTTGGATTCGACGGGTGGCACGGGACGCAGCGACAGGCCGCGAAAGAAGGCTACCTTGACGTAGTGCGTGAAGCAATGAAAGCTCAGGAACCAGCCCTGCCCTTCGACGCCGTAGAACGGCGAGTTCCACTTGACGGCCTTGCGCACGCCGGGGACGGTGCGCGTGATCAGCGCGTCGAGGCGTCGCCCGACATCGCTTTTCCAGCCCGGCATGGCCGCGATATAGGCCTGCACGGGAGCGTCGCCCTCGCCTTTCGCGATCTGCGGGTTGCCGCCTGAGAGCAGGACCGGTTTCGCGGACTTCGCCGGCGCGCCGGCTGCTTTTTTGGCCATGGCATTCATTTCAGGACCTCGGATGAAAGCTCACACTGGGCGTGCCAGGACCTGCTCCAGCTGGGCAAAGAACTGCTGCCAGCCGTGTTTGGCGCCCTGGAAGGCCTGTTGCTGGTCGGTCCGGAAGCCGGCTTGTTCCATGCGCAAACGGGTGCCCGTGCCTGTGGGGGTCAGCGTCCAGGTGACCACACTCTCGAGGCCATAGGCCGCCCAGGTGTAGGACAGCGTTTTTTCCGGTTCGACGGTTTGCACCTGGCAGTCGACAGCGCCCCAGTCGGCGCTGAGCTTGAAGCCGTGGCCGACCACGGGCTGGAAGTCGTTTTTCATGAGCCACTCGGCGATCAGCTGCGGCTGCGTGAGCGCGCGCCAGATCTTTTGCGGCGGGTAAGGGATTTCGCGCTCGACAACGACGGAGCGGGTTTCAGTGGAAGCCTGGCTTTGGATTGGGGTTTGGGTTGCGCTCATTGGTCCATCCTTTTCAATAATGATTCAAGGTCATCAAAACGGTCATGCCAGAACGCGCCGTAGACGCTCATCCAGTCGCGCAGCGGCGCAAGCGCCAGCGGTTCGGCGCTGTAGTGCGTCTCGCGCCCATCGCGCCTGTCGTTCACCAGCCGCGCCTGTTTCAGGACACGCAGGTGTTTGGATACGGCCGGCTGCGACACACCCGCGCGATCCGTCAAGGCGCGCACGGTCTGCGTACCGTCACGGGCCAGGCGTTCAAAGATCGCCCGTCGTGTCGGATCGGCAAGCGCCTTGAAAACTTCGTCCGCGATGGTGGCTGTTGGCATGCCGAAAGCATAACCCGATGGTTATTGGTCTGTCAACCCCGGCAAAGGGCCGGCAGGGAAACCGGCTTATTTGGCAAGCTGGATTTCCGTGACTACGATGGCTCCGCGGTGATTGAAGGCCCCGCCAGCGGTCAGCCTCCAATGATGAGCAGTCCGGTTCAAGGGGATACGCCAGGCCGAAAACGCAAAGGTAATATTGCCTAACAACTTTCACGTAGACGAAGGTAGTACTGTCTTCATGAAGCTCTCGGCCGTGCATTGTGGTGCGGATTGGCCGGTGCACTCATTGAGCCGCGAAAGCCGGCCTTCCGCAGTGCTCGCCGGTATGTGTCGCTCGCGTATTGCCCGAGTCGTGCTTGCTGTCGGTGGTGCGCACGAAGCGCCTGCGAGCTTTGGATACCCAGGTTGTGCAGCCTTCAGCGCGATTCAACCTTCCACATAGACGAAGGTAGTATTGACTAATCACTATCGCAGAGTATCTTCGTTTTGCTTTTGTGATTTTTCGCGTTGCTGTCCGATATTGACATGCCCATATTGCGCTTGCGCAACATCCAGATTGGATGAGCGCATTCAAACGAGGAACTCCCAGCATGGGAACGTCTATGCATACGAAGGACTCCGCGACTGACGTTGCTGCAGTAGCCGTACAGCCTTCAGAACAGGGCTGCAGCCTGCCCGGCACAAATATTTTCTACCACTCCGGCACGGTCACCGAGCAATGCAGGCAAGCCTTGCTCGGGCACGCGCCGGCCACGATCTGGTTGACCGGATTGAGCGGCGCGGGAAAGTCCACGCTCGCATACGCATTGGAAAAAATGCTGCTGGATCTTGCCCATCCTTGCTTCGTTCTGGACGGCGACAACCTCCGGCATGGACTGAGTAAAAACTTGGGATTTTCCGCGCCGGACCGACGTGAGAACATTCGACGCACGGCCGAAGTCGCGCACATGATGAATGAAGCCGGATTGATCGTGATCACCGCCTTGATTTCGCCGTTCCGGGACGACCGGAAAATGGCTCAAGCCATCATCGGCGATGCGCGATTCATTGAAGTCCATGTCAGTACGCTGGCAACCGTCTGCGAACAGCGCGACCCAAAAGGACTGTATGTGCGGGCGCGCGCCGGACAGCTTGCGGAATTTACCGGCATCTCGTCTCCCTACGAAACACCGCTAATACCTGATCTGGTGCTCGACACCGACGCACTGCCCTTGAAAGATTCGACCCAGACCTTGCTCGACCTTGTTTCGGAGCGCTGCTTCACATGAGCCAGCAACACAGAGCGGTCCTCATGATCGGTTGGCCGAGAATTTCTTTGGCCTTTTTGTGTTGAATATTTCAGCATATTCAATTTAAACAATAACGGGAGCAGGCATATGGAGGTAGCAGGAGCAAAGGATGTCGGCGCCGTTGTGCACTCTCGCCCGCGGCCGATCCTGATGATTCCGCTGCGGCGCTGCGGCAGCCATGCGTTGCGCTTGCGCCTGAACTTCAATCCACATTTTTACTCGCCCTATCCGCTGCATATCGTGGATTTCATGCCCTTGGTGCCGCTCTATGGCGATCTTTCCGATGACCAGGCGTACTTCCGCATGGTGGTGGATGTGGTGGGCTTGCAGGCCGCAAGCCCGGTAAAGTGGTCAAACGTGGTATTTGATCCGAGGCAGGTATTCGAGGCGATACGCCACGAACGGCGTAGCGTGCATCGCATCGTCTGGGAATTGCTGCTAAGCGCCGGGGAGCAGCATGGCGCAAGAATCATCATGGATAAATCGCTCGACAGCGTGCACTATGCGGACGAGTTGATGAGCCTGTTTCCGCAGCTGCTGTTCCTGAATGTTGTGCGAGATCCGCGCGCGCAGGTCGCCTCAATGACCCGCGCCATCATCCACGATTTCGATACCACCCTGAACGCGAAGGCATGGGTTGATGCCTATCGTGTGGCGCTGTCACTGGCCGAGCGATATCCGGAACGGGTGCTTACCGTCCGCTATGAAGATTTTCTTGCCGATCAAGAGAGCACGCTGCGCAAGGTCTGCCGCTTTTTCGGTATCGAGTACCTGCCGCAAATGCTGGATGTAACGCGTTCGCACGAGGCGCAGCAGCTCTCCCACATGTCGGCGCTCTGGGCTTCAAATTGCTTCGCGCCGATAGCCGCCAACACGGACAAGTTCAAAACGCAACTTTCGATGAAAGAGATCGAAGTGATCGAAACCTTGGCGCGCGACTACATGGCGCTTTATGGCTATGAACGGATGACCGATGCACAGGCAGTGATCAGCGACAACATGATGGTGCGCTCCCGTGAATGTTCCGAGGTGGCGAAGCGATGCGCCTGGCGCGATCTGGAGCACAACGATTACCGGGATTTCATTTTGCGCCGTTTCCGGTTGGACTATCTGCAGCAGGTGCGCAATCGCCTGGAAGATTTGTCGATCGCCGATGCAGCCAAGGTCCGCGATGCGGCGCGCATTGCGTGAAATTCCTCGATAGCGAACCTGGCGAAATTGCATGCGAAATAAAGAAACTGCGATGAAACATTGGCAATTCGGCGGCATCAAAGGGAAATTCCTTATTGGCCTGGGCTCCATGCTGGCATTCACCGCGTTGATCGCCATCACCGGAGTGTGGTGGATCATGAAGCTGGAGCGCGTCAACGATGAGGTCGTTGACGCGGGACTGAAGGTTGAGCGGCAGATCAAGGAATGGCATCGTTTGACGCGGGCCAATACCCTGCGGACGCTGCTTCTTCTCAAAAGCAATGACCCGGCACTTGAAAAGGAAGTCCGCGTCGAGATTGACGACACGGTCAAAAATGTCAACGGCATCCTGGGCCAGCTGAAGACAGCCTTGCACGACGGCCCGATTGCGGAAACCTTTTCCACGGCAACAGAACGGCGCCTGGAATACCAGAAGATCCGCAGCGACGCATTTCGGGCAAAAATGACCGGCGACGAGCGCGAAGTCAACCGCATCATCGGGCAAGAACTGATGCCTGCGCAGAACAGCTTTCAGGCGGTGGTACAACAGCTGTCCGACCAGCAGGTCGAGCAGATGCAGGAGCTGATCACGAGCAACAATGCGCAGTCGGAACGGGTGCAATTCATTGTTGCGGCCTCCACCTCGACCACGTTCGGCTTGGCGCTGTTGTTCTGGCTAATCGCGCGCAAACGCTCCCGGGAGGTCGAGCGCACGCTGAATCACCAGCTGTCGGAAAGCACGGAACTGCAACAGGCAATCCTGGATAGCGCCAATTTCTCCATCATCTCGACGGATACCAAGGGCATGATCCGTCTGTTCAACAACGGCGCGCATCGCATGCTGGGTTATTCGGCCAGCGAGGTTTTCGCCCGGCATACACCTGACTTGCTGCATGACAAAACCGAAATGGCGGAGCGCGCGCAGCAGCTAAGCATCGAACTGAGACAGCCTGTCACGGCCGGTTTCGAAACGCTCGTTGCCAGGGCGCGCGGCGGCTCGGCAGACGAGCGGGAATGGACTTATATCCGTAAGGACGGCAGCCGTTTGCCCGTCATGGTATCGGTCACGGCGCTGAGGGATGAGCAGCTCGCGCTCACTGGTTTTCTTTGCGTTGCCTACGACCTGATAGAACGCAAGAAGGTCGAAAACATGAAGAACGAATTCATTTCGACGGTCTCGCACGAATTGAGGACCCCGCTCACCTCCATCCGCGGCTCGCTCGGACTGATCTTCGGCGGCGTGGGCGGTGAGCTGCCTGAGGCCGTGAAGAACCTGGTGGGTATCGCCAAGAGCAACTGTGAGCGCCTGATCCGGTTGATCAACGACATGCTGGACAGCGAGAAGATCGAGTCCGGCAAGATGCGCCTGGACCTGCAGGTCATCGACATCAAGCCGCTGGTCCAGCAGGTGCTGGCCGCCAACGAGGGTTTCGCGGGCCAATACAGCGTGACCTTGCGGCTGCAGGCACCCGATGCACCGCTGCAGGTGCGCATTGACGGGGACCGCATGATCCAGGTGCTGACCAACCTGCTGTCCAATGCAGTGAAATTTACGCCACCGGGCGGGGCGGTGGAGGTGCGGGTATCGTGCCTGGCCCAGAGTGTGCGGGTCGAAGTGGTGGACTGCGGCCCCGGTATTCCGGAAGAGTTTCGTAGCCGAATTTTCCAGAAATTTTCGCAAGCGGATTCTTCCGACACCCGGCAAAAAGGCGGGACCGGTCTCGGGCTCAACATTTCCAAGGCGCTCATCGAGAAGATGGGCGGCAGCATAGGCTTTAGCAGCGCGGTGGGCACGGGCACCACCTTCTTCTTCGAATTGCCCGAATGGCAGAACACGGTGCCGCTGCTGCAGCCGTTCCGGGCCAAGGCTGATTCCTTCCAGCCGCGCATCCTGATTTGCGAGGATGACCCCGACGTGGCAACGCTCATCAGCATGATGCTGGCCAAGGCGGGGTTTGAGACTGAGACGGCGTATAGCGCGGAGCAGGCTTTGGCATGCCTTGCGCGGAGCAGCTACGATGCCGTAACCGTGGACCTGAAACTGCCGGGCCAGAACGGCATGGCTTTCATCAGTGCGCTGCGCGACAACGAAAGCACACGCAAGCTGCCGGTCGTGGTGATCTCGGCCCTGGCCGAGGAAGGTCAGCTGCAGTTCAACCACAAACCGCTCACGGTCTCGGATTGGCTGCAAAAGCCGATTGATGAGGACCAGCTGATCCAGAGCGTACGACGGGCCGTCGCCGGCATGCCGTCCGGCAAGCCGCGCATACTGCATGTGGAAGACGATCTCGATATCCAGCGCATCGTTGCCGAGGTCGCCCGGGATTTTGCCATCTTCAAATTTGCCGCTACGCTGGACGAAGCCCGTGCCCTGCTGCAGGAGCAGCGCTTTGACCTGGTGCTGCTGGACCTCGGGCTGGGCAAGGAGTCAAGCTGGGACCTGGTGGAAGACATCGATGCGCTCGATCCGCGGCCGCCGGTGATCGTGTTTTCGCCCAGCGCCGCGGACCTGACGGTAAGCAAACAGGCCGAGGCCGTCCTGCTCAAGGTCCGGACCTCCAACATTGAGCTGTTAAGCACCATCCGGCGTATTCTGCAGATTCCCGCAGACCCTCCCGCCGTCCCAGGCCCGGTGCAGACCCATGCCGGCCCCTCCCCGCCGCATTTTTTACATTGAGGGCGAGCCTGATATCCCTCACGCCAGCCCGCACCACTGCGCGATGCGATGCGTCATGTCGCCCCACAGGCCAAACACGGCCGCCAGAACGAGCACACCACCGGCCAGGCGCACGCCCAGTTGCCCGCCCAGGCCGTTGCCGGCACGCCGCAGCCCTGCCAGCAGTTGCGGCGCCAGCAGCAGGGAGATGCCGCTGCCCACGGCAAAAGCCGCCATGGCCAGCGCCCCCTGCAGCGGCCCGCCGCTCAACGACGCCACCAGCAGCGCCGAATACAGCAAGCTGCAGGGCATGAAAGCCCACAGCGCGCCGACAGAGAACATACCGCCGCGCGAAACGGCCACGGCCCCCACCCGGGACCAGGCCGATCGCCCTGCCCGGTCCGCCCAGGCCGGCTGGCTGGCGTTGACCACCAGCATCAGTCCCCAGCCCAGAACGGCCAGGTGGAACAGCACCCAGAGCGGCTTGACCACGGCGGCCTGTTCCGTCATCCAGGCAAAACTTTGCACCGCTGTCGCCGCCGCCGCGCCGGCGGTGGAATAGCCCACAAGCCGCCCGGCCTGGAAGAGCAGCGGCGAATGCGGCCGCCGCTGCGGTTGCGTGCCCATGCGCCCTATGCGTCTCAAGCCGCCGCAGGCCGCGCCGCACATCACGGCGCAGTGCGGGCCACCGGCCAGTCCCATCAGCAAGGCTGTCGTGGCGAGTGCGTAAGACATGATGGTGCGGACCTCAAGCCGCCTAAATGATGCGCGAGAACCGGCTGCGGTTGAGGTCGGACTGCAGGTAGCGGTCAAACACCATGGCGACCGCGCGCAGCACAAACCGGCCTTCGGGCGTCACCGCTATGCCTGCGTCGGATAGCACCACCAGGCCGGCGCTTTCCAGTTCGCGCAGGCGCTCCAGTTCCGCCGCGAAGTAAGCCTTGAAGTCCAGCATCCAGGCGAGTTCTATCGATTCGAACCATACCTGGCCCTGGCACATGATGGCCATGATCACCGCGCGACGCGCCAGGTCGTCCCGGCTCAGCGCCAGGCCGCGCGTGACCGGGAAGCGCCCCTGGTCCAGCAGGTCGCAGTATTCCTCCAGCGTCTTGGCGTTCTGGCTGTAGCTCGCGCCGACCGCGCCTATGGCCGACACCCCCAGGCCGACCAGGTCGCGGTCGGGCTGGGTGCTGTAGCCCTGGAAGTTGCGATGCAGCCGGCCCTCCCGGCTGGCCACGGCCAGCGCATCGTTCTCGAGGGCGAAATGGTCCATGCCGATGTAGCGGTAGCCCGCGCCCTGGAAACGCTGCATGGCTTCGGCCAGCATGGCGGCCTTGTCTTCGGCCGCGGGCAGCAGCGCCAGCGGGATGTGCCGCTGCGGCTTGAAGCGTTCCGGCAAATGGGCGTAGGCGTAGAGGGCGATGCGGTCCGGCCTGAGCTCCTCGATCTGGCGTATCGTGCGCGCGAAGGAGGTTTGCGTCTGCCGCGGCAACCCGTAGATCAGGTCCACATTGATGGATTCAAAGCCGAGCGCGCGCGCCTGCGCGACCAGCGCGAACACCTGCTCCGCCGGCTGGACGCGGTGCACGGCCTTCTGCACGTCGGTATCAAAATCCTGCACGCCGAAGCTCAGGCGGTTGAAGCCCAGAGCGGCCAGCGCGGACAGGCGCTGCTGGTCCACGGTGCGCGGGTCCACCTCGATGGACATCTCCGCTCCTGCGACGATGTCGAAATTGCGCCTGAGCATGTCCATCAGCTGCGCGAGTTCCGCGTCGGACAGAAAAGTCGGTGTGCCTCCGCCCAGGTGCAGCTGGCTGACAGGCTGGCCCGGGCCCAGGCGCGCCGTGTACAGGGCCACTTCTCGCTCCAGGTAACCCAGGTAGGCCGCGGCGCGGCCGTGCTGTTTCGTGATGATCTTGTTGCAGGCGCAGTAGTAGCACAGCGACTCGCAAAACGGGATATGCACATAGAGCGACAGCGGCGCGGCCGAGGCTTCGGCCCGGGATCGCCTGTCGTCCAGCGCGCGGCCGTGGTCGCCGGCGCTAAAGGCCTCGACAAAGCGGTCCGCCGTGGGGAAAGACGTATAGCGCGGCCCGGAGATGTCGAAGCGCTTGAGGGCCTGGGGTAGAACTGCGGGCATGGAATGCTTGGGGGAGTGTGAGGCCTCCACTGTGCCGCCGCGCCGCCCCGGCCGCGTTGACATGGATCAACGGGGGCGCAGGGGTAGGCGCGTTTGCCTTGTGCTTGACCTGCGTCAAATCACGGGGAGGGGCGCGCCGTAAGCTGGCGGCTTCGCTATCGCCCTGGGTCCAAGGGCCCCGGCCGCTAACCCTTCACTCCTTATGCCCAACTCCCAAGCAATCCAAGCCTCCCCCGCCACTCCCCTTCCCCACCGAAAAGTTCTGCGCTCCTGGCTTCTCCCCATCTCCGCCAAAAACACCGGCATCGCCCTGGCGCTGGCTCTGATGGATTTCGTCCTGTTCGCCGCCTGCATGGCCGGGGCGCTGCTTGCGCGCCATCCCGCCGGGCAAATACTCATGTCCCTGCTGGCCGGCTTCATGATCGCCAGGCTGTTCATCCTGGGCCACGATGCCTGCCACCAGAGCTTCACACCGCACCGCAGGCTCAACCGCTGGCTGGGCCGCCTGCTGTTCCTGCCCTCCCTCACGCCCTACAGCCTGTGGGATGTCGGGCACAACATCGTGCACCACGGCTATACCAACCTCAGCGGCTTTGATTTCGTCTGGCAGCCTTCGACCCTGCAGGCCTACCAGCGCATGCCCGCCTGGCGGCAATGGCTGGAGCGCTCCTACCGCAGCGGCTGGGCGCCCTGGCTTTATTACCTTCTGGAAATCTGGTGGAAGCGGCTGTATTTCCCGTCCAAAGCCGTGATGCCCACGCGGCGCGGCATTTTTGTGGCCGACAGCCTGCTGGTCACTGCCGTCGCCGCGGCCTGGGTCGCCGGCCTGCTTGCGGCGGCATCGGCGACCGGCCAGTCGGTGCCCTGGCTTCTGGGTGTCGGGTTTTTCCTGCCGCTGCTGGTGTGGAACGCCCTCATGGGTTTTGTGGTCTACGTGCACCACACGCACACCCGCATCGCCTGGTACGACAACAAGAAGAGCTGGTCCGACGCCAACCCCTTTGTCTCCACCACCGTGCACCTGAGCTTCAACACGTTTTTTGGCGCGGCGCTGCACCACATCATGGAGCACACCGCCCATCACGTGGACATGGGCGTGCCGCTGTACCGCCTCAAGCAGGCCCAGGCCATGCTGGAAGCCCGGCTGCCCGGCCACATCGTGGTGCAGCCTTTTTCCTGGCGCTGGTACTTTGACACCGCGCGCCGCTGCAAGCTCTATGACTTCGAGCGGCGGCAGTGGACGGATTTTTCCGGCAGGCCTACTTCAGAAGAAATGGCCGGCGCCCTGCCCGCGCCTCAGTGAACCCGGGTATCGAAGACGCGCTTGAGCGCCGCGTGGTCGACGATGCGGATATGGCGTTTGTCGACTTCGAGGATGCCCTGCTGCTGGAATGCGGAAAACGTGCGGCTCACGGTTTCCAGCTTCATGCCCAGGTAGCTGCCGATCTCGGCGCGCGACATGCGCAGGTGAAACTCGCCGGCCGAATAACCACGCAGCTTGAGCCGCTGCGACAGGTTCAGCAGGAAGGCGGCCAGGCGCTCTTCGGCATTCATGCTGCCCAGCAGCATCATCAGGCTGTGTTCCCTGACGATTTCCCGGCTCATCAAACGGCTCACGGCTTGCTGCAGGTCGGCGCTGCTCGCGGCCAGGCCGCTGATCTGGTCGTAGGGAATGGCGCAGACCTCGGTGTCTTCGAGCGCCGTCGAGTTGCTCGCATAAGAACCGTTGGCGATGCCGTCCAGGCCCATCAGTTCACCGGCCATCTGGAAGCCGCTGACCTGTTCACGGCCGTCGGCCAGCGTCAGGCTGGATTTGAAGGTGCCCATGCGCACCGCGTAGATGTTGCGAAAAGGCTGGCCCTCATGGTAGAGCGCCTGGCCCGCCTTGACCTTGCTGCGGTTGAAGCCGAGCCCGTCCAGCCCGTTCACGTCGGCGGGCGTCATCCCGCAAGGCAGGCAGATGTCCCGCAGATTGCAGTCTGAGCATCGGGTCGTCAGCGGCGGGATGGCGGCGGCGGGTGTATGGACGGCGGATGAACAGGCTGGGGTCATGACGGCTCCTTTTGGGATCAAGCGTAAGAAACGGGTTGGCCTGCCGGCCGGGTTTTCACAAGTCCGGCCACGGCGTTGCCGAGCTGGTAGAACTCGGCGTGTTTGTCGAGAAAGCAGGCGGCGCCCGCGGCCAGGTAGCGCGCGCGGTAGGCTGGCTCGGCGTGGTTGCTCAGGACGATGAAGGGGATACCCGGCGTGGCCTTGAGGACGGCTTGCAGCACCTGCATGCCCGTGCCCCTTTCGAACTGAACGTCGAGCACCACCACGTCGGGCCGGACTGCCAGGATGCCTGAAACAGCCAGTTCCGGCGTATCGGCCTGCCCCGCGATTTCCATGCCCTGGTTGAGCAGCATCGCGGCCACCCGGCTACGGCTCAGCGCGGAGTCGTCGGCCAGAAAAACCCGGGTGGGTGAGGCGGTGTGTTGCATGCCCCTACTGTCGCGCGGGCGGCGCTTTCGGGACATCGGCCTTTGCTGAAAGGCCGGCTCGGATAAGGCTGGTTTGCCGGGGGCCGGCGCTCCGAGCCCGGCTCGGAATTTTCCTAGAAGCCCGGACGCCTAGTGCGCCATCAGCACCGGCAGCGTCATGCTTTTGAGCACGGTCCGGGAGGCACCGCCCAGCAGCCATTCATGCGCGCGGGCGCGGCCGTAGCAACCCATCACCAGCAGGTCCGCCTGCAGGTCGAAGGCGCGTGAGAGCAGCAGCTCACCGAGGTTGTCGGGTTCCACGTCTTCCCGTTGCCAGCCGGCCTTGACACCATGGGCCTGCAGGTGGGAAACGATGTTCGGGCCTCCGGCGGAGGCCGCCGCGTCCGCGCCCCAGCTCAGGATGTGCACCACGCTGGCCTGGCGCAGCAGGGGCAGCGCCGCCGCCACGGCGCGCGCGGCCCCAGGGCTGGGCTTCCAGGCAATCACCACACGGCCCGGCAAACCGGGCCTGGCCGAGGTATAGGGAAGCACCAGCGCGGGCCGCCCGCTCAAGGCGATCACCGTTTCCGGAAAATCCGCCGGCATCAGCGTGGACCAGCCCTCGCCCGGGCCGTGCTGGCCCAGCACCAGCAGGTCCGCGTACAGCGCCTGCTCCGCAAAAGCCGGGGCCAGTGGAAATTCGTGGATTTCAGCCCAGGCGGCCGGCAGCCCGGCGGGCCTTAGCTGCTCGAACACCGATCTCGCGCGTGCCAGCTCGGTGTCCTGGGTGTTTTGGCGCCTCACGGCCAGGCCCGGGCCCATGCCAGCGGCGACGGGAAGCGCCTCCGAAGCCGAAGGCGAGGCATACAGCGCGGTGATGCCGGCGCCGTGCAGGGCGGCAAGCCTGCAGGCAAATTCAAGGCGTTGCGCGAACTGCGGCGAGGCATCGGCGTGGACCAGCAGTTGTTTGAGTTCGTTGCCCATGGCGCCCCCGGTGCAGAGTTTCAATACCTTGACTCTAAGGAGATGCACCCGCGGCCGTATTGACCCTGGTCAACACCATGCGCATTTCGCGGCAGCCCGACGGGCCTCAGGGATCCAGTGGCTCGGCCAGCCCATGCTTGAGCGCGTAGCGGATCAGCTCGTTCTGGTTCTGCAGCCCCATTTTTTGCATGAGGTTGGTCTTGTGGGTGCTGACGGTCTTGACCGACAGGTTCAGCTTTGTCCCGATGTCCGTCAGGGAAACACCGGCCACCAGCAATTGCAGCACCTCGAACTCACGGTTGGAAAGGCTCTCGTGCGGCACCGCCTCGCTGCCTGGCATGGCGCCCAGCGCGAGTTGCTCGGCCACCTCGGCGCTGATGAAGGCGCCGCCCGAGGCCACCTTGCGTATCGCCTGCTCCAGCTGGTCCGGCGCGCTTTCCTTGGTCAGGTAGCCGCTGGCGCCGTTCTTGATGGCCCGCACGGCGTATTGCAGTTCCTGGTGCATGCTCAGCACCAGAATGCGCAGCTGCGGTTTTTCGGCGCGCACCAGCTTGATCAGCTCCATGCCGCTGCGGCCGGGCATGGACAGGTCCAGCACCAGCACGTCGAAGGCCAGCTCACGCACGCGCTGCATGACTTCCGTGCCGTTTCCAGCTTCGCCCGCGACCTCCATGTCCGCGATGGACGATACGATGCGTTTGAGCCCCTCGCGCACGATGGCGTGGTCGTCGGCCATCACAATCCTGATCATGGGGTGTCTCCTGTTTCGGTTGTTTCGGGCACCGGGATCACCACGCGAACGCGGGTGCCGCGGCCCGACGCCGTGTCAATCTCCACCGTCCCCTGCAGCAACCGGGCCCGCTCACGCAAACCCATGAGGCCCAGCGAACTGGTCTTGCGCGGCGCATCCAGCGAAAAACCGGCGCCGTCATCGGCGACCTCGAGGACCACCGCCGCGGCGGTTCTTTCAATGCGCACGTCGACCCGCGACGCCCCGGCATGCTTGGCCACGTTGACCAGCGACTCCTGCACGATGCGGAACACCGCCGTGGCATAAGGTTCGCCCAGCTCCACTTCTTCATCGAGCGACAGCCGGCACGGCACGCCGTGGCGCTGGCTGAAATTGTGGGTCAGCCACTGGATGGCCGGCACCAGGCCCAGGTCGTCCAGCAACAGCGGCCGCAGGTCCGAGGCGATGCGCCGTGTCGCGGCGACGGTGGTGTCCAGCAGGCCCAGCATGTCGTCGAGTTTGGCCCGCACGGCATCCGCATCGCGCGGCATGGCCTCGCGGACCCAGGTGGCATCCATCTTGATCGCCGTCAGCGACTGCGCGAGTTCGTCATGCAGTTCGCGTGCGATCCGGGTTTTTTCGCTTTCGCGGATGGCGTGGGCCGCCGAGGCGAAGGCGCTCAGTTCTTCGCCTGCGCGCACGCGCTCAGTCACGTCGCGCAGGATGACGGTGTAAAGCTTGCCGTGCGCGGTATCCAGCTGCGAGATCGAGGCCTCCAGCGGGAACTCCTCGCCGCTGGCCCGGAGCCCGTAGAGCACCGTGCCGTCGCCCATGCGCCGCGAGGTCGTGCCGGTCTGGCCGAATCGTTTGACCTGGTCACCATGCGCGCCCTGGTGCCGCTGCGGGATCAGGCGCGTGAGTGGCTGGCCCAGCATTTCGCGCGTGGGCCAGCCGAAGATCTTTTCGGCGGCCTTGTTGTAGAGGATCACGTGCTGTTCGCTGTCGACGGTGATGATGGCGTCCATGGCCGAGTCCAGCAGGCCCGCCAGCCTCGCGTCCGCGCCCTCCAGCGCCTGCTTGCCGGCCCGGTCGCGCGCCGCGTCGCGCCCGGCCAGCAGCCAGGCCATGCCGCAGGTGGCGGCGGCCAGCGCCGCGACCAGCGGCAGGCCCGGCAGCGATTGCGGGCTGGATGCCAGATGGACAGCGGCCAGCAGGGTAAGGGTCGCCATCACGGCCAGCACAATGGCCATGGAGCGCCGGCGCCTGGGCACCGCATCGCCAATGTGGGGAAAGAGGGACATGGCGCAGTTCGGGAGTGAGGGGCCGATCTTACCGCCCTGCCCTGTTCCGGAAACAGGTGCGCCGGTGCCGGCTTCAGTCCTCATGCGGCGGATACGGCGGATGAGGCGGATCTGCCGGCTCCAGCCGCGTCCGGCGTGAGGCCGCCGTCCCCGCCGCCGGCGCGGGCCCGGTCAGCAGCACCGTCAAGGCGCTCGAAGCCGCGCAGGCGAACCAGAACACAAAAAAGACGGCCGTCTGGAACGCCAGCCGCGAAAGCCCCGCCGGTTGCCCATCCCTGAGCATCTCTTCAGGGTCGAACAGCCCGAACAGCAGCAGTTCCAGCAGGCAGGCCGCCAGGAAGGCCGGCCAGGCAATGCCCAGTATCTTGTTGGCTGACATCACACGGCCTCCTTGTTTTCAGTGTTGTGGCGATCAGGGCCGCGCGGCCTTGTCGGGCGTGGCCGCGTGGTTGCGCCCTTCCAGGGCCGGGGCCAAGGCCCTGGGCTGGCCCGGCTCGCCGCTGCGCGAGACCCGCGCCGGCTTCTGGCCGATGATCACGGCGTCCGGATATTTGACGGCGAGGAAAGCGGTGATGATCCCCGCGACCACCACCATCGCGGGGCCGGAAATCACCAGCCAGACATGGCCGTGCCTCCACCAGGGAGAGGCTTGGGTGGGAAGGGTATTCATGAGAGGCCTTTCATCGCGATTCATCGCGATTCATCTCGGAACAAGGAACACGGACTTTTCTTCGACGTGGGCGCGCCCGCTTTCATCGGCGATGCGGAACACGATGGGATGCGAGCCGGCCTCGGCCGAACCATAGGGAATCTGCAGCCGCACCGCGACCCAGCGCGATTCGGTGGGGCCGACCTTGACCTCAACCTCGGAGGCGACCGCCAGGCCGTCCAGCCCGGCCGCCGCGATGGTGTAGCGCTGCCCCTGCTCTGTGGCGTTCATGATTTGCAGGCGGTAAACGTTTTCCAGCCGGCCGCCGGCCGCGATGCGCGACAGCGCCGCGCGGTCCCGCACCACGTCCACCTTCAGCGGCATGCGCGCCATCAGGCTCCACAGCAAGGCCAGGCACAGAACGCCCAGCAGCGCCGTGTAAACCAGCACGCGCGGCCGCAGCACCCGGCGCAGCACGCGTGAAGCGTTCCATTTCCCGGCCAGCGCGTTCTGGGTGGTGAAGCGGATCAGGCCGCGCGCATAGCCCATCTTGTCCATCACGCCGTCGCACACGTCCACGCAGGCCGCGCAGCCTATGCACTCGTACTGCAGGCCCTCGCGGATGTCGATGCCGGTCGGGCAGACCTGCACGCACAGGGTGCAGTCCACGCAGGAACCCAGCGCCAGCGCTCCGATGTCGGCATGGCGCGACCGGGCGCCGCGCGGCTCCCCGCGCGCCGGGTCGTAGCTCACGATCAGCGTGTCCTTGTCGAACATCGCGCTCTGGAAGCGCGCATAAGGGCACATGTATTTGCACACCTGCTCGCGCAGGAAACCGGCGTTGCCGTAGGTGGCGAAGCCGTAGAACAGCACCCAGAAGATTTCCCAGCCGCCCATTCTGGTTTGCAGGAACTGCAGGATCAGCTCGCGGGCCGGCACGAAATAGGCGACAAAGGTGAAGCCGGTCCACATCGCCACGCCTATCCAGAGGATGTGCTTGAACCACTTCTTCACCAGCTTTTCGAGCGAGAACGGCGCGCCGTCCAGCCGCAGCCTGGCCGTGCGGTCGCCTTCGACCTTGCGCTCTATCCACAGGAAGATTTCGGTGTACACCGTCTGCGGGCAGGCAAAGCCGCACCACAGCCGGCCCGCCACCGCCGTGAACAGGAACAGCGACAAGGCGCTGGCCACCAGCAGGCCGGTCAGGTAGATGAAGTCCTGCGGATACAGCACATAGCCGAACAGGTAAAAGCGCCGCGCCCCCAGGTCGAAAAGCACGGCCTGGCGTTGCCCCCACTGAAGCCACGGCAGGCCGTAGAAGAACAGCTGGGTCAGGATGACGAAGGCCCAGCGCCAGCGCGCGAACAGCCCGCTGACCGAGCGCGGGTAGATCTTCTTCTGCGCCTCGTACAGAGACTCCCCGGCCGGCTGCACCGGCACGATGGGAATGGTTTTGCGCAAGGGAAGCTGGGTCACCGTCGCCTCAGAGTTTCGCCGCGGCGGGTGCGGGTTTGTTGGACAGGCCCCAGATATAGGCCGTCAGCACGTGGATCTGCGCTTCCGTGAGCTTGCCGCCCTGCGCGGGCATCTCGTTGGTCTTGCCCTTGTTGACGATGTCGACGATAGCCTGCTCACCCCAGCCGTGCAGCCAGATGTCGTCGGCCAGGTTGGGCGCACCTATGGCCGTGTTGCCCTTGCCGTCCACGCCGTGGCAGGCCGCGCAGGCCGTGAATTTCGATTTGCCGAGCTGGGCGCGCACCGAATCGTGCGGGCCGCCCGACAGGCTCAGCACGTACTGCGCCACGTTGCGCACGTCGTCGGGTGTGCCAACGGCCGCGGCCATGGGCGGCATCTGCCCCTTGCGGCCCCCGGTCAGGGTTTCCTTGATCTTCTCGGCCGAGCCGCCATGCAGCCAGTCGCTGTCCGCCAGATTGGGAAAGCTCTTGCTGCCGCGCGCGTCCGAGCCGTGGCACTGGGCGCAGTTGTTCATGAAGAGGCGCTCGCCCACCGCCATGGCGTTGGCGTCGCCCGCAAGCTGCTCCGCGCTTTGGCCGGTGAACTGGGCGTACAGCGGCGCCAGCTCCTTGTCCGCCTTGACCATGGCGGCATCGTATTCACCGCGCGTGCTCCAGCCCATCTCGCCCGGGTAGGTGCCCAGGCCCGGGTAGGCAACCAGGTAGAGCAGCGAATAGACCACGGTCAGGACGAACAGCCACATCCACCAGCGCGGCATCGGGTTGTTGGCCTCGCGCAGGTCTTCGTCCCAGACGTGGCCTGTCGTGTTGTCGCTGCTCGGGACCACTTTTTTGCGGGCCGTGGCCCACAGCAGCACCAGCGCGCCGAGGATGCCGACCAGGGTCAGTGCGGCCACATACCAGGACCAGAAGTTGTCGGTGAAATCGCTCATGGCTCACACCCGATGTGTTGTGCGGTGAATAAAAAACCGGTGAAGAGGTTCTGCATGGCGGGGCTCCTAGTCCTGCAGGAAGGGAATCTTTGCGTCCTCTTCAAAGCGCTCGCGGTTGCGCCTGGAATAGGCCCATACCAGCAGGCCGATAAAGGTGGCAAAGCACAGCAGGGTGGCGATGATGCGCAGCGTGTTGACGTCCATGGCTGTTTTCCTTTATTTCAGGGCCTTGCCCATGATCTGCAAATACGCCACGAGGGCATCCATTTCCGTCTTGCCCTTCACCACGGCGGCGGCCTCGGCGATTTCGGCGTCGGTGTACGGCACCCCCACCCTGCGCAGCGCGGTCATGCGCGGCGCCGAGTCGGCGGGGTCGACGGCGGTTTTTTCCAGCCAGCTGTAGGCCGGCATATTGGATTCGGGCACGACGTCGCGCGGGTTGTTCAGGTGGATGCGGTGCCATTCGTCGGTGTACTTGCCGCCCACGCGGTGCAGGTCGGGGCCGGTGCGCTTGCTGCCCCACTGGAAGGGATGGTCGTAGACAAACTCGCCGGCCACCGAGTAGTGGCCGTAGCGCAGCGTCTCGGCGCGGAACGGCCGGATCATCTGCGAGTGGCAGTTGTAGCAACCCTCGCGCAGGTAGATGTCGCGGCCGGCCAGTTGCAGCGCGCCGTAGGGCTTGACACCTTCCAGCGGCATGGTGGTCGACTTCTGGAAGAACAGCGGCACGATCTCCACCAGGCCGCCGACGGCGATCACCAGCAGGATCAGGATGATCATCAGGAAGTTGTTGGTCTCGATCTTCTCGTGAGAGAAGCCGGCGGCCGATGTGTTGTCATCTTTCATGGGAGGTTCTTTCTTCTCATTACTCTTGTCATGCGTGGGCCAGTGCCGGCACGGCCACCCGGACAGCCCGGCCCTTGGTCACCGTCATGCAGACGTTCCAGGCCATCAGCACCATGCCGCCCAGGTAGAGCACGCCGCCGAAGAAGCGCACCACGTAGAAGGGATAGGTGGCCTTGACCGATTCGACAAAGGTGTAGGTCAGGGTTCCGTCGGTGTTGATGGCGCGCCACATCAGGCCCTGCATCACGCCGGCGATCCACATGGCCGCGATGTAGAGCACGATGCCCACGGTGGCCATCCAGAAATGCACCTCGATGGCGCGCACCGAGTGCATCTGCTTCTGGCCGAACAGGCGGGGGATCATGTAGTACAGCGTGCCCATGGAGATCAGTCCCACCCAGCCCAGCGCGCCCGAATGCACGTGTCCCACGGTCCAGTCGGTGTAATGGGACAGCGCGTTGACGGTCTTGATGGACATCAGCGGGCCCTCGAAGGTGCTCATGCCGTAGAAGGACAGCGAGACGATCAGGAAGCGCAGGATGGGATCCTCGCGCAGCTTGTGCCAGGCGCCCGACAGCGTCATCACGCCGTTGATCATCCCGCCCCAGCTGGGCGCCAGCAGGATCAGCGAGAACACCATGCCGACCGACTGCGTCCAGTCAGGCAAGGCGGTGTAGTGCAGGTGGTGCGGGCCCGCCCACATATAGGTGAAGATCAGCGCCCAGAAGTGGACGATGGACAGGCGGTAGCTATAGACCGGCCGCTCCGCCTGCTTGGGGATGAAGTAATACATCATGCCCAGGAAGCCCGCGGTCAGGAAAAAACCGACGGCATTGTGGCCGTACCACCACTGCACCATGGCGTCCTGCACGCCGGCGTAGGCCGAATACGACTTCATCCAGCCGGCCGGCACCTCGGCGCTGTTGACCACGTGCAGCACCGCCACCGCCAGGATGAAGGCGCCGTAAAACCAGTTGGCCACGTAAATGTGCCTGACCTTGCGCACGCCCAATGTGCCGAAGAAGACCACCGCGTAGGCGACCCAGACCACGGTGATCAGGATGTCGATGGGCCACTCGAGTTCGGCGTATTCCTTGCCCGTGGTGTAGCCCAGCGGCAGGCTGATCGCGGCAGCCACAATGACCAGCTGCCAGCCCCAGAAGGTGAAGGCGGCCAGCCGCGGCGCGAACAGCGGCACGCCGCTGGTGCGCTGGACCACGTAGTAGCTGCTGCCGATCAGCGCGCAGCCGCCGAAGGCGAAGATCACCGCATTGGTGTGCAGCGGCCGGAGCCGGCCGTAGCTGAGCCAGGGGATGCCGAAGTTCAGTTCAGGCCAGGCCAGTTGGGCCGCGATGAACAGGCCCACCGCCATGCCCACCACACCCCAGAGCACGGCTGCCAGCGAGAACTGGCGCACCACCGTGTCGTGATAGGCGATCCCTTGCGTCGATTCTTGGTTCATGAAGCACCTTTTGTCTTGATGCTCCAAAGTGTCGGCGCGGCGGGCGGCGCGGCACTTGATACAGGTCAATCATCGTGAAGAATGCGCTCGGCTTCCTGCTCCAGCGCCTCGAACTGGCCGCGCCAGACCGCCCAGCCCAGCGCTCCGATGATCAGCAGCGCCAGCACCACGGACAGTGGAATCAGTAAGAACAGGATGTCCATTCAATCCTGCTTTCTCGCCAGCCTCGCGGAATTGGCCACCACCAGCAGCGAACTCGCCGCCATGCCGAAACCGGCCAGCCAGGTCGGCATATAGCCCAGGACGGCCAGCGGCACGCAGGCGGCGTTGTAGATCGCGGCCCACAGCAGGTTCTGGCGCACCACCGAGCGGGTGCGCCGCGCCTGTTCGACCAGCGCCGCCACGCTGGGAAGCCGGTTGCCGGCCATGATGAAATCCGCCCTGGCCTGGGCCAGCGGGACGGCCTGGCCCATGGCCATGGACACGTCGGCCGCGGCCAGCACCGGCCCGTCGTTCATGCCGTCGCCCACCATCATGACCCGGTGGCCCTCGCGCTGCAGGCCGCGCACATGGGCCAGCTTGGCCTCCGGCGTGCATTCGCCGAAGCACCATTCAATACCGGCCCGGCGCGCCAGGCGGGCCACGGCCTGGCCGGTATCGCCCGAAAGCAGCTGCACCCGGATGCCGAGCCCGAGCAAGGCCGTCACCGCCTGCGCGGCGTCGGGCCGTATCGCCTCGTCAAGCTCGAAGCCCACCAGGTAATGTTCGCCGTCCGACAGGTGGGCTTGCAGCACAGGCCCCTCACGGCCTGCGGGCGCGCGGCAAAAAAAGGCGGAACCCAGGTACAGGTATCGTGCCCTGCTGCCGTCCGGCCTCGCGACCTTGCCGCGCAAACCCCGGCCCGTGACCTCTTCCACCTCGCTGGCTACCCAGGCTTCAGCCGGAAAGCGCGCGGCGATGGCGCGTGAAACCGGGTGCAGCGAGTGACGGGCCAGCGCGCCGGCCATGCCACACACATCCTCCCGGTTCACGCCGGCGGGCACATGGGCCATGACGACTTCCATGCGGTCTTCCGTCAGCGTGCCGGTCTTGTCGAAAATCACGGTGTCGACGGCGGCGCAGCCCTCCAGCGCCTGCAGCTTGCGCACCAGCAGGCCGCGCCGCGCCAGGGCGCCGGCGCTCGCCAGCATCGCCGCCGGTGTTGCCAGCGACAAGGCGCAGGGGCAGGTCACGATCAGCACCGAGACCGCGACGGCCATGGCATGCGCCTGGCCGAAAGGCCACCACCACACGGCTGCTGCCGCGGCCGCCACCAGGACGGCCACCAGGAAAGGGCCCGCGATGCGGTCCACCAGTTGCACCAGGCCGGGTTTCTCGACCGAAGCCTGTTCCATCAAGGCCACAATTTCGGCGTAGCGGGTTTGCGGGCCGACCCGCTGCACGCGCACCAGCAGCACCCCCGTGAGGTTGTGGCTGCCGGCGATAACGCCGTCGCCCACCCGCCGCAGCAAAGGCTTGGATTCGCCCGTCAGCAGCGACTGGTCGACCCGGCTCTCGCCGCCCTCCACCGCCCCGTCGGCAGGAAAGGCCTGGCCCGGCAGCACGCGCACCAGGTCGCCGGCCACCAGGCGGCGCACGGCCACCGCACGGAAACTGCCGTCGGCCTCCTGCCGCTCCACGCTGTCCGGCAAGCGCCGCATCAGCGCTTCCAGCGCGCCGGCGGTGCGGTCGCGCAGGCGCTGTTCCAGCAGCCGGCCCGACAGCAGGAAGAACACGAACATGGGCACCGAGTCATACGAGGCATGCAGGCCCCAAGGACTGGCCGGGTCAAAGGTCGCTGCCGTGCTCGCGCCGAAGGCGATCAGCACGCCCAGCGCCACCGGCACGTCCATGCCAATGCGCAGGTTCCGCAGGTCGCGCAGCGCCGCCGAGAAAAACGGCCAGCAGGAGAACAGCAGCACCGGCAAGGTCAGCACCCAGGAGGCCCAGCCCAGCAAGGCCTGGATGTCGGGCGTGATCTCGCCGGGCGCCGACAGGTAGGCCGGCGCCGCATACATCATCACCTGCATCATGCAGAAGCCGGCCACCAGCCAGCGCCACAGCATCAGGCGCTGGGCCCGAAGCCGGCTGCCGGCCAGTAGCAGGTCGCCTGCCGGCAATGCGCCATAGCCGGCTTCGCGCAAGGCGGCCATCCAGGCGGAAGGCCGCGTGCCCAGCGCTTGCCACTGAAGCCGCGCCGTGGCGGTGGCACCGTTGACCTGCACCGTGTCCACACCGGGCAGCTTGCGGAGCACCTCCTCGACCGTGAGCGCGCAGGCCGCACAATGCATGCCCTCGATCGCCAGGCAGGACTCCCACCAGCCTTCGCGGCCCGGCACCGGCCGGCTGAAACCCTCCCATTCGGCCGGCTCGTCCATCGCGATCCATGCCGCGGCTTTACCGGTGCTATCGGCGCCGGGCGCCGCAAGGCCAGGGGGAAACAGGGAGGAAGCGGCTTGCATGGCACCGAGCTTACGCAGCGCCGCAGGTGAAACCCTTGACCTGGATCAAGCCCGCGGCGCTTGGGCGCTCCTAGACTGCGACACATCAACACAGGAGAACCACCATGTACAAACGCATTCTTGTTGCCACCGACGGCTCCACGCTCTCCAAAAAAGCGGTCAAGGAGGCCATAGACCTTGCGGCATCGCTGGAGGCCACCCTGGTGGTGCTCAACGTCGTCCCGCGTTATCCCATGAGCTACTTTGAAGGCGGCGCCACCATCTCGCCGCAGGAAATCGGGCGCATCGAAAAAGACTGGGCCAGCAAAGGCCAGGCCATCGCCGACGCGGCGCAGAAGTCCGCCGAGGCCGTCGGCGTCACCGCCAAGGCCGTGACCGCCAGGTCCGACCTGGTCGCCACGGCCATCATGGCCGCGGCCAAAAAGAACAAGTGCGACCTCATCGTGATGGCCTCGCACGGCCGCAAGGGTATCTCCCGCATCCTGCTCGGGAGCGAGACCCAGCAGGTGCTCACGCACAGCAATATCCCCGTGCTCGTCCTGCGCTGAACCCACCCTTGATGGAGAAAACCATGAGAGTCCTTCTGGCCGTTGACGGCAGCAAGTTCACCAAAAAGGCCCTGGCCTTCCTGGTCACCCATGAAACCCTGATGGGGCCGGACGCGGAACTGATCGTGCTCAATGTGCAGCCGGCCGTGACCCCGCGCGTCAAGACCTTGCTGGGCGCCGCCACCGTGCGTGCCTGGCACCAGGAAGAGGCCGAAAAAGTGCTGCAACCGATTGAACGCTTCCTCAAGAAACACGGTGTCCACTATCGCGCCTCCTGGGTCGCCGGCACACCGGCCACACAAATCGTGCAGGCGGCGAAACGCGAAAAGGTGCACATGCTGGTCATGGGCACCCACGGCCATGGCCTGTTCGGCCGCGCTCTGCTCGGCAGCGTCGCCCAGCGTGTGGTGGCCGATGTCGACGTGCCGGTGCTGCTGGTCCAGTAGCCGTTCACCTCCTGAAAGCATCCCATGAACACACTGTCAACGACCCCCTCGCCGGCTTCGGTGCCGCGGGCCATCCCCACCGTGCGGCCGGCACAAGGCAGCCTGGGCCTGGCACTGCTGGTCGCGCTGGTCATAGGCTCCATCATCGGCAGCGGCATCTTCGGCCTGCCGCAAAACATGGCGGCCGGCGCCGGCGCGGGCGCCATCCTGATCGGCTGGCTGGTCACCGGCCTGGGCATGCTGGTGCTGGCGCGCGTCTACCAGACGCTGGCCTTGCGCAAGCCCGAACTGGACAACGGCGTCTACGCCTATGCGCGCGCCCTCTCGGGCGATTACGTCGGCTTCAACTCCGCCTGGGGTTACTGGATCAGCGCCTGGATAGGCAACGTCGGTTACCTGGTGGCCGCCTTCGGCGCGCTCGGCTATTTCTTCCCGGCTTTCGGCGAGGGCAACACCCCCGCGGCCATCGCCGGTGCATCAGCGGTCCTGTGGGTGGTGCATGCGCTGGTGCTGAGAGGCATCAACACGGCCGCCTGGGTCAATGCCGTGGTCACGGTGGCCAAGGTCATTCCCCTGCTGCTGTTCATCGTGCTGGCCGTGGCCGCTTTCCAGGCGCCCACTTTCAGCCTGGACTTCTGGGGTGGCGCCAAGCTCGGCTCCGTGCTGGACCAGGTCAAGAGCACCATGCTGGTCACGGTGTGGGTTTTCATCGGCATCGAGGGCGCCAGCGTCTACTCGGCACGCGCCCGGCAACGCAAGGACGTCGGCAAGGCCACGGTGATCGGTTTCCTCATCTGCCTGGCGCTTCTCATGGCCGTCTCGCTGCTGTCCCTGGGCATCTTCACACAGCCTGAACTGGCCGGGCTCAAGAACCCCTCTATGGCCGGCGTTCTTGAGAAAGCCGTGGGCACCTGGGGCGCCGTGCTTATTTATATAGGCCTGATCATTTCCGTCGGTGGCGGCTTCCTGGCCTGGACGCTGCTGGCCGCCGAATCCCTCTTCACGCCGGCCAACAGCGGCGTGATGCCCGAATGGCTGGGCCGCCAGAGCGGCAAGGGTGTGCCGGCCAATGCCTTGTGGCTGAGCAGCGCCATGGTGCAGGTCTTCCTCATCGTCACCCTGGTGTCCAAGGCTTCTTACCTGGCGCTGATCTCGCTGTCGACCGCGATGATCTTGCTGCCTTACCTGTTCAGCGCGCTTTACGGCCTGAAGCTGGCCGCGCGCGATGAAGGTAAAGGCCAGGCACCGCAAGGCGCCCGTGGGCCGCTGGACCTGCCGGTGGCCGCGCTTGCCTCGGTGTACTGCCTGTGGCTGTTGTATGCGGCCGGCGCCAAATACCTGCTGCTGAGCGCCCTGCTCTACGCCCCGGGCGCGGCCCTGTATTTCATCGCCAAACGGCAGGCCCGCAAGCAGCCTTTTACCGCGGGCGAGAAAGTCATCCTTGCGGCGGTGCTCGGGCTCGCCGTGGTGGCGGGCTGGATGCTGGCTACCGGCCAGTTGAGCCTGTGATGGCCGGCGTCCATTCCGAGACGGGCCGGCTGCGCAAGGTGCTGGTCTGCAAGCCAGGCCTGGCGCACATGCGCCTGACGCCGGCGAATTGCCGGGACATGCTGTTCGACGACGTGATGTGGGTCGCGCAGGCCAAAAACGACCACTATGCGTTCACCAGCGCCATGACGGAGCAAGGCGTGGAAGTACTGGAACTGCACGACCTTCTCGCCGTCACGCTCGGCAACCCTTTGGCGCGGGACCAGTTGCTGGACCGGAAGCTGGCCGGCACCGACTTTGAAGCCGCCGCCATTCTGCGGCCCTGGCTGCGCGAGTTGCCGCCGGCCCGGCTGGCCGAGTTCCTGATCGGCGGGCTGACGCCGGCCGACCTGCCTTTCAAGCTGCCCGGCCTCACGGCCGCCTGCGCGAGCCCGTCGGACCTGTTGCTGCCCGCGCTGCCCAACACGCTGTTCACACGCGACAGCAGTTGCTGGATTGGCGACGGCGTGGCGCTGGGATCCATGTACTGGCCCGCGCGCCGGCGCGAAAGCCAGCTCATGGCGGCCATCTACCGCTTTCATCCCGCGTTCGCGGGCAAGGTCACCGAATGGTGGGGCGACCCCGGCCAGCCGCATCCGCAGGCCACGCTGGAAGGCGGCGACGTCATGCCGCTGGGCAAGGGCCTGGTGCTGGTCGGCATGGGCGAGCGGACCTCGCCGCAGGCGGTGACCCAGCTCGCGCGCAGCCTGTTTGCCCGCGGCGCCGCGACCCGGGTGCTGGCCGCCCAGTTGCCCAAGTCGCGCGGCGCCATGCACCTGGACACGGTGCTGACTTTTTGCGACCGCGACCTGGTGACGGTGTTCCCGGAAATCGTGCAGGCCGTGCGCGTGTTCAGCCTCAGGCCCGGCGATGAAGCCGGCACGCTGGACGTCAGGGCGGAAACCGGGCCCTTTCTCGACGTCCTCGCGCAGGCGCTGGGAATCACGAAGCTGCGCGTCGTCGCCACCGGCGGCAATGCCTACGAAGCCGAACGCGAGCAGTGGGACGACGGCAACAACGTGCTGGCGCTGTCGCCCGGCGTCGTCATGGCCTACAACCGCAACACCCACACCAACACCCTGCTGCGCAAGGCCGGCGTCGAGGTCATCACCATCCCCAGCGGCGAGCTGGGCCGCGGCCGCGGCGGCAGCCACTGCATGTCCTGCCCCATCGAACGCGACGCCGCATGACCCGATCCCGCCGCTGGGTCACCCGAAAGACAGCCACCCATGAGCTTTAACCTCCATAACCGCAGCCTGCTGGACCTCAAGGATTTCTCCCCCAGGGACATCCGCTTCCTGCTGGACCTCGCCGCCGAGCTCAAGCGCTCCAAATACGCCGGCAATGAGCTGGCCCGCCTCAAGGGTAAAAACATCGCGCTGATTTTTGAAAAATTCTCCACCCGCACGCGCTGCGCCTTCGAAGTCGCGGTGCACGACCAGGGCGGCCATGTGACCTACATCGACCCGGTCAGCTCGCAGCTGGGGCACAAGGAGTCCCTGAAAGACACGGCCCGCGTGCTCGGCAGGCTGTACGACGGCATCGAGTACCGCGGTTTCCACCAGGCGGTGGTCGAAGACATCGCGCGCTTCTCGCACGTCCCGGTCTGGAACGGGCTTACCGACGAGGCCCACCCAACCCAGGTGCTGGCCGACCTGCTGACCATGCAGGAGTTCGGCGAAAAACCGCTGCACGAGCTGTCTTTTTGCTACCTCGGCGACGCCCGCTTCAACATGGGCTGTTCACTGCTGGTGGGCGGCACGCAGATGGGCATGGACGTGCGCATCGCCGCGCCCGCCGCGTTGATGCCGCCGCCGGCCCTGGTGGCCGAGATGCGCGAACTGGCGAAGACGACGGGCGCGCGCATCACCCTCAGCAACGATCCGGCCGAAGCGGTGAAGGGCGCGGACTTTCTGTACACCGACGTCTGGGTGTCCATGGGCGAGCCCGATGAAACCTGGAAGCTGCGCATTGAGCAGTTGCTGCCCTTCCAGGTCACCGGCGCCCTGATGAAAGCCACCGGCAATCCACGGACGCGTTTCATGCATTGCCTGCCGGCCTTCCACAACCTGGACACCGAAGTCGGCCGCCAGATCCACGAGCGCTACGGCCTCAGCGAGATCGAGGTGACCGACGAGGTCTTTGAATCCGACGCGTCCATTGTGTTCACGCAGGCGGAAAACCGCATGCACACCATCAAGGCCGTGCTGGTGGCCACGCTCACATGAAGCTCGTGATCGCGCTGGGCGGCAATGCCTTGCTGCGCCGGGGCCAGTCGCTCAGCGCGCGGCACCTGCTGGAAAACATCCAGGGCGTGGCGGCCCAGCTGGCGCGCGTCGCGCTGCACCATGAACTGGTGGTGACACACGGCAACGGGCCGCAGATAGGCTTGCTGGCCCTGCAGAATTCGGCCTATGCGGCGGTGGCGCCCTACCCGCTCGACGTGCTGGGCGCGCAGACCGAAGGCATGATCGGCTACCTGCTGGAGCAGGAGCTCGCCAACCACCTGCCGCTGGGGCGCACTGTGGTCACCCTGCTCACACGCGTGGAAGTCGATCCCGGCGATCGGGCCTTCAGGCAGCCCACCAAGCCCATAGGGCCGGTGTACACCCGGGAGGAAGCCGAGCGACTTGCACAGGCCATGCAGTGGAACATCGCCCCCGACGGCACGGGTTTCAGGCGCGTCGTGGCCTCGCCCTATCCGTCGCGTGTGCTGGGCGTGGAGCCGGTTCGCTGGCTGCTGCAGCACAAGGCCGTGGTCATCGCCGCGGGCGGCGGCGGCATTCCGGTGGTGCGAGTGGCCGGCGGGCGTTCCTTTCAAGGCGTGGACGCCGTGATCGACAAAGACCTCTCCAGCGCCCTGCTTGCGCAGGAACTGGGCGCCGACTGCCTGGTGATCGCCACCGACGTGGATGCCGTCTACCTCGACTGGGGAACGCCGTCCCAGCGCGCCGCCGGAAAGGTCAGGCCGCAGGAGCTGCTGGCGCATACCTTCCCCGCGGGCTCCATGGGCCCCAAGGTTCAAGCCGCCACTGGTTTTGTGCTGAAGACCGGCAAGAAGGCGCTGATAGGCTCGCTGGGCCAGATCGAAGAGATGCTGGCGGGCCGCGCCGGCACCGAGGTGAGCCCCTGCGGCAGCCTCGCGGCCTGAGACATTTACACCGCGCTGGGTGACCAGCTGGCCGGGTGCACGATGGGCCAGTGATCGGACGTGGCCTGGACAGCCCGGCCGAAGGCCGCCAGGCGCGGTGCATAACTTCCGTTTTCGACGTCCCGTGCGGTGAAAGAGGTCGACAAAGGCGGCGCACGGCCCAGCAAACGGCCCGTCTCGGCCGCCGCATGGGTCGCCCCGCTGCCACCCATCACCGAGATGACGGCCACCCGCTTCAGGCCGGCCGCCTGCGCATGGATAAAGGTCCGCATGGGTCCGGCCATTCGGGAAACCCAGACAGGCGCCACGAACACCACGGAGCCAAAGGCCTGCGGATCAGGCCCCTCGTAGCGAATCGCCGGACGGCGCCGCAGCAGCGAGTCGGCGACGCACTTGAACGTGCCGATCCTGCCGACGCGGGGATACCGGTCACTGACCTCGCCGCTTTGCCAGCCGAACTGGCTGGCCAGCAGCTGCGCGGCGCGGCGCGAGGTGCCGGTGTGGGAATAGAACACGACAAGGGTCTGGTTGTTCATGGTGTTGCCTCAAGAAAAGGTTGGAAGAGAGCGTCGGGTTGTTGCTGTCCAAGATACGCGCCAGGCTCCGGCGCTGCATTGACCTGCATCAACGCGCGCCCCAAAACTTCCCGGCTTGACGCACGTCAATACCGCCGCGCTCCAATCGGCCAACACTGTCGCTATCGCAACTCCAGACCAAGGTATCCATCATGTTCAAACGAATCCTGATCCCCGTGGACGGCAGCGACACCGCCAACAAGGCCCTGGTCGCCGGCCTGCGGATGGCGCGCGAGACCAGCGCCAGCGTGCGGCTGCTGCATGCCCTCAATGAAATGGCTTACCTGGGCGGCATGGCACCCGATGGCACCTGGTCGGGGGACCTGATAGGCATGGTGCGCGAGGCCGGCGCAAAGGTCCTGGCCGACGCCACGGCCATTGCCCAGTCGGCCGGCGTGGAGCCCAGCCAGGTTTTGCTCGAAGAGCCCGGAAAACGCCTGGGCGAAGCCGTCGCCGAGGCCGCCAAGCTCTGGGGCGCCGACCTCGTGGTGGTCGGCTCGCACGGCCGGCGCGGGCTGGGGCGTGTGCTGCTGGGCAGCGGCGCCGAGCAGATCCTGCGGCTGGCGCCTGTGCCCGTGCTGGTGGTTCGTGGTGCGGGTCCGGAAGGCGGCAACCCCACAAGCGGCTAAGACCGCAATGCGTGGTGCTCGCCCGCGCCTGGCCGCCTACCGGGCCAAGGCTTGGGGAAAAGCGCTGGAAGCCGTCAGTCGGGCTTGGGCTTGGGCTGCGGCCTCGCCATCGCGGCGTCACCGGCATAAAACATTCCACCGGGCCTGACAAAGTTGCCGCCGCCCAGGTGGTGGATGGTCTGCAGTTCGGTGTTGCCGTCGTTGAAACGCCAGTGCCCTGCCTGGAACACACGTTCATCGGCAGCGGCCGCGACGATTTCGGCAAAGCAGGTGTCGTAGGCGTCCTCGGTGTGCGTCTCGCGGATCAGCCGGCACTCCAGCCAGGCCGCGCAGCCTTCCTCCAGCAAGGGAAGGCCCAGGACGGGACCGGTGCGAGGCGCCAGCCCGTAGTGCGCGAACTTGTCGACCATTCGGCCCGACTCGCTGCCGACCGCATGCGTCAGCGCCGCCAGCGCCATGCCGGGAAGGCAGATGCCGAAGCCGCCGCTGGCCGTGATGAGTTCGCGTGTATAGGTTTTTTTGTCGATGACGATGGCGATGCGCGGCGGCGTGAACTCCACGGGCATGGACCAGGCCGCGGCCATCACGTTGCGCGCCCCGCCATGCGCGCTGGTCACCAGGACCGTAGGGCCGTGGTTGACCAGGCGGCTGGCGTGATGGAGGGCGACTTCCCTGAAATGTGTCATGTCGGTTGTTCCGGTTGAAGGTGTTGGCGGTGGAGACTGGCCCCAATGCGGGCCACCGCGCTATTTTGCTACCCCACCCTACTTCTTCAGGTAGTCCTCCAGCGGCTTGTCGCTCAGATTCGCCCAGGCGGCCTTTGTCAGTTCAGAAGCGGGCAGGCCCACGCGGATCTTGTTGGGCGGGATCGGCTGCACAAACCATTTGTCATACAGCTTCGCCACCTCCCCGCTTTTCACCATGCCGGCAATGCTGGCGTCCACCGCGCGCTTGAAAGGCGCGTCGTCTTTGGGCAGCATGATGGCGATCGGCTCGACGCTCAGGACTTCCTTGAGCACAACGTAATTTTTGGGCTGCTTGGACTGGGAGATCATGGTGGCCAGGATCTGGCCGTCCGCCACGAAGGCGTCGGCCCGATCATTTTCGAGCAGCAGGAAACCTTCGCTGTTGTCCTTGCCGTAGACCTCCTTGAAGTCGACGCCGGCCGCGCGTTCATGCTTGCGTATGAGCTGGACGGCCGTGGCGCCGGACGTGGCCGACACCATGCGGTTGGCGAGCTGGGACAGGCTGGTGATGCCGGTCCTGGTTTTGGTGGCGACGCGCACTTCTTCAATATAGAGCGTGGGTGCGAAGGCCACATCCTTCTGGCGGGCGGCGTTGTTGGTCGTGGTTCCGCACTCCAGGTCGACCGTGCCGTTCTGCACCAGCGGAATCCGGTTTTGCGCGGTCACGGACTGGTAGCGCACTTCGAGCTTCGCCAGGCCCAGCTGCTTCTGGATGTCGGCGACCACTCGTTTGCAGATGTCCACATGGAAGCCCGTGTAGTCACCGGCACCCAGTGTGTAAGACATCGCGCCCGAGGCCTCACGCACGCCCATGGTGACGGCGCCCGTGTCCTTGATCTTTTTCAGCGTGTCGACGGTCTGCGCCGCGACAGGCGCCCCCGCCAGGATGAAGGCCGCGGCAAGGCCGGGATACGCGATGGATTTCATCATGATGTTTTCCTTATTTGGCGAACAGGTTGTCGAGCGTGGCGAAGGACTTGAACTCGATGGCATTGCCCGACGGGTCCAGGAAAAACATCGTGGCCTGCTCGCCCGGCTCGCCTTTAAACCGAACATAGGGTTCGATGACAAACTTCGTGCCGCCGGCCTTCAGGCGCTCCGCCAGGACTTCCCATTCGGGCAGCGACAGGATGGCGCCGAAATGGCGCACGGGAACGTTGTGGCCGTCCACGGCGCTGGTCTGGCGGTGGCCGCATTCCTCGGGCGCCAGGTGGGCCACGATCTGGTGGCCGTAGAAATTGAAGTCGACCCATTCGCTGGAGCTGCGCCCTTCGGGGCAACCCAGGAGTTCGCCGTAAAACTTGCGCGCGATGGCCAGGTCATGGACAGGAAACGCCAGGTGGAATGGCGGAAGGGTCTTGGCGGGAGTGGTTGCGCTGTGCGTGGTCATCAGGGGCCTCATTGAGTCGTGGAAGCCCGGACTTTAGGAGGATTGATTGACTTTGAAAAACGATATATATTCTTTCTGAGGATCGATAAAATCGATTAATTGATCTGAACCTCCGGATCTCCCCCCGCGCCTCCCCTTTAAACACTCGTGATCACCGAACTCAAAACCTTCATCGCGGTCGTCCGTTACGGCGGTTTTTCCGCAGCCGGCAGCCACATCGGCCTGACGCAGTCCGCCGTCAGCAGCCAGATCCAGCGGCTGGAGGAATCGCTAGGGCTGGTGCTGTTCGACCGCACACGGCGCTCCGCCGTGCTCAACGAGGCCGGCGCCAGGGTGCTGGCACGCGCGGAAGACATCGTGGCGCTGGTCGCCAAACTCGGCGATGCGAACACCGACGATGAACTGGCCGGCACCTTGCGCATAGGGGCCATCGCCTCGGTGCAATCCATGATCCTTCCCCGTGCGCTGGCGGCCTTGCGCAAGGAGAGCCCCAGGCTGCTGGTCAACATCGCGCCCGGCGTGTCCATGGCACTGATGGACCAGCTCGACAGCGCCGAGATCGACGCCGCCATCATGATCCGGCCGCCCTTCGGCCTCCTGCCCGAGATGAGCTGGCAGACCCTGATGCGCGAGCCCTTCAAGCTGCTGGTGCACAAGGACACCAAGGGGCGGGACTGGCGCGCCCTGCTCGAGTCGCAGCCCTTCTTGCGCTACGAACGCAGCTCTTTCGGCGGGCGCCTGGTGACCGGTTTCCTGCGCGACAACAGCCTGGCGGTGCGGGACACCATCGAGCTCGACGAGATTTCAGGCCTGATGAACCTGGTCGCCGAAGGCCTGGGCGTGGCGCTGGTGCCCATGGTGGAGGCCTACCTGCCCCTGCCGGCCGGCGTGCGCGCCATTTCCCTGGGCGAGCAGACTTTCTACCGCGAGATCGGCATCCTGCGCAAAGGCATGAGCCCGCGCAGGCTGGTCATCCAGTCCCTGGAGAGATGCCTTCGCGAGGCTTTGTTGCCGGCGGCTGGTAGGACATAGGCAAGTGGCTGAGGCGGATGACGCCTCGAGTGATTCGCAGGCAACTTCATCGCAAGCGAAATTTCATCCCGTCAAAATAAAAGTAGGTTTTCTCGGTGCTGCCGTACTGCTCCATGATGGAGTTCAGCCCGTGAGATTTCTCCGGCAACAAGTGCACGACATGAGTCGTGCCGGAGTGCAACACGGAAAACTGTTTGTCCGGCGTTTCCTTCACCAGCCAATAAGGCATGGAACTGGCGCCGAAGTACATAGGACAGTACTGCGTGGGGAAAACCATGTAAATCGCAACACCAGCGGGTTGGCTCAGCGATATGCGCTTTGCGGCGAAGAAATTTTCAGCACGGCCCAGCTTGCGTTCCGGATCTTCAAGGCAAAACTTGAGGGTCTCCTTTCCTCATTCGCCATAAAACCCTTGAGCGCAGCGGGGGCCGGATACTTGTTTTTCTGGTTCATCAAGCCCTCGATATACAGAGGGTTCGCCACAGCAGCAAGCGGAATCAGGAGTAGCGCGGCCTGGATGAAACGGCGTGCTGAATAAATCACGAACATCCGAAAGCTCCTGGACTTGCCCGAAATGCGCTCAGTCAACGATCAAGGTGTAAGTCACGGCCTGCAGCACTCCAGGCAGCGCGCCGCCGAAATTTAGAACATGCGTCCCAGGCGACAGCGGCTTGAGCATGACGTAATAGCCATTGGCCGCCGAGGGGAAAATTTTGTACCGCGCTTCCGTCAATGCACCCATGTCGAAGCATTTTTTCGTCGCCTGCCGGGCCGTGGCGAGATTGGAGACACGTACACCATCTACTTCCAGAATAAGCGCGGCGGGATCGTCCGTGATCCTTCTCGCCGTCTCCATGGCTGAGGCACAAGTCATCGAGCGATCCTGGCTGGGCATGACGACGTAGTTGATCAGGGGAAAGAACAGGTACTTGCCGCTTGGCACGCGGCAGTTCCGTAAGGTGCGCTGTGTTCCATAGGTACCCGCCAGGAACCAGACCGGCCCCTTTTGCTTCTCGCCGCACAGCTCGCCCGTGCGGTCCGCAACAGGGCTATCCTGCCGCGAGAACGAACCGGCCCACTGCCACCAGGCCCGTGACCAGTCTTCTTGCGATATGCCTCCGACTGAGGCATTGGGGGCGACCAGCTGCTGGGCTTGCGCGTGGCTGATTGAGACGGTGAGCAGGCAGCTCAAGAAGATTGTCCGGATAAAGGGGGCTGGGATGTTGATGTGCGGCATGTTCAGGAGTTGTTGTGAAAGTAAGAGATGGGTAACACACCACTGCGGATGGCGCATTTTGAATCTGGTTATTTTTTACAGGAACTGAGTCGGGGTAACTCACTGGTTCAATTCAGCAGGTCATGCTAGTGTTTGCTACGCAGCGATTTGCTGCTAAAGAGACAGAAAAGGTAGGGATATGACTAACGCTTATGTTGAATACAGGCCAAAGTCGAGCGACCAAACCCATGGAGTCACGCACCATGTGGTCATCGTAAATGAGTCCGAAGTCAAGAAGACCAATACTCAATTGGAGGCTGAGAAATGGGCTTGCCAGCAGGGCTATACGGTTCACGTCGCGCGGGAGCGACATCGCCAAGATCGGCCGAACCCTGCGCATTGGCGAAAAGCAGACTGTAAACCTTAAGAAAAATAGAGCTCACCATCGGGCGGGATTGGTGAATTCGTGGCGCCCTCGTATGCGAGCGTACCGCTTCTTTGATATCGCGCAACCTAGGGGCGCAATCGGGATCCGAGGAAACCCTCCGATCAGGATAGAGGCTGTTGGCATCACAAGGATGGTACTTACAACCGCACGATGAAAGCCAACCCATGACCCCTTACGATTCCGCTGTCCTTGAAGAGTTTGCCGATCGACTTTACGCCAAAGCCGCCATCACAGTAGTCATGGCGGTGTTCTGTTGGTTTTTCCTCGGCGCCATGATCGGTGGTGCTTTGGCGGCGTGGATCAGACCAGCCGACGCAGTCGGAACTCTGTTTGTCCTCGGCATGAGCGCTTTCATGGGAAGCCTGTTTGGGTACTTTATCGGTAGCGCCAAGGCATTCAAGCTGCGGCTAGAAGCTCAAAACACCCTTTGCCAAGTCTCCATTGAGCGCAATACGCGTCACAAAAGTGCAGCTCTCGAAACCGCGCCCATTCTCGAGACCGTTTAACCTGACCGTCATAGCGGCTGCTCGTGGCATTTATGAGGGAATGCGATAGGAGGAGATCATTCGGTGAATACAGTCACTTTCACAGAGCGTGTTGCCAAGACCGTAGGGCGTCACTTTGTGACGCTGTCATGTGTCCAGCATTCTCCCGAGCTCGACGATATGCGTCCGCACATCTTTTCGGGCTTTATCGTGGATGTAGCGGGTGAGTGGTTTTACGTTACGGCAGGTCATATACTTAGGCGCATTCAACAGGCATCAGACGCCGGCTCTACTTTCGATATCTGGCGGTTTGGCGATCAATCCGCAGGTAACAGGTTCAACAATGCGGCAGTGCCTTATGCGTTTGAACTGGACAATTGGCTCGTACTAGAAGATGCCAACGTGGGGTTAGATTACGCGACCGTGCATCTTGGGGGCTTATATCGCCAACAACTCGAGGTTGGGGGTGTAACTGCGATCGCAAAAAATGCCTGGAGTGATTATCTAGTTGAGCATGATCAATGGGCGCTCGTGGGTATTCCGTCAGAAACGATGTCGTACGATGGGAAAATCAGCCTCACGGCGAAACTTGTTATGGCACCGTTGCTTCCCGCCGATGCTCCGCCGCTCGCAGGACAAAAATCCCAGAATCAGTTCTATGCAAGACTAGTTGACGGGTCTGAACGGCTAATGAAGGATGTCGACGGCATGAGTGGGGGGCCGGTTTTTATGCTGAAGTATGTTGAAAATGTTTGGAAGTACAACGTAATCGGAGTCCAGAGCGCCTGGTACCGTGACTCCCGAATCCTGGCAATCTGTCCGTTTTCTGCTTTTGGATATGAGTTGGAATTGATTGTTGAAAAGGCGCTTCGGGATAGTAGTGCAGTAAAAAAAGCCTCCAACTAATTCGAGCCCTAGTAGACCTCTTTGATTTGGATCGAGCCAGCGTCGAGAAACGTCGCCCGCTGCTTCTCTTTTCTGCTCCCCTGCTAAATTCCAGCTTATGGTGAGTACTCATGCAATGAAGTGTTGGATCTGTGGCAGCATCGAACCAACCACGCGCGAACATCGCGCGAAAGCGTCTGACCTTCGCTCCGTGCTTGGTACGCCTACGCAGCAGACTCCTTTCTATTTGCATACTGATAGTCGGCGCAATCGAAAGGTCGGAAGCTTAAAGGCCGATGCCTTGAAGTTCACGCACCTGATCTGTGAGGCTTGCAACAGCGCGAGAACTCAACCGTATGACCATGCATGGGCCGAATTTTCGTTAGCGTTGCGCACGCTTTTGCCCAAGTTATCGCCTTGGCAATCACTGCGATTCAATCGACTATTTCCGTACGACACGCAGCGTCAGATGCTAAACGTCCATCTGTATTTCGTGAAGAACTTTGGTTGTCAGATCATCGAGGGGAAGATGGGCATTGATACTTCTTCGTTTAGTCAAGCGCTCCTCAATGGAACACCACATCCGAATCTCTACTTGAGCTTTGGTCGAAAGACACACCCTGTCGTTGTAGTGGCTGGCTCAAATGTTGAGGCCGAACTACGAGATGGGAAAATTGCAGTTGCGAGCTGGCTCTATCAGATAGGTGAGCTTTGCGTGTTAGTCATGTACGCTGTCGAAGGTGAGCATCGGTCGGGATTGGTGAATTCGTGGCATCCTCGTATGCGTGCGCAGCGCTTTACCGTCTCGCCGCTTTAATGTCGCATGGACCAACGGCCCATGTTGTAGCTCAGCGGCACCCAAGAAAAAACTGCCAATCGGGAGAGACTCTGCTTAGCATCACAAAGATCGGTGGTCACAGTCGCACGATCGCCTGGCCTTCTTCAAATCAAGGAAGAGCCTGTATCCTCGAAAAGAACACATGCATCAAGTCCGTGAACGCATCCGCCCGGACGGTTTCTTGCCGGCGGGCGTCCAGTTCGGCGATGTGCTCCAGCTCCATAGGCTGCGCTTCGAGCGCGGCCATGGAGATGTCCTTGAAAATGCGTTTTTCCGTGGTCGTGATGTAGACGATGCGGCAATTGTTGTGCCGCATGTCGCTTGCGATCTGCACATACTTCCTCAGCACGGCCTGCTCCGGGCCTTCCAGGATCTGGGCAAACACACCACCCCCAAAAACCAGCAGGCCGGTGATGCCCAGGGGCGGGTTGTTTTTTGCCGCGCTTTTCAGAACACCATTCACGGCGTCTTCATTGATGCCTTCCTTGGCGTCGCTGATGTAGAACAGTCTGATCATGTTGCAGCGTCCTTGAAGTGAACTTGCTTGCTGATTCCGGACAGGGAAGATGGCTTCCCTGGCCGATTAGACTCCATTGCGCCGTTTTTTTCCAATTGAATGCGCGGATGAATCGTTCGGGCCTTAAAAGCCCTCACATGGATAAACTAGCGCTGCGCCCAGGCTCCAGAGGCCCAACCCGCCTGGGCAGCAAGCAACAACAATCCACAGAGGGACGATCCATGAAGGCTTTCTCAACAGCGGTATCCAGAATCGCGGCGGGCCTATGCCTGGCTTGCGGCGCGGTGCTGGCCACGGGATGCGCGCCGGCGACACCCATGTTCCAGCAGCTTGAACACGACAGGACCACGCAGATCAACCTGATCGTCGAGCAAGCGCCCTTTCAGTACACGGCCCCGGTCCACCCGGAGAGCACGATTGTCGGGGCCGGCTTTGCCACCGTCATGCTGGGTTCGCTGGCCGTGCAGCACAAGCTGGGCTACATCCACGACACCTTGAACCAGAAGGCCCTCGAACAAAAAATCGCCAATGACTACCGCCCGGCCTTTGTCGCCGCGCTGGTCCAGGAGCTTTCCGGGCTGGGCATCACCGCGACGGTGATACCGCTGCCCTACGAGCGCAGGGCCATGAACGGTGATCGCCTCTACTACCGGCCGACGCTGCAGGATCTGGCAAAGATTCCCAAAGACCCGCCGTCCTTTTATTTGAAACTGGACATGGGCAGCTGCACGGTTTACAGGATCACGCCGTGCATCCGGTACATCCTCAATTCGACGGAGGTCGAGACATCGCCGGGACCGAACCAGAAATACGGGGGAATGCCGGTACTCGAACCCGATCTCTGGACGGTTCCGACGGTGCCCACGCCACTGAGTTTCGAATCCATTGAAGAGGCCGGCGCGAAGATCCGTGAATTCGACGCGGAGATAGCCCGCCTCGTTCCGCTTGCGGCCCGGCGTTTGGCGGTCGAGGGCAGAAAGCGGGCGCCTCCGCGATAGCGCTCTGAAGCCGGGCCGCGGTCTTCAGCCGAGCCCGAATGATTTCCGCAGGCTTGCATCAAAAAAGCTTGCCGGTACAAAACGGCGCAGTTTGCTCAAGAGGGATGCCCGCCCGGCCGGCGTGCGGCGCATATGCCAGCAGCCAAGCGCCGCTTCGACGATCGTGTCTGCCAACTCCGAGGGTTCGGGTGCGCCGTTGACGCTCGCGGCGAAAGCGCGCGAGACAATTTCGCGCTCACGGTCATAGTCCGCGATTTTTGACTTTGCCTGAGCCGAGCTGGCTTCGAACCTGGTCCTGGTGTAGGCTGGCTCGACCAGCGTCACGCGGATGCCGAACTGGCGCACCTCATGGTCCAGGGTTTCGGACAGCCCTTCCACCGCATGCTTGGAAGCCGAATAAAGCCCCATGTAGGGAGCGGGCAGAAAGCCGAGCACGGAACTGATATTGACGATCCTGCCGTAGCGTTGCGCGCGCATGTGCGGAAGCACCGCCTGTGTGGTGCGCAATATGCCGAACACGTTGGTGTCGAACAAGGATGCAGCCTCGCTGGTGGTGGTTTCCTCCACCGCGCCGATCACGTTGATTCCCGCGTTGTTGACCAGCACATCAATACTGCCGGCCTGGCCAGTGATGGACTGGATTGCGCGTTGAACGGAAGCGTCGTCGCGAACATCCATCTCGACAAGTTCGACATTTGGCGGTGGTGTCGCGCTGGCAATGCTGCGCACGGTGCCGAACACCCGGCATCCCAGCTTCGCGAACTTTTCCGCGGTAACACGCCCGATGCCTGATGACACCCCGGTCACAACAACAACGATGGATTTCGACATGACGGATCTTTCGACAGGTAAATGGGGAAGAGGCGCAATCAGCGCGGATCAGCTTCCGGCGCCGGGCGGATCCCGAACCAGATGGAATACATGGCCGGCAGGAACACCAGCGTGAGGACCGTGCCGGCGAAGGTGCCGCCTATCAGCGTGTACGCCAGCGTGCCCCAGAAGACTGAATGCGTCAGCGGGATAAAGGCCAGCATGGCCGCCAGCGCGGTCAGGATCACAGGCCGCGAGCGCTGCACGGTGGCCTCGACCAGCGCACGGAAAGGGTCCAGGCCGGCCTGCTCGTTGTGGTGGATCTGCCCGATCAGGATCAGGGTGTTGCGCATCAGGATTCCCGACAGCGCGATCAGGCCGACCAGCGCGTTGATCCCGAAGGGCTGCTGGAACAGGATCAGGGTGGGCACCACGCCGATCAGGCCCAGGGGACTCGTCAAAAAGACCATGACCATGGCGGAGATCGAGCGCACCTGGAAGATGATGATGAGCAGCGTGATCGCCAGCATGATGGGGAACAGCGGCAATATGGCTTTGGTCGCCCTGCCCGACTCCTCGATGGCGCCGGCCTCTTCGATGCGGTAGCCGCCCGGCAGCTTGTCCATGATGGGCTTTAGCTGCGGGGTGATGGCGCCGGACACGTCGGGCGGCTGCAAACCCTCGGCGATGTCTCCGCGCACGGTGATGGTCGGCATGCGGTCGCGCCGGCGCATGACCGGCTCTTCGGCGCGCACCTCGACCTTGCCCACCTGCGACAGCGGGATGCGTTGCCCGGCGGCGCCGGTCAAGGTGAAGTCTGCGATCCGGGCAGGGTCCAGCCGGGTGCCGCCGGCCGAACGGGCCACGACCTGCACCGTGCGTATGTCTTCGCGCACGGCGGTCAGCGGGACACCGCTCAGCAAAAACTGCAGTTGTTGCGCCACGGCGCTGGAGCTCAGGCCCACGGCCTGCAGGCGGTCCTGCTGCAGGGTGAAGTGCAGCGTCGGGCTGCGCGTGCCCCAGTCATTGTTGACGGTGCGCATCATAGGGCTGGCGTCCAGGACCTGCTGCACCTCGGCCGCGATCTTGCGTAGCGTGTCCGGGTCCGGCCCGGTGACCCGGTAGGCGACCGGGAACGGGGAATACGGGCCGAACACCAGCTGGGTGACGCGCACGCGCGCCTCGGGGGCCAGGCCTTCGGCAACCGCCGTGCGCAGCCGCATTTTTAAGGCCTCGCGCTCCTCCTGGCTGTCGGTGCGGACTACGATCTTGGCAAACGAAGGGTCGGGCAGCTCCGGCCCCATGGCCAGGTAGAAGCGCGGCGCGCCCTGCCCTACGTAGGCGGTGACGATCTTCGCTTCCGGCTGCTTCGCCAGCCAGGCTTCCACTTTCGCCGCGGCCGCGCTGGTCTGCACGATGGCCGTGCCATAAGGCATCTGCACCTCGACCAATACTTCGGGACGGTCGGAGATCGGGAAGAACTGCTTCTTGACGACGGCCATGCCCAAGACGGCCGCGGTGAAAAGGCCCGCCACCGTCGCGGAGACCAGCCACTTGCGGGCGATGACGCGCGTGAGCACCCGGCGAAAGCGGTTGTAGCGCGGCGTGTCGTAAAGCGCATCGTGCCCGCCTTCGACTTTTTTGAGTTCGGGCAGCAGCTTGACGCCCAGGTAAGGCGTGAACACCACGGCGACCACCCAGGAGGCGATCAGCGCAATGCCGACGATCCAGAACATATTGCTGGTGTACTCGCCCGCCGTGGAACGGGCAAAACCGTTGGGCATGAAACCGACGGCCGTGACCAGCGTGCCCGAGAGCATGGGCGCGGCGGTGTGGCTCCAGGCATAGGCGGATGCGGCGGTGCGGCTGTAGCCCTCCTCCATCTTCACCACCATCATTTCGATGGCGATGATGGCGTCGTCCACCAGCAGGCCCAGTCCCAGGATCAAGGAGCCCAGCGTAATGCGGTCGAAGTTTTTTCCGGTCGCGGCCATCACGATGAAGACGGCCGCCAGCGTCAGCGGCACGGCCGCGGCGACCACGATGCCCACGCGCCAGCCCATGCTCACGAAACACACGACCATTACCACCAGCAGCGCGACGAAGAACTTGACCATGAACTCGTCGACGGCCGAGCTGATGTTGACGGACTGGTCGGTGACCTTGCTCAGGCCCATGCCGAGCGGCATATCGGCGTTGATCGCTGCCAGTTCTTTGTCCAGCGCCTTGCCCAGCTCCAGCCCGTTCCAGCCGTCGCGCATGACAACGCCGAGCAGCAGCGCCGCTTCGCCGCCGTTGCGGATCATGAAGGTGGCCGGGTCTTCATAGCCGCGCTTGACGGTGGCGATGTCTGACAGTTTCAGGGTGCGCCCCTGCGCCACGACCGGCGTGTCGCGGATTTTCTGCAGTTCGTCGAAAGCGCCGTCCAGGCGGATGAAGACCTGCGGTCCCCTGGTTTCCACGGAGCCGGCCGGCGTCAGGGCATTCTGGCTGTTGAGCGCGGTGAACACGTCCTGCGGGCTCAGACCCAGCGTCGCCAGGCGCGTATGCGAGAACTCGACGTAAATGCGTTCGGGCTGCTCGCCGACGATGTTGACCTTCTTGACGCCGGGCACGCGCAGCAGGCGCTGGCGCAGCGTCTCGGCATCACGCACCAGCAGGCGCTGCGGCTCGCCTTTGGCCTTGAGCGCGAACAGGGCAAAGGTGACGTCGGCGTATTCGTCGTTGACCATGGGCCCGATCACGCCGGACGGAAGGTTCCCGGCTTCGTCGCTGACTTTCTTGCGCGCCTGGTAGAACTGCTCCTGCACTTCCGAGGGCGGTGTGGTGTCCAGCAGGGTCAGGGTGGTGAAGGCCAGGCCCGGCCGGGTGTAGGTTTCGCTGCGGTCGTACCAGCGCAGTTCCTGCAGCCGCTTTTCCAGTTTCTCGGCGACCTGGTCCTGCATTTCCTGCGCGGTGGCGCCCGGCCAGGCGGTGATGACGGTCATCACCTTGACCGTGAAGGCCGGGTCTTCGGCCCGGCCCAACTTGAAGAAGGACACCAGCCCGGCCAGGGAGATCAGGGCGATCAGGAATAAGGTGACGGAGCGCTCGCGCACGGCGAGCGCCGACAGGTTGAAACGGCCTTCGCTCATGGCCGCGCTCCCGCGGCGGTGGTGGCGACGGCGGCTTCGCCCGCCACCCGGACCTGTTCGCCTTCGCGCAGCAGGTGCGTGCCGAGCGCGACGATGCGGTCGCCCTGCTTGAAAGCGCCCGCAATGCGCGCGCTGTCGTCGTCCAGCCGCTGGACCGTAACCGGCCGCCAGGAAACCTTGGCCGGCTCGCCCTGGATGACCCAGACGCCCGGCCCCTTGCCGGCATCGAACAGCGAGGCTATCGGTACCGACAGGCCGGCTTGCGCAGCGGCTGGCACACCCGCCTCCGGGATATTGATGGTGACCGTGGTGCCCAGCGCCGCGTTGGCCAGATCCCCCTCCAGCACATAGCGCGCCTCGAAGGTTCGCGTCAGCCTGTCCGCGGCATCCGAGAGCTGCCGGAGCCGGGCCGGAACGGCCGCGCCTTCCTTGCCAAAGAGCGTGGCCGTGGCGCTTGAACCGACCGCGGGACGCAGGGTTTCCGGCAACTGGATGATGGCCTCACGGTGTCCGGCACGCGCCAGGCGCAGCACGACCTGCCCCGCGTTGACGACCTGGCCGGGTTCGGCCAGCGTTTCCATGATGACGCCGTCGGCATCCGCCACCAGTTCCGTATAGCGGCTCGCGTTACGCGCGACTTCGGCCTGGGCTTCAGCCGTATTGAGCTGGGCTTTGGCGGCATCCGCCGCAGCCTTGACCTGGTCGTAGGCCGAAGCCGATATCGCGCCGGTTCCGCGCAGGTCGCGGTAGCGGGCTTCTTCCTCCGCCGTTTGCTGGGCCCGCGCCCGGGCGGCGGCGACCGCTTCCTGCTGTGCATGCGCCGCGAGCTTCAGGTCAACCGGGTCTACGCGCATGAGGGGCTGGCCGCGCTTGACGCTCTGGCCTGCATCGACAAGGCGTTCGAGGACTTTGCCGGAAACCCGAAAGCCGAGGTCGCTTTGCACCCGCGCGGCTACCGTCCCGGTAAAGGAGCGTGACGCAAGGGCCGCGTCCCGGATGGTGGCCGCGCGTACCAGCGGCGTTTCGCTACGGGGATCGGAAGGTTTTTTGTCGCCGCAGGCTGCCAGGGCAAGCGTCAGTGCGGGCAGGACGGCAAGGAAAACGAGGTGGCGGCGCATAGAAATCCCATCAAAAACAGACAGGATTTCATTTTGATACTAGTGACCAATATTGTCAATAGTCACAATCAAAGTAGCGCAAATTCAGCGGGACAAGCTGCGCAGCACCAGGCTGGACAGCTGCGCCGGCGCGTCCTCGGTGTAATCAAAGCTGTACTGCAGGAGCAGCGGGTTGAGGTAAGGGCGCATCACCAGGTAGATCGCGGCGGCCGTTTCGTCGAGCGGCGTCTTGCGCTCGAATTCCTCGGTTTCCCTCCCCTGGCGCAGCACATCCTGCAGCAAGGCCTGGATGCGACTCTCAAAGGCACGCACCGCTTCCCAGCGCCCGGTGGCGGCGGAAGCCGCGATGTCGTAGAGCTTGCGGTCTTCAAAGAACAGGCGAAGGCTGGACTCGACGATGGTCTTGAACATGCGCCGCAGCTTCTCCGGCGGGCCGTCGACGGCATCGACGGCGGTCCTGACGTCGGTTTCTATCTCGCGCAGGCAATTCGCGCAGATAAGTTCGCCAATGGCCTGCTTGGATTCGAAGAACTTGTAGATGTAGGCCTTGGAAAAGCCGATGGCCTTGGCGAGGTCGGAAACCGTGGTCTTTTCGTAGCCGTAGAGGCGGAAATGCTGGGTCGCGGCCAGCACGATCTGGTCCCGCACATCGTGGTCGGCCGGGCCTCGGGCCGGAGCCGCATTGGTGCTTTCTTTACTCATGTCCACAGCTTACCTCTTGCCAGCTATTTGCACAACGAGTGACCATATTGTAATATAGTCACATTAGATTCAGCTCAAACTCCCTTTTTCACTTTGCGGAAGCTGCCCCATGCTACTCAAACGCACTTTCATCATCCTGGCCATCGCGAGTCTTTCGGCGGGCTGCGCTGTCGGGCCCGATTATGTCCGGCCCGAAACGCCCCTGCCGGACCGCTACCTGGGCCAGAAGGCGCTTGAACAGCGCCATGCCAGCGCCGTCGCCGATGCCATCGTCTGGTGGGAAGGCTTTGGCGATGCACAGCTCACCCGCTTCGTCAGGCTCGCGCTCGAGCAGAACCTAGATCTCGCGCAGGCGTCCGCTCGCGTCACCCAGGCCCGCGCAGGGCTGGGGGCGGCCGATGCCGCCTTGCTGCCATCCGGCAACCTCAGCGCCCAGGGGACGCGGGCCTACCAGTCGCTTGAAACGCCCTTGGGGCAGGTCTTGAATTCACGCCCCAATTTCGACCGCAACGGCAGGGCTTATGAGGCCAATCTCGGCGCAAGCTGGGAGCTGGACCTGTTCGGCGGCTTGCGCCGCGGGCGCGAAGCGGCGCTTGCCGACTACCAGGCTTCGGAGGCCGGCGCGGCGGCGGTCCGCCTCGCGGTGGCGGCGCAGACGGCCGACATCTACATCAGCATTCGCGGGCTGCAAACCCGCGTCAACCTTGCGCGCAGGCAAGCGCAGACGCAACAGGAACAGCTCTCCATCATCCAGCTGCTGCACGGCAAGGGCCTGGCAGCCGAGCTCCAGCTGCGGCAGGCCGAGGGCGCTCTGGCCCAGGTGCGGGCGTCGGTGCCGGTCCTCGAAGCGGGACTGGAGACTGCCATGAATGCGCTGGACGTGATGCTGGGCAGCTCACCCGGTACGCACCGGAATGAGCTGGCGAATTCCGCCCTTATCCCGGCCGCCCCGCAGATCGCCTCAAGCGGCTCACCAGGTGATTTGCTCAGGCGCCGGCCCGACCTGATCGTCGCCGAACGCCGCCTGGCCGCATCAAACGCCCGTATCGGCATGGCGATCGCCGAGTATTACCCCAAGCTCTCGCTGAGCGGGCTGGTCGGCAGTGCGACGGCGATGCCCGGCGGCAGGCTGTTCACCAGCAGCTCAAGCCAGGCCGCCGGCGTGCTGGGCCTGCGCTGGCGCCTGTTCGATTTCGGCCGCATCAACGCGCAGATCGACCTGGCCAAGGGCCAGGAGGCCGAGGCGCTGGCCGCTTACCGGCTTGCCGTGCTGCGCGCGACCGAAGACGTGGAAAACGCATTTTCGTCCCTTGTAAAACGCGAGGACCAGGCCGCCCTGCTCACCCAGGGTGTGGACTCGCTCGGGCTGGCGAGAGGGGCTTCGTTCGCGGCCTACCAGAAAGGGGTCGTCAGCCTCGTAGAAGTCTTGCAAGCCGACGAGAACCTGCTGCGCGCCTCCGATATGCGGGCACAGGCACAAACCGAATCCGCACGCGCGGCGGTCGCGGCTTTCAAGGCGCTGGGTGGGGGCTGGCAACTCGGGGCGCCCGAAGCGCTGGCGGCCAGGTAGCGACTTCGGCCGCCAGCGCGGCCTGGCTGGACGGCTCTTGCTCCTTGCTCCGGCCTTTGCGCTTCTGTTTTCTCTGCTGAGGGTTGCTGGCCGGGGGTTGCCCGGCAGCAACTCACTTTTCTTTTGCTTCGCCAAAAGAAAAGTAAGCAAAAGAAAAGGCGACCCTGGTTGCTGCGTCCCTCCGCTGCGCTACGGGCAACCTGCGGTGCTCGGTCCAGACGGGGTCTCGCTAAACTCGCCTTCGGCTCAGACAACGCGATCCCTGATCCGCCTGAACCTGCGCTCCTCGGCGCATCCACAAGGGGTGGGGAGGGAATACCAATACTTAAGAAACAAGGACTCGCCGTGGCGAGTCCTTGTTTGTATTTGTCTTCTTTATCTTCTTTGTATTTCTGTCTTCTGTTCCCGCTCCCGCTCCCGATTGCCCCGTCCTGGCTGGGCCGAGGAGCGCAGAGACAAGCGGATCAGGGCCGGCGTTGTTTGAGCCGAAGGCGAGTTTAGCCGGACCCCGCTTGGCTCGAGCACCGCAGGTTGCCCCGTAGCGAAGCGCAGGGGACCCAGACTGCGGGTCGCCTTTTCTTTGCTTACTTTCTTTTGGCGAAGCAAAAGAAAGTGAGTTGCTGCCGGCAACCCCGGCCCCGGAACCCAAACCAACATCAGCGCTCAGAACACCCAAAGAACTAAACCCCCTCCACCAAGTTCCGAGCCCCGGGCGGCTGCCCCACAAGCGACAGCAAGAAATCGATATCCGCCGGCTTGACCACATGATGATCAAACCCAGCCCGTTGCGACCGCTGCCGACTCTCAGCCTCCCCATACCCCGTCAAGGCAATCAACAGAGCATCTTTGGATTCAGGCCGGCTACGCAATTGGCGCGCCACCTCAAACCCGTCCATGCCAGGCAGGCCGATGTCGAGGATGAGCACGTCGGGCCCGAACTCCTGGGCCACCGTGAGCGCCGCCGCGCCGTCGTTCGCGATCCTCACCACATAGCCTTCGAGCTCCAGCAAAACCTTGAGGGTGTCCGCCGAGGCAGGCAAGTCGTCGACGACCAGGATTTTGCGGGAGGCGGCCGGCACCGGCCTGGCGGCTTTCGGCATCAGGGCGGCGGGAAGGGCCGCGCCCTGCGCTGCAAGCTTGGCCGGGAAGGACACCGTGATGCGGCTTCCCTTGCCGCGGCCTTCGCTATACGCCTCGACTGTGCCCTGGTGCAGGTCCACCAGGTGTTTGACGAGCGTGAGGCCTATGCCCAGGCCGCCCTGGGCGCGGTCCAGCGCCTGGTCGCCCTGGGCGAACAGGTCAAAGATGTGCGGCAGGAATTCGGCGTCTATGCCCTGTCCGGTGTCGGAGACGGTGATAAAAATGCTGTTGCCCTTCAGCGACGCGTCCAGGGTGATCGTTCCTTCCGGATCGGTGAACTTGGAGGCGTTGTTGAGCAGGTTGGACAGCACTTGAGACAGGCGCACCAGGTCGCCCTGCAGGAGCACGGCCTCGTCCGGGAGGGCTACCGTGAGCCGCTGCTGCCTCGCGGCCAGCAAGGGGCTGCTGGCTTCGACGGCGCGCTCGCACAGAGTGGCTAGCAGCAGCGGCTCCATGTGGACGGTCACCTTGCCGCGCACGATGCGCGAAACGTCCAGCAAATCGTCGACCAACCGGGACATGTGGTCGACCTGGCGTGCGATCACGTCGCGCGCCCAAGCCACCGTCGGGTCGGCCACCTGGGCCCCGTTGATGATGTGGACCGCGTTGCGGATGGGCGCCAGAGGGTTGCGCAACTCGTGTGCCAGCATCGCGAGGAACTCGTTCTTGCGCCGGTCGGCCTCTTGCACCAGCGTGTAGAGCCTGGCGTTTTCCATGGCGATGGAGGCCCGGCCCACGACCTCGCTGAGCAGCGCGGCATCGGCCTGCGCGAAACCGCCGGCCTTGCCGAAGAGGATGAGCGCGCCCAGTTGCTGATCGCCGGCGACCAGCGGGCAGACGGCCATCTCCTCGTGGTCCGGCGGCAGTTCCGGCCAGGCCGGCAGCGGAGCGGACGCCGCCGGTGCCGCGCACAGGTCCATAGCGGTCAGAAACTGGATGTCGCGCGAGAGCATGGCGCCACGGACCACCGCGGCCATGGCCGGGCTCAACTCGCGGTGGCATTCGAGCAAGACCGGGCCCAGGGTGGGATCGGCATCGCCCGCGATTTTGAGGCAGCGGCAGTGCAGTTCGCCATGGTCGTCCAGCAAGGCGACGGCGGCCATGGCGCCCAGGCCCGGCACGGCGATGTCGGCCAGGGCATGCACGGTGGCCTCTATGTTGAGGGACATGGACAGGCGCTGGCTGGCCTCGGCCAGGTAGGCGGCGCGGCGCGTGGCCTCTTCCGCCGCGGTGCGGGCCGCCTCAGCGCGTGCCAGCGCCTCGCGCTCGACGGCCTGCTGCTGCAGCTGGCGATGCATGCGGTGCAACTCGACGAAGACCTTGACCTTGGAGCGCAGCACGCCGGGCACGACGGGGGTCGAGATGTAGTCGACCGCGCCCAGCTCGTAACCCTTGGCGGCCTGCATCTCGTCCACGTAGGCGGTGATGAAGAGGATGGGCGTCTGCGAGGTTTTCTTGTACTGCCGGATCAGGCTGGCGGTTTCCAGGCCGTCGATGTCGGGCATGTTGACGTCGAGCAGGATGACGGCGAAGTCCATCTGCAGGATCAGGCGCAGGGCCTCGCGGCCGGAACGGGCGCTGACCAGGTTCTGCCCCAGCTCCTCGAGGATGCTGCCCATGACGACGTGCTTTTCAGGCAGGTCGTCGACGATCAGGATGTTGACGGTATCCGGATTGAGCATGGTTGCCGGCTCCTGCGGCATGAGGACAGCGCTCATCGGGGCAACCAGGCGCGCAGCACGGCCAGCAGGTTTTCGGTATTGACCGGCTTGGACAGGTAGTCCCAGGCGCCGGCCTCTATGCATTTCTCGCGGTCGCCCTTCATGGCCTTGGCCGTGACGGCGATCATGGGCAGGCTCTTGCCGGCCGGCAGCTTGCGGATCTCCTGCATGGTGACCAGGCCGTCCATCACCGGCATCATGATGTCCATCAGCACCACGCTGAGCTGCGGGTCGGAAGCGACCTTGGCGATGGCGTCGTGGCCGTTATCGGCCCAGACGATGTCCATGCCCTCCTCTTCGAGCACGGTGGCCAGGGCGAAGATGTTGCGCATGTCGTCGTCGACGATCAGCACCCTTTTCCCGGCGAGCGATTTGTTGGCCTCGTGCAGGGCCCTCAGGGTGCCGCGCTGCTTTTCGGTCATGCGTGCCTCTGTCAGGTGCAGGGCATGCATGGCCTGGTCCAGCACCCGGGGGATGGACCTGGCCTCGCGGAACAGGAAGCCGTCGCGGGACTGCCAGGCCGGCTGGTGCAGCGCGTCGATGGGACCGTCACGCCAGACCACCACGGGCAGCGGCCCGAGCGCCCGGCGCTCCGGCGCGGCACGGCGCATGCCCTCGAATCCCTCGGTCAGGGAGGCATCGTCGGTGACGACACATTCAAAGCGGGTGAGGTCTTCGGCCTTGACGCCGGCCAGCGAGGCCACGGCGGTGCACTGCACATGGCTGTGCTGCAGCATGCCGGTGACCTCGCCGCGCAAGACATCGTCCTTCAGGGCGACCAGCATATGCCGGACCGAGCGCGACACATAGCGGTGCAGCTGCTCCAGCATCTCGTCAAGCACCTCCTTGGACGGGATCGGTTTTTCGATGAAGGCCATGGCGCCCGAGCGGTAGGCGCGGTCCTTGGAGTCGTCGGTGGAGATGACGCAGACCGGGATGTGCCGGACGCCGGCGTCCTGCTTGATGCGCTCGAGCACGCGCCAGCCTTCCATGTCCGGCAGGTGCATGTCCAGCGTGATGGCCGAAGGCTTGTACTCCGCCGCCAGCGTCAGCGCGCCGGCGCCCAGCGGGGTCACCAGGCCCTTGAAGCCCTTGGCGCGGGCGGCGTCGAGCAGGAAGCCGGCGAAGGCCAGGTCGTTTTCCACGATCAGCAGCACGAAGTCGCCGGGCTGTATGGCATGCCGGTCGTCGGCGGCTTCGTTGGCCAGGGCGCTGGCGTCCGCCGCCAGGACGGCATCCTCAAAAGCCGGTTCCAGCTTCTCGAAGCCGAGCCGGATGGGCGCGCTGGCTTCGATGCGCTGTTCGGCGCTGCCGCCGGGCTTGCGCGCGCCGCGCGGCGAGGCGTAGACCAGCGGCAGGTAAAGCACAAAGCTGCTGCCCTCGCCGGGTGCGCTGGACAGGCGAATCTCGCCGCCCAGCAGGCGCGAGAGTTCGCGGCTGATGGCCAGGCCCAGGCCGGTGCCGCCGTATTTGCGGGAGGTAGAGCCGTCGGCCTGCTGGAAGGCTTCAAAGATGATCTGCTGCTTGTCGGCGGAAATGCCGATGCCGGTGTCGGTGACGGAAAACGCCAGCACCTGCTGGGCGCGGTTGAGTTCCTCGTTGTCCGGGCTCCAGCCGGTGAAGGCTTCCTCGATGGCCAGCGCCACATGGCCCTGGTGCGTGAACTTGAAGGCGTTGGACAGCAGGTTCTTGAGGATCTGCTGCAAGCGCTTGACGTCGGTCACCATGGACACCGGCAGCTGCAGGCCGGTGGTGATCAGGAAGTCCACGCTCTTGGCCTCGGCGACGTGGCGGAAAGTGCGCTCCACATACATCTGCAGGTCGGACAGGCGCAACTCGTTGACGTCCACCACCACCGTGCCCGACTCGATCTTGGACAGGTCCAGGATGTCGTTGATCAGCATCAGCAAATCGTTGCCGGATGAATGGATGGTCTTGGAGAACTCGACCTGCCTGGCGGTCAGGTTGCCTTCGGAGTTCTTGCACAGCTGGTCGGACAGGATCAGCAGGCTGTTGAGCGGCGTGCGCAGCTCGTGCGACATGTTCGCCAGGAACTCGGACTTGTACTTGGAGGTCAGCGACAGCTGCTTGGCTTTTTCTTCGAGCGCCTGGCGAGCCTGCTCGACCTCCTGGTTCTTGCGCTCCACCTCGTCGTTCTGCTGGACCAGCAGGTGGGCTTTTTCCTGCAGCTCCTCATTGGTCTGCTGCAGCTCTTCCTGCCGGCTTTGCAGCTCCTGCGCCAGGGACTGCGACTGGGTCAGCAGGTCCTCGGTGCGCATATTGGCTTCGATCGTGTTGATCACGATGCCGATACTTTCGGTGAGCTGATCCAGGAAGGCCTGGTGCGTGGGGTTGAAGCGCTCGACCGAGGCCAGTTCGACCACGCCCCGGACCTGGCCCTCGAAAATGATGGGCAGCACCAGGATGTCCATGGGCGCCACTTCGGTGAGGCCGGACGATATCTTGAGGCCCTGCGGCAGCGAGGAGGTCAGCAAGATCTTCTGCTTGTCGAACGCGCACTGGCCTATCAGGCCCTGGCCCAGGTCGATTTCCTTGCCGTAGGCGCCCTGCCCGTCCGAGGCATAACTCGCCATCAGGCGCAAGCGCGGCCTTTCATGGGTGTAGCTGAGCACGTAAAACTCGGCCTGCTGGGCGCCCACCACGGGCGCGAGCTCCGAGAGGATCAGGTGGCCCACGGCTACCAGGTCTTTCTGGCCCTGCAGCATGCGGCTGAACTTGGCCAGATTGGTCTTGAGCCAGTCCTGCTCGGTGTTGACCTGGGTGGTGTCCTTGAGGTTGCGGATCATTTCATTGATCGTGTCTTTCAGGGCGGCCACTTCGCCCAGCGCTTCCACGGTGATGGAACGCGTCAAGTCGCCCTGCGTCACGGCCGTCGCCACTTCGGCAATGGCGCGCACCTGGGTCGTCAGGTTGGCGGCCAGCTGGTTGACGTTTTCGGTCAGGCCCTTCCAGGTGCCGGCCGCGCCCGGCACCTTGGCCTGGCCGCCCAGCTTGCCTTCGACGCCCACCTCGCGCGCCACCGAGGTCACCTGGTCGGCGAAGGTGGCCAGCGTGTCGGTCATGCCGTTGATAGTGTCGGCCAAAGCGGCGATTTCGCCCTTGGCCTCCACGGTCAGCTTGCGTTCCAGGTCGCCGTTGGCCACGGCCGTCACCACGCGCGCAATGCCGCGCACCTGGCTGGTCAGATTGCCGGCCATGAAGTTCACGTTGTCGGTCAAGTCCTTCCAGGTGCCGGCCACGCCCTGCACGTCGGCCTGGCCGCCCAGCTTGCCTTCGGTGCCCACTTCGCGCGCGACACGCGTCACCTCGGACGCGAAGGAGCGCAGCTGGTCCACCATGGTGTTGATGGTGGCCTTGAGTTCCAGGATTTCGCCCTTGACGTCCACCGTGATCTTCTTGGACAAGTCGCCTGCCGCCACAGCCTTGGTCACGTCGGCGATGTTGCGCACCTGGGACGTCAGGTTGCCGGCCATGAAGTTCACGTTGTCGGTCAAGTCCTTCCAGGTGCCGGCCACGCCCTGCACATCGGCCTGGCCGCCCAGCTTGCCTTCGGTGCCCACTTCGCGCGCCACCCGTGTCACTTCGGAGGCAAACGATCGCAGCTGATCCACCATGGTGTTGATGGTGTTTTTCAGCTCCAGGATTTCGCCTTTGACGTCCACCGTGATTTTCTTGGACAGGTCGCCGGCCGCCACGGCCGTCGTCACCTCGGCGATGTTTCGCACCTGAGCAGTCAGGTTGGAACCCATGGAGTTAACCGAGTCGGTCAAGTCCTTCCAGGTGCCGGCCACGCCCTGCACGTCGGCCTGGCCGCCCAGCTTGCCCTCGGTGCCCACCTCTCGCGCCACACGCGTCACCTCAGAGGCGAACGATCGCAGTTGGTCCACCATGGTGTTGATGGTGTTTTTGAGTTCCAGGATTTCGCCCTTGACGTCCACCGTGATCTTCTTGGACAGGTCGCCGGCCGCCACGGCGGTTGTCACCTCGGCAATGTTGCGTACCTGGCCTGTCAGGTTGGAGCCCATGGAGTTGACCGAGTCGGTCAAATCCTTCCAGGTACCGGCCACGCCCTGCACGTCGGCCTGGCCGCCCAGCTTGCCTTCGGTGCCCACCTCGCGCGCCACACGCGTCACTTCTGACGCAAAGGAGCGCAGCTGGTCCACCATGGTGTTAATGGTGGCCTTGAGTTCCAGGATTTCGCCCTTCACGTCCACCGTGATTTTTTTGGAGAGGTCACCGGCCGCCACGGCCTTGGTCACCTCGGCGATGTTGCGCACCTGGCCTGTCAGGTTGGAGCCCATGGAATTCACCGAATCGGTCAAATCCTTCCAGGTGCCGGCAACACCCTGCACATCGGCCTGGCCGCCCAGCTTGCCTTCGGTACCGACCTCGCGCGCAACCCGCGTCACTTCGGAGGCGAAAGAAGACAGCTGGTCCACCATGGTGTTGATGGTGTTCTTGAGCTCGAGAATCTCACCTTTCACGTCCACCGTGATCTTTTTGGACAGGTCACCGGCCGCCACGGCCGTCGTCACCTCGGCGATGTTGCGCACCTGGCCTGTCAGGTTGGAGCCCATGGAGTTGACGGAATCCGTCAAGTCCTTCCAGGTGCCGGCCACACCTTGCACGTCGGCCTGGCCACCCAGCTTGCCTTCGGTGCCCACCTCGCGCGCAACCCGCGTCACCTCGGACGCGAAAGAGGACAGCTGGTCCACCATGGTGTTGATGGTGTTCTTGAGTTCGAGGATTTCGCCCTTGACGTCCACCGTGATCTTCTTGGACAAGTCGCCTGCCGCCACGGCCTTGGTCACGTCGGCAATGTTGCGCACCTGGGATGTCAGATTGCCGGCCATGAAGTTCACGTTGTCGGTCAGGTCCTTCCAGGTGCCGGCCACGCCCTGCACATCGGCCTGGCCGCCCAGCTTGCCCTCGGTACCCACCTCGCGCGCGACGCGCGTCACCTCGGAAGCAAAGGACCGCAGCTGGTCCACCATGGTGTTGATGGTGTTCTTGAGTTCGAGAATCTCGCCTTTCACGTCCACCGTGATCTTCTTGGACAGGTCGCCGGCCGCCACAGCCGTCGTCACTTCCGCAATATTGCGCACCTGCGCCGTGAGGTTGGACCCCATGGAGTTGACCGAGTCGGTCAAGTCCTTCCAGGTGCCGGCCACACCCTGCACATCAGCCTGGCCGCCCAGCTTGCCCTCGGTGCCCACCTCGCGCGCCACCCGCGTCACCTCGGCCGAGAAGGTGCCGAGCTGCTCCACCATCTTGTTGATGATCATCGCGGTGCGCAGGAACTCGCCTTCCAGCGCCCTGCCCTCGGCCTCCAGCGCCATGCTCTTGGACAGGTCGCCCTGGGCTACGGCGCCGATCACGCGCGCCACTTCGCTGGTCGGGTGGACCAGGTCGGCGATCAGGGAATTGATGGACTCCGCGGAGTCGCGCCAGAATCCCGTGGCGTCGGGCACAAAGGCCCGCTCCTTGAGCCGGCCCTGCTTGCCGACCACGCGGCTCAGGCGTTCCAGTTCACGCGCCATGCGCACGTTTTCCGAGACCACGTCATTGAAGGCATCGGCGACCTTGCCGGGCACGCCGGTCCAGTCTTGCGGCAGACTGGCGCGCGCGTCGCCTTTTTTCAGGTCGGTCAATGCGGTCAGCACCACCTTGGTCTGCTCCGTCACCGTGTCGGCTTCGTCGAGCACGGTGTTGATGGCCATCGCGTTCTGCAGCCAGAAGCCCGAGAGTTTTTCCTCGGGCAGGCGCCGGCTGGCGCGTGTTGACAGGCGGGACTTGGATGCCAGGCCTTTGCAGCGGCTGGTGGTCGCCGTCGTCATGGCCGACAGCTGGTTGAATTCGGCGGCGATCTTTCCATAGACCCCGTCCCACTCCGTTGGGAGTGTCACGCCGGATTCACCGCGCCTGAGCGCGCTCAAAGATTTGAGAATGGACTTCAATTCGGTGTCGCGCTCGATCACCGAAAGCTTGGCTAGAGCCTCCATATCATTCATCCTGTATTGGCGGTAACTTTTTGTAGAAACGGGTGCCGAGATTACTCGCGAAGATTCAGAATGACAACCAGATATCGCACTATTTACTTAACGGCGAAAACAATCTGCGGCGCGCCCGTCACAGCCTCACAACTGTAGGCTTTGGCTTACATAAATTCTTTTTTGACCGCTGTATATTTTGTGGTTACGCCTTGAAAATATCGCAGCGAGATGTGTTCGTTGCGCGGCGTGGGCCCTGCAGATTTGGCTGCAGTTTTTGTGAACCTTTTCATTGGCACCAAAACCATGAGCGCTCAGTCCAGCAGCACGGCAGAACAGGCAAGCGGATTGCAACGAGGCGAGGCGGAAGCGGCGCATTACGCGCTCCTGCGGCGGCTGGCCCCGGTGATACGCCACAACATGGCAGGGACATTGCAGCCCATTGCCATGGTGGCGGCGATGCTGGAGCGGCGCCTGCAAAAAGCCGACCCCGACCCGGAAGCGCTCCTCAGGAACGCGCGCGACATCGTGGCGCTGTCCAAAGAGGCGGCCGCCTCCTGCGCGGATTTGATGAGCTGGCTCGCGCCCAAGGACAACCGCCCGGTCAGGGCCGATGCGGGCATCGCGGAATGCGTGGGCATGGTGGTGACGCAGCTCTCGTTCAGGGGTTTTTCGGTGGGCGACAGCAGCGGCAGCATCGCCGCGCAACTTCCCCAATCGGCGCTGCGCAATGTGCTGACCGCCTCGCTCATAGGCCTGGCCGATGCGGCTGCCGTGCCCGGCAAGCTGCTCATCAGCGCCGGGTTTGCGGAAGATGTTCTTTCGATACATATCGAGCTGAAAATGCCCGAGGTCCCCGAGCCCGTGCGCGTGGTGGACAAACCCCCTTACCGCCTGCTGGAGTGGCACGATGTGCAGGCCCTGGCCCGGCAGGAATCCGCCCGCCTGACACGCGGGGAAAACCGGCTCACGCTGCAGTTCGAAGCCTCCGCCGCGAAAGATCCTGAGGCGCTGGCGGAGACCGTGCAAGCCTGAGCGGCCCGCCATATTTCCCCGTGCGTTTCCCCTTCGCTTCACGCTTGCGGCGATTGCATGTAGGACGAGGGAGCATCCGCGAAGAAGGCCTTGTCTGCACTGGCAAACTGGGACCATGAATCCTTTTCGACGACGTCTTGGGCGCCTTGCGCTGCTGTGCGGGCTGGCGCTTTGCGCATCTCCTTTCCCGGCTGCCGTTCAAGCGCAGCAGGCGCCCGCCGCGAGCGCGGAATCCAGCGCACCGGCCCTGCTCGAAAAACACGCGGCGCTGGCCGGGCAGCTGGCGCAGAATGCCTACCGCAGGCCGCTGTTCCTGGAATCATCCGAAGGCGCCAATGCGGTAACCGGCAGCGCCTACGCCGTGCTGAATTCGCCTTTTGCCACGGTCAGCGCCGCCTTCAAAAGCCCCAGGCGCTGGTGCGAGATGCTGATACTGCACATCAACACCAAATACTGCCACGCCAGCACGGACGAGAGCCCCAGCCAGCTGAACATGCACGTCGGCAAAAAAACCGAGCAGCAACTGGAAGACGCCTTTGCGCTCAAGTTCAGCTACCGGCTGACCGCGAGCACGGCTGACTACCTGGCGGCACAACTGGGCGCGGACAAGGGCCCGCTGGGCACCCAGAATTACCGCATCGAGTTGCAGGCGGTGCCGCTTCCGGACGGCAAGACCTTTATGCACTTGCGTTACTCCTACGGTTACGGCGTCGCCAGCCGCCTGGCCATGCAAGGCTACCTGGCCACGGCCGGCAGCGGCAAGGTGGGCTTCACCCAGGTGCGGCGCGGCTCCACCAACGCCTATGTGGACGGCATGCGCGGCACCGTGGAGCGCAACACCATGCGCTATTACCTGGCCATAGAAGCCTACCTGGCTTCACTCGACAAGCCGCCGGCGCAGCAACTCGAGGCGCGGCTGCAACACTGGTTCGACGCGACCGAACAGTACGCGCGCCAGCTCCATGAGCTGGACAAGGAAAGCTACCTGGTCATGAAGCGCGCCGAATACCAACGCCAGCAAGCGTCCTGACTTCCTCTAGGTGGCTTGCGGCGGCACGTTGATGCCGGGTTCCCGAATGGGGAGCGTGGGTTCCGGCGGCGGGGGATCGGTGATCTCAGGAGGCGTGCCGGGCTCAGGAGGAATGATCAGCGGCGGAACCTCGTTCGGCACGTGAATACCCGGTGTTCCGGGTGGAGGCTGGGGAACGGGAACGTGAAGATGCAGGGGCATAAAAATTTCCTTGGATTTCCGTGAATTTCCTTGAGTCGGGGGCCCCGCCCCGGCCTCATTTCAGCCGGAACGAGCGCAAGGGCTGGAGCCGGCCGCGCAGCCGCGAGCGAAGGACCAGCATGGCCAGTGCGCCCGCCGCGGCGGCCAGCAAGGCCGACTGGCAAGGCCGGGCCGCGACATGGGCACCGACGGCCTGGGTGAATGAAGACCTGGTGCGGCCGCCGTTGCGGGCAAAAGTGGGAGCCTGGCCGGACAGCGGCCGCGGCATCGCGGCGCCGTTGCCCTGCCCTTCCACCAGCACCGCCTCTTCCGCCGTCTGGAAAACGCCGTCGTCAAGCCGCCGCGGTCTGGTATCGAGAGGCTGAGCGGTGGGCGTGCTCATGGTCCGGTCCTGGTGGATGCGGTGGTTGCTGTGGTTGCTGTGGTTGCTGTGGTTGCGGCTTACGCGGACTGCAGCGTGGAGGCCCTGGAGTCGTCGTTCGCCGCGGGATCCAGTTTGCGGCTCTGGGTCAGGCAATAGGCCAGCAGGCAATCAATTTCCGTGGACTTGTCGAAGACCGCATCCACGCCCAGTTCGGCGCAGCGCATGCGCATCTCGCGGGTGGCGTAGTTGCTGAAGACCACGATCTTCTGGGCGGGTTTTCGGTCGCGGCAGGCCTCGAGGATCCTGAGGCCGCTGCCCTGTTTGAGGAACAGGTCGACGATGGCCAAGTCCCACTGGGCGGTGTGGCGCGTCAACCATTCGGCGCCCTCGTCTTCGGTTTCGCAGGTGCCGACGGCTTCAACCGGGGCCAGTTCTTCCAGCGTGCTGAGCAGGTTGTCGCGGATGGTCGGATTGTCCTCAACGAGGTAGGTTCGCATTTTCATGATGTGTGCCAATCCGCAACAGCGGCAAATATGGATGGAATGTTCATCAATTTACGCGGCAGGTTCACGCCTTGATGCCGGAAGGTTGAGCGTGCCCATGTAGGAGAAAGGCCAACGGGCACGCAAAAGCCGGAACGAACGCCGGTGGTCGCGGGGCGGTAAGCGTCGTCTTACGCAAGGAGCAGAAAGGCCTTACACCGGCCACCGGCATCGGGCTACCACCCCGGCGGCCGGGCGCCCCTATCGTCCATGCAGCACCTGATGACGATTCACCCACCACAGGAAACCACCACCATGAAGCTGATGGCCGGACTTTTGACAGGCATGGCCGCGGGGCTGCTGACCGCCTGGCGAATCCATGCCAACCCCCGCGATATCGACCTGCTCCACGCTTTCCTGACGGTGCTGGTCTGCGCGGCGGGCCTGTTCCTGGTGTCCATGGCCTTGCCGGACAGCATCGCGGAAATCCTGCAGGAGTTCATGGCCTGGTGCCTGGCCGGCACGGTCGCCGCGCTCGGCCTGCTGGCCTCGGTGAAGGTCCTGGAAGGCCTGCTCGACAACTGATCGCCACGCGGGAGCGCTTCCCGGTGTTTCGCCCTTACGTCCTGTAACCGCCCGTGGCCCCAAGCCCCCAGGCGGAGTTTCTTTTTATCACAAGGATTTTTCATGCCGCCCTCCAAGCGCAGCACTTCCCCCCCTCACCGGAACACGGACGGCGCCAAAGACAAGAAGACCCAGCTCGAGAGCTTCACCACGGGCATCGCCCCAGTGCTGACAACCAACCAGGGCCTGCAGTTTCCCGACAACCACAACTCGCTGAAAGCGGGCGTGCGCGGCCCGACCCTGCTGGAGGATTTCATCCTCCGCGAAAAAATCACTCACTTCGACCACGAGCGCATTCCCGAGCGCGCGGTGCACGCCCGTGGCGCGGGCGCGCACGGCTATTTCAAGCCCTACAAGTCCATGGTGCAGTACACCAGCGCGGGCTTTTTGCAGGACCCGGATGTGGAAACGCCGGTCTTCGTGCGTTTTTCCACCGTGGCGGGCTCCAGGGGCTCGGCCGACACCGTGCGCGACGTGCGCGGTTTCGCGGTGAAGTTCTACACCGCCGAAGGCAACTACGACCTGGTCGGCAACAACATCCCGGTCTTCTTCATCCAGGACGCCATCAAGTTCCCCGACCTGATCCATGCGGTCAAGCCGGAACCGCACAACGAAATGCCGCAAGCGGCCAGCGCCCACGACACCTTCTGGGATTTCGCCTCGCTGATGCCCGAATCCACGCACATGCTGATGTGGGCCATGTCGGACCGCGCCGTGCCGTGCAGCTTTCGCATGATGGAGGGCTTTGGCGTCCATGCCTTTCGCTTCATCAATGCGCGCGGTGAATCCTTTTTTGTGAAGTTCCACTGGAAACCCAAGCTGGGCGTGCACGGGCTGGTCTGGGACGAGGCGCAGAAGATCGCCGGCAAGGACCCGGATTTCCACAGGCGCGACCTGTGGGAGGCGATTGAAAGCGGCAACTTCCCGGAGTGGGAACTCGGCGTGCAGATCGTCGACGAGGGCAAGGAAAGCGAGCTGGGCTTCGACATCCTTGACCCGACCAAGCTGATCCCCGAAGCACAGGTGCCGGTGCAGCTCATCGGCAAGATGGTGCTCAACCGCAACCCGGACAACTTCTTCGCCGAAACCGAGCAGGTCGCCTTCCACCCCGGCCATCTGGTGCCCGGCATCGATTTTTCCAACGACCCATTGCTGCAGGGCCGGCTGTTCTCGTACACCGACACCCAGCTGTCGCGCCTGGGCGGCGCCAACTTCCATGAGATCCCGATCAACCGGGCCGTGTGTCCCATGCACAACTTCCAGCGCGACGGCATGCACCGCCAGGCCATCGCCAAGGGCCGGGTCGCCTACGAACCGAACACGCTGGGCAGCGGCGCCGAGTACCGGGTGGACGGCGGCGCGCAGGGATTCCAGTCCTACCCCGAGCAGCTGGAGCCGCCGAAAATCCGCCGCCGCAGTCCTTCCTTTGACGACCATTTTTCGCAGGCCGCGCTGTTCTGGAACAGCCAGAGCGCGCCGGAAAAAGACCACATCGTGGCGGCCTTCCGCTTTGAGCTGTCCAAGGTGGAGGTGCCTGACATTCGCCAGCGCATGGTGGACAACCTGGCCCATGTGGACCTGAAACTGGCCGCGCGCGTGGCGGCCCCTCTGGGCATCAAGCCGCCCGACGCCAAGGCCGCGGCCGGCAGGCTGGGCTTTCGCGACCATCGCATCGTGGTGAAGGTGGAAGAAGACCCGGCCCTGCGCATGGTGGGCCGCCCGGGCGGCAGCGCCAAAACGCGCAAGGTGGCCATCCTGGTGGCCGACGGGGTGGAGGCCGCCGCGCTCAAGCGCCTGCAGCAGGACCTGCTTGACGCCGGCGCCCAGTGCAAGCTTGTGGCGCCGCAGCTGGGCACGGTCAGCACCTCCTCGGGCCGGCAGCTCGCGGTGGACCACACCTTCAGCAATATGCCCTCGGTGATGTTTGACGCCGTGCTGATTCCGGGCGGAAGCGAAAGCGTTGCCACCCTGGGCGCCATGGGCGAGGCGGTGCACTTCGTGCTGGAGGCTTACAAGCATTGCAAGACGATTTGTGCAGTGAACGACGGCGCACAGCTGCTGGCCACCCTGGGCTTCAGCCTGGGCAGGGACCCGGAAGCGGTCGGCGTGCCCACGCCCGGCGTCATCATCGCCGACGCGCGCAAGGTGGTGGACGGCCAGGTGTCGCAGGATTTCCTGGCGGCGATTGCGCTGCACCGCCACTGGGACCGGCTCAACGTGGATGCCATCCCGGCCTGACGCGGCTTCTACGCGCGCCTTCAGGGACGCAAGGTGAGCTGGTGCGCGAAGGCCGGTGGGTTCATCTGCAAGGGCCGGTATTGCACGGCGGCCCAGCTGTCCCGCATGTCGCGGTAGCGGCCGGAAAACACCAGGCCGCTCTGCCCTGTCTGGTAGATGAAGCGTGAATTTTCCGGGTCGCCCATGTCGTAGACGGCGCGCAAGGACGCCGCCTGTCGGTTGGCAAAGGGCGTGGCATCGCCCGTGGCCCAGTACTGGCCTACATTGATCGTGAAGGTGTCGCCGCCGCTAGGCACGCGCACGTCAAACCAGGGCGCGAGCCAGGCCACGTTGCCGAAGGGCTTGTGCGCCGACAGCGCCGGATGCGCCCTGCCCCAGGTCCAGCTGCCCACATCGGCGCCGTAAGCCACCTGCAAGCGGTCGAGCGCACGCAGCAGCGCCGCCGCCGATTGCGCCCCGCAGCCTGCCGCACCGCACCAATTGCCGTCCTGGCGCTGCAGCACATCTTCCAGCGTGCTCCTGAAATGGCGTTTGCCATAAAGCGGCCTGAACGTTGCCTCGCCGAGCTTGCCGCCCACAATGCCGCGCGTGAGTTCGTCGGCCCAGGCGGCGAACACCAGCGGCGCGGCCTGGTCGGCGCGCATGACACCGTCAAAGCCGGCCATGGCCTTGCGCGCGGCATCGGCCAAAGGATGGTTCACCGGTTGCGCCAATGTTTTTTGCAGGAAAGGCAACAACTTCACCGTGGCCGGTGACAGCTGGTCGGCCTGTATTTTTTGCATGGATGCCACGTCGTGCCTGGGCGTGGCAGCCAGCAGCTGCTCGATGCGGTCGTGGCGGTAGGGCACGGTCCAGTCCTGGCCCATGAAGAAGGGATAAGCCGGCGGCGTGATGCGCTGGTTGGCCGTGGCCCACCAGCCCCGGGCCTCGATGGCGGCGCGGCCTGCCTCGGGCGTTTGCGCGTAAGGCAGCCAGCCGGCCCAGTCGTAGCGGGCATCCCATCCCGGCGAGGGGGCGATGCCGCGAATGTCGTTGTCGGGTTTGCGCAGCGGCACCTTGCCGGCGGCCTTGAAGGCCACGCCGCCCGCGACGTCGGCCGTGACGACGTTTTGCATGGGCGAGTGGTAGGCCGCGAAGGCGTCCACCAGTTCCTGGGCCGACTGGGCGCGGTTGGCCCGCAGCCCGGCCAGCACCGTCTGGTTGTCGGCGTCGAGCGCGCTCCAGCGCAGCGCGAGCACGTATTTGCGGGTGTCGAGCAGTTCGGCATGCGATTTCTGCACGTCGCTGAGCACCGGGCCGTGGCGGCTTTCGCGCACATCCAGCAACACGTCGGGCTGGCCCTTGACCTTGATGGTTTCGCGGCGGGTCTCAAAGTCGGCCCAGGCCTCAGCCTTGGAAGCACCGGCGGACGGGATGCGGTACTGGCGCGGGTTAGCCGGGTTGACCTGCTCGAGGTACAGGTCCTGCACATCGGGCGCGGTATTGGTAAAGCCCCAGGCCATTTTCTGGGTGCGGCCCATGACCACAAACGGCAGGCCGGGCAAGGTCGCGCCTATGACGTCCAGCCCGGTGTCATTGCCGCCGGCGGGCGCCTGCAGGCGCGCGAAATACCAGACGGCCGGGGCCGACAGGCCCAGGTGCGGGTCGTTGGCCAGCAGGGGCTTGCCGCTCGCGCTGTGCGCACCGGCCACTACCCAGTTGTTGGAGCCCTTGCCTTCCACCTCGCCCAGCGCCCCGGCCCAGCCGTTGATGCCTTGGGCCATGGTGACCGTTGCGGGGGCCGGGCGGCGGCTTGAAACTTTTGGGGTGGCGGGAAGGTCGGTGCGGTACACGCCGAGATCGGCGTAGAGCTTGCTGAAATCCGCCCTCGAGGCCGGCTGCTCGCCGGGGTATGGCGGAAACAGCTGCCAGAGTTCGGGGGTCTTGAGCACGCGGGCGGCGGACAGGCGGGCGAATTCGGTGCCCCAGTTGCCGCTCAAATCCAGCGCCATCATCAGCGACCAGGCCAGGCTGTCGGTGGGCGACCAGGCCACGCCCGAGGCGCCGCCGGGCTTGACGCCCAGGATGTGGAACTCGGGGGACAAGGCCTGCGATGAACCGGCGTAAAAAGCGTTGATGCCCTCGCTGTAGGCCTGCATGGCCTCGCGCCCCTCGGCGGGCAGGCCCTGCCATTGGCGTTCGGCGGCGCGCGCCACGCCCAGCGTACGCAGCAGCTTGTCGGTGTCCAGCGTGGCCGGGCCGAACACTTCGGAGAGCTCGCCGTGCATCACGCGCCGATTGAATTCCAGCTGCCAGCCGCGCTCCTGGGCATGCACATAACCGAGGGCGAACCAGGCGTCGCGCGGCGACTGGGCCTTGATGTGGGTGACGTCGGCCGCATCGCGCGCCACGCTCACGCGGGCCCGCAGGCCAGCAGCCTGCAACTCGCCGTCCAGCGCGGGTGTGGCGCGATAGATATAGATGCCGGCCGCCGCCGCGGCGAGCAGAAGCAGCGCAGCCAGGGCGGCAAGAACGCGTTTGAACCAGACCAAGATCATGTTCCCATCAAGTCGCCGTGCGGATCGACGGCAAAGGCGATGAGCCCGCAGCGGACTCTTTGACATCCCGCACCCGGCAGGATGAATGCAGCTTATTTTTTCTGCAAGTGCATTTTGCCGTCGGCGAACTTGAAACTGACGGTGGGGACCGTGAAATCCTCAAAAGGAGCGCCCAGCGCGATCTCGCCTTCGAGCAGCAGCACGCATTCCTGGCGGCGCAACGCCACCACCGCCGCGCTGTCGGAAAAACGCACCCAGGTGCCGTAGCTGCTGACGTCCTCGAGGAAGAACTGGCCGGCGCGCCATTCAATCCTGGCATGCCTGCGGGAAACGCGCGGATCCTGCACCACAAAATGCGCGTCCTGGTCGCGCCCCAGGAAGATGGGCAGCTCGGTCGAGGCGAAGGCCGTGTTGATGTCCAGCCAGCACAGTTCTATCAACGCCTGGGCGGCAGCCTGCCGGGCGGGTGGTGGCTCCGTCAGGGTGGCGGGCACCGTGAAAGATTCCGACATGACCTCGGCCTGCCATTCGATGCGATGCACCAGGCAGGCTTCGGTGCGGCCCCGTATTTCCAGCGCGCCCAGGCTCCGTGAGCGCACCAGCGTATCGGAAGGAAGATGCTGGATGACGGCGTCGGTGGCCAGGATCTGGTCCGGGCCGGACAGGTCGCTCAGGCGCGAAGCCAGGTTGACGGCATCGCCGAAGCAGTCGCCGTCCTGCTCGACGATTTCACCGCGTGCCACGCCCGTTTGCAGGCGCATCTTGAGTTGGTCGGGCCAGTTGCGGATGCGGTCGCGGTGGACCCGCTGCAATTCGGTCACGGCATCGACGGCATCGGCATTGTCGGGAAACACGGCCAGCACGCCGTCGCCCAGGTATTTCACGACGTGGCCGCGGTAGGCCTCGCAGACCTTGCCTATCCACTGGGTCAGGCGTGTGATGGCCTGGGTTGCCTTGGCATTGCCCAGCGACTCAAAAACCCCGGTGCTTCCTGTGAGATCGGCAAAAACGACGGTAACTTCTGCCATAAATCGATGTAACTGCTTGTAGTTCTGGTGCCATTAAAACATAAGTACACATGGAACCTATGACAAACAGCAGTCGGCTCGGCGGTTTTGCCCGGCATCGGCCGGGGCGGACCGGGAATTCAGCTCGCGCTGGGCTTGAGCTGCATGGCCTTGAACTCGAGGAATTCCTCAAAGCCGTACACGCCGTTTTCGCGGCCGTTGCCCGACTGCTTGTAACCGCCGAACGGGGCCTGGCCGTTGAAAGGCCCGCCGTTGATGTCCACCTGGCCGGTGCGCAGGCGGCGCGCGACCTTCATCGCGTGCTCGTCGGTGCCGCTCCAGACGGCGCCGCCCAGTCCGTAGATGGTGCTGTTGGCGATGGCCACGGCGTCTTCTTCGTCTTTGTAGGGGATAACCACCAGCACCGGGCCGAAGATTTCCTCCTGGGCCAGCGAATCCGTCGGCTTGATGCCCAGGATGGTGGGCTGGACAAAATAACCCTTGGCGATGGCGGGCGCCTCGGCACCGCCGGCGATCACGTCCGCGCCCTCTTCGATGCCGGTGCGGATGAAACCCAGCACGCGGTCGCGCTGCGAAGCGCTGACCAGGGGGCCGAGCTTGCTGCCCTCTTCCAGGCTGGGGCCTACGCTGAATTTGGCGATGGCGGCCTGGGCCAGCGCCTTGACTTCCTCATAGCGGCCGGCCGGCACCAGCAGGCGGGTGTGGGCCGAGCAGGTCTGGCCGCTGTTGAGCATGCAGGCCGACACGGTGCCTTTGACGGCGGCCTCGAAATTGGCGTCGTCCAGCACCACGCTGGCCGACTTGCCGCCGAGTTCCAGCGCCACGCGCTTGATGGACTGGCTGGCCAGCTCGCCCACGCGCTTGCCGGCGCGGGTGGAACCGGTAAAGCTCACCATGTCGACTTCCGGGTGCGTGGCCAGGACTTCGCCCACCACCGGGCCCATGCCGTTGACCAGGTTGAACACGCCGGGCGGCAGGCCCGCCTCGTGGATGATTTCGGCCAGGATCATGGCGTTGACTGGCGCGATTTCGCTGGGTTTGAGCACCACGGTACAGCCGGCCACCATGGCCGGCGCGATTTTCAGCGTGATCTGGCTCAGCGGGAAATTCCAGGGCGTGATGCAGCCCACCACGCCGATCGCTTCGCGCACCACGAGGGAGTTGCCGACCTGCTTTTCCCACTCAAACTGGCGCGCCACCTTGGCGAAGTTGCCCCAGTGCCAGGCCGGGCCGCCCACCTGGACGGCACGCGCCATCTTCAGGGGCATGCCCACTTCGCGGGCAATCGCCACGGCCAGGTCCTCGGTGCGCGCCTTGACGCCGGCCGCCACCTTGTCGAGGTAGGCGGCGCGGGTTTCGACCGGCAGGGCTGACCAGCCGTCGAAAGCCGCGCGGGCCGCCAGCACGGCGGCTTCAGCCTCCGCCGCGGTGCCGGCCGGCACCGTCGCCATCAGGGCTTCGGTGCTGGAATCGTGGACGGGCAGGGTTTCGGAGGACTGGGCCTTGACCCATTGGCCGTTGATGTAGTGCGCGGGGTAAACGGTCATGGCGGTCATTTGTATGCTCATAGCGGTCCGGGGAGAGCCTGAAACAGGCCGAAAAAAAGGTGAATAATGCCGAAAAAAGCCGGAAGTGACTTTCGACTCACAGGTGAAATTGCCTGTAGGCCTAAAGATTTAAACAATGTTCAATGCCAGAATCGACATGACATCTAGTTACTAACTCCTTGATTCATTTGTTGTTTTGCGTTAACCATTTCACACAAAACACCTTGCATATCCTTAGATGTCGTCTTAATCTAACAGAAGACGACGTTCCATGGGAACGCAAATAAATACCCACGGGATGCTCCGGTAGAAAGTTGTGAAACACATGCGCTGGTTAAAACCGAATATCAAAAGCAGCTTCATGGCGCTGCTGGGCTCCGGTGAGGTCACGCCTTCCATACTGGAAGACCGCACCGAGGACATCCGCCAGTTCATCCTCGACGAGCTCGGTGAATTCGGTGAAAAGCACTATCCCAAGATTACCCGCCGCGTGCGTTATGCCCAGGACATCCAGGGCCTGTGGTACACCCGCGGCGACGTCATGGCGGTGCTGGCGGCCATGCACGGTGAGACCATCGCCCGTGAAAAAGTCAGCCGCATCAGCGACAAATTCAAGGGCATGCTGCCCCGCGGCCTGAGTTCGCGGCCCAGCCCGCTCACCACCTAACTTTTTCCCTCGTTCTGCTCTTTTTCTTCTCCAGTTTCCTCTAGTTTCTTCCTGGCCTCCAAGGCAACTTTTTAAACCAGCTTCTAGCTGGTTTATTTTTGTCCGCTCGCAGCCCGCGCCGACGCCCGGCGCGCCAGCCTGTCCACTCAATGCGCCTCGTGCGCGCCGTGCAGGTGGCCCCAGAGCACGAAGGCATCGCGCCCCTCCACCGCCAGCGTGGTTTTCAGGCCCACGGGCAGCATCACCTTGGTCGGCACGTGGCCGAAAGGCAGGCCGGTCAGCACACGCGCCTTGACCTTGCTTTGCAGCCAGGCAATCACCGACGCCAGCTTGAAGCCCTTGTCGTGCGGCACCAGGGAATAGTTGGTGAACTGCCCGAAGATGATGGCTTTTTGCTGCGCCAGCACGCCGGCGTGCAGCAGCTGCGTGAGCATGCGTTCCACACGGTAGGGATGCTCGGCAACGTCCTCGATGAACAGGATCCCGCCTTTGACGACCGGCAGGTAGGGTGTGCCGACCAGCGAGGACAGCATGGCCAGGTTGCCGCCCCAGAGCACCGCGTCCTTGACCATGAAATCGGCCGCCGGCTTCGCATCCGCGGCCGGCTTGGGCAGTTGCCAGCCCGTGCCCTCGCCCTGGCCCGTGATCAGGTCGTCAAAACAGGCCTCGGTGATGTCGTCCGGCGCCTTGGCGCCGAAATCCTCGCCCAGCGCGGGGCCGGCCCAGGTCACGGCGCCGGTCTTGGCCATCACGGCCAGCTGGAAGGCCGTGAAGTCGCTCAGGCCGACAAAACGCGTACCGCCCGCGATGGCTTTGGCGACCGCTTTGTATTGAATACCCGGCAGGATGCGCGACAGGCCGTAGCCGCCGCGGGAAATCAGGGCCACGTCGGCGCCGCTGGCGGCCGCGCGGTGGATGCCGGCCAGCCGGGTGTCGTCGTCACCGGCAAAACGCTGGTGGCGCGCGAGTGCGTCGGGATCAATTTCAACTTCATGGCCCAGGGCGGTGAGGCGCTGCACGCCGCGCTTGAAAGCGGCCTTGTCGCGCACTGCGCTGGAGGGGGAGTAGATATAGATATGTTTTTTCACGGCTGCAAGTATCCCACTGTCGCCCCTCCTGCCCTGCCGCCTTTGGCTACAGGTATAAACGGGCCACCATGATGCTGTATGTGCTGGACCTCCTGGGCGTTGCCGTCTTTGCCGTGAGCGGCGCGCTGGCGGCCGGGCGCCTGCAGTTGGACCTGTTGGGCGTGCTGGTGCTGGCGGCTTTGACCGCCATAGGCGGCGGCACCCTGCGCGACCTGCTGATGAACCGGCACCCGGTGTTCTGGATGGCCAGGCCGGCCTACCTGCTGGTGATAGCCGCGGCGGCGCTGGGCACCATGCTCTATGTGCAGGTGCTGCCGATCCCATCGCAAGCGCTGCTGGTGGCCGATGCGCTCGGGCTGGCGCTGTTCGCGCTCTCAGGTGCGCAACTGGCCGAAGCCGCGCGGCTGTCACCGGTCATCGTGGTGGTGATGGGCACCATGACAGGCGTGGCGGGCGGCCTGATGCGCGACGTCTGCAGCAACCAGGTACCGCTGTTGCTGCGCCAGGACATCTACGCGAGCGCGGCGATCGCCGGGATCGCACTCTACCTGGCTTTGAAGGCGATGGGACTTAAGCCCTCATGGGCCTTTGGTATCGGGCTGGCGGCGGTGGTGGCGCTGCGGCTCAGCGCCATTTTCATGGGCTGGCATCTGCCGGTCTTCAAGCTGCCGGGCTGAAAAACGCCAAGGCTTGCCGCGCGACCGGCTCGCCGTGCTCCTGCACAAAATGCCCCGCTTGTTCAAGCATCACGGGCTCACCGCAACCGCGAATCACGGCCTTCAGCGCCTGCATGACAGGCGGGCCCAGCACCGGGTCCTGCGCGCCCACCACCATCAGTGTTTTGCCCGTCCAGCCGTTTTGCCAGAAGCTGCGCGCTTGCCGCGAGATGGCGGCGCCGTCGGCCCCGGGGCTGTCCGGCACTATGGGCGGGAAGGCGCGCAAGGCCGCGCGGTGGCCTTTGTCCGGGAAAGGGGCGCTGTAGGCCGCGCACTCGGCAGCGCTCATCTGCGGGTTGCCGCGCGCGAACAGCCGGGCCACGTCGAACTCCGGGTTTTTCGCGCACATCTCGCGCCAGGCCACAAAGCCTGTGGGCAGTGGCGCGTCACCGGTGCCCAGTGTCGTGTTCATGACCAGCAAACCCCGGTAGCGCTGCGGCGCCTCCATCGGCAGCGTGAGGCCCAGCAGGCCGCCCCAGTCCTGAACCACCAGCACCACGTTCTGCAGGTCCAGGCGTTCGACCAGTTCCAGCAGGATCTGCCGGTGGATGCTGAAGTTGTGAAAGCTCTCTTTTTTGGGTTTGTCGCTTTTGCCGAAGCCGACCAGGTCGGGCGCGACGACCCTGTGCCCGGCTTCCAGCAGCACCGGAATCATCTTGCGGTAGAGATAGCTCCAGGCGGGATTGCCGTGCAAGCACAGGTAGGTCTGGCCGCCCTCGCCTTCCTTGCCTTCATCCAGGTAATGCATGCGCAATCCGCCCAGCGCCGGCAGGTCGCTGACATAGCGGGGTTGCCAGGGATAGCCCGGTAAATCGTCGAAGGCGGCCTCGGGCGTACGCAGTGCATCGTCGCGCAATGGATGGGCAAGCCGCGACTCTTCGCGCTTGTCGGCCCGGCGCTGCCGGAAAAAGGCCTGCAGCAGCTCGCCGCATTCCCCCGCCAGCACACCGCCCTGCAAGGACGTTTGATGGTTCAGCCGGGATTCGGCAAACAGGTTGAGGACCGAGCCGGCCGCGCCGGTCTTGGGGTCGGCCGCGCCGAACACCACACGCTTGAGGCGGGCGTGCAGCATGGCGCCGCTGCACATGGCGCAGGGCTCCAGCGTGACGAAGAGTTCGCAGTCGTCGAGCCGGTAGTTGCCCAGCACCCGCGCCGCGGCGCGCAGGGCCACGATCTCGGCATGGGCCGTCGGGTCATGGCCGTCCACCGGCGCATTGCGGCCGCTGGCAATGACCTCGCCGCGCCGGACCACCACCGCGCCCACGGGTACTTCACCCGCGGCGGCCGCCTGGCGCGCCTCGGCCAGGGCCTGCTGCATGAAAATCTCGTCACTCATTCGGAATGGCAATGACAGTCGCTGCCGCCGGCCTTATTTCTCTTCGGGCATGGGACGCGCCTGCTGCAGGGCGCCCTCCACGGCCTGCTTGACCTGCTGCTGGGCTTGCTGGCTCTGCACCTGCGGCGGCGCGTCGGCGGAAACGGCGGGCATGCCGGGGGCCGCCGGGACGGTGACCTGGGTGCCCAGTTGTTTTTTGACCAGCAGGCCCACGATGGCCAACGCCACCAGCAGGCCCACGATGCTGAAAATACCGCGCATATCAAGCCTCCTTTGGGGTGTCGCTGCCCATCGCCATGCCCAGGCGGTCCATCCAGGCCGCCAGGGCCCGCTCGTCCTCATTGCCAGCGGCGTACATGGCGTGCATCGCGGTATGCGACTCGCGCCTGTGCTGGTTGATTTTGACCTTGCATTGGAAATCGGTCACCTGCAGCTCAAAGCCCACGATGCCGGCCAGCATCTTGTGGGCAAACTCCTCGCCCAGGTCGCGCCACTGCTGGGCATAAGGCGGCTCGTGGTCGCCTATGAGAGTTTTGAGCAGCTTGTCCTTGGCCACCGGGTCTTCGACCAGCGTGGACTGCACGGTGCAATGCACGGCCACGTAATTCCAGGTCGGCACCCGCGCCAGGTCGGGGTAGACCTTGGGCGACAGGTAGGCATGCGGCCCGAGGAAGGTCACGACGGCCTGGGGCCGTGCCTGCAGGTAGCGCCAGTGCGGATTGGGCTTGGCCACATGGCCCAGCAGCACCATCTGCTCGCCGCGTTCTTCCAGGTGCAGCGGCAGATGGGTCACATAAGGCAGGCCCGCGTCATCCACGCTGATCAGGCTGGCGAAGGGGTGTTCGGTGATCAGCGCGGCGGCCTGGGCGCTGTCGCCTTTGAATTGGGGTGGCAGGTACATGGCCTGAAGCATAGGCCAAAAACCGGAATTTCAGACCGTCCGCACCGCGCACCATGGTATTCGCGCGACAAGGAAAATCGGGTCCAGCCTACAGCGGAGCCGGCCCGACAGCGCACAAACTGGCCTCGCCGCAGGGCATTGAAGCGCAGCACAGGCATGAAACATCCCCGGATCCGCATCGGCATCTCAGGCTGGCAATACGCCGGCTGGCGCGGTGTGTTCTACCCGCCGGGGCTGGTGCAGGCGCATGAACTCGCGTTCGCCTCTCGCGCCATGCAGACCATCGAGATCAACGGCTCGCACTATTCGCTTCAGCGCCCCAGCAGCTACCAGCGGTGGCATGACGAAACGCCGGACGGTTTTGTCTTCAGCGTGAAGGCACCGCGCTACCTGACCCACATGCTGCGCCTCGAGGGCGACGGCGTGCCGGTCGCGCTGGCCAACTTCCTTGCCTCGGGGATTTTTAAGCTGCGCGGCAAGCTCGGCCCCCTGCTCTGGCAGTTTCCGCCCGGCATGCCCTTCAAGCCCGAGGTGTTCGAGGCCTTTTTGCGCTTGCTGCCGCGCGACACCGAGGCCGCCGCGCAGTTCGCGCGCCGCCACCACGACAGCCACGTTCACCACCCCTGCCTGGAAATCGACCGCAAGCGCCGGCTCAGGCATGCGATTGAAATCCGCCACCCGGGCTTTTGCGAAGAGTCCTTCGTCAAGATGCTGCGCCGCCACGGCGCCGCGCTGGTGGTGTCCGAGGCGGTGGCCGACTGGCCTTATGCCGAGGACCTGACGGCGGATTTTGTCTACCTGCGGCTGCACGGGCCTGACACGCTTTACGGCGGCCGCTACAGCGACAAGGCGTTGGACCGTTGGGCGGCGCGCATAGCCACCTGGGCTTCGGGCGGTGAACCGGAAGACGCACAACGCATCTCCGCCAGGCCTGCACGGGCGCGGGCCAGCCGCGAGGTGTTCTGTTATTTCGACAACGACCAGAAAGTGCGAGCGCCCTTCGACGCGCGCCGGCTTACCGAAAGGCTGATGCCCGAAGAAACGCTGTCGCTGGAGCCGCTGGAGCCGCTGGACCGGCAAGGCGGCATGTTCGACTCATGAGGGTGTTACGCCGGCCGCACTGGCAACGGCCAGCGCCCCAGGGTTTCATAGCGCGTTTCCTGCATGGCGCTGTGCAGCAACACAAATTCATGCGCTTCCCAGGTGACTGCGTTAACGGTGTGTTCGGACACTACTTGGGCGTCGTACAACAAAGTGACATGTGGGGTAAATGAACTGCGTGGGCCGCCCGGTACATCTTTTGCGGCGAGGGCGTCCCATAGGTTGATTCGAAACGCTTTCAACATCAGGTTGGCCTCACCGGAATCCCTGAGTACCAGCGGTCGTTTTTCAGCGTGGCGCCCGAAACTCACAACCCGATCCAGCTGCACTGAAAACCGGCTCGAGCGCGCTTGAAACCCGCTTGCGGCTTCGCATGCCGCCTTGACGGCGTCGTACGGCATGCTCTCGAAGTCACCCAGATGATCAAGAGTTAGGTGCAGGCGATTGGGCGCATGCAGTTTGCCGGTCAGCGCGAACTGGCCTTTCAAGCCAGTTCCGAGCTCAAGTATTTGCTCGATGGCTGCCTCGCTTGGGAAAAGCGCAAAAAATAGGCGACAGCGCCCCGTGCGGGGCGCCGCGGGTCTTTTTAACCTGGGAGGCGAAGGATCACCAAAAAGACTGGATTGCTCCACGAGGCTCGCCTCACTCCCACTCGATGGTCGCCGGCGGCTTGCTGCTGACATCGTAGGTGACGCGGTTGATGCCGCGCACTTCGTTGATGATGCGGCCTGAGACCTTTTTGAGCAGCGCGTAGGGCAGTTCGGCCCAGTCGGCCGTCATGAAGTCGCTGGTTTGCACGGCGCGCAGGGCCACCACGTAGTCGTAAGTGCGGCCGTCGCCCATCACGCCCACGCTTTTGACCGGCAGGAACACGGTGAAGGCCTGGCTGGTGAGTTCGTACCAGGTCTTGCCGGTGGCAGCGTCCTTGAAGTTGCGCAACTCCTCGATGAAGATCGCATCGGCGCGGCGCAACAGGTCGGCGTATTCCTTTTTGACTTCGCCGAGGATGCGCACGCCCAGGCCGGGGCCCGGGAAGGGATGGCGGTAGACCATGTCGTGCGGCAGGCCAAGCGCCACGCCCAGTTCGCGGACTTCGTCCTTGAACAGCTCGCGCAGGGGTTCGAGCAGCTTCAGGCCCAACTGTTCGGGCAAGCCGCCCACGTTGTGGTGGCTCTTGATGGTGACGGCTTTTTTGCTCTTGGCACCGCCGGACTCGATGACGTCGGGGTAAATCGTGCCCTGGGCCAGCCATTTGGCGCCCTTATGGCCGCCATCGCCGGCCTTGAGGCGGGCGGCTTCGGCCTTGAATACCTCGACGAACTCGCGGCCGATGATCTTGCGCTTGGCCTCGGGCTCGCTCACACCGGCCAGGTGGCCGAGGAACTGGTCGCTGGCATCGACGCGAATTACTTTGGCATGCAGCTTGCCGACAAACATGTCCATCACCATGTCGCCTTCGTTGAGGCGCAGCAGGCCGTGGTCGACGAAGACGCAGGTCAGCTGGTCGCCGATGGCGCGATGGATCAGGGCCGCGGCCACCGATGAATCGACGCCGCCCGACAGGCCCAGGATGACCTCTTCGTCGCCGACCTGCTGGCGGATCTTTTCGACGGCTTCGCTGATGTAGTCGCCCATGACCCAGTCCTGGCGCGTGCCGCAGATCTCGAGCACAAAGCGCTTGAGAATGGCATTGCCCTGTTTGGTGTGCGTGACCTCGGGGTGGAACTGCACCGCGTAGAAGCGGCGCTCCTCGTCGGCCATGCCGGCGATGGGGCAGGAATCGGTGGACGCCATGAGCTTGAAGCCGGGCGGCATTTCGGTGACCTTGTCGCCGTGGCTCATCCAGACGTCGAGCATGCCCTGGCCTTCGGGCGTGGTGTAGTCGGCGATGTCTTTCAGCAGCGCGGTGTGGCCGCGGGCGCGCACGTCGGCAGAGCCGAATTCGCGCTTGTGCCCGCCTTCGACCTTGCCGCCCAGCTGGTGCGCCATGGCCTGCATGCCGTAGCAGATGCCCAGCACGGGCAGGCCCAGCTCAAAGACGGCTTGCGGCGCCTTGTCGGTGGTTTCCTCGTAGATACTGGCATGGCTGCCGGAGAGGATCACGCCCTTGAGCGTGCCCTCCTTGGCGTATTCGCGGATCCATTCGTCGCTGACGTCGCAGGGATGGACTTCGCAGAAGACGTGGGCGTCGCGCACGCGGCGCGCGATCAGCTGAGTGACCTGTGAGCCGAAATCGAGGATGAGGATTTTCTGGTGTTGCATGAGGGGCTTCTTCAAGGCAAAAAAAGAAAGGGCGTCTATCAAGACGCCCTGGTCGGCCGGGTCACATTCAATCAGCGCGGTAGTTGGGTGCTTCTTTGGTGATCTGCACGTCGTGCACGTGGCTTTCGCGAATGCCGGCCGAGGTGATTTCGACGAACTCGGCCTTGTCGCGCATGTCCTCAATGGTGGGGCAACCGCAGTAGCCCATGCTGGCCCGCAGGCCGCCGGCCATCTGGAACACGATGGCGACCATGGAACCCTTGTAGGGCACCCGGCCCTCGATGCCTTCGGGCACCAGCTTGTCGGCGTTCGGGTTGCCGGTGCTCGATTCCTGGAAGTAGCGGTCGGCGCTACCCTGCTGCATGGCGCCTATGCTGCCCATGCCGCGGTAGCTCTTGTAGCTGCGGCCCTGAAACAGGATGACCTCGCCCGGGGCTTCTTCGGTGCCGGCGAACATGCCGCCCATCATCACGGTGTTGGCGCCCGCCGCGATGGCCTTGGCGATGTCGCCGCTGTAGCGGATGCCGCCGTCGCCGATCAGCGGAACGCCGGTGCCGCGCAGCGCGGTGGCGACGTTGTCGATGGCCATGATCTGCGGCACGCCGACGCCGGCGACGATGCGGGTGGTGCAGATGCTGCCGGGGCCTATGCCGACCTTGACGCCGTCGGCGCCGGCTTCCACCAGCGCCAGCGCGGCCGCGCCGGTGGCGATGTTGCCGCCGATGACGTCGACCTGCGGGTAGTTCTGCTTGACCCAGCGCACCCGGTCGAGCACGCCCTTGCTGTGGCCGTGGGCGGTGTCGACGACGATGGCATCGACGCCGGCTTTCACCAGGGCTTCGACGCGCTCTTCCGTACCCTCACCTACGCCGACGGCGGCGCCCACGCGCAGCTGGCCGTGCGAGTCGCGCGCGGCATTCGGGAAAGTGGTCTGCTTGGTGATGTCCTTGACGGTGATCAGGCCCTTGAGCTCGAAGTTGTCATTGACCAGCAGCACGCGCTCGAGGCGGTGCTTGTTCAGCAGCGCCTTGGCGTCGGACAGCGAGGCGGTTTCGGAAATGGTGATGAGGCGCTCGCGCGGCGTCATGATGGTGCTGACCGGCACGTCCATGCGCGATTCGAAGCGCATGTCGCGTCCCGTGACGATGCCGACAACACGGCCGCCGTCGATGACCGGGAAGCCGGAGATGCCGAGCTGCTCGCTCAGCGCCATGACCTGGCGCACGGTGTGGGTGGGGGTGATGACGACCGGGTCGCGCAACACGCCGCTTTCGTAGCGCTTGACCTTGGCGACTTCAGCGGCCTGCTGCTGGGCCGTGAGGTTTTTGTGAACGATGCCTATGCCGCCTTCCTGGGCGATGGCGATGGCCAGCCGGGCTTCGGTGACCGTGTCCATGGCCGCCGACACGAGCGGCAGGTTCAGGCGGATGTTTCGGGAGAATTGGGTGGAAAGTGAAGTGTCCTTGGGCAGGACCTGGGAGAACGCTGGCACCAACAATACGTCGTCGAAGGTGAGCGCTTTGCCGAGTAGGCGCATAGGGATGGCTCCAAAAACACGATTGTACCCTTGTCGCAAAGACCCGTCGGTACTAACCCCTAGCCACCTTCCGGTGCGGTTTGGCCGCCGTTGCGCCCAGGTTGTAAAAAGGCAGCTTTGCCGGCGCTTTGCTTCCGAATACGCCGAAAACCGCGCCACACAGCGCTACACTGGCGAAATGGACCTCAAACTCGTCTCAAGAACACTCATACTGGCCATCGCCGGCGGCGCTTTTTCAGTCACCGCCCTGGCGCAGTGGCAATGGATAGACAAAGACGGCCGCAAGGTCTACAGCGACCGCTCGCCGCCGGCCGACATCCCCGAAAAAAACATCCTGAAGATGCCGCGCGGAGCCAGGGGGAAATCCGTCGCGGTGACGCCCGTTGACGACCCGGCCGCCGCTCCCGCTGGGGCGGCCTCTGCAGCGGCGACCAAAACCGCCGCCAATGCCCCCAAGCTGACCGGCAAGGACGCGCAGCTCGAAGCCAAGAAAAAGCAGGCGGAAGACGAAGAAGCCGCCAAAAAGCAGGCCGACCAGGAAAAAGTCGCCAAGGCCAAGGCAGAAAATTGCGAACGGGCGAAAAAATCGCTGGCCGGCTTCCAGTCAGGCCAACGGGTCCCCTACACCAATGCCAAGGGTGAGCGCGATTACATGGATGACAAGGCCAGGGCGGCGGAAGTCAATCGCATCCAGGGTATTGTGGCCAGCGACTGCAGTTAAGAGTCCGCAGTAAAGAGGAAGGCGACGGGACAGCGGCCCGCCCTTCCCTCATCGTCTAGTATCCGGCCTTGGCGCCGGCCCGGGTTTTGGCAAACAGCCCGGCACTCTTGGCGCCCTGCCGGTTGAAGCGCTCGCGGCGCGCCACCTTGGGGTCCACACGCAGGCCGCGATAAATTTCAATCCGGTCCTGGTCCCGCAGCACGTGTCCCGGCGTGGTTTTGCGGCCCCAGATGCCCAGGACCAGGCGGCCGCCCCGCAACTCCGTGAATTCATCGAGCACCCCGCTGGCCGCCAGCGCCCGGGCCACCGTCGCGCCGGCCGGAAGTTCCAGTGACCATTCGCGCACCTGCCGCGGCGCGGGTGAATAAACCAGGCTGATTTTGAGCGGCGCGCCGCCCTCAGGGCTCGCCATAGACGTCCGACGCTCTTTTGACAAAAGCATCGACCAGGCTGCCCGCGATCTTGTCGAACACGGGGCCGACCAGCGCCGCCAGCGCGGCATTGTCGAAGTCATAACGCAGGCTGAACTCGACCTTGCACGCCCTTTCGCTGCCTTTACCGACCGGCGTGAAATCCCAGTGGCCATCCAGCTTTGAAAACGGCCCGTCGACCAGCTTCAGGCTGACCTTGCGGTCTTTTTCATGGACGTTGCGGGTGGTGAAACTTTGCGAAAGCCCTGCGATGGAGAGGCCCACTTTGGCCGTCATGCCGTGCGCGTTTTCTTCCAGCACCGAGGCCTGGTCGCACCACGGCAAAAACTCGGGATAGCGGGCGACGTCGGTGACCAGGGCGTACATCTCGGCGGCGCTGTACCAGATTAAAACGGACTTGTGAACGGTTTTCATACAATCGAGGGCTGGGCGCAATTGTATTGGCACTGTACTTTCCAGTTTTCGCCCCTATCTTTTATCCATGGCCACCAAAGAAGCATCCTCCTCCAAAAAAACGGCCGCAACGCCTTCCGCAAACCTTTCCCCCAAGGCCGCGGCGGCGGCCGTGCGCATCGCCGACAACAAAAAAGCCCTCTTCAACTACCACATCGAGGAGCGCTTTGAGGCGGGTATGGTGCTCGAAGGCTGGGAAGTGAAATCCCTGCGCGAAGGCAAGGTACAGCTCACCGACGGCTATGTGGTGGTGCGCGGCGGCGAGCTGTTCATCATCGGCTGCCAAATCAACCCGCTGGGCACGGCCTCCACCCACGTGCGGCCCGACTCGGTACGCACCAAAAAACTGCTGATGCACAAGGAAGAGATTCGCAGGCTGATCGGCAAGGTCGAGCAAAAAGGTTTCACCCTGGTGCCGCTGAACATGCACTGGAAGGCCGGCAAGGTCAAATGCGAGATCGGCCTGGCCAAGGGCAAGGGTGAGCACGACAAGCGCGACACCATCAAGGACCGCGAAGGCAAGCGCGAGGTCGAGCGCGCCATGAAGTCCCGCAACCGCTGACCGCCGGCCCTTCGGGGCCCGTCATAAAAGAATTTCCGGTGCCATGGAATAAACCGCCCACCACGGCTGTTTATTCCAGTGCAGGCTGCTTTTGCCTGATTTGCCTGAACACACCGGAGATTCCCATGAAACTGCTCCCCATTGCCCTGTTGACCGCCGGCCTGCTCGGCCTCTGCGCCTCCGCGAGCGCCCAAAGCCCGGCCAAGGCCGCCGAGGGCGTGCTGGTCGGCCCCAACGGCATGACCTTGTACGTGTTTGACAAGGACACGGCCGACAAATCGGTCTGCAACGGCGGCTGCGCCACCAACTGGCCTCCGCTGATGGCCGCCGACACCGACAAGGTCGCCGGCGACTACACCATCATCACCCGTGACGACGGGAAAAAGCAGTGGGCCCTGAAGGGCAAGCCGCTGTACTACTGGGCAAAGGACAGCAAGCCGGGCGACAAGACCGGCGACAACGTGGGCACCGTCTGGCACGTCGTCAAGCCCTGACGCCGCACGCCTGCCACACCTCCCGCTACGATGGCAGCAGGCTTTGCCTGACGCATGACCCACTTTCCGCTGACCGACCACATCCCCAGCTTGCGCCGCTATGCGCGCGCGCTGACGGGCGACGCCTGGGCGGCCGACGACCTGGTGCAGGACACGCTGGAGCGTGCCTGCTCCAGATGGCGGCTGTGGCTGGCGGGCAGCGACCTGCGTGCCTGGCTGTTCACGCTGATGCACAACATCTTCGTCAACCAGCTTCGCCGCTCCCTGCGGCAGGCGGCCGCGGGCGCCACGGTCAATGTCGAGGAGGTCGAGAACGAACTGGCGGCGCCGGAAGCCGGCACGGCCCAGTCGCTTGACCTGCAGCGCTGCCTGCTGCGCCTGCCGGAAGACCAGCGGGCCGTGCTGCTGCTGGTCAGCCTCGAAGACCTCAGCTACGAAGAGGTCGCCAAAATCACCGGCGTGCCGGTCGGGACGGTCATGTCCCGCCTGTCGCGCGCGCGCAGCCGCCTGCGCGAATTGATGGACGGCCCGGCCCCGGTGGCCGCCGGCGCACCGGCCCAGCTCAGGCGCCTGAAGTAAAGGCAGGACCTCCATGGAAAAAATCCACGACACAACGCACGCCCCCCACGGCGAACTCCTGCACGACCGCATCAACGCCCTGGTCGACGGCTGGCTGCCGCCCACCCGGCAGGCTGAACTCGAAGCGCAGCTGGGCAAAGACGCCGCGGCCCGCGAAACGCTGCAAGCCTGGAAGGCCCAACGCGAGGCCCTGCGCACCCTGCACCGCCCGCTGATGGATGAAGCCATCCCTGACGCCTTGCTGGCCGCCGCGCGCCGCGGCCAGGCCGGCAGGCAGCAAGTCGACCAATGGCGGCGCTGGGGCGGCATGGCGGCGGCGGTGATGCTGGCTTTTGGCGTGGGCTGGCTGTCGCATGGGCAGCTTGGTGGCCCCGCGCCGCAGCAACTCGCCTCGGTGCGTTCGGCGCAATCCTTTGTGCACCAGGCTTCGCTGGCACACGCCGTGTTTTCGCCCGAGGTGCGCCATCCTGTCGAAGTCACGGCCGCGCAACAGGAGCATCTGATCCAGTGGCTGTCCAAACGCGTGGGACGGCCGCTGAAAGTGCCGGTGCTGGTGGCCGAAGGTTATGAGCTGGTCGGCGGCAGGCTGCTGTCCGGTGACGGCGGGGCCCGCGCGCAGTTCATGTTCCAGAATGCGGCCGGCTTGCGCCTGACTTTGTACCTGGGTGCCGTGGATGCGGCTTCACCTGCCGCATCGATACCCAAGCCGCCGTCCGACGCAGCCCGGGAAACCGCCTTCCGCTACAGCGGCGACGGCCCGGTGCCCTCGTTCTACTGGGTGGATCAAGGCTTCGGCTACGCGCTGAGCGGCGCCGTCTCGCGTGACGAGTTGATGAAGCTGGCGCAACTGGTGTACCAGCAGCTCTAAACCTCGGTTTGCTTACTTGAGGCCACGCAGGGGATGCGTTTCAGGCGTCCAGGGGCTGGCGAAAAAAGCATCCGCCATGCCGGGCTTGACGTCTTCAATGCGGGCCGGGTTCCACTGCGGCTTGTAGTCCTTGTCGACCGCTAGCGCGCGTATGCCCTCGACGGTCTCGCTGGCAGCGCCCGGGCGCAGGTGAAAGCAGTGATGCACCATGTCGCGCTCCATGCGCAGGTCGTCGGCCAGGCTCATGCCGCGGGCACGGCGGATCTGTTCCAGCGTGACGTGCAACATCAGCGGCGAGCGCTTGCGCAAGGTAGCGGCGGTTTTGGCCGCCCATGGATCAGGCGAGGCTTCCAGCGCATCGACGATGTGTTTGACGCGCAACAGCGAAAAATAGCCGTCGATCTTGCTGTCGGCCTTCACTGGCTGGGTGTGGCCCGTGGTCCACTGCGCCGCGATCCATGCCTCGGCGGCGGCGGCTGAACCGAAGGCCTGGGCGCCCAGGGCCTCCCACAGCGCCGGCAGGCGGGCTGCGTCGACCTTGATGTCGGCCAGGCCGTAGGCCAGCGCTTCGTCCGCGCCGATCACCTCCCCCGTCAGCGCCAGGTATTCGCCGGCATGGCCGGGGCAGCGGCCCAGGAAATAACCGCCACCGACATCCGGAAACAGGCCGATGTTGGTTTCGGGCATGGCCATCTTGGTGTGCTCGGTGACGATGCGTACCCGGGCTCCCTGACTGATTCCCATGCCGCCGCCCATGACCACGCCGTCCATGAAGGCGATGTAAGGCTTGGGGTAGGTGTGGATCAGGTGATTGAGGGCGTATTCCTCGGTGAAGAAGTCCTCCAGCGCGGAATCGTCCGTGAGCGCAGCCTGGTGGAAAAAGCGGATGTCGCCGCCGGCGCAAAAACCACCGAACAGGCTCTCCGGCGTGCCGGGCTGGCCTTTTTTGTTGCTGCCGCGTATCGCCACCACATGGACCGCCGGGTCGTCGCGCCAGGCCAGCAAGGCGGCGGACAGCTCGCGGATCATGGGCAGCGACAGCGCGTTGAGGGCTTTGGGCCGGTTCAGCGTGATCAGCCCGGCATTGCCGCGCCGCTCCAGCAGCACCTCGGCCCTGGTTTCCGTATTCGTATTTATATCGCTCATGCCCGCTGCCTCCATCCAACCAGTTCATTGACCACCAGCGCGCCTATCACCAGCGCGCCGCCCGTCAGCACGCTCGCGCCGGGCACCTCGCCCGCGCCGAACCAGGCCAGCAGGATCCCGAAAATCACTTCCAGCAGCGCCAGCAAGGCGACTTCCGGCGCCTTGAGCACGCCGGCGCACATCACCGACAACACACAAGGGATGGCCAGTTGCACCAGGCCCAGCACCGCCAGCAAGCCGATGTCATGCGCCGTGGCGGAGAACGGCAGCGACAGCGGCAAGGTGGCCAGCGTCGAAATCACCGCGCCCAGCAGCACCGCAGGCACCAGGTCGACATTTTTGCCGTGGGCGCGGCTGTGTTGCACCACCGTCCAGTTGCTGGCGCTGGCCAGCGGCACCATCAGGGCCACCAGGGTCCCGCCGATGTGGCTGGAGAGGTCCATCTGCCCGCCGTACATCCAGGCGATGCCGGCGCCCGCCATGGCAATGGCCAGCCAGGTCCGCGCGGGAATGCGGTGGCCGATGAAGGCGCGGGCCAGCAAGGCCGTGATGAAGGGGCTGAGTGCCATGGTCACGAGCACGTTGGCCACGGTGGTCATCGTGAGCGCGACCATGAAGGCCGTGAACATCACGCTCCAGCAGACGCCCGACAGCCAGAAGGCCGAGCCGCCATTGCGTATCTTGGTGAACACCGCCCGGCCCTGGAAGAACGGCAGGATGACCAGCAGCGACACCACCGTGAAAAAGCTGCGCCAGAAGGTGATCTCAAAGCTGCGGGCCGACTCCAGGTGGCGCGTCACGACGCCCGCAATCGACCACATCATGGTCACAAGAATCATCAGGAAAACGGCGCGGGAATGCGTGAGTTTCATGGGATGGGCAATCAATTCAGGCTGTTGTGCAGACATAAAAGCAAAGGCCGCTGAAGCTTGCGCGCAGCGGCCTTTGACAATCTCCTGCCGCATCATGCGGCCGGAGTGGCCTTATCTCAAGAACGGCCAGCGCGTTTACGATCGCTTTCTTTCAGGTGGCGCTTGCGCAGGCGGATGGATTTTGGCGTGATTTCGACCAGTTCGTCGTCCTCAATGAATTCCACGCCGTATTCCAGCGTGCATTCAATCGGCGGCGTGATCTTGATCGCGTCTTCCTTGCCGCTGACGCGGAAGTTGGTCAGTTGCTTGGTGCGCGTGGCGTTGACCACCAGGTCGTTGTCGCGGCTGTGGATGCCGACGATCATGCCTTCATACACCGGGTCGTTGGCGCGCACGAACATGCGGCCGCGGTCGTCCAGCTTACCCAGGGCGTAGGTGAAGATTTCACCGTCGTCCATGGAGATCAGCACGCCGTTCTTGCGGCCGCCGATCTCGCCCTTGTGCGCTTCGTAGCTGTCGAAGATGTTGGAGATCAGGCCGGAACCGCGCGTCAGGTTCAGGAACTCGTTGGTGAAGCCGATCAGGCCGCGCGCCGGGATGCGGTACTCGAGGCGCACACGGCCGCGGCCGTCCGGCTCCATGTTCACCAGTTCGCCTTTGCGCTCGCCCAGTGCTTGCATGACGCCGCCCTGGTGCTGGTCTTCGATGTCGGCGGTGACCAGCTCGATAGGCTCGTGCTTTTCACCGTTGACCTCCTTGAACACCACGCGTGGCTTGGAGACGGCCAGTTCATAGCCTTCGCGGCGCATGTTTTCCAGCAGGATGGTCAGGTGCAGTTCGCCGCGGCCCATGACTTCAAAAATACCTTCTTCGTCGGTTTCCTTGACGCGCAGGGCCACGTTGTGCTGCAGCTCTTTCTGCAGGCGGTCCCAGATCTGGCGGCTGGTGACGAACTTGCCTTCACGGCCGGCCAGCGGGCTGGTGTTGACGCAGAAGTTCATGGTCAGCGTCGGCTCGTCCACTTTGAGCATGGGCAGCGGTGCCGGGTTGGTCGGGTCGGTGATGGTCACGCCGATGCCGATGTCGGTAATGCCGTTGATCAGCACGATCTCGCCGGGGCCGGCTTCGGTGGCCTGCACGCGCTCCAGGCCCTGGAAGGTCAGGACCTGGTTGACGCGGCCTTTGACGGCCTTGCCGTCCGGGCCTTCCATGACCACCACGTCCATCATGGGCTTGATGGTGCCCTGGCTGATGCGGCCCACGCCGATGCGGCCGACGAAGGTCGAGAAGTCGAGCGCGGAGATCTGCAGTTGGAGCGGTGCCGCCGGGTCGCCGTTCTGGGACGGGACGTGCTTGAGGATGGTGTTGAACAGGGCCGACATGTCGGGGCCCCACTGTTCGTTGGGAGGGCCTTCCTCGAGCGAGGACCAGCCGTTGATGCCGGAGGCATAGACCACCGGGAAGTCCAGTTGTTCGTCGGTTGCGCCCAGCTTGTCGAACAGGTCGAAGGCGGCGTTGACCACCTTGTCGGGATTGGCGCCGGGTTTGTCGACCTTGTTGACCACCACGATGGGCTTGAGGCCCAGGGCCAGCGCCTTCTTGGTCACGAAGCGCGTTTGGGGCATGGGGCCTTCCTGCGCGTCGATCAGCAGCACCACGCCGTCGACCATGGACAGCGCGCGCTCCACTTCACCGCCGAAGTCGGCGTGGCCCGGGGTGTCGACGATGTTGATGTGCGTGCCTTCCCAGGTCACGGCGCAGTTCTTGGCCAGGATGGTGATGCCGCGTTCTTTTTCGATGGCGTTGTTGTCCATCACGGTGTCGACCACTTTTTCGTGCTCGGCGAAGGTGCCGGACTGGCGCAGCAGCTGATCGACCATGGTGGTTTTGCCATGGTCAACGTGGGCGATGATGGCGATATTGCGGATCTGTTTGTGGCTCATGGTTGGCTTTCTGGGAACTTTAAAACGTCAAAACTGGCAAAAACTGTTAATGATGAACAAGGGCCGCCGCACCCACGGGCGCGGCATGACCGGAACTCTGTGCGGCCGCCAGGATGTCCTGGATCTCGACCGGGCTCAGCAGGCGCTGCGGAATCAATTCGTCGGCCGTGATATGGGCCGAGCCCAGGAAGGCCGGCGCCTCGCCGCCCTGCCCGGCATCCGCCGCGGGACCGTAGACCTGCACCAGCGGCGCATCGGCGCCCCACTGGCCGGGTTGGCCGCGGCGGCGCAGGCCGCTTAAAAACCGCCCTGCATTGTCGGCATCCAATGTGACAGACGGATACGCCGCCACCAGGGTCTGCGGCGGCAGCAGGCAGGCTTCGCGCTCGGGCTCGGTCATGGCTTCCAGGGCCGGCAGGCTCACGCACTGCTGCGTGGTGTAGCCGCCGGTCTCCAGCCGCCTGAGCGAACCCAGGTACGCGCCGCAGCCGATCGCCTCGCCGATGTCTTCGCCCAGCGTGCGGATGTAGGTGCCCTTGCTGCAGCTCACGGTGATCTTGATGGCGGCCGGTGCGCGCGCGTCATGGACCACGGCCATTTCCAGCTTGAAGATGGTGATGTGGCGGGCTTCGCGCTCGACTTCCTGGCCCTTGCGGGCGTATTCGTACAGCGCCTTGCCGTCTTTCTTGAGCGCCGAGTACATGGGCGGCACCTGCGCCAGCGGGCCGGTGAAGCGCGCCGTCAGGTCTTGCAACAGGGCCGGCGTGATCTCGGGCACGGGGCGGGTTTCGATCACGTCGCCTTCGGCGTCCGCGGTGCTGGTTTTGGCGCCCAGCAGCAGCACGGCCTCATAGGTCTTGTTGGCATCGAGCTGGATCTGGCTGAACTTGGTGGCGGCACCAAAGCACAGCGGCAGCACGCCGGTGGCCAATGGGTCCAGCGTGCCGGTGTGGCCGGCCTTGTCGGCGCGCAGCAGCCATTTGGCCTTCTGCAAGGCCTGATTGCTCGACAGGCCCAGCGGCTTGTCGAGCAGCAGCACGCCGTGCACGGGACGTCGCTGGATCTTTTGGCGATGAGAAGAAGTTTGCGTCATAAATTCCGACAGGCTCAGCGCACGGGACAAACCGGGCGCTTCGTTGGCGCCGTTGTCCCTGAACCTGTCATCAAGGGGAACGGCGCGAACTCAGTCGTCTTGGGCGCGGGAAGAGACCGCCTTGGCAATCAAGGCGTTCATGTCGGCCGCGCGTTCGGTCGTGCGGTCGAAATGGAAATGCAGAGTCGGCACAGTGTGCGTCATCAGGCGCTTGAACAGGCCGTTGCGCAGGAAGCCCGCGGCCTGGTTAAGCGCTTCCTCGCACTCCTTCGGGTCGCCGACGAGCACGCTGAAAAACACTTTGGCATGCGCGTAGTCGGCCGTCACCTCGACGGCCTGGACGGTCACCATCCCGACCCGCGGATCTTTCAGTTCGCGCGCGATCAGCTCCGTCAGATCGCGCTGGATCTGGTCGGCAACGCGAAAACCGCGGTTGGGGGTGGTGGATTTCTTGCGCATGTCAAAAAGTGTTGAGGCCTTTGGCGTGAGGCCCGGCAGCCTGGCGGGCTGCGGGCGGATTCACGTGGTTCAGGCTTCCAGCGTTCTGGCCACTTCCCTGATTTCAAAGAACTCCAGGATGTCGCCAACCTGGATGTCGTTGTAGTTCTTGATGTTCAAGCCGCATTCGAAGCCTTCCTTGACTTCCTTGGCGTCGTCCTTGAAGCGCTTGAGCGAGTCGAGTTCACCCGTGAAGATGACCACGTTTTCGCGCAAGAGGCGCAGGCGCGCCGTGCGGCGAACCACACCGGCGGTGACCATACAGCCGGCGATCGAGCCGATCTTGCTGACCTTGAACACCTGGCGAATCTCGGCATTGCCGATGACTTCTTCCTTTTTGTCCGGCGTCAGCATGCCCGACATCGCGGCGCGCAGTTCGTCCACAGCGTCATAAATGATGTTGTAGTAACGAATGTCCACGCCGTTGTTTTCGGCCTGCTTGCGGGCCTGGGCATCGGCGCGGGTGTTGAACCCGATCACCACGGCCTTGGAGGCGATGGCCAGGTTGACGTCCGACTCGGAAATGCCGCCGACGCCGGAGTACACCAGCTGGACCTTGACTTCGTCGGTCGAGAGCTTGAGCAGCGACTGGGCCAGCGCTTCCTGCGAGCCCTGCACGTCTGCCTTGATGATGATGGGCAGCATCTTGACTTCACCGGCGCCGATGTCGGAGAACATGTTCTCCAGTTTGGCGGCCTGTTGCTTGGCCAGCTTGGTGTTGCGGAACTTGCCGGCACGGTAGGTGGAGATTTCACGGGCACGGCGCTCGTCGAGCATGACCATGAATTCGTCACCGGCCTGCGGCACTTCCGTCAAGCCCTGGATTTCCACCGGGATCGACGGACCCGCCGTTTTGATCGGCTTGCCGTTTTCGTCCAGCATGGCGCGCACGCGGCCGTAGGTCGAACCGGCCAGCACCACGTCGCCGGCCTTCAGCGTGCCGGCCTGGATCAGCACGGTCGCGACCGGGCCGCGGCCCTTGTCGAGGCGGGCTTCGATCACCAGGCCCTTGGCCAGCGCATCGACAGGCGCCTTCAGTTCAAGCACTTCGGCCTGCAGCAGCACTTGCTCGAGCAAGGCGTCGACACCGGCGCCGGTATGGGCCGAGACGCCGACAAAAGGAACGTCGCCGCCGAACTCTTCGGGAATCACTTCTTCGGTGACCAGTTCGCCCTTGACGCGTTCCAGGTTGATGCCCGGCTTGTCGATCTTGTTGATCGCCACAACGATGGGAACGCCGGCCGCTTTGGCATGCTTGATGGCTTCCTTGGTCTGCGGCATCACGCCGTCGTCGGCCGCCACCACCAGGATCACGATGTCGGTGGCCTGGGCGCCGCGGGCACGCATGGCGGTGAACGCCTCGTGGCCCGGGGTATCCAGGAAGGACACCATGCCGCGCGGGGTTTCCACGTGGTAGGCGCCGATGTGCTGGGTAATGCCGCCGGCTTCACCGGAGGCCACCTTGGCGCGGCGGATGTAATCGAGCAGCGAGGTCTTGCCGTGGTCGACGTGGCCCATGACGGTCACGACAGGCGCACGCGGCAGCAACTCTGCCTGCTGGCCCTGCACATCTTCATCGGCAAAGGCTTCCGGATCGTCCAGCGACGCCGTGACCGCCTTGTGGCCCATTTCCTCCACCACGATCATGGCGGTGTCCTGGTCCAGCGGCTGGTTGATGGTGACCATCTGGCCAAGCTTCATCAGGTGCTTGATCACCTCGGACGACTTGACGCTCATCTTGTGGGCGAGTTCGGCCACGGTGATGGTTTCAGGCACATGCACTTCGATGACCTTGAACTCGGTCGGCGCCACAAAGGTGGACTCGGGACGTGCCTCGCGGTCGTTGCCGCGGCGGCCGCGCGGGCCACTGCGGAAATTGCCGCGTCCAGGCACGACAGGCGCGCCACGGCTCGGGATGCCCTTCTTCTTGGCGGCGTCGTCCTTCCAGGTCGAAGACAGGTTCTCCGACTTGACTTCCTTCTTGCCGGCGGCGCCCGGCGCGCCCGCGGCTGCGGGAGCGCCCGGCTTGGCGGCTGCGCCCGGCACGGCGGCCGGTTTGTGCAGCGTTCCTTTGATGGCGGCTTTGGGATCGACGTGCGGCACCAGCACGCGCTTGGGCGCGGACATCATGGCGCGAATGCCCGCAGCTTCGGCCTCGGCCTTGCGGCGGCGTTCCTGCAGTTCCTGCGCCTTGGCGGCGTCAGCCTGGAATTCAGCGGTGGCCTTGGCTTTGGCCGTGGCCGCAGCTGCAGCGGCGTCGGCCGCCTTGGTGGCCTGTTCGGCGGCGGCGGTTTCGGCGGCCTTGGTGGCAGCTGCCGTCGGTGCGGCAGCTTCCTTGGCGGCCTTGCCGGTGGCCGGCTTGGCCTTCTTCACGGCTTCGGCGGCAACGGCTTCCGCCTGGGCGGTCTGCTCGGCGGCCAGGCGCTCCTGTTCGCGCGCGGCGTCCTTCGCATCCTGCTCTTCGCGCAGGCGGCGTTTTTCGGCGAGTTCCTGCTCCTGGCGGCGCAGCAGCTCGGCATGGCGGCTGGCTTCTTCCTCGCGGCGGATCAGTTCGGCGTCATCGATGACGGGGGCCGGCGGCGGCGCGGCCACCTCAGGCTGGACTTCTTCGGCGGGCAGGTCCGAGCCGTCGTCGCGTTTGACGAAGGTGCGTTTTTTGCGGACTTCCACCTGGATGGTGCGCGCCTTGCCGGTGGCATCGGCCTGCTTGATTTCGCTGGTGGATTTCTTCACCAGCGTGATTTTTTTGCGCTCGGCCGTGACAGTGCCATGGCTGGCCTGCAAATAGCCCAGGAGCTTTTGCTTGTCCGCCTCGGACAGGGGGTCGCTGGCTTGCGCCTTGGCGACGCCCGCGCTGGTCAATTGCTCGATCAGCGTGGCGGGAGATTTATTGAGTTCAGCTGCGAATTCAGCGACGGTAGTGGTACTGGACATATGTTTTTTTCCTGCAGGCCTTTCATGATCATTGCTCTTGGGCCGCTGCGGGTGCAGGGGTGTCAGCGGCAGCGGGCTCATCGGTAAACCAATGCGCGCGAGCGGTCATGATCAGGGCTTTGGCCTCGTCCGAAGACTGGCCGGTGATATCGGTGAGTTCGTCCACAGCCAGGTCGGCCAGGTCGTCGCGGGTGGTGATGCCCGCTTCGGTCAATTTGGCGATCAGCTCTGGCGTGAGGCCTTCGACGTCGCGCAGGTTCTGCGAAACGCCCTCGGCATTTTCTTCCTTGGCGATTTCCATCGTCAGGAGCGCGTCTTTGGCGCGCGTGCGCAACTCATTGACGGTGTCTTCGTCGAAGGATTCGATCTCGAGCATTTCCTGCAGCGGCACATAGGCCACTTCTTCGAGGCTGGTGAAGCCTTCGGAGATCAGGATGTCGGCGATTTCCTCGTCCACATCGAGCTTTTCCATGAAAAGCTTGCGGCTGGTGTCGGTCTCGCTCGCCTGCTTCTGGGCCGACTCGTCGGCCGTCATGATGTTGATCTTCCAGCCGGTCAGCTCGGCGGCAAGGCGCACGTTCTGGCCGCCGCGGCCGATGGAGATGGCCAGGTTTTCCTCGTCGACGACGACGTCCATGGCATGGCGCTCTTCATCGACCACGATGGACGACACGTTGGCCGGGGCCAGCGCGCCGATGACGAACTGGGCCGGGTCTTCGCTCCACAGCACGATGTCGACGCGTTCGCCGGCGAGTTCGTTGGTCACGCCGTTGACGCGGGTGCCGCGCACGCCGACGCAGGTGCCGATGGGGTCGACACGCTTGTCGTGCGACAGCACGGCGATCTTGGCGCGCGAACCGGGGTCACGGGCGCAGGATTTGATCTCCAGCAGGCCTTGCTCGATTTCAGGCACTTCCTGGCGGAACAGCTCGATCATGTACTCGGGCGCGGTGCGCGAGAGGATGATGGGCGCGCCGCGCAGGGTGGTGTCGACTTCCATGATCATGGCGCGGACGCGGTCGCCGGAGCGCAGGTTTTCCTTGGGGATCATGTCGCCACGGCGCAGGCGCCCTTCGACGCGGCCGGATTCGACGATGATGTCGCCCTTGTCCATGCGCTTGACGGTGCCGACGAAAATCTTGTCGCCGCGCGACATGAAGTCGTTGAGCAGCATTTCGCGCTCGGCGTCGCGGATTTTCTGCAGGATGACCTGTTTGGCCGCTTGCGCGCCGATGCGGCCTATGGGCAGGCTTTCAACCGGCTTTTCGATGTAGTCGCCTTCTTCGATGTCGGCGATTTCGTCGCGTGCGTCGCTCACCAGCTCTTCGGCTTCGGGGTTCTGCAGGCCGGCTTCGTCGGGCACCACCAGCCAGCGGCGGAAGGTCTCGTAATTGCCGCTGTCACGGTCGACGGCCACGCGGATGTCCACTTCGCCCTCGTACACCTTTTTGGTGGCCGAGGCGAGCGCGAGCTCAACGGCGCCGAAAACGACGTCGCGTTCCACATTTTTTTCACGCGAGATGGCATCAACCAACATCAACAGTTCGCGATTCATTTCACAAGCCTGCCTTTCTTCATTTCTTGAAATTTAATTCTCTGTCGAGGAACCGGTACCGGGGGCTGATTTGGGTTTACGGCCCTTGAAGTCCACCACGGGCGCAAGGCGCGCCTGGTGAAGTTCGTCGAGCGTGAAACCCAGCGCCTGCAACGGTGCGGGAATCCTCTTCTTGCTGATCTTCTGGCCGGGTTTGGCGGCGGGCTCGTCACTCCAGACGATCTGCCAGCCGGTTTCGGCACGCTCCAGCGTGCCGCGGAATTTCTTGCGGCTGGCCGCCACCGTCGAACCGGCGCTGGCCGCCACGCCAATCGGCGCCTTCAGCGTGATGTCGACGAGTTCGCCGGCAAAACGCTCAAAATCCTTTTCGCTGCGCAGGGGCCTGTCGATGCCGGGGGAACTGACCTCCAGCCGGGCGTATTCGGCGCCCTCGACTTCCAGCACGAACTGCAGCTGGCGGGTGACTTTTTCGCAGTCTTCGGCATTGATGAACTGTTCGGCGCCCTGGACGTAAGGCATGTCGATCGTGACGCGCAGCAAACCGCCGCCGGTGCGCTCGATCTCGACCAGCTCGTAGCCCAGTCCCGTCACAGTCTGCTCAATCGTCTCTTGCAATGCCATTCAGTCTCTAAAACCCGCTTTAAAAATCGATATTCAAAAACAAACGCCCAAAAAAAATGGGCGGTGAAAACCCGCCCATTTGGTCGTGAAGCTCTTATTGTAACGTGCTGCGCCCTTCGATGCAAACAATTTCCGTGCCTGAAACGAGCGCCGCTGCCGGAAACCTGCTCAAGGCCTCCGGTTCATCTTTTGTTCATTGAGTTATGTATCGCGCTGGCAGGCCTGGACCGCCGGTCGCATGGATCAAAAACAGGGGGTGTTTAAAGGTAGGCGCCGCCCTCCCGATTTTCAATGCCTATTTAATTTTCTTTGAATTTTTCTTTTTAAATCATATAGATTTTTTATTTATCTAAAGTAACTTATCAAGTACTCAAATGCCTCTTTATGCTGCCGTCACAAGGACCCGTGTGTAAGGATGACGCGGTGAATCCAGCACCTCGCCGAGCGAACCGGATTCCAGCACGTCGCCGTCCTTCATCACCATGACCTCATGCGCCATGGCGCGGATAACGTCGACGTCGTGGGTGATCAGCAGATAACTGAGGCCGCGTTCGCGCTGCAGCCTTTGCAGCAGGCCTAGCACCTGCTTCTGGATGGTCACGTCCAGCGCACTGGTCGGCTCGTCCAGCACCAGCAGGCTGGGGTTGACGATGAGCGCCCGGGCAATCGCCAGGCGCTGGCGCTGTCCACCCGAAAACTCGTGTGGGTAGCGCTGCAACAGGCCCGGAAACTGGGCTTCCGTCATGCCGACGTCCGCCAGGGCCTGCAAGGCGCGCTCGCGCCGGCCGGCATCGGGCAGGCCGGGTTCATGCACGCGCAGGCCCTCCTCCACGATGGCTTCGACAGTCATGCGCGGCGACAGCGAGGAAAACGGGTCCTGGAACACCACCTGGACCGCGCGGCGCATGGCCTTGTTGCGCGCGGCCTCCTTGCCCCAGGCCTGGCCGGCCGCCTGCAACTGCCCCGAAAAAGGCAGCAGGCCCAGGCTGGCCAGCGCCAGGGTGGACTTGCCCGAGCCCGATTCGCCGATCACGCCCAGCGTCCTGCCGGCCTGGATCTGGAAACTTGCTTCTTTCACCGCCACAAATTCACCACGCCGGAACCAGCCCCGGATGCCGGGAATCGGCACTGGATAGGCCACACGCAGCCGCTGCGCCGTCATCGTGACGGCGGCATCCGCCGCGGCGCCGGCCGCCGCCAGCCCGTCGCGCTGCGGCTTGCTGTCGATCAGCTTGCGGGTGTAGGGGTGCTGCGGCCGGGCGAACACCTCGGCGACAGCGCCCTGCTCCACGATACGGCCGTTTTCCATCACCGCCACCCGGTCGGCGAACTTGCGCACCAGGTTGAGGTCGTGGGTGATCAGCAGCACGGCCATGCCATTGCGCTGCTGCAGCTCGCCCAGCAGGTCCAGGATCTGGCCGCGCAGGGTGACGTCCAGCGCCGTGGTGGGTTCATCGGCCAGCAGCAGCCGGGGCTGGCAGGCCAGCGCCATGGCGATCATGGCCCGCTGCCGCTGTCCGCCCGAGAGCTGGTGCGGCAAAGCATTGGCGCGGCGCTCGGGTTCCGGAATCCCGGTGTCGGCCAGCAAGGCGATCGCACCCCGCATCGCTTCGGCCCGAGTCTGGCTTTTGTGGACCTGGAGCACTTCGGCAATCTGGTCACCCACGCTGTAGAGCGGGTTGAGCGCCGTCATGGGCTCCTGGAAGATCATCGCGATGTCACGGCCTCGAATCCCGCGCAAGGATGCCTCCGACAGGGACAGCAAATCGACGGGCGCCTTGGGCGGCGCCCCGCTGGCCGTGCGATCGGCCGCATCCACGCCAGTGAAGACGGCTTTCCCCGCCACGGCGGCGTTTTGCGCCAGCCGTAGCAGGCTCAGCGCGGTCACCGTCTTGCCCGAGCCGGACTCGCCCACCAGCGCCAGCTTTTCGCCGGGCGCGATGGAGAAGTCGATGCCGTGGACCACGGACTTGCCCGCAAACGAGATCCGCAGGTTCTGGACGTCGAGCAGCGGTGTTGCCATCAGTCGGCCTTCCGGGGATCCATGGCGTCGCGCAGGGCGTCACCCATGAAGGTGAGCAACAGCAGCGTTATGACCAGCACCGCAAAAGTCGAAAGAGAAATCCACCAGGCGTCAATATTGTTCTTGCCCTGGGACAGCAGTTCGCCGAGTGAAGGCGTGCCTGGCGGCACACCCAGGCCGAGGAAATCGAGAGAGGTCAGCGCCAGGATTGCGCCGCTCATGCGAAACGGCAGGAAGGTCACGACCGGGGTCATGCTATTGGGCAGGATGTGGCGCCACATGATCTGCCAATTACCCACGCCAAGAGCCCTGGCCGCCCGCACGTAGTCCATCTGCCGGTTTCGCAGGAACTCCGCGCGCACGTAGTCGGCCAGATCCATCCAGCCGAACACCGACAACAGGATCAGCAGCAGCGCGATGCTGGGCGCGAAGATGGCACTGAAGATGATGAGCAAATAGAGTGCGGGCATCGCGCTCCAGATCTCGATCAGGCGCTGCATCACCAGGTCGGTCTTACCCGCGAAATACCCCTGTACCGCACCCGCCAGGATGCCCAGCGCCGTGCCGGTCACGGTCAGCGCCAGTCCGAAGAGAACGCTGACGCGAAATCCGTAGATCAGTTGTGCCAGCAGGTCACGCCCCCGGTCATCGGTGCCGAACCAGTTATCGCGCGTGGGCGCGGCCGGACTGGGGGACTTGGCGAAGTAGTTCAGGGTCTTGGGGCCGTAAGGGTTGGGCGCATAGATCGCCCAGTTGCCGCCGCTCGTGATACGGTCGCGGATGAAGGGGTCCAGGTAATCGGCGGGCGCGGGGAAATCACCGCCGAAGGTCTGCTCCGAGTAGTCCTTGACGATGGGGAAATAGATGGCCCCCTCGTAGCGCACGATCAGCGGCCGGTCGTTGGAGATGACTTCGGCGAACAGGCTGAGCACCACCATCGCACTGAAGATCACCAGACTCCAGAAACCCAGCGGGTTGCGGCGAAATCGCCGCCAGGCGCGACGGGCGGGGCTGACGTGGAGCGCCGCCGGACCGCCCCCAGAGGCAACACCCCCCGCAAGCGTGGAGGCGCCAGTGCTAGTCGAATTTGACACGAGGGTCCACCAGTACGTAAGAGAGGTCGCTGATCAGCTTGGTTAAAAGCCCTATCAACGTGAACAGATAAAGGGTTCCAAGCACCACGGGATAGTCGCGCCGGATCACACTCTCGTAGCTGAGCAAGCCCAGGCCATCCAGCGAAAACAGCGTTTCGATCAACAGTGACCCCGTGAAGAACGCCCCGATGAACGCACCGGGAAATCCCGTGATGATGGGAATCAGCGCATTACGAAACACATGCTTCCAAAGCACGCGGTTTTCGGCCAGGCCCTTGGCGCGCGCGGTCAACACATATTGCTTGCGAATCTCCTCCAGGAACGAGTTCTTGGTCAGCATGGCGGTCACCGCGAAACTGCCGAAAACCATGGCCGTCACCGGCAACGTGATGTGCCAGAGGTAGTCCACGATCTTCGCGCCCCAGTTGAGCTCGTCCCAGTTGGGCGACGTAAGCCCGCGCAACGGAAACCACTGCAACTGGCCGCCAAAGATCACCAGCAACACAACGCCCAGCACAAAGCCCGGAATGGCATAACCTACCAGGATCAGCAAGGTGGTGATCAGATCGAACTTGCTCCCCGCCCTCACCGCCTTGGCCACGCCCAAGGGCACGGCCACGCCGTAACTGATGAAAAAAGTCCACAATCCCAAGCTGATGGACACCGGCAGCTTCTCGAGGATCAGCGTCCACACATCCTTGTTCTGGAAAAAGCTCTTGCCTAGATCGAAGCGCGCGAACTGGCCCAGCATCTGCACCAGCCGCTCGTGGGCCGGTTTGTCGAAACCATACAGGGCCTTGATTGCCTCCAGCCGCTTGGGATCCACACCCTGGTTACCACGGTAGCTGGAGCCACCCGACTCCACGCCGCCGAAGCCGCCTTTGGCATCCGACAGATACTGCTCCACCGGTCCGCCAGGCACGAACTGGACGACGGCAAAGGTAATCAGCAGAACGCCCAGCAAAGTGGGGATCATCAGCAGCAGGCGTTTGACGACGTAGGCGAGCATGTTGCTTATTTTCCTTGGGGTGCAGGTTTGGCCCACCAGGCCATCATCACCCAGTCTTCCGCCCCGGCATAGGGCGGCATCGGCGGCTTGAAGCCCAGCCGCCAGCCGTTGTAGGCGACGCGGTGAGACGTCAGCGTCCACTGGGGGATCAGGTAGTGGCTATGCATGATCACACGGTCCAGCGCTCGGCAGGCCGGGATCAGTTCGGCCTTGGTCCTGGCGCTGACCACCGCGGTGACCAGTGCATCCACGGCCGGGCTCTTGACGCCGAAGTAATTGCCCGAACTCTCAGTGTCGGCCGCCTTGCTGCCGAAGATGTCGCTCAGTTGCTGGCCCGGGTCGTGCGTGCCCGGGAAGTTAATGGTCGTGATGTCGAACTCGAATTTGTCCAGCCGCTGCTGGTAGAGCGCGAAGTCAACCGGCGAGAAGCGCAGCGTGATGCCCAGCTTTTCCAGGTTGCGCATCCAGGGCCCAACGGTGCGCATGCCCGTGTCACGGCTGTCCAGGTAGTCGAGCACCATGGCCTCGTCCTTGGCATTGCGCAGCGCGCCGTCGCGGTAGGTCCAACCGGCATCCTTGAGTAGGGCCTGTGCCTTGCGCAGGTTGTTGCGCAACGACTGGCCTTCGCCGGTCGTTTCGGGCGGCTGGTACATGGGCCCGAACACCGCGGCAGGCACTTTGGCGCGCAAGGGTTCCAGCAGAGCCAGCTCGTCCGGTGATGGCTGGCCGGTGGCGGCGCAGTCCGTGTTGCCGAACAGGTCTTTCACGCGCGGATAGCCGTTGTAGAACAACTGCCGGTTCATCCATTCGTAGTCCAGAGCCAGGTCCAGGGCCTCGCGCACACGCGGGTCGGAGAGCATGGGCTTGCGGCTGTTGAGCACATAGCTCTGGAACCCGGACGGCTGGCGGTGCTGGAATTCCTGCTTGACCAATTCGCCCGAATCGAAGCGCTTGCCCGTTACACGGCGTGCCCAGTCGCCGGCCGAGTAAAAGCTCATCATGTCGAACTCGGCCGCCTTCAGGGCCTCCAGCCGCGCGGTGCTGTCCTTGTAGATCTTCACGGTGATGCGATCGAAGTTGTAGCCGCCGCGCCGCACGTTCAAATCGCGGGCCCAGTAGTTGGGATCGCGAACATAGGTGATGTCCTTGCCGAAACGCACCGGGCCTATTTTGTAAGGCCCGCTGCCGATGGGCACGTCCATCACGACGTCGTCGAAGCGCTTGGGCTTGCCGTTCACCACGCCCCATGCGCGGCTGAACACCGGCAGGCCGCCAACCGTCAGGGGCAGTTCGCGGTAGGGCTTCTTGAACCGGTAACGCACCGTGCGCGCGTCGATCACGTCGCAACCCGCCACGTCCTCCAGCGCTGTCTTGTAACCGGGCGAAGTGTAAGGGCCTATCAGCGTATCGTAGCTGTGCTTGACGTCCGCGGCCTCCACCGGCGTCCCGTTATGGAACTTTGCCTGCGGCCGCAGGCGGAACACCACGCTCAGCCTATCGGGCGCGACCTCCACATCCTCGGCCAGCAGGCCATAGCCCGCGGCGGTCTCGTCCATGGAGCCGGCCAGGAGTGAATCGAACATCAACGTCGACAGGTAGGCCGGCGCCGAGCCCTTGATGGTGAAGGGGTTGTATTTGTCGAAGGTCGAATAGCGCAGGTTGCTGACCAGGCGCAGGTCCCCGCCTTTGGGCGCCGCGGGATTGACGTAATCGAAATGGGCAAAGCCGACGGGGTATTTGAGGTCGCCCCAGAGCGCGTAGCCGTGCGCGGCCCACGATGGCAATGAAACTCCCAGCAGGACCCAGACCAGCAAACTTCGCATGCGACAATTCTGCACTACTTGGGTCGGCAAATTTCCGGCGCGCATATCTGGCGCCCCCTGCCCGCCCGCCCTCAGCATATTTACTGGAGCACCTGCATGGCGACACACACCGGATTCCTCACTGGCAAAAAACTGTTGATCACGGGCGTGCTGTCCAACCGCTCCATCGCCTACGGCATCGCCAAGGCCTGCCACGCGCAGGGCGCCGAACTGGCCTTCAGCTACGTGGGCGAGCGCTTCAAGGACCGCATCACGGAATTCGCCGCCGACTTCGACTCGAAGCTGATTTTTGACTGCGACGTCGGCGACGACGCGCAGATCGCCAAGCTGTTCACCGACCTGTCCCAGACCTGGCCGACGTTTGACGGCTTTGTGCACAGCATCGGTTATGCGCCGCGCGAGGCGATCGCCGGTGACTTCCTGGACGGCCTGTCGCGCGAGGGCTTCAAGATCGCCCACGACATCAGCGCCTACAGCTTTCCGGCCATGGCCAAGGCCGCCCTGCCCTACCTGAACAAAAAATCCGCGCTGCTCACGCTGACCTACCTGGGTGCCGTGCGCACCGTTCCCAACTACAACACCATGGGCCTGGCCAAGGCCAGCCTGGAAGCCTCGGTGCGCTACCTGGCCGAGTCGCTGGGCCCCAAGGGCATGCGCGTCAACGGCATCAGCGCCGGCCCCATCAAAACCCTGGCGGCCAGCGGCATCAAGGGCTTCGGCAAGATTTTGAGCGTGGTCGCCGAGGCCTCGCCGATACGCCGCAACGTGACGATTGAGGACGTGGGCAATGTGGCGGCCTTCCTGCTGAGCGACCTGGCCGGCGGCGTGAGCGCTGAGATCACCTATGTCGACGGCGGTTTCAGCCACGTCGTGGGCGGCATCGCCGAGCCCGCCGAAGCGGCCTGAAGCCTTGACGGCCCCGGCTGCTTAGGGCTGCCGCCAGTAGTCGTAACTCCAGACGGATGCAAAACCCGCGCGCCGGTACAGCGCCAGCGCCGCGGCATTGACGTCTTCGACCTGCAAAAACGCCCGTGTGATGCCGCGCTGCTCCGCCACGCCGGCGATCCCCGCCAGCACGCGCCCGGCCAGTCCCCTGCCCCTGCAAGCCTGGTCGGTGCGCATGCCGTGCACGCTGGACCAGCCATGGCTGAACGCGCCGGCGCCTGCCGCCACGGTTTTGCCGTTCTCGCGGACGCTGGCATAGACCGAGCCGCGGGCGCGGCTCAAGGCCTTGACGCGGCTGGCGCCGTCCACCGGATCAAAACCTTCGGCCAGGAACAGCGCCGCCCACGCGGCATCGGGCGCATCGGCGGTCTCGGCGGGCTCGGCCGCACTGGCCGCGCGCATGGCCTGGACAGTCGCCACCTGGACCAGCACCGGTTTCCCGGCCTGGTAGCCGCGCCGCGCCAGTTCCTGCCGCAGGCCGTCGAAGCAGGCCTCATTTGCCAGGCGGAACACCGTGCGCAGGCCGCGCGCCCGATAACGCGCTTCGACCTGGTCGACCAGGCCCTCGTCGGCCGGTAGGTGGCGCAGCGGCACGGCGCTGTGGGCCCGGCTGACGGTGCCGCTGTCAAAAGGCAAAAGCCAGCCCTGGAATTCCTCCACGGCTTCGGGAGACACCGCGGCCAGGGTGGCTCGCTCTATGGATTCAATATCGCTGGAGGTCATGGTTCCTCGGGGTGAAAAGTCCACGGGATAAAGCCCGCGCGCAGGCGGCTTCGGGTCTGATGATTATTGGCTAGGAATCCCGCCCGTTGAAGTGCTGGATGGGAATCGCGGCGAGATCCAGATCCTGCACGCAACGCAGGTTGATGGCCGCCATGCGCTTGCCATCCGGGCCTGTGCCCTCGCCATAAGGGTGGATGCCGCAGGTGGGGCAAAACCGGTGGCGGATGAGGTGCTTGTTGAACAAATAGGTGCTGGCGTTCTCGTCGGGAGTCAGCAGGCGCAACTGCTCGCGCGGAACAAACCAGAGCAGCGATCCCTTGCGCGAGCACATGGAGCAATTGCAGGCCAGCGCGCTGGTGGGTTGGCCTTCAACCTCGAAGGCAATCCTTCCGCAGTGGCAGCTTCCTTGGTGAGTCATGTTTTGCATCCTTTTTTCTCAATAATCTGGAAGGAGCCACGCGCATGTGGCGCGCCCTCAACAGTTTGCTGAAGAGACGCTTGCGGCGTCCGGCACGGGACTATAGACTGTACATTCATACAGCTTAAAGTCAACAACACCATGGCGACCCAGCATCCATCCCAACCCCCTTCCTCCAGCGCTTTGGCGCCAGCGACTTTTTTTCGCCTCAAGGCGCTACACCTGCTGCTGGTCCTCGCAGGCCTGTTGACGCCCGCCCTGCCCACCTCGGCCCTGGCTTTGGCGGCTGCCCCGCAGGCGCCGGAGTTGATGCTCGCCAAGGTCTATCGCCCAGGCACCTCCGTGCCCGACTACTGGGTCAGCGAAAAATACGACGGCGTGCGTGGCTACTGGGATGGTGAAAAGCTGCTGACCCGTGGCGGAGAACGCATCGCCGCGCCGGCCTGGTTCACGGCCGGTTGGCCCAAGGTGCCGCTGGACGGCGAGCTGTGGGCAGGCCACGGCCAGTTTTCCCGGGCGGTGTCCACCGTGCGCCAGCAAAGCCCGGACGCGGCGGCCTGGCGGGCCATGCGTTTCATGGTGTTCGACCTGCCGGCGCAAGGCGGCCCGTTCAGCGAACGCATTCCCGCGCTGAATGGGGTGGTGAGCCGTATCGACCAGCCCTGGGTGCACGCCGTGGCGCAGTCCAAGGTGGTCAACCATGCGGCCCTGCAGGCGCTGTTGGCCACCACCGTCAAGCATGGCGGCGAAGGCCTGATGCTGCACCGGGGGGCGTCGTTTTACAAAGGCCAGCGCAGCGACGACCTGCTCAAGGCCAAGCCGCATGAAGACAACGAGGCCCGCGTGGTGGCGCACCTCCCCGGCCAGGGAAAATACGCGGGCATGGTGGGGGCGCTGCTGGTGGAAATTCCGGGCGCAGACGGCAAGACCGGCCAGCGTTTCAAGCTGGGCAGCGGCCTCAGCGACGAGTTGCGCCAGAACCCGCCGCCCGTGGGCAGCACCGTCACCTACCGTTTTCGCGGCCTGAACGACAGCGGCATTCCGCGCTTCGCGAGCTTCATGCGGGTGCGGGACGACGCCCTTTAAGCCGGGCGAGTGCGTACCCGGCTCCGGGCCTACCACCGGGTCTATTTCTTGACGCAGTCGGCGTAGTAGCGGGTCTTGCCTTTGGCATCGACCTCTTCGACGAGTCCATGGATGTCGGTCTCGAAACCCGGGCACTGGGCGTTGAATTCGCGCGAGAACTTCAGGTAGTCGACGATGCGTTTATTGAAGACCTCGCCCGGAATCAGCAGGGGGATGCCCGGTGGGTACGGCGTGACCAGGCCCACAGTGATGCGGCCTTCCAGGTGGTCGATCTCGACCCGCTCCGTCGTGCGGTGGGCGATGTGGGAATAGGCGTCGCTGGGCTTCATGGCTGGCGCCAGGTCGCTCAGGTAGACCTCGGTCGTCAGCCGCGCAATGTCGTACTTCGCGTACAGCGTATGGATGTGCTGGCACAGGTCGGCCAGGCCCATGCGCTCGTACTTTGGGTACTTCTGGCAGAACTCCGGCAGGATGCGCCACATCGGCTGGTTCTTGTCGTAGTCGTCCTTGAACTGCTGCAGCGCCGTCAGCAGCGTGTTCCAGCGGCCCTTGGTGATGCCGATGGTGAACATGATGAAGAAGCTGTAGAGGCCGGTTTTTTCAACGATCACGCCGTGCTCGGCCAGGAACTTGGTCACGATGCTGGCCGGGATGCCGGTCTTCGCGAACTTGCCGTTCAGGTCCAGGCCCGGCGTGACGATGGTGCACTTGATCGGGTCCAGCATATTGAAGCCAGTCGCCATCTGGCCGAAGCCGTGCCAGTTGTTGGCGCCATTGCGGGCCGTTTTGGCGCTGCGGGATTCGCCTTTGATGATCCAGTCCTGGGCTTCGCCGATGCCCTCTTCGACCAGCTTGTCCGGCCCCCACACCTTGAACCACCAGTCGTCACCGTATTCCTCGTCGATCTTGCGCATCGCACGGCGGAAATCCAGCGACTCGGCGATGCTTTCCTCGACCAGCGCGGTGCCGCCGGGCGGCTCCATCATGGCCGCGGCCACGTCGCAGCTGGCGATGATGCTGTATTGCGGTGAGGTCGAGGTGTGCATCAGGTAGGCCTCGTTGAAGAGGTGCCTGTCCAGCTTCACATTCTGCGAGTCCTGCACCAGCACGTGGCTGGCCTGGCTGATGCCGGCCAGCAGCTTGTGGATGGACTGGGTGGCATAGACCACGGCGGTTTTCGGCCGGATGCGGTTTTTGCCCATGGCATGGTAGGCGCCATAGAAGGGATGGAAGGCCGCATGCGGCAACCAGGCCTCGTCGAAGTGCAGGTTGTCGATGTAGCCGTCCAGCATGCCCTTGATGGTCTCGGTGTTGTAGAGCACGCCGTCATAGGTCGACTGCGTCAGCGTCAGTACACGCGGCTTGACCTTGCTGCTGTCCACGCCCTTGAGCAGCGGGTTGGCATCGATCTTGGCGCGGATCGCTTCCGGCTCGAACTCGCTCTGTGGAATCGGCCCGATGATGCCGAAGTGGTTGCGCGTGGGCTTCAAAAACACCGGAATCGCACCCGTCATGATGATGGAGTGGAGGATGGATTTGTGGCAGTTGCGGTCGACCACCACGACATCGCCCGGCGCCACCGTGTGGTGCCAGACCATCTTGTTGCTGGTGGACGTGCCGTTGGTCACGAAGAAGCAATGGTCGGCGTTGAAGATGCGCGCGGCGTTGCGCTCGCTGGCGCCGATGGCGCCGTCGTGGTCCAGCAGTTGGCCGAGCTCTTCCACCGCGTTGCAGACGTCGGCGCGCAGCATGTTCTCGCCGAAGAACTGGTGGAACATCTGCCCGACGGGGCTTTTGAGGAAAGCCACGCCGCCCGAATGGCCGGGGCAGTGCCAGGAATAGGAGCCGTCCTCGGCGTAGTCGAGCAAGGCCTTGAAAAACGGTGGCTGCACGCCTTCCAGGTAGCTCTTGGCCTCGCGCAGGATGTGGCGCGCCACGAACTCGGGCGTGTCCTCGAACATGTGGATGAAGCCGTGCAGTTCACGCAGGATGTCGTTGGGGATGTGGCGCGAGGTCTTGGTCTCGCCATAGACATAGATCGGCACGTCCAGGTTCTTGCGGCGCACCTCTTCGATGAAGGTACGCAGGTTCAGCACGGCGGGGTCGAGATCGGGCCCGGGCGAGAACTCTTCGTCGTCGATCGACAAAATAAAGGCGCTGGCCCGGCTTTGCTGCTGGGCAAACTGCGAGAGGTCGCCGTAGCTGGTGACGCCCAGTACCTCGAAGCCCTCGCTTTCAATGGCCTGCGCCAGTGCGCGGATACCCAGGCCGGAGGTATTTTCGGAACGAAAATCTTCGTCAATGATGACGATGGGAAAGCGGAATTTCATGACGGGGAGAGCAGTTCAAGGGCGCCCTGAACCTGTCGGAGGGCATGGGGAACGCTCAAAAGGCATAGACAGGTTGAGCCCGAGCGGTGATAGGAAGCTTTTTCCAAGCAGCGAAGTGTAAGGACATATTGTTGCGCTACGCTTGTCTTGGGGTCTAATTGCCCCAAAATGTAGCGGATGACCTACAAAAGGAGGATGCATGAGTGAATCGACGATCTGGTGGCTGCTGGCCGGCGTGGCCGTCGCGGTGGAACTGGCGACGGGAACGTTTTACCTGCTGATGGTGGCCGTAGGGCTGGCGGCCGCTGCCGTCGCCGCCCACCTGGGCGCATCGACGTCCGTGCAGCTGATCACCGCGGCCGTGGTGGGCTCGGCCACCGTTGGCATTGCCCATTTTGTCCGGGGCCGGGGCCCCGAAGCCCTGCCGCCCGGGACCAACCCGGACGTCAACATGGATGTCGGCGAGACCGTGCAGGTCGACGACTGGCAGGCCGACGGTACGGCGCTGGTGCGCTACCGCGGCGCGCAATGGGCGGTCGTGCAGGCGGCCGGTGCAACGCCCTCCGCGGGTCCGCACCGTATCCGGGAAGTCATTGGCAGCAAACTGGTCGTAGAAAAAATCTGAGGGAATCACATGTCATCTTATGTAGCACTTATCGTTTTCATCGTCGGGATGATCTTCGTCATCCGCGCCATCAAGGTCGTGCCCCAGCAAAATGCCTGGGTCAAGGAACGGCTGGGGAAATACGCCGGAACGCTGACGCCCGGCCTGAACTGGCTGATTCCCTTCGTGGACCGCGTCGCCTACAAGCACAGCCTCAAGGAAATCCCGCTCGACGTGCCCAGCCAGGTTTGCATCACGCGCGACAACACGCAACTGCAGGTCGACGGCATCCTGTATTTCCAGGTCACCGACCCGATGCGCGCCAGCTACGGCTCGTCCAACTACATCGTGGCCGTCACCCAGTTGGCCCAGACCTCGCTGCGTTCCGTCATCGGCAAGCTGGAACTCGACAAGACCTTTGAGGAGCGCGACATCATCAACGCGCAGGTTGTGGCCGCCATTGACGAAGCAGCGCTGAACTGGGGCGTGAAGGTCCTGCGCTACGAAATCAAGGATTTGACGCCGCCCAAGGAAATCCTGCATGCCATGCAGTCGCAGATCACCGCCGAGCGCGAAAAACGCGCGCTGATCGCCGCCTCGGAAGGCCGGCGCCAGGAACAGATCAATATCGCTACCGGTGAACGCGAGGCCTTCATCGCCCGCTCCGAAGGCGAAAAACTGGCCGCCATCAACAACGCCCAGGGTGAAGCGGCCGCCATCATGGCCGTCGCCGACGCCAACGCCAAGGCCATCGAAATGGTGGCCGCCGCCATCCGTCAGCCCGGCGGCGAACAGGCTGTGCAGCTCAAGGTCGCCCAGCAGGCGGTGGACGCCTACTCCAAGGTGGCCAAGGACGCCAAGACCACCTTGATCGTGCCCAGCAACATGACGGAAGTCGGTTCCCTCATCAGCTCCGCCATGAAGATGGTGCAAGCCAACAAGGTGTAATACGGGTCTGCCGGGAAAACAGCTATGAGAAAGCCATGACAGCAAAAAACGTCCTGGGCACGGACCTCGTGCCCTGTTCCTACGACCCGCTCACCGGCTACTTTCGCGACGGCTGCTGCAACACGGACGCCTCGGACCTCGGCTCCCACCTGGTCTGCGTGCGGGTCACCGCCGGATTCCTGGCGTTTTCCGCCCTGCACGGCAACGACCTGAGCACACCACGGCCTGCCCACCGCTTCGCCGGGCTCAAACCGGGCGACCGCTGGTGCCTGTGCGCCAACCGCTGGCGGGAAGCGCTGGAAGCCGGCTTTGCGCCGCCCGTCATCCTTGAGTCCACTCACGGCAAGGCGCTGGAATTCGTCACCCTGGCCCAGCTGGAGAAACACCGCTTCCAGGGCGCCGTTCATTAGCGTGTGCATTTATGGCGCATTTCCCCGGTCGACGGGCCTGGGCGCTGCTATAATCAAAGGCTTCGCGGAAGGGTGGATGAGCGGTTTAAGTCACACGCCTGGAAAGCGTGCGTAGGGTTAAACCTACCGCGGGTTCGAATCCCGCCTCTTCCGCCAGTGAGTCAATGAAAACGGGGCCTTGCGCCCCGTTTTTCATTTTGGTCTCACATCGAACCCTGACGTTCGCCAGTCCGGCTACTCCGGCTTTGTTTCCACGTCGGCTTCCACCATCTGCTTGATCTTCTCCACTTCGGATTGCATGTGCTGCAGAAATGCGGCAAAACCTTCGCGGCCCAGGCGCTCAATGGCGTCGTCGACTTCCTGCTGGCTGGCGGGACGCGAATACGGCACGCCGTCTATTTCGCAGACCGAGGCAGCGGGATAGACAAAGCCCATCATGTAGGGGAGATTGGCCGCTGCTTCAGTGCCGAACATCCGCGTGAGCTGGCTTTCGTAGAGGATGTCGATGGGCTTGATCTTCAATTTACGCCCCAGAACATCGGTGAGAACCACGAGCTGTTCGGCAGCGGTTTCCGTGCTGCTGAGACCTGAAGGAATTCCCGGGGTTGCTTGCGTTTTAGCCATTTGACGTCTCCAGAAAAAGGTTGATCCGCCGGGCCTCATCAATCGAAAGGGCCGCGTGTGGCCCTGATCCACGGGTACCTCGCCGGATTGGTTTTGTGCATTCCAGGCAGGTCACTGTCATCCTTTATTCCTATCGGAAGCACAAAAACCCCGCCTGAATCCATTCTGGTTCGGTAAAAAGAGTTCGTTTGCCCGCATTGTCTTTTTGCGGGCAATGTTTCCACGATTCCTTGTTTCAGCCTCAGCCGGCAAGGCTTTCCGCTTTCTGGCTTCAGCAAAAGACGGGCAAAAAAAAGCCACCTTGCGGTGGCTTTTTTATCTGCGGTGAACGATCAGTTCAGGGCGGATTTCTTGCCGTCCTTGTAGACGTACAGGGTGATGGCGGGGTTCTTCAGTTCGCCGTTGGGTTCAAAAGCGATGGTGGTGGTTACGCCCTTGAAGTTGGTCTTGATCAGCTCAGGGGTGTAGACCTTTGGATCCCAGGAACCGGCGCGCTTCATGGCGTCAACCAGGACGAAGGTCGCGTCATAGGTGTACGGGCTGTAAACCTGGAACTGCTTCGGATACTTGGCTTCGTAGCGCTTCATCCAGGCTTCGCCGCCTGGCATTTTTGCCAGGGAAGCGCCGCCTTCAGCGCAGACCACATTGCTGATGGTCTTGGCGCCGGCTGCCAGCTTGGCCAGTTCGGCCGTGCAGATGCCGTCACCGCCGAAGTACTTGACGTTGCTCATGCCGAGCTGCTCCATCTGGCGCAGCATCGGGCCGCCTTGTGGGTCCATGCCGCCGAAGAAGATGGCGTCGGGAGCCTTGGCCTTGACCGCGGTCAGGATGGCCATGAAGTCGGTGGCTTTGTCGGTCGTGAACTGTTCGTCAACGACGGTCATGCCTTTTGCCAGGGCCGTCTTCTTGAACACTTCAGCAACGCCTTGGCCGTAAGCGGTACGGTCGTCGATGATGGCGACCTTCTTCAGCTTCAGTGCGTCAGCAGCATAGAAAGCCAGGCCGGCGCCCAGGGCGTTGTCGTTGGCGATGATGCGGTAGGTGGTCTTGTAGCCTGGCTTGGTCAGGTTGGGGTTGGTTGCAGCGCCCGTGACGTGGGGAATGCCGCAATCGTTGTAAACCTTGGAAGCAGGAATCGTCGTGCCGGAATTCAGGTGGCCGACCACGCCGGCGACTTTGGAGTCGCACAGTTTTTGTGCGGCTGCGGTGCCCTGTTTTGGATCAGCAGCGTCATCTTCAGCAACAATTTCAAACTTGACCTTCTTGCCGCCGATGACCACGTTTTGCGCGTTCAGGTCTTCGATGGCCATGCGCACGCCGTTTTCATTGTCTTTGCCGTAATGGGCCTGCGAGCCGGACAGCGGTGCCACATGGCCGATTTTGACGACTGCGTCTTGGGCAGAAGCAAAACCCGCCACCGCAGCAAGGGCAGCCACTACTGTCAGTTTTAATTTCATTTGCATAAAAACACTCCGATTAGGAAATTACCGTTAAAGGTTGAGAACGAATTTTTTTACTCAACGGGGCCGAACATAACGCAATTTCCGGGCCCGCACCATAGCAACGTCCCTAGGTTAATTTCTGATAAGGGGGTTTACCCGGGGAGCAGATCGGCTTATGTGAGCGCGTGTTTCAGCAGCGCCCGCGATGCTGCCGCAAGGGAAAAATTCGCGAATCCAAACAGTCACCTGCGAGACCTATCCGCCGGCCGCCGGCGGCGTGCGTTCATTCGCGAAAGCCTGGCTGACGGACTGGCGGACGACGCCCTCGATTTCTTCGCGAAGGCGCGGCGCCAGACTTTGCGTGTGTTCAAGAATGAGCTGGCCCACCACCTCGCGCAAACGCCTGTCCAGCATCAGGTCCACCCGCTGCAGCACGCGCTGCACCATCTGCTCCTGCAAGTCCGGCGAAGCCGCCAGGGCGGCCATGGGTGCGACGGCGGATGCTACCGGAGGCGCTGCCGTTGCACCGGCCGGGCTCGGGCCCGGCATGGGGGCCGCGACGGGCCGTACGACCTCCGTCAGCGTGGGCACAAAGCGCGGCGGCGCAGGCGGCGGGCGGTTCATGCACCCTCCCCGGCCGTGGCCAGGTCATGCCGTTTCATCGCATAACCCCTGTCGGTGTAATGCTTCCAGCGGCTGCGCGCGGCGAGGCGGTCTTCGTCGCCCTGCGCAACCACTTCGATGAAACGTTCAAAGCGCTCGAACTCGGGCGGGATGCCCTGTCCCAGGTTGACCAGCACGCCATAGTGGGGGCAGGCCTGGAGTGACTCAGCCAGCACCACAGGCGATACCGCCAGGGTGCTTTCAGCCGCCCCGGCCCGGCAGTGCGGAACAAACTCGGCGGGCGAAAAGCTCCACATCAGCTGGTCCAGCTCGGCCAGCATCGCCGGTTCACCCGTCACCACCACGCTGGCCCCGCTCAGGTAGGCCTTGCGCAGCAGCCGGCAGCTGTAGGCCAGCTTGTCCGGCACGTTGAAATGAAAGGCGATTTCGGTCATGCCCGTGTTCTGGCGGCGGCCTTGGGTTTTGCCGAAGCCTTGGGTTTAGCGGCTGCTTTGGGCCGGCTTGATGTGACTTGGCCCAGCAGGTAATCGAGCAGCAGCGGCACGGGACGGCCGGTGGCGCCCTTGGCGGCGCCGCCTTTCCAGGCGGTGCCGGCGATGTCCAGGTGCGCCCAGGGGAAGCTGGCCGCAAAGCGCTGCAGGAACTTGGCCGCGGTGATCGCACCGCCGGCCCGGCCGGCCACATTGGCGACGTCGGCAAAATTGGTCTTCAGGCCTTCGGCGTAATCGTCATCCAGCGGCATCCTCCAGCACAGGTCCATGGAGGATTCACCAGCCTGGGCCAGCGCCCCGGCCAGGGCATCGTCGGTCGAAAACATCCCGCTGCGCACGCCGCCCAGCGCGATCACGCAGGCGCCCGTGAGCGTGGCGATGTCGACCACGGCCCTGGGCTTGAAGCGCTCGGCGTAAGTCAAAGCGTCGCACAGCACCAGGCGTCCCTCGGCATCGGTGTTCAGGATCTCGATGGTCTGCCCGCTCATGCTGGTGACCACGTCGCCCGGCTTGATGGCGCGGCCGCCCGGCATGTTTTCGCAGGCGGGGATCAGGCCCACCACATTGAGGGCAGGCTGCAGTTCGGCCAGGGCCCTGAAGGTGCCCAGGACGCTGGCGGCGCCGCACATGTCGAACTTCATCTCGTCCATCTCGGCGGCAGGCTTGATGGAAATGCCGCCCGTGTCGAAGGTAATGCCTTTGCCGACCAGCACCACAGGCGCCACGGTCTTGGCCGCACCGTCGTAGCGCAGCACGATGAAGCGCAGCGGCTCGGCCGTGCCTTGGGCCACGGCCATAAAGGAGCCCATGCCCAGTTTGGCGACCTCTTTAGGGCCCAGTACTTCGACCTTGATATTGCGCAACCTGCCCAGTTCCCTGGCGGCGCCGGCCAGCAAGGTCGGCGTGGCATGGTTGGCCGGCCGGTTGGCCCATTCCTTGGCGAACTCCAGGCCCTTGAGCAGGGCCATGCCTTTATCCAGGCCTGCTTTGGCCGCTTTGGCGCTCGCGGCATCGCCCACGGCGATCAGCACGCGCTGCAGCCTAGAGGGACTGGCCTTGGACTTGGTGGTGGTGTAAACGTAGGTCGCATCGCCGCAGGCCGTCACGGCGGCGCGCACGGCCTCGGCCTGCAGCGCGTCCAGCAGGTCCAGGCACAGCACCACGCGCTGCGTGTTGCCGTTTTTCACGGCGCCCAGGGCCGCGGCGACGGCGGTGCGGATGTTTTTAGGGCTGGCGTCCCCCACCCCGGCCAGCACCAGGCGCGTGGCGGCGATGCCGGGCGCGCGGTAGGCGGCCAGCAGCTTGCCCGGCTTGGCTTCGAAGTCCCCGGACTTGATGGCCAGCGCCGTCAGTGCCGACAGCGGATCGCTGCCGGCCCCCGTGTCCTGGGGCACGAGCACTATCAGTGCGTCGGTTTTTTCGCTGCAAATACGGGCGCGGGTCAGAGTTTTGAGTTCAAAGTCCATAATTCAGGGTCTGGTGGGTAAACCGAAGTGAAACAAAAATAAAACAAAGCAAAAGCAGATATTCAGTCAATGTTATTCCAATCTTCGATTCGCAAAGAGCTGGCACGCAGTTTCGGCGCCACGCTGGTGGTGCTGGTCACCATCGTGATGACCATCGTGCTGATCCGCACACTGGGCCAGGCCTCGCGTGGTTTCATCAATCCGCAGGACGTCATGCTCTTCATGGCCTACTCCGCGCTGGGCCGCCTGCCGACCATCCTCACGCTCTCGCTCTTCATCGCCATGGTCAGCACCTTGTCGCGCATGTACCGCGACAGCGAAATGGTGGTGTGGTTCACCAGCGGCCAGGGGCTGGCCGGCTTTTTGCGGCCGCTGTTCCGCTTTGCCTGGCCGGTGCTGCTGGTGATCACGCTGATGGCGCTGTTCGTCTGGCCCTGGACCAACCAGCAAACCAAGGACATGCAAAGCCGCTACGAACAGCGCGGCGACATTGACCGCATCGCCCCCGGCCAGTTCCAGGAGTCGTCTAGCGGCAACCGCGTGTTCTTCATCGACCGCGACCTGGCGGGCGCACGGTCCAGCAACAACGTGTTCATCGCCGCCACCGAAAAAGGCAAAAGCTCCATCACCACCGCGCGGTCCGGCCGCATCGAGACCCTGAACGATGCCCAGTTCCTCATGCTGGAAAACGGGCAGCGCCTGGAAAACGTGATCGGCCAGCCGGCGCTCAAGATCAGCGACTTCGAGGAGTACGGCACCAAGACCGGCGACGCCAATCCGCTCAGCGAAAACGCGCCGGAAGCCAAGCTGCTGTCCACCCGCGATCTCGTCAAGGCGCCCAGCCGCGGCAACCTCAGTGAGCTGGCCTGGCGCCTCGGGCTGGCGCTGGCCTCCATCAACTTCGTCGTGCTGGCCGTGGCCCTGGCCAGCGTGAACCCGCGCGGCGGGCGCAGCGGCAACATGATTTTTGTGCTGCTGACCTTCGTGGTCTACAACAACCTGGTCAACCTCGGGCAAAGCTGGATTTTTGTCGGCCTCATCAGCTTCAGCAACTTCCTGCTGGCCCTGCACGGAGGCGTGCTGCTGCTGGGCCTGGCCTGGCTTTCCAAGCGGCAGTTCAACTGGGTGCTCAGGCCCGCCCGGCCCCTCAGGCGCGCGCCCATGGCCGTGCGCAATACCGACAGCGAGTTGCCATGAAAACCATACGCCGCCTGATTTACGGAGAAGTGCTGGCCGCCATCGCCCTGGTGGCGCTCGGCTTCCTTGCTTTGTTCTTCTTTTTCGACCTGGTTGACGAGCTCCAGTACCTCGGCAAAAGCAACGGCATCAATGCCGGCGAGATCTACCAGATCCGCCATGCGCTGCTGTATGTGGGCCTGCTGGTGCCCAACCACCTTTACGAACTGCTGCCCATTTCGGTGCTGATCGGCACGATCTTCGTCATGGCGCGGCTAGCCCAAAGCTCCGAATACACCATTTTGCGGACCAGCGGCCTGGGCCCCTGGCGCGCACTGAAGCTGCTGCTGGCCCTGGGCGCGTTGTTTGTGGTGTTCAGCTTCGTGGTGGGCGACTACGTGGCGCCCGCCAGCGAGCGGGCCGCCCAATTGCTCAAGGCGCGCTACCAGAGCAAGATCACCATAGGCCAGACCGGCGCCTGGCTCAAGGAAAAGCAGGCCTACAACACCTACGTGGTCAACGTGAAGGCCCTCACCCCCGACAACGAAATGCAGGGCGTGCAGGTGTTCGAGTTCAACAACAAGGGACTGATCGTCTCGACCACCCAGGCGCCGCTGGCGAGCTTTGCCGCCGGCGATGCCTGGCAGCTGCAGCAGGCCACGCGCGCGGAATTCGAGGTCGGCACCGTGCCCGGCGCGACCAGTGCGGCCAGGCCGCAGGAGAGCGCCAAGGTCCACCGCGCGGTGCTTGAAAGCTTCCGCTGGCCCACCGAAATCAGCGCCGAAATGGTGTCCGTGGCGCTGCTCAAACCCGAGCGCATGGGCACCATAGACCTCTTCAACTATGTGCGCCACCTGGACGCCAACGGCCAGACGGCCCAGCGCTATGAAATCGAATTCTGGAAAAAGGTGTTCTACCCGCTGAGCTGCCTGGTGATGGTCATCCTGGCCCTGCCCTTTGCCTACCTGCACTTTCGCTCCGGCGGCATCGCGGGTTATGTATTTGCCGGGGTCATGATAGGCATCAGCTTCTTCCTGCTCAACAACGTGTTCGGCTACATCGGCAACCTGCGCAACTGGATGCCCTGGCTGGCGGCCGCCACGCCCGGCCTGCTGTACATGGCCGTTTCGCTGGGCGCTTTCGGCTGGCTGGTGCTGCGGCGCTAGCGCATGCCCATGACGACGACCGCCACGCCATTGCGCGGCATCATCCTGCTGGCCCACGGCTCGCGCGACCCGCTCTGGCGCGCGCCTATCGAGGCCGTGGCCGCCCGGATACGCACCAGCGCGCCCGGCACGCCCGTGCTCTGCGCCTACCTCGAGCTTTGCGCGCCCACGTTGCCTGAAGCCGCGGCCGGACTGGCCGCAGCCGGCGTGCGTGCCATCCGGGTGTTTCCGATGTTCTTCGGCGTGGGCAAGCATGCCCGCGAGGACTTGCCGCTGCTGGTAGGGCAGGTTCAGGCCAGTCATCCGGGCATCGCCGTGGAGCTGCTGCCGAGCGCCGGGGAGCACCCCGAACTGACGGCCTTGATGGCGGCGATCGCCTTGGCCTGAAGCCCGCCGGCCCTGCCGCTTTAGCGCAATACAGGCATAATAAAGTGAATAATTAGCCTGAATTCGCATATGAACCTTCACCAATTCCGATTCGTCCAGGAGGCCATCCGGCGCAACCTGAACCTCACCGAGACCGCCAAAGCGCTGCATACGTCGCAGCCTGGCGTGTCCAAGGCCATCATCGAACTGGAAGAAGAACTCGGCGTGGAAATCTTCGCGCGGCATGGCAAGCGTCTCAAGCGTGTCACCGAGCCCGGCGAGCACGTCCTCAAAAGCATAGAACTCATCATGCGCGAGGTCGGCAACCTGCGCCGCATCGGCGAGCAGTTCTCGGCCCAGGACAGCGGGACGCTGTCCATCGCCACCACCCACACCCAGGCCCGCTACGTGTTGCCGCAGCCGGTCGCCAAGCTGCGCGAGGCCTTCCCCAAGGTCAACGTCAGCCTGCATCAGGGCTCACCCGACCAGGTGGCGCGCATGGTGCTCGACGAAGTCGCCGAAATCGGCATTGCCACCGAGTCGCTGACGCAGTACGACGACCTCGTCACCTTGCCCTGCTACGAATGGCAGCACATGCTGGTGATCCCGGTGGACCATCCACTGGCCAAAAAAGAAAACATCACGTTGGAAGACCTGGCCGAAGAGCCGCTGATCACCTACCACCCGTCCTTCACCGGCCGCACCAAGATAGACCTGGCCTTCGCCGCCAAGCGCCTGCAGCCGCGCATCGCGCTGGAGGCCATAGATTCCGATGTCATCAAAACCTATGTGCGCCTGGGCCTGGGTGTAGGCATCGTGGCCGAAATGGCCATCAAGGAAGACGGCACCAACAGCGACCTGGTCGCCATCCCGGCCGGCCCGCTGTTCGGCATCAACGTGGCCCGCGTGGCCTTCAAGCGCAGCGCCTACCTGCGCAATTTCGTCTACAAATTCGCCGAGCTGCTCAGCGACAAGCTGGACCGCGTCCTGATCACCAAGGCCATGGCCGGCCGCGTCAACGACTACGAGATTTGATCCACCCCGAAGCGCATCCTGAAGCCATGACCACCACCCTCGAACGCACCCCCAAACTCGAAACCAAGCTGCCCGCCGTCGGCACCACGATTTTCACGGTCATGTCCACACTGGCGGCCGAAAAAGGTGCCGTCAACCTGGGCCAGGGCTTTCCTGATTTTGAATGCGACCCGCAACTGGTCAACGCCGTCACCGGCGCCATGACCCAGGGCCTGAACCAGTACCCACCCATGACGGGCGTGCCGGTGCTGCGCGAGGCCATCTCGGCCAAGGTGGCCAAACTTTACGGCCATCGCTACGACGCCAACAGCGAGATCACCATCACCGCGGGCGCGACACAGGCCATCATCACTGTCATCCTGGCCGTGGTCCATCCCGGCGACGAAGTCATCGTGCTGGAGCCCTGCTACGACAGCTATGTGCCCAACATCGAACTGGCCGGCGGCAAGGTGGTTCGCGTGCCTTTGACGCCCGGCACCTTCCGCCCCGACTTCGGCAAGATCGCCGCGGCCATCACGCCGCGCACGCGCGCCATCATCGTCAATTCGCCGCACAACCCCAGCGCCACGGTGTGGAGCGAGGCCGACATGCTCGCGCTGCAGGACCTGCTGGCGCCCACCGAGGTGCTGCTGATCAGCGACGAGGTTTATGAACACATGGTGTTCGACGCGGCCCAGAGCCGCATCCACCAGAGCGCAGCGCGCTTTCCGGGCCTGGCCGCGCGCGCCTTCATCGTGAGCAGCTTCGGCAAGACTTACCACGTTACGGGCTGGAAGGTCGGCTATGTGGCCGCGCCCGCGCCCCTCACCGCCGAATTCCGCAAGGTGCACCAGTTCAACGTCTTCACCGTCAACACGCCGGTGCAGTACGGCCTGGCCGCCTACATGGCCGACGAGCAGCCCTACCTGGACCTGCCGGCCTTCTACCAGCGCAAGCGCGACCTGTTCCGGGACGGCCTGGCCAAAACTCGTTTCAAACTGCTGCCCAGCGAAGGCAGCTACTTCCAGTGCGTAGACATCTCTGAAGTCAGCGACCTCGACGAAGCCGAATTCTGCAAATGGCTGACCACCGAGATCGGTGTCGCGGCCATTCCCTTGTCGGCTTTTTACGGCAACGGCTTCGACCAGCGCGTAGTGCGGTTTTGTTTCGCCAAAAAAGACGAGACCCTGAACACCGCGTTGCAGCGCCTGGCAAAGCTATAACCAGCGTATAGATCAGCGGTAGGCCTGTAGGCGCAGGCTGTCAGTGCTTGCCGACGGCTGGACACGCCCTCCTCCTGCTTGTCCGCCCCCGGTACCGGATAAGAATGAATGCACATCAATAACTAGGAGTGCTTCCAAATGTCCATTTCGCTCATCCTGCTGATTGTCTTGATCCTTATCCTGGTCGGCGCCCTGCCCACCTGGGGCCACAGTCGCAGCTGGGGCTACGGGCCCAGCGGCGGTATCGGCCTCGTGGTGCTGATTCTTGTTATCCTGCTGCTGATGGGACGCATCTAGTACTTAGTCCGCATCGTTCGCTGGTGACTCACCAGGAAAAATGGCCTTGCATTGCAAGGCCATTTTTTTGTGCGTTCTGAAAAAGGCTGATCAACTATTGAGTTGAGCCCAGGCCTTCTCCAATCTCTTGATACTGACCGGCTGAGGCGTACGCAGCTCCTGTGCAAAAAAGCTCACACGCAGTTCTTCCAGCAGCCAGCGGAACTCCTGCATGCGCGCATCGACCGCGCCCTTGCGTTCGGCCACCAGGCGCCAGTAGCGCTGCTCCTGCGGCCGCAGTTCGGCCAGGCGCGTGGTATCGCGTGCCGGGTCGGCGCGCCATTTCTCCAGCCGCAAGGTGATGGCCTTCAGGTAGCGCGCGAAATGCTGCAATTGCGTGTAAGGCGTGGCCGTCAGGAAACGCTTGGGCACCAGGCGCTGCAGCTGCTGGGCGGCGTCCGCAGCGGCTTCAGCGGCGTTTTTGCTGTCCTTGATCTTGCGCTGGGCCACGGCGAATTCGGTGAGAATGCCCGCCGCCAGCCGCGCCACTTCGCTGGCGATCAGGGTCAGGCGGCCGCGCCCGTCGTCAATGCGTTTCTTGAACTCGCCTTCGTTCGTGGGCAGTGGATCGAGCAGAAAGGCGCGGTCCAGTGCGACCTCGATGATCTGCTCGCGCAGCTCTTCCAGCGTGCCGCCGCCGGAGTTGTCGGCAGCGCGGCCCACCAGCATGTAGGCCGTGGCCATCTTTTGCAGCTCGGGCAGGTTTTTCTCAAGGTACTTCAGCGCGTCCTTGATCTGCAGCGCGAACAGCCGGCGCAAACCTGCGCGGTGCTTGGCGGCCGCCGCATCGGGTTCATCGAACACCTCGATGGTGACCGCATCGCCCAAATCGATCAGTGCCGGGAAACCGATCAGCGTCTGGGAACCCTTGCGGATTTCCATGAGTTCCGGCAGTTCGCCAAAACTCCAGCCCGTGTAACGCTCCGCGACCTTGACCGTGGTTTTTTCCGGAGCGGTTTGTGTACGTCCGGCCTGTGTAGCCGGCCGGCTTGTGTCCGGGCCGGCAACCGGCTCAGGCGCTTTCGCGAGGTTCTTCAGCCCGGCCAACGCCTGGAAGGCACCGCGCGCCTGCGAACCCAGCTCGCCCTTGAGCGCGCCCAGGTTGCGGCCCGCGCCCAGTTGCCGGCCGTGCTCGTCGACCACGCGAAAATTCATGAACAGGTGCGGCGGCAACATGTCCAGCTTCATGTCGTTGCGCTTGACGTCCAGCGAGGTCGCGTCGCGCACCAGCTTGAGCACCGCATCCGTCAGCGAGCCGCTGCCGAACACTTCGGGTTGCAGCAGTTGCTCCGTCATGCGGGCGGCGGTGTCGGGCAGCGGCACCAGGCGTGAGCGCGGGCGCTGGTGCAGGGTCTTGATCAGCGCCTGGACCTTGTCCTTGAGCATGCCGGGCACCAGCCACTCGCAGCGCTCTTCGTTGACCTGGTTGAGCGCGAACAGCGGCACGTCGACGGTCAAGCCGTCGCGCGCATCGCCGGGCTCGTGCAGGTAGGTCACCACACAGTCCACACCACCCATGCGCAGGGTTTTGGGGAAAGACTGCGTGGTGATGCCGGCCGCCTCGTGGCGCATCAACTCCTCGCGGGTCAGCAACAAAAGCTTGGGCTGCTTTTTGGACTCCGCCTTGTACCAGTGCTCGCAACTCGCGCCGCTGTGCACCTCGGCCGGCAGTTGCTGGTCGTAGAAGGCGTAGATCAGTTCTTCATCGACCAGCACGTCCTGCCGCCTGGCCTTGTGCTCCAGGTCCTGCACCTGCTGGATCAGCTTCAGGTTGGCGGCCAGGAAAGGCAGCTTGGTGTCCCAGTTGCCGGCGACCAGCGCCTCGCGGATGAAAATCTCGCGCGCCGTCACCGGATCGACACGGCCGAAATTCACGCGCCGGCCGTTGTAGACCACCAGACCGTAGAGAGTGGCACGCTCAAGCGCCGTCACCTGCGCGGCTTTTTTCTCCCAGTGCGGGTCCAGCAGCTGCTTGCTGAGCAAATGGCCGGCCACCTGCTCTATCCAGGCCGGGTCGATATTGGCGATGCCACGGCCGAACAGGCGCGTGGTTTCCACCAGTTCGGCCACCACGATCCAGCGGCCCGGCTTTTTGCTCAGGCGCGCGCCGGGGTGGCGGTAGAACTTGATGCCGCGCGCACCCAGGTACCAGTCTTCCTCGTCGCTCTTGCAGCCGATGTTGCCCAGCAGGCCGCAGAGCATGGACAAGTGCAACTGCTCATAGCTGGCGGGCTTGTCGTTCAGCACCCATTTCTGTTCGCCCACCACCGTATGCAGCTGCGAATGGATGTCGCGCCACTCGCGCACGCGGCGGATGTTGACGTAGTTCTCGCGCAGCAGGTTCTCGTACTGGCGGTTCGAGAGCTTGTGATCGGTCCCGTGGCCGCCGCGCGCGTCGCCCAGCCATTTCCAGAGCTTCAGGTAGCCGCTGAACTCGCTTTTTTCGTCGTCGAACTTGGCGTGCTGCTGGTCGGCCTGGGCCTGTCTGTCCATGGGCCGGTCGCGCACGTCCTGCACGCTGAGCGCACTCGCGATCACCAGCACCTCGTCCAGCGCGCCGCGATCTTTGGCTTCCAGAATCATACGGCCCACGCGCGGATCCAGCGGCAGTTTGGCCAGCGTACGGCCGACGCCGGTGAGTTCGTTGTCCTCGTCCACCGCGCCCAGTTCGGCCAGCAGCTGGTAGCCGTCGGCAATCGCGCGGCGCTGCGGCGGCTCGATGAAGGCGAACTCCTCGACATTGCCCAGGTGCAGCGCCTTCATGCGCAGAATCACCGAGGCCAGCGAGCTGCGCAGGATTTCCGGGTCGGTAAAAGGCTGCCGGCCCTGGAAGTCCTTCTCGTCGTACAGGCGTATGCAGATGCCGTCGGCCACGCGGCCGCAACGGCCGGCACGCTGGTTGGCCGCGGCCTGCGACACCGGCTCCACCATGAGCTGCTCGACCTTGTTGCGGAAACTGTAACGCTTGACGCGCGCGGTGCCGGCATCGATGACATAGCGGATGCCGGGCACGGTCAGCGAGGTTTCGGCCACGTTGGTCGCCAGCACGATGCGCCGGCCGCTGTGGCCGTCGAAGATGCGGTCCTGCTCGGCCTGGCTCAGGCGCGCGAACAGCGGCAGCACCTCGGCGTTGCGCGTCAGCGGCTGGTGCGCCAGGTGCTTGCGCAAATGGTCGGCCGCCTCGCGGATTTCGCGCTCGCCCGGCAAAAACACCAGAATGTCGCCCGCGCTGTGCGGGCTCAGCCAGAGCTCGTCGACCGCGTCGGCGATGGCGTCGTTCAGGTCATGCTCGCGCGACTCTTCAAACGGCCGGTAGCGCTGCTCGACCGGAAACATGCGGCCCGACACCATGATCACGGGTGCCGGCCCTTTGGAGGAAGCAAAGTAGTCCGCAAAACGCTGCGCATCGATGGTCGCCGAGGTGATGACCACCTTGAGGTCGGGCCGGCGCGGCAGCAGCTGGCGCAGGTAGCCCAGCAGGAAGTCGATGTTCAGGCTGCGCTCGTGGGCCTCGTCGATGATGATGGTGTCATAAGCCTTGAGCAGCGGGTCGGTCTGCGTCTCGGCCAGCAGGATGCCGTCGGTCATGAGCTTGACGGATGCGTCGCGCGAGAGCCGGTCCTGGAAGCGCACCTTGTAGCCCACCACATCGCCCAGCGGGGTTTTCAGTTCCTCGGCAATGCGCTTGGCCACACTGGAGGCGGCGATGCGGCGCGGCTGGGTGTGGCCTATGAGCCGGCCCTGCCCCGGCGGGTAGTTGAGCTTGCCGCGCCCCATGGCCAGCGCGATCTTGGGCAGCTGGGTGGTCTTGCCCGAGCCGGTCTCGCCGCAGACGATGACAACCTGGTGGGCCGCCATCGCGGCGGTGATCTCATCGCGCTTGCCGGAGACCGGCAGCGATTCGGGAAAGGTAATGGTCAGGGGGGTCAAAGCGGGAGACGACAAGGGGAGAAGCAGGAAATAAGGACGCAGACCGGGACGGCCAAAGCCGCCAATTATCGGCTGTTCCGGAAGGCGCCGCGCCCGCGGGGTTGACGCGCCGGCCCGTTCAGGCCGCCAGCACCGGCATGTCGACGATTTCGCCGCTGGTTTCGTCAAACCAGGCGATGCGGCTCGGGTAGCCCAGCGCCGCGCGCGACATGCCGCGCCCCAGGCCCACCGCCGTGGAGGCTCTCGCGTCGCTTTTGGACACCCGCAGCACGCCGATCCCGGCTTCAGCTTCCCAGCGTGTCTGCTGGGCAACGGACGTGCCGGCCTCCGCGCCGGTGTTGAGCGTCACGCTGCGCGCCAGGGCAGCCTGGACACGGCGCGCCAGGTGGATCAGGTCGCCGCTGTGGTGGCAGTTGCGCATCAGCAGCAAAAACCCGTCCTCGCCCAGGCGCCCCATCTCGACATGCGCCGGCACGGTGCGGCGCAGCCGCCCCGCGCAGACAAACAGCGCATGGTTGACGGCCGCCAGCCCGTAGAGTTTTTCAAGCACGTAGAGGTTGGCGACGGACACCACGATCACGCCCATAGGCACCGGCTGGTCGCGGTAGTGCCTGAACACCGTGTTCAGCATGTTGTTGGTTTCACTGTTGGAGCGCATGCGGGTGACGGGGTCGTAGCTGGGGCCGTAGGCCAGGGCCTGGTTCAGCTCGATCAGGTAGGAGTAGCGGATCCACAGCACGGAGGCCATGGTGGCCAGGTAGGCGGTACCCGCCAGCGCGCTGACGGCATGCGCCTGCCAGGGCACGTGGGCGCGGTCCAGCGCCGCCCAGCTCAGGCCGGCGATGGCAACCAGCATGAAAACCACGCCGGCCACCGCCACCCAGGCCAGGCGGTCGCCGCGCAATGCGCTGCGCAGGCTGAGGACCAGCGCCGCAAAGCCCATCAGCGCGGCCCCGGCCAGGCTGAGCATCAGGGACTGCTGCGGGCTGAGCGCCCAGCCCAGCGCAATCACCCCGCCGGCGACGCCTGCCAGCAGCAGCAAGGCGCGCCGCTGGGACGAGGGGCCGCGCAAGATGCCCAGGATCGAAAACAGCAGGTAAGCCAGCAGCACCGACACCAGACTGGCCACATGAGCCAGGAAGCGGTCCAGGATGGCGGTGTCGGCGATAGGCAGGCCGCCCAGGAAAGCCACCACAAAAAAGGTCGAGGCCAGGGCCGAGGCGGCGGCATTGACGGCAATGCGCCGCAGGGACCGCAGATAAGCAAATACGGACCCGGCCAGCATCAGGCCGGCCGACCCGAAATAGCAACCCCAGAACCCGATCGCATATTTATCCATAACACCCTGACCTTAACCTGCCGGACCCGGTTTCACCAGCCCCAAAAGGGGGTACGCCGCTCGCCGCCCGTACCTTCAGACGGCAGGCTGTCTCCCTTACACTCACTGGACTTTTCCGTTTGCCGGGGAAAGCAGCGCCAGGAAGCCGGGTTTCGCCTCCGACCGCCTCGCCCCGGCTGCTCCCGCCCCGCCCTTTAGAACCCGAAAGCGCGCCCATGTCCGCCGTCTTCAATTTCACCTTTGTGCCCTGGTTCCGCTCGGTCGCACCCTATATCCACACGCACCGCGGCAAAACCTTTGTCGTGGGCCTCGCAGGCGAAGCGATCGCCGCCGGCAAGCTGCAGCACATCGCCCAGGACCTGGCGCTGATCCAGAGCATGGGCGTGAAGATCGTGCTGGTGCACGGCTTTCGCCCGCAGGTCAACGAGCAGCTCAAGGCCAAGGGCCATGCGGCCAAATATTCGCACGGCATGCGCATCACCGACGAAGTGGCCCTCGACAGCGCCCAGGAAGCCGCCGGCCAACTGCGTTATGAAATCGAGGCGGCCTTCAGCCAGGGCCTGCCCAACACCCCCATGGCCGGTTCCACGGTGCGGGTAATTTCGGGCAATTTCATCACCGCGCGGCCGGTCGGCATCCTGGACGGCGTGGACTTCAAGCACTCCGGACTGGTGCGCAAGGTCGACACCGCCGCCATAGGCCGGGTGCTGGACTTCGGCGCCATGGTGCTGCTCTCGCCCTTCGGTTTCTCGCCCACCGGCGAAGCCTTCAACCTGACCATGGAAGAGGTCGCCACCTCGGTGGCCATCGCCATGCAGGCCGACAAGCTGATCTTCCTGACCGAAATCCCGGGCATCCGCATACACCACGACCAGCCCGAGAGCGAAGACAACCCCATAGACACCGAGCTGCCGCTGGCCGCCGCCGAAAAGCTGCTGGCCACCCTGCCCAACGGCGAGCGCCCCACCGACACCGCGTTTTACCTGCAGCACTGCGTCAAGGCCTGCAAGGCCGGCGTGGAGCGCAGCCATATCCTGCCCTTCGCGGTGGACGGCTCGCTGCTGCTGGAAATCTACGTGCACGACGGCATAGGCACCATGGTGATCGACGAGAAGCTCGAGGAACTGCGCGAAGCCACCGAAGACGACGTGGGCGGCATCCTGCAACTGATCGAACCCTTTGAAAACGATGGCACGCTGGTCAAGCGCAGCCGTACCGAGATCGAGCGCGACGCCGCCAACTACAGCATCATCGAACACGACGGTGTCATCTTCGCCTGCGCGGCGCTCTACCCCTATCCTGAAGCCAAAACCGCTGAAATGGCCGCATTGACGGTCTCGCCGCAAAGCCAGGGCCAGGGCGACGGCGAGAAAATCCTCAAACGCATAGAGCAGCGCGCCCGCGCAGCCGGCCTGCAAAGCATCTTCGTGCTCACCACCCGCACCATGCACTGGTTCATCAAGCGCGGCTTTGTGCAGGTGGACCCGGACTGGCTGCCAGAAGGCCGCAAGCGCAAATACAACTGGGACCGCAAGAGCCAGGTGCTGGTCAAGAAGCTGAGCTGAGCCTAAAGCTCCCTCTCCCCCTGGGAGAGGGTTGGGTGAGGGTTTGCGGCCTTTGAATACGTGCAGCGCAACATCCTGCGCCGTGGGCCCCCATCCCTGCCTTCCCCCAGCGGGGGAAGGAGTAATACCGGACTTTCCCTGGCACGAGTTTTTCTTTAGCATCGAGTCAACTCTCATCGAAACAGGACATCCCCCATGCTCCAACTCCGCCCCAACTGCGAATGCTGCAACCGCGACCTGCCCAACGAATCGCCCGACGCGCGCATCTGCACTTTCGAATGCACCTTCTGCGCCGATTGCGTCGACACCAAACTCAAGGGCGTCTGCCCCAATTGCGGCGGTGAATTCGCCGTCCGGCCGCGCCGCCCGGCCGGCAAGCTGGCCAAGTACCCACCCTCGACCGAGCGTGTCTACAAGCCCGAAGGCTGTGAGGCAGCCGCATGAACACCACCACCCTGCTGCTTTTTTCCGTCGTCGCGCTGGTGGCCATCGCCACGCCCGGCCCCACGGTCCTGCTGGCGCTGGCCAACGGCTCGCGCTACGGCGTGCGCCGTTCCGTGCCCGGCATGCTGGGCGCGGTGGTGTCCGATTTTGTGCTGGTGGGCGCGGTGGCCCTGGGCCTGGGGGCGCTTCTGGCGGCCTCCGAGTTCTGGTTTTCAGTGCTCAAGTGGGCCGGTGCGGCCTACCTAGCCTGGCTGGGCCTGCGCCTGCTGCGTTCACGCGGCGGGTTTGAAATCCCCGCCGAGGGCGCCCCCGGCACGCAGCACGGCGGCCGCGCGATCTTCATGAAATCCTTCCTGGTGGCGGTGACCAACCCCAAAGGCTACCTTTTCTGCTCGGCCCTGCTGCCGCAGTTCATAGACCCGGCGGCCGCCCAGGCGCCGCAGTACCTTGCGATTTCACTGGTATTCGCGGGCATCGATTTTTCCGTCATGTTCGCCTACGCCTTTATCGGCGCGAAGGCGATTCGCCTGCTCAAGGCTTCGGCCACGCGCTGGATAGACCGTGCCTGCGGCGGCGCACTGCTGGCGCTGGCCGGTTCACTGGCGTTTTACCGGCGGGCGAACAGCTAGGGCTCGTCTGCACCGGCGCAAGGGCTTCCCGGCCACGCGCTGTACACTGCCGGAGTCTTCCAGAGACTTCACTCCCCCCCGGCCAGGATCGTAGATACGCCGCCCAGCGGCGCCACCCAGCACGATCCGTCGTTACTTTTACAGGAACATGGCCGATGTCACCCCTTCCCAGCCTGAGCGCCCTTGATGCGCTCGCCAAAGCCGACGGCATCGAAGTCAAGCGCCAGGAGGCCTTGCTCAAAACCGGCGCGCTGCAGACGGCCATCCTGACGAGTGAAAATTTTTCCATCATCGCGACCGATGAAAAAGGCATCATCCAGCTCTTCAACGTCGGCGCCGAGCGCATGCTGGGCTATATGGCCGCCGAGGTCGTCAACAAGATCAATCCCAGCGACATCCACGACCCGCAGGAAGTGATGGCCCGGGCGCAGGCGCTGAGCCTGGAGCTCGCCACCACCATCACGCCGGGCTTTGAAGCGCTGGCTTTCAAGGCCTCGCGCGGCATTGAAGACATTTACGAGCTGACCTATATCTGCAAGGACGGCAGCCGCTTTCCGGCCATCGTGTCCATCACCGCCTTGCGCGACGACTTCGGCACCATCATCGGCTACCTGCTGATCGGCACCGACAACTCGGTGCGCAAGCAGGTCGAAGTGGCCTTGAAGGAGGCGATGGCGGTGGCCGAAAAAGCCAACCTGGCCAAGTCGGATTTCCTGTCCAGCATGAGCCACGAGCTGCGCACGCCGCTCAGCGCCATCCTCGGCTTTGCGCAGCTGATCGAATCCGGCACGCCGCAGCCCACGCCCTCGCAAAAACGCAGCGTCGACCAGATCCTGCAGGCCGGCTGGTATTTGCTGGAGCTGATCAACGAAATCCTGGACCTGGCGCTGATCGAGTCCGGCAAGCTGTCGCTGTCGCTGGAACCTGTGTCGCTGGCTGAAGTCATGCTCGAATGCGAAACCCTGGTTGAATCGCAGGCCGGCAAGCGCGGCATCCGCGTGACCTTTCCGACATTTCCCCTGCCCTGCTTCGTCAAGGCTGACCGCACGCGGCTCAAGCAGGTGCTGGTCAACCTGCTGTCCAACGCGATCAAGTACAACACCAGCGACGGGGCGGTGACGCTCAAGTGCGTGGACATCCCGCTCCAGCGCATCCGCATCTGCGTGGAAGACACCGGCGAAGGCCTGGACCCGGCCAAGATCGCCCAGCTCTTCCAGCCCTTCAACCGCCTGGGCCAGGAGGCCAATACCGAACAAGGCACCGGCATCGGCCTGGTCATGACCAAGCGGCTGATCGAGTTGATGGGCGGCGCCATCGGCGTGGAGAGCACCGTCGGCCAGGGCAGCGTGTTCTGGATCGAGATGGACATCACCGAAGAGCGCGAGCTGCATCCGGACCAGGCGCCCCTGCCGCTTGCCCTGCAAAGCCAGGTGCCGGCAGCGCCCTACGCCCACACCCTGTTGTATGTGGAAGACAACCCGGCCAACCTGATGCTGGTGGAAGACCTCATCGCGCGCCGCTCCGACATACGGCTGCTGTCCGCCCGCGACGGTATCAGCGGCATCGCGATGGCCAAGGTCGAGCAGCCCGACGTCATCCTGATGGACATCAACCTGCCAGGCATCAGCGGCATCAAGGCCGTGCAGGTTCTGCGCGCGGACCCGCTGACGGCGCATATTCCGGTGGTGGCACTCAGCGCCAACGCCATGCCGCGCGACATTGAAAAAGGCATGGAGGCCGGATTCTTCCACTACCTGACCAAGCCCATCAAGATCCAGGCGTTCATGGAGACATTGGACCTGGCGCTGAAGTTTTCCAAAACGCGGCCCAGGCCGGCCCCCTTTCCGGAGAAGACCGCATGAACACCGAATTCGACATCCTGAACGGCAGCATCCTGATCGTGGACGACCAGCCCGTCAATGTGCAGTTGCTTGAGCAGTTGCTGGCGGGCGCCGGCTACACCCAGGTCAGTTCCACCACCAACCCGCTCGAAGTGGCCGCGCTGCACGCGGAGCATCGCTACGACCTGATCCTGCTCGACCTGAAAATGCCCGGCATGGACGGCTTCCAGGTGATGGAGGCGCTGAAGGAAGACAAGCAGGACAAATACCTCTCGGTCATCGTGCTGACCGCGGAGCCGGCCCACAAGCTGCGCGCCTTGCAGGCCGGTGCCAAGGATTTCATCAGCAAGCCGTTTGACCTGGTCGAAGTCAAGACGCGCATCCACAACGCGCTGGAAGTGCGCCTGCTGTATAAAAAACTGGAGAACTACAGCAAGCTGCTGGAGCACGCCATGCAGCAGAGCGCGGCGGAAGCCGACGAAGCGCGAAAGCGCTGAAACGCCAGGCCGCCGCAGGCCCGGGCAAGGGCAACGAAGCGATGGCCTCGCACGGCACCCTCCTGCCGTGCCTGCTGTATTCCTACATGGGAATGGGAAGCTTCCGACAAGGCGGCCAGGCCCGCCTTTCTAGCCTGGGGCTTGTCCGGAGATTTTTCATGGCAAACCCGCACGTTCCAGCGCTTCCCCCTCCTTTCATGTATTCCGGCCGCCGACAGCAGGAGCCTGCCGCATGACGGATTTCGCGCTGCCCTACTTCGACCGCGCCCAGGCCGGGCGCCTGCTGGCCGGCGCCCTGGCCCCTTATCGCGGACACCCCAACCTGCTGGTACTGGCCCTGCCGCGCGGCGGTGTGGCCGTGGGGCGCGAGGTGGCCCGCGAACTCGGCGCGCCGCTGGACATCTTCGTGGTGCGCAAACTCGGTTATCCGGGGCATGAGGAATACGCCATCGGGGCTATCGCCAGCGGCGGCGTGCGGGTGATGAACCCGCTGCCGGGCGCGGCGCCCCAGCCGCAGGCCATGGCAGCCTTGATTGCCCGGGAGGAAGCGGAACTGGTGCGGCGTGAGCAGCTGTACCGCCGGCAGCGGCCCGCTATCTCCATCATGGGCCGTACCGTCATCGTGGTGGACGACGGGCTGGCCACCGGCGCCACCCTGCAGGCGGCCGTGCTGGCGATCCGGCAGCAGCACCCGCACGCCCTAGTGGTGGCCGTGCCGGTCGGCTCCGTGCAGGGATGCCGCAGCCTGGAGGAGCAGGTTACGGACGTCGTCTGCCCGGCCCGGCCCGAAGATTTCGGCGCCGTGAGCCAGTGGTACCGGCACTTCCCCCAAGCCACGGATGAGGAAGTGCACAAGTTGCTGGACGATGCGCGCCGGGAACACGCGCTGTACGCCGCCTCCTGAGCAAGCAGCCCCGAACCGCATTCAATGAAAGTCGCGGCTGGAGGTCCCCAGCCGCCCCAGCAGCGGCGTGAGGTCTTCCAGCCGGTGCGCCACCAGGTTGCGCACCGCGCCATAACCTTTGGCGGTGCCGCTTTCCTCGCTGCGCTGCCACACGCCATAGACCGCCAGCAGGCGCGAATGCAGCAGTTCGGCGCGCTGGGCTTCGCGCAGGGATTTCCAGACGATCACGTTGACCGGGCCGGTTTCGTCTTCCAGCGTGACGAAGACGGTGCCCTTGGCGGTTTGCGGCTGCTGGCGCACGGTGACGATGCCGCAGCCGGCCACTTCTTCGCCGTCGGGCAAGGCATTGAGTTCGCTGGCGCTCAGCAGGCCCTTGCGCGCCAGCCTCTCGCGCAACAGCGCGACCGGGTGGCGCCGCAGTGTGAGGCCGGTGGCCTGGTAGTCGAACAGGATGTTCTCGCCTTCGGGCGTGTCGGGCAGGGCCAGCGGGGTTTCATGCGTGGGCACGGACTTGAGCAGGCGCGGCGCCGGCTTGATGGCCGAGGCATCCCACACCTGCTGGCGCCTGTGGCCCGACAGGCGCAGCAAGGCATCGGCGGCGGCCAGCGCGTTGATTTCGAGCGTGCCCAGCCCGGCGCGCGACACCAGGTCTTCGGTCGAGCAGAAAGGCGCTTGCGCCCGCGCCGCCACCAGGCGGGTCACGGCGTCTTCGCGCAGGCCGGACACCAGGCGCAGGCCCAGGCGCACCGCCGGCTGGGCCCCTCTGGGCAACACACCGCCCGGCTCCAGCGTGCAGTCCCAGTGGCTGTGCATCACGTCGATGGGGCGCACTTCCACTTGATGGCGAATGGCATCCTGCACCAGCTGGGACGGCGTGTAAAACCCCATGGGCTGTGAATTGACCATGGCCGCCAGGAAACAGGCCGGTTCATGGCATTTGAACCAGCAGCTCACATAGACCAGCTTGGCGAAGCTGGCGGCGTGGCTTTCGGGAAAACCGTAGTCGCCGAAGCCGAGGATCTGGCTGAAGATGCGCTCGGCGAATTCAGGGCTGTAGCCGTTCTTGACCATGGCCTGCACCAGGCGGCCGTGAAAGCGCTCCACCCCGCCCTTGCGCTTCCAGGCGGCCATGGAGCGGCGCAGGTCGTCGGCCTCGCCCGGCGTGAAGTCGGCCGCGATCATCGCGATCTGCATGACCTGCTCCTGGAAAATCGGGATGCCCAGCGTGCGCTCCAGGGCCGGGTTGAGCGCCGGGTATTCGGGAACGATTTTTTCGCCCCGCCTGAGGGCTTCGCGGTTCTTCAGGTAGGGATGGACCATGCCGCCCTGGATGGGGCCGGGCCGCACGATGGCGACCTCGACGACCAGGTCGTAGTAGCTGCGCGGTTGCAGCCGCGGCAACATGGACATCTGCGCGCGGCTCTCGATCTGGAACACGCCCACCGTGTCGGCCTCGCAGATCATGTCGTAGGTTTTCTCGTCCGGCTTGACCTGGTGCATCTCGATCCGGGTGCCGCGCGTCTGGTTCACCAGTGCCAGGCAGCGCCGTATGGCCGACAGCATGCCCAGCGCCAGCACGTCGACCTTGAGCAGGCCCATGGCCTCCAGGTCGTCCTTGTCCCACTGGATGATGCGGCGGTCCACCATGGAGGCCGGCTGCACCGGCACCAGCCGCGTGAGCTTGCCCTGCGTGAGCACAAAACCGCCCACATGCTGGCTCAGGTGGCGCGGAAAGCCGATCAGCTGCGCCGACAGGTCCAGCCACTGCAGCACTGGCCCTTCCCTGCCCGCCAGGCCGGCCTGGCGGATTTTTTCTTCCAGCACCTCGCTGCCGTCAAACCAGAAATGCTCTTTGGCGAACTGGTCTATCAGCTCGGGCTCCATCGCCAGCGCCTTGCCGACGTCGCGGATCGCGCTGCGCGGACGGTAGCTGATGATGGTGGCGGCGATGGCGGCGCGGTCGTGGCCGTACTTGCCGTAGATGTACTGGATGACCTCTTCGCGCCGCTCATGCTCGAAGTCCACGTCGATGTCGGGCGGCTCGCGGCGTTCGCGGCTGATGAAACGCTCGAACAGCAGCTTGCTTTCCGCCGGGTTGATGGCCGTGACGCCCAGGCAAAAGCACACCGCCGAATTGGCTGCCGAGCCGCGGCCCTGGCACAGGATTCCCTCTTGCCTTGCAAAGCGCACGATGTCATGCACGGTGATGAAGAACATCTCGTATTCGAGCTCTTCGATCAGCGCCAGTTCGAAGCCCAGCTGCCGGCGGATCTTGTGGGGGATGCCGCGCGGATAGCGTGTATGGGCCCCTTGCCAGGTCAGCCGCCTGAGCCAGCGCGCCGGCGTCTCGGCCGGCGGCACCATGTCGTCCCGGGGGTAGCGGTACAGGTCGCGGATCTCGTCAAGATTGAACCGGCAACGCGCCGCCACCTCCAGCGTGGCGCGTAGCAGCGCGGCCGGGTAAATGCCGGCCAGCCGCATGCGCGGGCGCAGATGCGCCTCGGCATTGGCCTGCAGCGCAAAGCCGCATTCATGCACCGGCCGGCCCAGCTTGATGGCCGTCATCACGTCGTGCAGCGGCTTGCGCGAGCGCTTGTGCATCAGCACGTTGCCGGCCGCCACCAGGCGTATGCCGGTGCGCGCCGCTACCTGCTGCAGTTGCTCGAGGCGCAGCGCGTCGTCCAGGCCCTGCTGCAGTTCCACGGCCAGCCAGGCGCCTTGGCCGAACAGCCCTACAGCCCAGGCCGCGTGCGCGCCAAGCGCCTCCCCCTCGATGGCATCGGGCAAAGGCGACAGCAAGATTTCACAATCGCCCAGGCGCGAAAAATCGGTTTCGCCGAGTGCGACACGGTAACTGCCTTTCTCGATCTCGTCGCCGGCGCGGCGCGCCTCCGTGATGAACTCGCAGAGGTTGCCCCAGCCCGCCGCGTTGCGGGGCAGTACCACCAGCCTGAAGGCATAAGCCGCCTGCACCAGGAATTCCGCCCCCGGCAGCAGTTTGAGCCCGTGCGCCCGGGCCGCCTCATGCGCCTTCACGACACCGGCGACCGAGCATTCGTCGGTGACGGCCAGCGCCTGGTAGCCCAGTTCGGAGGCCCGCTCGGCCAGTTCCTCGGCATGCGAGGCGCCGCGCTGGAAGCTGAAGTTGCTCAGCGCATGCAGCTCGGCGTAATCGGGCAGTGCGTGGACGGACATGCGTGCGGCCTCAGGCAAAAAAACCGTGCAGGTACCAGGCACGCTGCCGCGCGGCTTCGGGCGTGGCGCCCAGGCGCTCGCTGTAAACCCAGAGCAGGCCGCCCTGCTCGCTGCGGTAGATGAAGTAGTCGCGCAGCGCCCACGGTTTTTCAGACAAACCGGCGTCGCGCGCGGCCTCGCTGTCGGCCAGCAGCCATTCGGCGGCCTCCAGCCGCTGCGGCCCGGCCAGGCGGCGCAGCCGGCCCTGGTAGACCGGGTTATTGCCGGCGGTGGCCAGCTTGATCGGCTCAGGCAGCAGCCAGGCCGGGTACAGGGCTTCGGTTCTGGTCTCGGGGGACACGCCCGCCTTGGAGCGCTTGCGGCCGGGCCGCACAGGATTCAGCTGTGCGCTGATCGATGCCATCACGCCCCGGGCCGGCACCCAGCGCTGCATCAGTTCGGGCCGGTGGTCGGCGCAAGGCTGCCAGGCCTGCACCCGCGCATCGCCCAGGCGGGCGCTCAGGCGCTCGACCAGTTCCACCGCGCTGTCGCCCTGCTTGCGCGCCTCCATCAGCAGGCTGCCGGTGGCGGCGGCCGAGTCGGCCAGCAGCTCGGTGGTCAGCGATTGCAGGCTCAGGCTGTGCACCGGCGCCGGCAGTTTTTGCTGCGCCAGGTGTTCGGAGATAAGGCGCGCCACATGGCGCAGGTCTTGCGCGGGCTGGGCCGTGCGCACTTCGAGTTGGCCGGTGGGCGGCACGTCTCGGCGCTTGTCCAGGTGCCAGGTGATTTTGAGGGCGCAAATCCCGCTCTGGCGGCCCAGCAGCCAGGCATGCAGCTGCACCAGCAGCCGCTCCACACCGGCCATCAGCGCGGGGGCGTGGGTGACCAGCGCATTGAGCTCGAGTTTTTCCTCGAAGTGCCCGGGCAGTACCAGCCATTCATAGTCGTCGGGCGCGCTGCCGCGGGCGCGGTCCAGCGCCTGCAGCAACTCCGCGCCGAAGCGCCGCGCCACGCCGTCGCGCGGCAGGCGCAGCAGGTCGTCCCAGGTGCGGCAGCCTATGCGCTCGAGCACACCCAGGTGCGGGCGGGCGGCCGTCAGCGTGTGCATGGGCAACTCGGCCACACGCTTTTTCACGGCGGCGGCGCCCTCCTCCTGCAAGCGCAAACGGCCCAGCGCGATCAGCGAAGTCGCGCCCTGCGCGCGTTGCACCTCGGCCTGCAGCCCGTTCTCATCAAAGAAGACGGCCAGGCGTTGCGCCAGCAACTGCATCAGCCGCGCCAGACCGCCAAAGAGGCGCAGGCTGCCCGTCACGTCCATCAGCACCGCCTCGTCGACCAGCGCCACGCGCGGCGTCAGGCCCAGCGCCAGGCTGGCCGCCGCCCGCTGCACGGCGGCGGCGTCCAGCACTGGCCGGCCCGCGGCACCCGGCTCAGTGATGGTCGAGATGTGCAATGCGATCCAGCAGCGCATGGATGGGACTCCGGGGTGAACTGAGGGGAAGCGACACCAGCGAAGGCAGCAACAGAGGCGCCGGAACACCGGCTTCCTCGCGCTGGCGCCGCGCCCTTTCGCGGCTGGCCGCCAGCAGCGCGGCGAGCCGGGCCGGTCGGGTGTCCAACAGCAGCGGCGCGGCGAGCGGCGGGCCGCGCCGCTTGAACACATCAACCCGCAGCATGCCCGCCTCGCCGGCCACGCCCTCCACCCGAAAACGCAGCGGCGCGGGCGAGGATTCGTGCTGCGCCCGCAAGGGCCGGAAGACAAACAGCAGCTTGTGGTGCGCATGCGCCGCGATCTGCAGACGCCGCAAGTGCGCGCTGCGCGCGTCGGGCAGCCAGGCCAGCACGCAGTGCACATCGGCACATTGCAGGGCTTCGCGCGTAGCCCACAGCAGCGAAGGCGCATCGCCGGGCTTGCCCTGGATACTCAGCAGGCGCCGCATGTCCAGGGCGCGCGCGCCGAGCGCCGGGCCGAAAGGCAGCCAGGGCGCACCCACCAGCACCGCCAATTCGCGGGCCCGGGACTGCAAGGCCGCCAGGGCCGGCGCCACCAGGCCCCATTCATGCACGCCGGCCTGGGGCTGCAGCAGTTCGATCAAGGCCCCCTGCGGCCAGCCGCCGCCGGGCAGCACGGCGTCCAGCGCAGCATATCCCGTGGCGACGGTTTGCACACTCGCGCCGCCGAGTTCGCCGGCACGCCATACATGGGCGTTGGCGAAGTCCGGCAAGGCGCGGGCTGCGGGGGTTGGCGAAGGCATGGCGAGAGGGTCAAACCTGGGTAAATACTGTATTTATGTACAGTATATCGATTCGACTCCCGGCCACAAGATTTACCCTCCAAAAGGGTCGCCTAAAGGAGTCCTTGAGCAATTTGCCAGGCCAAACGCATGTCCGGAACCGGCGAGCTTTGAACCCCGGCCAGACCTACGCTTGGAATACCGGTACTTGCTACCTCACATTCCAGGAAATTTTTGATGAACAGATTGCACAACAAGCGCGCGCTGGTGACAGGCGGCACCTCGGGCATAGGCCTTGAAACGGCCAGACAGTTTCTAGCGGAAGGCGCGCGGGTCATGGTGACCGGGTCCAGCGACGAATCATTGGCCGAGGCACGCCGGCAGCTCGGCGGCGACGCCCTCTTCTCGAAAACCGACGCGGGCGATCTTCAGATGCAGGTCAAACTGGCCCAGCAGGTGCGAGACGCGTTCGGGCAGCTCGACGTGGCCTTCATCAACGCGGGCATCGGAGTTTTCATGCCGCTTGAAGCCTGGGACGAGGCGGCGTTTGACCGCTCCATGGCCGTCAACTTCAAAGGGCCCTTCTTTTTGCTGCAGGCCTTGCTGGGCACTTTTGCAAACCCGGCCTCGGTCATCCTCAACGGCTCGGTGAATGCGCACCTGGGCATGCCGGCCTCCAGCGTCTACTCGGCGACCAAGGCCGGTTTGGTTTCGCTGGCCAAAACGCTGTCCGGCGAACTGATTGCCCGCGGCATACGGCTTAACACCGTCAGCCCGGGCACCGTGACGACTCCCATCTACGGCAAGCTGGGCCTGCCGGCCGACGCGCTGCAGCAGATGAAGGACGGCTTGACGGCCGTGATCCCGCTGCACCGCTTCGGCTCACCGGTGGAGATCGCCAAGGCCGTGGTGTTCCTGGCCTCCGATGAATCGACCTATGCCGTCGGCAGCGAGTTCATCCTGGACGGCGGGCTGACCATCGCCTGATTCACCCTCCCGTGTCTCCTCAAGGTGTGCAGCGCATCCCGGGAACCACGTCCGTAATGCCCTGTAATGGCTTTACCGCTCCCGCGGCCCTAAATTGGCTTCACCCTCTTGGCAACTTGAGGGAAACTTTTTGCCAACAACCAGCGTCAATATCGTGGGCGGAACAGATCAGGAAAATGTGACGGCAGTGACCGTGGGGGCGCTACGCTGGGGAGTCAACGGCGTTCCATTCGGCAAGGTTCAGGTGGTCCCTGAGGGCTACCAGACCTTGACGGTCTACAAGACCACCCAACCGCTGCAGATATCCATCACGGTTCAGGTGCGTGATCCCGGCAACAACACCTTGAACGTGACCGTGAGCCAGGACAATATCAGCGTCGTGGATGCCTGACTTCGAATGCGGGAAGCCAGGCTCAATCGCAGGACTTGCGCCAGCCAGGCTTGTCGCGAGCAGCCGGACTTAGCGCTTGCGCAGCAGGCGGGCCACCAGCAACAGCCCTACAAGCGCAATCACCACAAAACAGACAAAGGACCAGTTGGCAATCGAGCCGCCCAGAAAGGTCCAGTCGATCTTGGTGCAGTCGCCGCTGCCCTTGAAGATCATGGGAATGGCGCGCTTGAGCGGGAAGGTCTCGATCATTCCGTAAAAATCGCGGCCGCAAGAGGCGATCTCCGGCGGGTACCACTGCAAAAAGCTCTGGCGCGCCGCGACAAATGCGCCGAAACCGGCCAGCAGCACCATCAGGCCCGAACCGGCCACCAGGAAGCCGCGACTTTTGGCGATGGCGGTCACGGCCGCCACCACCGCCACCAGCACCAGCGCGTAACGCTGCACGATGCACATGGGGCAAGGCTCCAGCCCGACGACGTGCTGCAGGTAAAGGCCAAAAGCCAGCATGGCCACACAGGCCGCGGCGACCAGCACCAGCAGGCGGCGCGGCATGGCGTCGAAATAGGTCAAAAACATCAGGGGATCCCTCTTTTTCTGGGTGGATTATGAATGGTCCAGGGGTTCGGGCGTTCGGTGGCCGATAAGTTCCCTTGCAGCATCCATGCGGGGCAAAATCTTCGCCGCCTCTTCAGCATCATTTGCCAGCACTTGTCCTACAGCAGGGGCGCCCCGGCGGGCGTAGATTTTCAGGACCGCAAACTCCCGGAGATCCATCATGATGGTGCAAAACGCCCTTGCCAGCGTCGCCGTCCGCAACCTGGCCACGTCCCTGCCCTGGTACGAAAAACTGCTGGACGCCAAAGCCAGCCGCCCCATGCCCGAAGTCGGCGAATGGCAGTTCCAGCGCGGCGGCGGCCTGCAGGTCTATGAACTGCCCGAGCGCGCCGGCGAAGGCTCGCTGACCCTGGCCGTCAACGACCTTGAGCCGGAAATCGAACACCTGGAAAAGCTGGGCATAGACACCAGCCAGAAAAGCTCCAGCGACAAGGTCCGCACGGTGATGATCACCGACCCCGACGGCAACCACATCGCGATCGCCGAGGCGCTGATGCCCGGCGTGATCCGCTGAAAACCTGCAAGCACCGGAAAGGACGGAACGATGGAAATACACCGCGGACGACTCATAGACCATGTACACCTGCGCGCCCACGACCTGGCGGCCAGCAAGCGCTTTTACCGCGCCGTACTCAAGTCACTGAACAAGGAAGGCGCCATCCAGGAAGCCGATGACCATTTCTCGGCCGACGAACTGTGGATGGACCAGGCCGACGGCTCGACCTCGCACGTTCACCTGGCCTTCCGGGCCAAGGACCATGCGGAGGTCAAAGCCTTTTACGAAGCCGCCCTGGCGGCTGGCGGTACCGACAACGGCGCGCCGGGCGAACGCAAATACCACCCGGGCTACTATGCGGCCTTTGTGCTGGACCCGGACGGCAACAACATCGAGGCGGTTTACCATGGGCCCTTCGTCGCTTCGGCCGAATCCGTGGTCATCAAGCCGGCCGAACAGCCATAGGAACAGCAATAGGAAACGAACCCGCCATGTGCCGCAACATCAAGACCTTGTTCAACTTCGAACCGCCGGCCACGGAGCTGGAAATCCGTGACGCTTCGCTGCAGTTTGTCAGAAAGCTCAGCGGGTTCAACGTGCCGTCCAAGGCCAACGAGGCCGCGTTTGAACGCGCGGTGGAAGAAGTTGCGGCCTCGGCGCGGGTCCTGATCCGCTCGCTGGTGACCAACGCCGAGCCGCGCAATCGGGAAGTCGAGGCCGAACGGGCGCGGGCCAGGTCGGCGATCAGGTTTGGCGCGAGCCAGTAGCCCGGCCCCCCTCCAAGCCGACCTCGCCTGACCGAAAGCGTTTGACGACATCAAAAGGCTGAGCTTGGCTTGCATCAGCCAAGGCGCGCAACACCCTGGTTGAAATCCCCGCCAGGCGCACCAAGGCAGCCCAGCCCTTGCAGCGTTTCTTCCACGGCAATATCTAGCGGCGTGTGCGGCTCCGCACCGAGCGTCGCCACCAGGGAGGCGTTGTCCATGCGTACCGGCGTGTTCCAGAGGTAGCGCATCCGGCGCAGCTCGCGCAGAGTTTCAACAAAGGGCGCGGCCAGCGTCACCGCCCACCAGGGAAAGGATCTGATGGACGGCCGAGGGCCACCGCGCCGTGCGACGACACGGCAGATCGCATCAACCAGCTGGCGGCCGTCGGCGTCCCACTGGCCGTTCATATGGAATGTTGCAAATGCAGGCAGAACGTCACGCCGTGCCAGCAAGGCAACCATGGTACGCGCCACATCCGGCAAATAGGCCCATTGGTGACCGACGCCAGGTTTGCCAGGCAGCTTCACACTGCGCACCGGAGCGCCGGGCCGAATCAGGCCTTGCGAGAACCAGCTGTTACCGGCACCCGGCCCGAAAAAATCCCCCGCGCGCACGATGATCACCCGGCAGCGGCTCTGGCCACTGCCGCTGGTCGCGTCCTTGAGCCGCTGCTCGAGCTGCACGCGAATCGCACCTTTGGCAGTTTGCGGGTGCTGCGGTGAATCCTCCCGGAGGCTGGGAAATGCGTCCGGTCCGTAGTTGTAGACCGTGCCGGGCAGCACGACCGTCGCGCCCTGCGCCCGGGCGGCCGCAATCGTGTTGTCCAGCATGGGCAGCACCAGCTCGCCCCAGCGACGGTAGCCGGGCGGATTGACCGCGTGGACTATCACGCCGCAGCCTTGTGCCGCAGCCATGACATCACCGGGATTCATCGCATCGCCACGAAGCCAGGTGATGCCGCCGCGTTGTTCGCCCGGCTGCGGTTCGCCACGGCGAAGCGCGCGAACCTGCCAGCCTGCCGCCTCGAGTTGCCGCGCAACTTCACCGCCGATGCCACCGGTTGCGCCCAACACCAGTGCTGTGCTTGATTTGCCTTGTTTGCTGCTCATGTCATTCCCCAAAAAAGTTGCTATGAGGAAATTCTGAGCCTCGGGGCATCAAAATGGAATTGACTAAAGCAGGGTAACGGCTATACATTTTTGTATGGAAGAAGATGCTGGCTGGGAGCTTTACCGCTCATTTTTAGGGGTGCTGCACGAGGGTTCGCTCTCAGGTGCGGCACGGTCTTTGGGGGTGGCACAGCCTACGGTCGGACGCCATGTCGCCTCACTCGAAAAGTCGCTCGGCCTGGCGCTGTTCACGCGCTCACAAACCGGTTTTGCGCCGACCGAAGCCGCGCTGGGACTGCGGCCCTTCGCCGAAGAAATGGCCAGCGCCGCAGCCGCCCTGCGCCGCGCCGCCGAGAGCCAGGGTGATGGTGTGCGCGGCACGGTGCGGGTCACGGTGAGCGAAGTCATCGGTGTTGAAGTGCTGCCACCCATCGTCGCGCAATTGCAGCGCAAGCACCCGGGCCTGACCATCGAACTGGTGCTGACCAACCGCGTGCAGGACCTGCTGCAACGCGAAGCCGACATTGCCGTGCGAATGACACAGCCCAAGCAGGACCTGTTGATCGCTCGCAGCGTGGGCGAAGTGGAACTGGGTCTCTACGCACGCCGCGATTACCTGGCCGCGCGCGGCACGCCGCAGTCATCAACCGACCTGGCCCAGCATGCGCTGATTGGGTTTGACGAAGAGACACCCTTCCTGCGTTCGGCGCGCAAAGCCTTTCCCGCATGGAAACGGACGGCGTTTGCCACACGTACCGACAGCGACCTCGCGCAACTGGCACTGATACGCGCCGGCGCCGGCATTGGCGTGTGCCAGTCAGCGCTGGCGGCGCGTGACCCCGCCCTGGTGCGGGTTCTGCCTGGCGAGTTGTCCTTCAAGCTCGAAACCTGGCTGACCATGCACGAAGACCTGCGCCACAGCCCGCGTTGCCGTGTAAGCTTCGACGCATTGGTCGAAGGTTTGCAGCAGCATATTGGTTGAAGCCGGGCAAGATTCGATCTGCATCACCAGCTGCCTGCACGCAGCCGCAATTACCCCTCCACAAACACCCTCGCCTTGCGCGGCGTCACCACCAGCATGTCGCCTTCGCGCAAGCCCATGTCCTTGAACTGCTGCGAGGGCATCTGGGCTTCGATGATGGCGTCGCCCGTGACATTGCCTTTTTGTTCGTAGCCTTCGGCGGGGATCAGTTCCAGCCGCGCGATGGGACCGATGACGATGGCGCGTTCCAGGTGCGCGACGATGCCTTCGGCGCCGGGCGCATAACGCTGCACCTCCAGGTCGTGCGGGCGCACATAGGCAAAGGCCTTGGCGTCCTGCGCGCCGGCATGCTCGGGGGAATTGAGGCGCATGCCTTCGAGCTGCACCTCGCCCTCATGGGCGCGGCCGTGGAACAGGTTGACGTCGCCCAGAAAGCCGTAGACGAAGGGGCTGGCCGGATGGTCCCAGACCTCCTGCGGCGAGCCTATCTGCTCGACCTTGCCGGCGTTCATCAGCACCACGCGGTCGGCCACCTCCAGCGCCTCTTCCTGGTCGTGGGTCACAAAAATGCTGGTGACGTGCAGGTCGTCGTGCAGGCGGCGCAACCAGCGGCGCAGCTCCTTGCGCACCTTGGCATCCAGCGCGCCGAAGGGTTCGTCGAGCAGCAGCACCTTGGGCTCCACCGCCAGCGCGCGCGCCAGGGCGATGCGCTGGCGCTGCCCGCCCGAAAGCTGCGAGGGAAAGCGGTCGGCAAGCCAGTCAAGCTGCACCAGGTTGAGCAGCGAGTGCACTTTTTCCTTGATCTGCGCCTCGCTGGGCCTGAGGCCGCGGGGCTTGACGCGCAGGCCGAAGGCCACGTTCTCGAAGACCGTCATGTGGCGGAACAGCGCGTAGTGCTGGAACACAAAACCGACCTGGCGCTCGCGCACGTGCACGTCGGTGGTGTCTTCGCCGCTGAAGAGGATGCTGCCGCGATCGGCGTTCTCCAGCCCGGCGATGATGCGCAGCAAGGTGGTCTTGCCGCAGCCCGAGGGGCCCAGCAAGGCGACCAGCTCGCCCGATTGAATGTCCAGGCTGACGTCGCCGAGCGCCTGGAAGTCGCCAAAATGTTTGCTGACGTTGCGGATTTCGATGCTCATGGTGTGTTCCTTTAGCGGGCGGCGACGCCTGCGATGGCCTGCGGGCGTTCAGGCGGCAAATCCGCTGCGGCTTTCATCTCGGCTTCGTGGCGCCATTCGGCCACCGACTTGATGACCAGCGTGACCAGCGCCAGGATGGCCAGCAGCGAAGCCACGGCGAAGGCGGCCACCGACTGGTATTCGTTGTAGAGGATTTCGACGTGCAGCGGCAGCGTGTTGGTCTGCCCGCGTATGTGGCCCGAGACCACCGACACCGCGCCGAACTCGCCCATGGCCCGCGCATTGCACAGGATCACGCCGTAGATCAGGCCCCACTTGATGTTGGGCAGCGTGACGTGCCAGAAAGTCTGCCAGCCGGTCGCGCCCAGCACGATGGCAGCCTGCTCTTCGTCGTTGCCCTGCGCCTGCATCAGCGGGATCAGTTCGCGCGCGATGAAGGGAAAGGTCACGAACACGGTGGCCAGCACAATGCCGGGCACGGCAAAGATGATCTTGAGGTCGTGCGCCAGCAGCCAGGGGCCGAACCAGCCCTGCGCCCCGAAGATCAGCACATAGATGAGGCCGGCCACCACGGGCGAGACCGAAAACGGCAGGTCGACCAGCGTCGTCAAGACCGATTTGCCGCGGAACTCATATTTGGCGATGGCCCAGGCCGCTGCCACACCAAACACAAGGTTTAGCGGCACGGCGATCACGGCGGCAATCAAGGTCAGCTTGATGGCCGACCAGGCGTCGGGTTCGCGCAGCGCGGCAAGGTAGGCGCCAAAGCCCTTGCGCAAGGCCTCGGTAAACACAGCCGCCAGCGGCAATACCAGGAACAGCAGCACAAAGAGCAGTGCTACCGTTACCAGCGTGTAGCGCACCCAGGGGGCTTCGGTGGTGCCGGCGCGGACGCGGCGATTGATGGGGGAAGCCGCACTCATGCTGGGGCTCCCGCATTACGGCGTTGCCAGGCTTGCAGGCCGTTAATCACCAGCAGCAGCACAAAGGACACCAGCAGCATCACCACGGCCACGGCGGTGGCGCCGGCATAGTCGTACTGCTCCAGCTTGCCGATGACGATGAGCGGCGTGATCTCGGAAATCATGGGCATGTTGCCGGCGATGAAGATGACCGAGCCGTATTCGCCGATCGCGCGCGCAAACGCCATGGCAAAACCGGTCAGCAAGGCCGGCGTGATGTGCGGCAGGATGACCTTGGTGAAGATCTGCAGGCGCGTGGCGCCCAGCGAGGTCGCGGCTTCTTCAAGCTCTTTTTCGGCGTCTTCGAGCACCGGCTGCACCGTGCGCACCACAAACGGCAGGCCGATGAAGATCAGCGCGATCACCACGCCGGCCGGCGTGAAGGCCAGCTTGATGCCCATGGGCTCCAGGTACTGGCCTATCCAGCCGTTGCCGGCCAGCAAGGCCGTCAACGAAATGCCGGCCACGGCCGTGGGCAGCGCAAAAGGCAGGTCGACCAGCGCATCGACGATTTTTTTGCCCGGAAACTTGTAGCGCACCAGCACCCAGGCCAGCAGCAGGCCGAACACCAGGTTGACCAGCGCCGCGATCAGCGAGGCGCCGAAAGTAAGCCGGTAAGACGCCAGCACGCGCGGCGAGGTGACGGCGGTGACGAACTGCTCCCAGCTCAGCGTGAAGGTTTTGAAGAACAGCGCCGAGATCGGGATCAGCACGATCAGGCTCAGGTACAGGACGGTATAGCCCAGCGTCAGCCGGAAACCGGGCAGCACACGCCTGGCGGCCCTTTTGCTGCCCGCAGCAACACCCGGCACCACCGCGGAAGGCGGCGCCACAGAAGACAAGGCGGTCATGGCGAGGCTTACTTGACGGTGTACAGCTTGTCGAACTGCCCGCCGTCGTTGAAGTGCACTTTTTGCGCTTCACCGAGGCTGCCGAACACTTCCTGCACCGTGAAGAGCTGCAGCGGCTTGAAGGTGCTGGCGTATTTTTTCAGCACGGCCTGCGAGCGCGGGCGCAGCGCGTGGCGCGCGGCGATCTCCTGGCCTTCTTCCGAATAGAGGTAGCTCAGGTAGGCCTTGGCGAGTTCGGCCGTGCCTTTCTTGGCCACGGTGCGCTCGACCACCGCCACCGGGTTTTCCGCCACGATGCTGATGGACGGGTAAATCGCGTCCACCTTGCCTTCGCCGAATTCCCGGTTCACCGACAGCACCTCGGACTCGAAGGTGATCAGCACGTCACCGATATTGCGCTGCAGGAACACGGTGGTCGCATCGCGCCCGCCTTTGCCCAGCACCGGCACGTTTTTGTAGAACTTGCCGACGAACTCGGCGGCCTGCGCGTCGCTCGCGCCCTTCTTCTTGGCATAACCCCAGGCGGCCAGGTAGGCGTAGCGGCCGTTGCCGCCGGTCTTGGGGTTGACCACGATGACCTGGATGCCGGGTTTGATCAGGTCGTCCCAGTCCTTGATGCCCTTGGGGTTGCCGTTGCGCACCAGGAACAGCATGGTCGAGGTGGTGGGCGAGGCATTGTCCGGGAACTTCTTCGTCCAGTCCTTGGCGACCACACCGGCATTGGCCAGGAAGTCCACGTCTGTTGAGGTGTTCATGGTGACCACGTCGGCGTCAAGCCCGTCAGCCACCGAACGCGCCACCGCGCTGGAGCCCGCATGCGACTGGTCGATCTTGACGTCCTTGCCGGTGGTTTTTTTGTAGTGGGCGATAAAGGCCGCGTTGTAGTCTTTGTAGAACTCACGCGCGACGTCATAAGAACCGTTGAGCAGCGTTTGCGTTTGCGCCAGGGAGATACCGCTCGTTGCCAGCGCCAGGGCCGCAAGTGCGATTTTGAATTTTGGGGAAGTCATGCCGTTTCCAGGGATCCGAAAGAAGAAGAGGAAGATATCTGCGGAGAAGAAAAATCAAGCCGCGGCGCCGAAAGCGAAGCGTCACCGGCCAGCGACTGCAGCAAGGCAATGCCCAGCGGCCATTCACCGTGGCCCGATTCAACGTTGATGTGCCCCGCGTCCTGCAGGCGCACAAACTCGCTGCCCCAGGCGCGGGCATACGCGCCGGCCAGGCGCACCGGACAGAAGGGATCGTTGCTGCTGGCCACCAGCACGCTGCGGTAAGGCAGCTTCTGGTAAGGCACGGGCGCGAAGTCGCTCAACACGGCGCGGCGTTCCGGATCGGCCGGTGCCACCAGCAAGGCGCCCTGGATGCGTTCGACCGCTTCAGGCGGCAGATGCGCCGTCGCGATGCAGCCCAGGCTGTGCGCGACGATCACCACCGGCTCCTTCTGCAACTGGATGGTGTTGGCGATAGACGCCACCCAGGCTTTGCGCGAAGGCGTGATCCAGTCGTCCTGCCGCACGCGCACCGCATTGCCCAGGCGTTCAGCCCACAGGCTTTGCCAGTGGCCGGGACCGGAGTCGCGCCAGCCGGGAACAATGATGAAGCGCACTTCGCGTGAATCCGTCGGCTTGATTACTTATTAGGCTGCGGTGTGATGCGCAGATAGGGCTTCACGGCTTTGAACCCTTTGGGAAAACGCTGGGCCAGTTCAGCCGGGTCCTGCAGGCTGGGCACGATGATCACGTCGTCGCCGTCCTTCCAGTTCACCGGCGTCGCCACCTTGTAGCCATCGGTCAGCTGCAGCGAGTCGATCACACGCAGGATCTCGTCAAAGTTGCGGCCCGTGCTGGCGGGATAGGTGAAGGTGGTGCGGATGGCCTTCTTCGGGTCGATGATGAACACGCTGCGCACGGTGGCCGTGGGGCCGGTGCTCAAGGCGTTCGGGTGGATCATGTCGTAGAGGCCGGCCACCTTGCGGTCGGCATCCGCCAGGATGGGAAAGTTCACCGTGGTGTTCTGCGTCTCGTTGATGTCGTTGACCCATTTGCCGTGGGATTCCAGCGGATCGACGCTGACCGCGATGGGCTTGACGTTGCGCTTGGCGAATTCACCGCTCAGCGCAGCGGTCTTGCCGAGCTCGGTAGTGCAGACGGGGGTGAAATCAGCGGGATGCGAAAACAGCACAACCCATGAGTCGCCGGCCCATTCGTGGAAGGAAATCTTGCCTGCGGTGGAGTCCTGGGTGAAGTCGGGGGCGATGTCGCCGAGTCTGAGGGTTGCCATGGTTTGCTCCTTGAGGTTGCTTGATCAAAGCATTGTGGGGAGCGGACGTTAAAACTCAAAAGAATATATTGCTCTTAATTTATTTGGATTTGTGCATAACGGAAGGTTTTGTCTTGTTCTGACGGTGCGCCCTTCTCTGAGTGCTGTTGGCCGGGGGTAGCCCGGCAGCTACTCATTTTTCTTTTGCTTCGCCAAAAGAAAAGTAAGCAAAAGAAAAGGCGACCCTGGTTGCTGCGTCCCTTCGCTTCGCTACGGGCAACCTGCGGTGCTCGGTCCAGACGGGGTCTCGCTAAACTCGCTTCGCTCAAACAACGCGATCCCTGATCCGTCTGAACCTCCGCTCCTCGGCGCATCCACAAGGGGTGGGGAAGGAATACCAATACCGAATACCTGAAGAAACAAGGACTCGCCACGGCGAGTCCTTGTTTGTATTTGTCTTCTTTATCTTCTTTGTATTTCTGTCTTCTGTTCCCGCTCCCGCTCCCGATTGCCCCGTCCTGGCTGGGCCGAGGAGCGCAGAGACAAGCGGATCAGGGCTGGCGTTGTTTGAGCCGAAGGCGAGTTTAGCCAGACCCCGCTTGGCTCGAGCACCGCAGGTTGCCCGTAGCGAAGCGTAGGGACCCAGACTGCGGGTCGCCTTTTCTTTGCTTACTTTCTTTTGGCGAAGCAAAAGAAAGTGAGTTGCTGCCGGCAACCCCGGCCAGCAACCCTCAGAGGAGAGCGCCCCGCCGGAACAAGGACAGACACAACTGGGCCTTTGAGGCCAAAACCTCAAACCAAAGAATCCCCTCTCATCCTCTCCCCCAAAAAATCCAGAAAACTCCTAACCGCCGGCACCTGCCCACGCCGCGAAGTGAACACCGCGTGCGCCACGCCGGAGGGCAGCGCCCAGTCCGGCAGCACGGGCACCAGCAACTGGGCCTGCCGCTCGGCCGCGCTCATGGAATCAGGCAAAAAGCTCATGCCTGTGCCGGCCAGCACCGCAAGCTTCAAGGTCTGCAGGTCGTCGGCGACGTAGCGCGGCTGGTGATGCAGCACGAACTCCTTGCCACCGGGGCCCAGCAGCCGCCAGGACGAGCGCCCGTCGGCCCAGGACATGGACACCGTGTCGAGCTTGAGCAGGTCTTCGGGTTTCTCGGGCCGTCCCTGGCGCTGCAGCAGGGCCGGGCTGGCCAGCAGGTGGCCGCCGCCGGAGCCCAGGTTCTTGATCACCAGGCTGCCGCTGTCCTCCAGCGTAGGGCGCACGCGCAGCGCAATGTCTATGCCCTCCTCCACCAGGTCGATGACGCGGTTGGTCACGCGCATGTCGATGCGTACCTGCGGGTACAGCTCCATATAGCGCGGCACCAGGTAGCCCACCGAGCCCTGCGCCAGCGTCACCGGGCAGGTGATGCGCAGGGTACCGCGCGGCTCGACCTGCATTTGCGCCACGGCTTCGGAAGCGGCCAGCGCCTCGTCACGCATGGTGCTGCAGTGGCGCAAATAAATTTCACCGACTTCCGTAAGCGACAGCTTGCGCGTGGTGCGCTGTAAAAGCCTTACGCCCAGCCTTGACTCCAGTTCGGCCACGCGGCGCGACAGCCGTGATTTGGGCAAGCCCAGTGCGCGGCCGGCCGCGGCAAAGCCGCCGCGCTCCACCACTTCGGCGAAATACAGCATGTCGTTGAGGTCTTGCATGGGGAGCCGTCCTTCCGTGAGCACCTGCCTGAGTTGGCTGAGTGTTGGCCTTGATGACGAATCATTGTCCTACAAGTAGAACAATCTATCGCAATTTTACCGACTTATCAATCAATCGACTCATCCGCACAATCTATCCATGGCTGCGATTCAAGGTGAATACGGCCTGAAAACCTGATTCAACAACCCTCAACAACTCTTTCAGCAAGGAATCCCATCATGAGCAAGCTTCTCCACATCGACTCCAGCATCCTGAGCGGCAATTCGGTTTCCCGCCAGCTCACCGCGCAAATCGTGGCCTCCTGGCGCGCCGGCCACCCCGGCACCGAAGTCAGCTACCTGGACCTGGCCGCCGACACGCCGCCCCACCTCTCGGCCGAATCGCTGGGCTTCCGCATGCCCGCCGACACCGCCTTTAGCGACGTGCAGAAGCGCGAAAACGCCGTGTCCGAAGCGCTGGTGAGCCAGTTCCTGGCGGCCGACGTGATCGTGGTGGGTGCACCGCTGTACAACTTCGCGATTCCCAGCCAGCTCAAGGCCTGGATCGACCGCATCGCGCAAGTCGGCCGCACCTTCAAGTACACCGAAAAAGGCCCCATGGGCCTGGCCGGCGGCAAGACCGTGATCGTGGCCTCGGCCCGCGGCGGCGTGTATTCGACCAGCGAAGCCATGACGGCCATGGAACACCAGGAGAGCTACCTGAAAGTGGTGTTCGGTTTCTTCGGCATCACCGACGTGCGTTTTGTGCGCGCCGAAGGCCTGGCCATGGGCGAAGCCGCCAAGGCCGCCGCGCTGTCCGCAGCGCAGATTGAAATCGTGACGCACACGCAAGCGCCCGCAGCAAACCAGGAAAAATCCGCCCTGGCCGCCTGAGCCTGGTGCATCGCGCACCAAACAAAGCCCGCATGTGCGGGCTTTTTTCATGGCGCTCCCAAATGCGTGCACCACATCCGCCCGGTAATTATTTAATGACGAACAAGTAGTTCACTTTGGGCCGGCGTGTCCCTACACTCAACGCTTGTCCCCGCTCACGGGCACAGGCATGAACAAGAAAGGTGAAGATGTCAGCGACTTTGGCTCCGGACGACCGCGTAAATGCGGCCGCAACAACACAGCACACCCCCTCCTCCATCGAGATCCGGCCGTTTGATGCCCCGCTGGGCGCCGAAGTGCTGGGCCTGGACCTCTCGAAACCGCTCAGCCCCGCCGATTTCAGCCGTATCCACCGTGCCCACCTGGATCACCATGTGCTGGTGTTCCGCGACCAGCGCATCACGCCGCAGCAGCATGTCGACTTCAGCCGCCGCTTCGGCCCGCTGCAAATCCACGTGCTGAAAAACTTCCAGCTGCAGAACCACCCGGAAATCCTGATCGTCTCCAACATCAAGGAAAACGGCGAGCCCATAGGCCTGGGCGACGCCGGCCACTTCTGGCACTCCGACCTTTCGTACAAGGACAAACCCAGCCTGGGTTCGCTGCTGCACGCACAAGAGCTACCCGCCGAAGGCGGCGACACCCTGTTCGCCAACCAGCACACCGCCTGGGACACCCTCCCCGCCGCGCTGAAGACGGCTGTTGAGGGCTTGCGCGCCGAACACACCTACCTCGCCAAATACGAAGAATTGCGCAGCCGCAATCCCTGGCGGCCCAAGCTCACGCAGGAGCAAGTTGAAGAGGTCAAGCCGGTGGTCCACCCCGTGGTGCGCACCCACCCCGAGAACGGCCGAAAGGCGCTGTTTGTCAGCGAGCATTTCACCACCCGCATCCTCGACATACCGGAGGATGAAAGCACCGCGCTGCTGAGCGAACTGTTCGAGCACACCTCCCGCGCCGAACTCATCTACCGCCACCAATGGCAGCCGCACGACATGGTCTTCTGGGACAACCGATCCGTCACCCACCTGGCAGCAGGCACCCCCGACCACCTGCGCCGCAAGCTCTACCGCACCACGATTGAAGGCGACACGCCGTTCTGACGACGACAAGTGGCCAAGGCCGCGAGCCCTCACCCCAACCCTCTCCCAGAGCGAGAGGGAGCAATAAGTTTTGGTATTGGCATTCGGTCCCCGCTCCCGACTGCCCCGTCCTGGCTGGGCCGAGGAGCACAGACGTAGGCGGATCAGGGATCGCGCTTGTCTGAGCGAAGCGAGTTTGCGCGAGACCCCGCCGTAGTCGAGCACCGCAGGTTGCCCGAAGCGAAGCGTAGGGACCCAGACTGCGGGTCGCCTTTTTTTGCTTACTTTTTTTGGCGAAGCAAAAAAAGTGAGTCGCATGCCGGGCGACCCCGGCCAACCGCCCTCAGCAGAGAGCGCAAAGGCCAGAGCAAGACCGGCCAAACCATTCAGGCATGCTTCTTAACCCAAACAACATAAGCATCCACCCATCCCTGCAAAAACTTCCGGCTCCCCTCACTGAGGCTGCCATCAGCCTCATAAAGCCCCTCCTTGTTATGGATGAAAGCTTCAGGCTGCCCCAGCGTGGGCACATTCAGGTAGGCCAGGATGTTGCGCAGGTGCTGCTGCGACAGCGCCGTGCCGATGGCGCCGACCGACGCGCCTATCACGCCGGCCGGCTTGCCGTCCCAGGCGCTCTGGCCGTAAGGCCGGGAGGCATGGTCGATCGCGTTCTTCAGCACGCCGGGAATCGAGCGGTTGTACTCAGGCGTGACGAACAGCAGGCCCTGCGCGGCCTTGATCTCGCCCTTGAGCCGGGTCACTTCAGCCGCCGGATTGCCGTCATCGTCCTGGTTGTAGGGCGGCAGGTCGTCGATGCGCACATGGGTGAAGCTGAAGTCCGCGGGGAATAACTTTTCCAGCGCCCTCGCGAGCTTTTTGTTGAACGAATCCTTGCGAATGCTGCCGACGACGACGGCGATCTTGTACTGGGCCATGGGCTTCTCCATTAAAAAGTGAAGGGACCATCGCGGGGCCGCGATGGGGAATCGGTTTGCGCCGGACCATTATGCGAAGCAGCGCCTGTCCAGGCTCGCGCGCAGGTGAAACACCTTGTGGGGGCGTCGGACATAGGCCCCAAATCGCCCCTCGCCTACAGCCGCCCGGACTGCGGGCCGACGGCGCCGCGGCCGGGCCTTGGCAATACTCATGGCGAAAGGGCTTGCGGCCGCGAGAAAGCCACCCACTCCGGCAGCAAGGCAAGGCGGCAAGGTGCAGCTCAAACATTTTTACGAGTTGGGGAAAAAGTCGGTCACGGCCTGGCTGGACGACTACGCCCCCAGCATGGGCGCGGCGATTTCCTATTACACGGTGTTCTCCATTGCGCCGTTGCTGCTGATCGTGATTGCCGTGGCTGGTTTTGTCTGGGGCCGCGAAGCGGTGCAAGGCGAGATCGTGGGCCAGCTCTCCGGCCTGATAGGCCGCGACGGCGCGCTGGGCATACAGGCGCTGATCGAAAGCGCGCACAAGCCGGCCAAGGGCCTGCTGGCCACGGCCGCCAGCCTCGTGGTGCTGGTGATCGGCGCAACCACCGTGTTCGCCGAACTGCAAAGCGCGCTGGACCGCGTCTGGGACGTGCCGCCCGCGCAGAAAACCAAAGGTATCTGGCGCACCCTGCGCGCGCGCCTGCTGTCGTTTGGTTTCATCCTCGGCCTGGGCTTCCTGCTGGCGGTGTCGCTGGTCATCAGCGCGGGCCTGGCCGCGCTCGGCGGCTGGATGACGGGGCTCTTCCCCGGCGTGGAAGCCCTGCTGCAAATTCTCAACAGCATGGTGTCCCTGGGGGTGGCCGTCGTGCTGTTCGCCATGATCTTCAAGCTCATGCCGCAGGCTGCCGTCGGCTGGCGCGACGTCTGGGTGGGCGCCATCGTCACGGCCGTGCTGTTTGAAATCGGCAAGGCGCTGATCGGCCTGTACATCGGCAAGAGCAGCGTGACCTCCTCCTTCGCCGCGGCTGGCTCACTGGTAGTGTTGCTGCTGTGGGTGTATTACTCGGCGCAGATCTTTTTGCTGGGGGCCGAATTCACCTGGGTGTATGCGCACGACCACGGCTCTCTGGCCGCGGATAAAAAGGCGACCAAGGCCTCAGCGGAAACCTCACCGGCCAAAGAACAAAACCGAGCATCGTAAAACCGAAATCGTTCCTGAAACTCCGACTGCCCCGAACCGGGCAGGCACTGTCAGCCGATCACCAGGCAACTGTTGAAGACCCAACAGCCAGGCCGCCTAAACCCGCCTATACCCGCCAAAACCACCGAAAAACACTCCAAATCACTGGCATGGATGCTGCGATGTTGAGCGCGTCAACCACTCACTCCTCACGCCATGACCATCACCCGCTTACTCGGCCTTGCCGCTTTGTCCTTCGGCCTTCTCGCTACCCAGGCCCATGCTGCTCCACCGCTTGAAAAAACCGACATCCGCTACCAGGGCTGGGTAGGCCAGGTCACCTGGATAGAGCTGGCCGAGGACCTCGGCTACCTCGCCCCGCTCAAAGCCAAGTGGGTGGGCAACACCATCAGCGGCCCGCAGGACATCCAGAGCGTGGTCACCGGCGACGTCGACCTGGGCGGCGCCTTCAACGGCGCGGTCGTCAAGCTGCTGGCCAAAAAAGCGCCCATCAAGGCGGTGCTGGGTTACTACGGTGTGGACGAAAACACCTGGACTGGCTACTACGTCAAGGAAGACAGCCCGATCAAGTCGGCGCGCGACCTGATCGGCAAAAAGATCGCCGTGAACACGCTGGGCGCGCACCACGAGTTCATGGTGCGCGAATACCTGGACCGCGCCAAGCTCACCGACGCAGAGGCCAAGCAGGTCACGCTGGTGGTGACGCCGCCGGTCACCGGCGAGCAGGCGCTGCGCCAGGGCCATGTGGAAGTCACCACGCTGGGCGGTGTCCTGCGCGACAAGGCGCTGGAGCGCGGCGGCATACGCCCGCTCTTCACCGACCGTGCCCTGTACGGCAACTTCACCGCGGGCAGCATCGTGCTGCACGACAAGTTCATCGCGCAGAACCCCAACACCAGCCGCCATTTGGTGTCGGCGCTGGCGCGCGCCATCGAGTGGGCGCGCAACACGCCGGCCGCCGACGTACGGGCGCGCTTCGTCAAGATCATCGAAGCCCGCAAGCGCGCCGAAAGCGCCGACAGCATCCAGTACTGGAAAAGCACCGGCGTGGCGGGAGCCGGCGGCGTGATCAAGGACACCGAGCTGCAGATCTGGATCAACTGGCTGGTCAAGGATGGGCTGCTCAAGCCCGGCCAGGTCAAGCCCGCGGACCTCTACACCAATGCCTTCAACCCCTACTTCACCAACGCCGACAAGCTGGCGTCCGCCAAATGAGCGCCGCCAAGATCCGTTTTGAAAACGTCAGCAAGGAGTTCACCGTGCGCGCGGACGACGGCGGCGCCGCAAAGCGCTTTGTCGCGGTGCATGACGTCACGCTGGACGTGAAGCCCGGCGAATTCCTGGTGCTGGTGGGGCCCAGCGGCTGCGGCAAGTCCACGCTGCTGGACCTGCTGGCCGGCCTGACGCTGCCCACCAGCGGCCGCGTGCTGATCGACGGCCGGCCCGTGACCGGCCCGGCGCGCGACCGCGGCGTGGTGTTCCAGCAGTACGCCCTCTTCCCCTGGCTCACGGCGCTGGACAACGTGGCCTTCGGGCTCGAGGTGGCGGGCGTGGGCAAGCGCGCCCGGCGCGAAAAGGCCGCGCACTACCTGGCGCTGGTCGGCCTGACCGACTTTGCCAACCGCTTTCCGCATGAGCTCTCAGGCGGCATGAAGCAGCGCGTGGCCATCGCGCGCAGTTTGGCCTATGAACCGCAGGTGCTGCTGATGGACGAACCGTTTGCCGCGCTCGACGCGCAGACGCGTGAGACGCTGCAGGAAGAACTCGTGGAAATCTGGCAGCGCACCGGCAAAACCATTGTGTTCATCACCCACGGCATCGACGAAGCGGTGGTGCTGGGCCAGCGCGTGGCGATCATGACGACGCGCCCCGGCCGCATCAAGCGCATCGTGGACATCCCCGAATCCTTGCGCGCCGGCACCGACGACGTGCGCTCGCTGCCGCTCTTCGGTGAACTGCGCCACGAGATCTGGTCGCAGCTGCATGACGAGGTCGCCTCTGCACGCCAGGAGCGCCGCGCGCGCATTGCCTCACAAGCCCAAAAGAAAGAACCCGCCCATGTCTGATATTGCCCTGAACGCGGGAGACCTTTCCGCACCTTCCGCACCTTCCACGCATGCGGAGCGACAAACGCAGCAAGCCCAAACACCACCGGCGTGGCTGCGCTTTTACCGCCAGCTCGCCAATGCCACCTGGCGTTCCGGCCTGATCGTGGCGTTGGCCCTGCTCTGGGAGCTGGCGCCCCGCCTCGGCCTGACCGACCCGACCTTCCTGCCGCCGCTCAGCGAAGTGCTGGCCGCCGGCTGGGCGCTGGCGCTGAACGGCCAGCTGTGGGAACACACCTCCATCAGCCTGGCGCGCTCGCTGGGCGGCCTGCTGCTGGCCATCGTGCTCGCCATCCCGCTGGGGCTGGCCATCGGCTGGTACCAGCGCCTGGGCAATGCCCTGAACCCGCTGATCGAACTGCTGCGCAACACCGCGCCGCTGGCCTTGCTGCCGGTGTTCCTCTTGCTGCTGGGCATTGGCGAGGTGTCCAAGCTTTCCATCGTGGTCTACGCCTGCGCCTGGCCGCTGCTGCTCAACACCATCTCGGCGGTGCGCCAGGTCGACCCGCTGCTGGTGAAGTCGGCGCGCACCATGGGCGCGTCCTCACGACAGCTGTTCCTGAAGGTGATCCTGCCGGCATCGGTCCCGACCATCTTCGTGGGCATACGCCTGGCGGCCGCCTCGGCCATGCTGGTGCTGATCGCGGCCGAGATGGTGGGCGCCAAGGCCGGGCTGGGCTACCTGATCATCTACGCCCAGTTCAGCTTCCTGATCGCCGACATGTACTTCGGGATCATCGCCATCACCGCCATCGGCGTCACCCTGAACTTCGTGCTGGAAAAGCTCGAGAGCCACTTCACGGCGTGGAAACCCCTCCAGGCCCGCAACTAAAACTCATTCTCTGATCGACAGAAAGACATTCTCATGACTCAACGCAAACTGCGCCTGGGCGCTTTCATCATGGCGACCGGCCACCACATCGCCGCCTGGCGGCACCCCGGCTCGCAGGTGAACTCGGGCGTCAACATCGACCACTACATCGAGGTGGCGCAGATCGCCGAGCGCGGCCTCTTCGACCAGGTCTTTGTGGCCGACAGCCCGGGCATGGCCTTTCACGGCGACGACGAGGCCTTCAGCCGCCAGGGCCGGGTGTCCTACTTCGAGCCGGTGACCTTGTGGGCCGCCTTGTCGGCCGTCACGAAACACGTCGGCTTTGTGGCGACGGCGTCCACCACCTATGAAGACCCCTTCCTGCTGGCGCGCAAGTTTGCTTCGCTCGACCACCTCAGCAAGGGCCGCGCCGCCTGGAACGTGGTGACCACGGGCGCCGACAACGTGTACGGCAATTTCGGCCTGGACAAGCACCCCGAGCCCGCCGTGCGCTACGAGCAGGCGCATGAGTTCATCGACGTGGTCAAGGGCCTCTGGGACAGTTTTGAAGACGACGCCTTCTTTCGCGACCCGGTGTCGGGCAAGTACTTCGACCCGGCCAAGGTGCATGCGATCAAGCATTCGGGCAAGTACTTCAAGGTCAGCGGCCCGCTGAACCTGGAGCGCCCGCCGCAGGGCTACCCCGTGATCGTGCAGGCCGGGTCTTCCGAGCCCGGCAGGGAACTGGCCGCCGCTTCGGCCGAAGCCATCTTCACCGCCTGGACCAGCCTGGCCGAAGCGCAGGCCTTTTACCGCGACGTCAAAGGCCGGCTGGCCAAATACGGCCGCCGGCCCGAGCAATTGCTGGTGCTGCCCGGCATCTCCCCGGTGGTCGGCCGCACGCAGGAAGAAGCCGACGCCAAGTGGGCCGAATTGCAGAAGCTGATCCACCCAGCAGTCGGCCTGAACACGCTGCATACCTTCTGGCCGGGCGAGGACCTGTCGAAGTGGGACCTGGACGCGCCGCCACCTTACATCCCCGAGCCGCCACCAGGCCAGAACAGTCGCGCCCACGTGGTGCTGGAGCTGGCCCGACGCGACAAGCTCACCGTGCGCCAGCTCTACGAATACCTGGCCGGCGCGCGCGGCCACTGGGTGGTGGTGGGCACGCCGCAAACCATCGCCGACAGGATGCAGGAGTGGTTTGAAAACGGTGCCGCCGACGGCTTCAATGTGATGCCGCCGGTACTGCCCGAATCATTGAACGACTTCGTCGAGCTGGTGATTCCTGAACTGCAGCGGCGCGGCCTGTTCCGCACCGAATACGAGGGCAGCACCCTGCGCGAGAACCTGGGCCTGGACCGGCCGGCCAACCAGTTCACCGTCAAAGCGCGGAAAGCCGCCTAGCCTACATACATCGTGTCCCCTGGGTGGGATTTCCAAGGCCTGCGGTTTTATGCCGCAGGCCTTTTTTTTTTGCCTTGCTTCAGGAAAATTTCAGGCTGCGACAGCCACCGGCACCGCGGCGCTCTTGCCGGCGCTGCCGGGCTGCCCCGCCTTTGCATGCACCACCGAACGCCGGCCGTCCACGCTGACCGGCACGTCGCCCGCCAAGGTCACGCGGCGCACCACGCGGTGCTGGTCGCCGTAGTCGTTGATGGCGTAGTGCTGGGTGGCGCGGTTGTCCCAGATCACGACGTCGCCTTGCGTCCAGCGCCAGCGCACGGTGTTCTCCAGGCGGATGATGTGCTCCTGCAGCACCGACAGCAGGTGCTGCGAGTCGGTGCTGGAGTAACCCACCAGCTTCTTCACGAAGTGCCCCAGCACCAGCGCGCGTTCGCGGGTCTCGGGGTGCACGCGCACCACCGGGTGCTCGGCCTCATGCAGGGTGCGCGTGAAGACCTCGCGGTAGTGTTTGGCCCCCTCATCCGAGATGTCCTTCTCCGTGCGCTGCGCGGCGTAGTCGTAATCGTTGCCGTGCACGGCCCACAGCTTGTCGGCCAGTTCGCGCAAGGCGGGCGGCAGGCCCTGGTAGGCCGCGGCGGTATTGGCCCAGACGGTATCGCCGCCCCAGGGCGGAATCACCACGCCGCGCAGCACCGAGATCTTCGGCGGCGCGACCGCGAAGGTCACGTCGGTGTGCCAGGAGTTGGCGCGGCCGCCGTGCGCAGAATCGAGTTCCAGGATGTAGCCGCTTCCCTGGCGCGAGGGCACCGTCGGGTGCGGCACCGGGTCGCCGAGCCGCTGGGCAAAGGCCTCCTGCGCGGCATCGTCCAGGTGCTGCTGGCCCCGCAGGAACAGCACCTTGTGTTTGAGCAGCGCCTGGTTGAGCGCCACAACGGTGTCGCCGGAGATGTCCGCCGACAGCCGCAGGCCGCGCACTTCCGCGCCTATGCGGCCGGCGACCGGCGTGATGTCAAGGACGGATTGGGAAGAATGGAGTTGGGTCATGGGCTGCCTTTGCGTGTGGCCGTTGCGGCCTGGGTTGAAAAGGCAGAAGAGGCAGAAGTCATGCCAGCAAAAGACGCGTGAAAGCGGCGTTTTCCAGGTGCGGAAAGGCCGGGCCTGTTGCAAACCAGACAGTGCCGGCTTGCCAACCAACACCGGGTTCATGGCGCTGGGTGAAATGCAGCAGCCGGCACGGCCATCAGGCGCTTGTTCAGTCGGCGTCCGCCGGCTCGACCGGCTCGGGAAGCTCAGGGCCGGCATCAAGCAGGCCGTGGCGTTTGAGCAGGGTCCGAAGCGCGTTGCGCGACAGGCCCAGCCGGCGCGCGGTGTGCACCTGGTTGCCGCCGCTGAACTCATACGCGGTTTTGACCAGGGTTTCCTCGACCTGGTTGAACAGGCCGGGCTGGGCCGCATGCAGGCGCTGCAGCAGGACCTCGCGTAGTAGATCGGTTTCGGGGGCCGGAGCCGCTGCCGCATCCACAGCCGGCACCGCCTCCACGGCCGGCGCGACCGGCGGCGCTCTGCCGCTACGCGAAGCGCCCGCGACCGAGCGCTGGTTCACCTGCAAGTCCACCGCCGTCAGCCTGCTGCTGGGCGCGACGATCAAGGCGTAATGCACGACGTTTTCAAGCTCGCGGATATTGCCCGGCCAGTCGTGCGCAAGCAGGGCCTGTTCGGCATCGGGTGCCAGGCTGGCGCCGGTGATGCCCAGGCGCGCCGAGTAGCTGGCCAGGAAATGTCGTGCCAGCGGCAGGATGTCGCCGGGGCGTTCATACAGCGGGCGCAGCTCCAGTGTGGCCACGCTGATGCGGTAATAAAGGTCGGCGCGGAAATGGCCGGCGGCCACCGCGTTGCGCAGGTCGACGTTGGTGGCCGCGATCAGGCGCACATCCAGCGCGATGGGCTTGCGCGAGCCCAGGCGCACCACCTGGCGCTCCTGCAGCACGCGCAGGAGCTTGACCTGCAGGGCCAGCGGCAGGTCGCCGATCTCGTCGAGAAACAGCGTACCGCCGTTGGCCGATTCAAACCAGCCCGCGCGCGCCTGCGATGCACCGGTGAAGGCGCCGCTTTCATGGCCGAACAACTCGGCATCGATCAGCGCTTCGCTGAAGGCGCCGCAGTTCACCGCCAGGAAAGGCCCACGCCGCCCGCTGCCCTGGTGGACGCGGCGCGCCAGCAACTCCTTGCCGGTGCCGGTCTCGCCGATCACCAGCACCGTGGCGTCGGTGGGCGCGACCTGCTCCACGCGCTCCAGCAAGGCCACCGAGCCGGGGTCCTCGAACACCAGCGCCTTGGCGCGTATGGACAAGGCGCCGGCGTCGGGAAGCGTCAGCAGGTGCGACATGCGCGCGCCTCAGCCGTGGTTTAGAAGCCGGCCAATACAGCGCCCTTGAACTCGGCCTGCACGAACTTGCGGATCTCTTCCGAGTGGTAGGCCTTCACGAGCTTGGCGACCCAGGGCTTGTCCTTGTCCTGCTCACGCACGGCCAGCAGGTTGACGTAAGGCGACTTGGCCTCCTCCTGCGCGATCGCGTCCTTGGGGTTCAGGCCGGCGGACAGCGCGTAGTTGGTGTTGACGGCCGAGGCGTCCAGGTCGTCAAGTGAGCGCGGCAGCTGGGCGGCATCCAGTTCAACGAACTTGAGCTTCTTGGGGTTCTCGATCACGTCCAGCGGCGTGGCCTTGAGACCGGCTTCGGGCTTGAGCTTGATCAGGCCCTTGTCCTGCAGCACCAGCAGCACACGGCCGCCGTTGGTCGGGTCGTTCGGGATGCCGAAGCGCGCGCCTTCCTTCAGCTCGGCCAGGCTCTTGACCTTCTTGGAATACAGGCCGATCGGGAAGTTGACGGTATAGCCCACGTTGACGATCTTGTAGCCGCGGTCCTTGACCTGCTGGTCGAGGAAGGGCTTGTGCTGGTAGCTGTTGGCGTCCAGGTCGCCGGCGGCGAGCGCGGCATTGGGCTGGATGTAGTCGCTGAACTCGACGATCTGGATTTTGAGGCCGTCTTTTTCGGCGATTTTTTTGACCTGCTCAAAAATCTGCGCGTGCGGGCCGGCGGTGACGCCGATCTTCAAAGGCTTGTCCTGCGCGAGCACGGCGGCGGGCAAGGATGCGGCCAGCGCGAGTGCGATGGCGGACTGGATGAGGCTGCGTTTGTTCATGGTGTTTCCTTTTGGATGAATTGAAAATGCTTGTTCTTGATCTTGTCCCCTCTCCCCCTGGGAGAGGGTTAGGGTGAGGGCCGGCGGTCGTCGCAAGCCAGGCAGCTGTTCAACCGCCGCTGGCCCCCACCCCTGCCCTCCCCCAGTGGGGGAGGGAGGAATTCAGGGAATCAACATCGCTGTTGTCTTGCCCTCTCCGAAGATGAGACGAGGGCCACCCTCATTTGTGGCTCAACCTGCGCACAGCCCAGTCGCCCAGGCTTTGCACCGCCTGCACAAACAGGATCAGCACCAGCACCACGGCCAGCATGACTTCGGGCAAAAAGCGCTGGTAGCCGTAGCGGATGCCCAGGTCGCCCAGCCCGCCGCCGCCAATCGCGCCGGCCATGGCTGAATACCCCGTCAGGCTCACAAAGGTGATGGTCAGGCCCGCGACGATGCCGGGCAGCGCCTCGGGCAGCAGCACCTTGAGCACGATTTGCCGCGTGGTCGCGCCCATGGCCTGCGCCGCCTCGATGAGCCCGTGGTCCACCTCGCGCAGCGAAGCCTCCACCAGCCGCGCGACAAAGGGCGCGGCCGCGATGGTGAGCGGCACCACGGCGGCCGCCGTGCCTATGGACGAACCCGTCAAAAACCGCGTGAGCGGAATGATGGCCACCAGCAGGATGATGAAAGGCGTGGAGCGCACGGCGTTCACCAGGCCGCCGACCACGCGGTTGGCGCCGGCATTGCGCAGCACGCCGCCCTCGTCGGTGAGCCGCAGGAACACGCCTAGCGGAATGCCGATCAGCGCGCCGACCAGGCCGGAGATGCCGACCATGACGATGGTTTCCCAGAGCGAGCTGACAAACAGCTCCAGCAGGGCCTGCGAAAAATTACTGAACATGGGCCAGCCTCCCTGTCAGATCGCCGCCGACCTCGTCGACATGCACACCAGCGCCGCGCAAATGCGCGACCGCCGCATTGAGCTGCGCCCGCGCACCGCGCGCGAACACCGCAAGCGAGCCGAAAGGCTTGCCCTGGATTTCGTCGACCTGGCCGTGCACGATGGACAGATCGATGCCGAAGCGGCGTATCACGTCCGACAGCAAGGGCCGGTCCGACTCGTCTCCGGCAAACGCCAGCCGCAGCAGCTGGCCTTCTTCGGGATGCTCGGCGCTCATCAGGGTGCGTATGCGCGCCAGCACGCTGTCCGGCAGGTCCTGCGGCACGATCTCGGCGATCAGGCTGCGCGTGGTTTCATGTTGCGGGCGCGTGAAGACGTCGATCACCGGCCCGCTTTCGACGATACGGCCGGCGTCTATCACCGCGACGCGGTCGGCCACCTGCTTGATGACCTGCATCTGGTGGGTGATCAGCACGATGGTCAGGCCGAACTCCTTGTTGATCTGGCGCAGCAGGCCCAGGATGGAGCGTGTGGTCTCCGGGTCCAGCGCCGAGGTCGCCTCGTCCGACAGCAGCACCTTGGGCCGGTTCGCCAGCGCGCGCGCAATGCCCACGCGCTGCTTTTGCCCGCCGCTGATCTGCGCCGGGTAGCGGTCCGCCAGGGCGCTCAGGCCGACCAGGTCCAGCAGCGGCTCGACACGGGCCTTGATCTCAGCGGCCGGCAAACCGGCGATTTCGAGCGGCAGGGCCACGTTGCCGTAGACCGTGCGGGACGAAAGCAAATTGAAGTGCTGGAAGACGATGCCGATGTCTCGGCGCGCCACGCGCAAGGCGTCGCCATTGAGGGCCGTCAGCTCGCGGCCTCCCACCAGGACCTGGCCAGCGGAAGGCCGGTTCAGCAGGTTGATGACCCGCACCAATGAGCTTTTGCCCGCCCCGCTGCGGCCGATGATGCCGTAGACCTCGCCCGGCTGGATGTGGAGGTCGACGCCCCTGAGCGCTTCGACCGGGCCCGTGGAGCCCTTGTAGGTCTGAAAAATACCTTTGAGTTCGATCATGAAATCCCGCTAGACCTTTGTCGCCCTCGCGCTCCTTGTGGAAGCACGGCAGCCCTTTTTGTGAACAGACAGCGAATGTAGAAGCTTGAGGCTCAAACTCAAAAGAATATTAAATAAGTTAATTAGATGAATTCAGACTATACAAATAATTACACCCGGATTTAAAGAAAATCTAGCTTTCTTATACCCGGGTGTTATAGAATTAATTCACCCGGATGAAACCATCCCTCTCCGTTCACTGTTTACCGAGCTAATTCCAATGTCATCTCCTTCCTCTCCTGAACCCTCCCCGCGCCTGGTCGCCTTCGCCGGCTTCCGGCAAGTGGCCGCCGGTGACCGCGCACAGGTCGTCAGCGCGTTGCGCAAACTGCCCCTCACCGAAGACACGCTGGTCCGCGTGTTCAACGACGCCACCGGCGAACGCATAGACCTGGACCTGCGGCCCGAGGCTGAGGCCGCGCCCTCACCCACCGCTGCCGCGCAAGCACCCGCAACGGAAGCCTCCGCCGCGCGCCCGGTCGGCCGGCCCAAGCTCGGTGTCGTGGCGCGTGAAGTCACGCTGCTGCCCCGCCACTGGGAATGGCTGGGCAGCCAGCCCGGCGGCGCCTCGGTCACCCTGCGCCGCCTGGTCGACGAATCCCGCAAGGCAAACGAAGGCCGCGTCAGCGTGCGCGCCTCGCGCGAGAACGCCTACCGTTTCATGAGCGAGATGGCCGGCGACCTGCCCGGTTTTGAAGAAGCCAGCCGCGCGCTGTTCGCCGGCGACAGGCCGAAGTTTGAACACCTGGTCGCGCCCTGGCCCGAAGACCTGCGCCTGCAGCTGGCGAAACTGGCCGCCACCAGTTGGAGCGCCGAATGAAGCCGATCGCACCCAAAGCCCTGAGCGACAGCGTGCCGATGTGGAAGACCTTCGCGGCTTTCCTCGGCCCCATGCTGCTCAGCAACATCCTGCAATCGCTCTCTGGAACGATCAACAACATCTACATCGGCCAGATGATCGGCGTGGGGGCGCTGGCGGCTGTCACCAGCTTTTTCCCCATCATGTTTTTCTTCATTGCCTTCACCATCGGGCTGGGCGCAGGCGCCTCGGTGCTGATCGGCCAGGCCTGGGGCGCGCGCGACACCGGCAAAGTCAAGGCCGTGGCCGGCACCACGCTGGCGGTGGGCGCGAGCTTCGGCCTGGCGATTGCCGTCTTTGGCGGCGCCTTCACCGCGCCGCTGCTCAAGGCCCTGGGCACGCCACCCGACATCCTGGCCGATGCCACGCTCTATGCCCGCATCATGCTGATCGCCATGCCGGGGCTGTTCGTTTTCCTGCTGTCGACCTCCATGCTGCGCGGCGTGGGCGATACGGTGAGCTCGCTCTACACACTGTGCATTTCAACCGCCTGCGCCCTGGTCGTGACGCCCGCGCTCATCCTGGGCTGGGGCGGCCTGCCGAAGCTGGGCGTCGCCAGCAGCGCGGTGGCCACCATCCTGTCCTTCCTCATCGCAACCGGCTGGCTGGCCCGCCGCCTGCACGCCATCAACAGCCCGCTGGCGCCCGATGCCGAGTTCAGGCGCCACCTGCGCGTGAACCCCGCCATCCTGAAAACCGTGCTGAGGGTCGGCGTGCCCACCGGCGTGCAGCTGATCGTCATCTCTCTTGCCGAGATCGCGCTGCTCTCGCTGGTCAACGGCTACGGCTCCAACGCCACGGCGGCCTACGGCGCGGTGAACCAGGTGGTGGCCTATGTTCAGTTTCCGGCGATTTCCATCGCCATCACCGCCTCCATCCTCGGCGCACAGGCGATAGGTGCGGGCCGCACCGACAGGCTGGGCACCATCACCCGCACGGGCCTGCAGATGAACCTGGCGCTGACCGGCGTGCTGGTCTTGCTGGGCTACCTGTTCTCGCGCCACCTGATGGGGCTTTTCATCACCAGCGAACCGGTGATCGAGCTGTCGCAAACCCTGCTGCACATCATGCTGTGGAGCAGTGTGGTCTTCGGCATGCAGGGCGTGGTCTCGGGCGTCATGCGCGCCAGCGGCACGGTGTGGGTGCCCATGGGCATTTCGATTTTTTGCATCGCGCTGGTCGAGGTGCCCGTGGCCTGGGTCATGAGTCACCGCATCGGCGTCAACGGCATCTGGATCGCCTACCCCGTCACCTTTGTCGCGATGCTGTGCCTGCAGACGGCGTATTACCGCCTGGTCTGGAAGAAACAATCGATACGTCGGCTGGTGTAAAGAAATGAGGGCCGGCGAGCCGGCCGTCAGGACCGCATGAACTGCGCATCCGGCACGGCGAACAGCCCGTCGTCGCCGGCCCTGCCGTCCAGGAACTCCCCGCCCACCCGCAGCGCCTCCGCGATCAGGCGCTTCACGGCGTCGCGCTTGTTCCTCAGGCCCGGCGATATGCCGACAAAGGAATAGACGCAATAGCTTTCCTGCCGCACCACGGCAAACTCGCCCTTCATCACAAAGGCATAACACCAGGCGGCATCCGGCTTGCCGGCCAGGGAAACCGGCAGCAGGCAGGCCTTGACGCCTTCATCAATCGCCCAGGTCTGGTGCTGGAGCTCGCTGGACGTGTCATGCCGGGACTGGGCGAACTTGCGGATGTCGCGTTTCACATCGGGTGTCCAGAACGAATCAAAAACATCCCGGGCAATGGGCTTGATCACAAATGCCATGGTGGTCTCCTCTGAGGGGCGGCTGGCTTGCGGCGGATCGGGCTTGAAGGGCTTCCGGGGATCGCCGAATGCCGGACCATATTCCATTTCCCGGCGGGGATTTCGGGCAATTGTCCGTAGATGGAAATTTGAAGTGGGATTTCGCCAAGCACATCCTGTGCCCTTTGTCACAGACTCACACAGGCTCATCCTGAAGCCTTGCTACCATGGATGCGACCAGGGATTTCTCCCCTCTCTCGTTGCCGCAGCCGGGCGCCAGCCGTCCGCGCCGCATCGACGACCCGACCACACGCATGACCCGCCGCAACGCCACCATCGACATCGCCAGGGGCCTTGGCATCATCCTGGTCGTGCTCGGGCACAACCCTATCGTGCTGCACGAAAGAGGCGAGCTCTTCCGGGTGATTTATTCCTTTCACCTGCCCCTGTTCTTTTTTCTCTCGGGCTTGTTCCTGAAGGATTCCGTGCAGTGGGGGAAGTTTGCGCTGTCACGCGCCGATGCCATTCTCAAACCCTACTTCGTCGTCCTGGTGCTGCTGGGCATCGCGGAGATGCTGCTCCCGCGCCTGATGCCGCTCGCCGCCACAACCCCGCTGGTCTATTTTTCCGGTGTTCTTTATGCCAGCGCGCCCACCATCGCGTGGACACCGCTGTGGTTTTTGCCGGATCTTTTTGTGGCGTCGCTGCTGTCCCTGGCCATCCTGCGCGCGACCCTGGCCTTGGACAAGCATCGCCCGGCCTGGCTCTGGCTGATCACTGCCGGCCTGCTGGCGACAGGCATCGTGTTCATCGACAGGTTCTGGCAAACCGGGACGACGAAGCTGTCCTTCATGGGCCTGGACCGTGTGCCGGGACTGCCGTGGAGCCTGGACCTGGGCTTCATCAGTTCGGCCTTCATGCTGTCCGGGTTCCTGCTCGCAAAGCGGGTGGCGGCCCTGCGTTTCAGCGCCATCGGGTTTCTGCTATCGGCCGTCGCGTTCGCGGCGCTGCACTGCTTTTTTGACGTGCCCATGGACCTGGGCCTCAGGGCCTACGGCAACCCCCTGATCTCCACGGCACAGGCGGCGCTGGGCATTTACCTTGTCCTGTGCGCCTCGTCGTTGCTGCAGCCGCATGCGGCGTTCCGGCGGCCGCTGGGCTACGTAGGATCAGGCAGCCTGTTCATCCTGCTGTTCCATTACGTCACCCAGGGAAGAATCTTCCTGATGCTGTCCCATGTCGGCCACAACGAGATGCTTGTCGGCGCGGCAAGCCTTGCCGCCGGGGTGGTGCTGCCCCTGATCCTGCTGGAGCTTGTGCGCCGCCAGCGGCACCTGGCGGCGCTGCTGCTGCCCTTGCGCGCCCGCCCGCCGCCCCCGCAAAACACGCCCGGCAAATTGGCATGAAGCCGGGCCTGCCTGGTTAATGTCTTATTTGCCTACTTTCCTTTTGGCGTGATCACCACGTCCACGCGGCGGTTGCGGGCCCGCCCCTCTTCGGTGGCGTTGTCGGCCACGGGCTGCGACTTGCCATAGCCCTTCACCGCCAGGCCCGCCGCCGGCACGCCTTCCTGCGACACAAAATAGTCCTTCACCGCGGCGGCCCGTTTGTCTGACAACGCCTGGTTGCTGGCCTCATTGCCGACGTTGTCGGTATGCCCGGACACCATCACCGCCGCATCCGCGAACTTCTTCACGCGATCGGCCGCCTCATGCAGCGTCTGCCGGGCTTCCGGCTTAAGCACCGCCTTGCCGGTATCGAACAGCACCGCGGAATCCAGCGCGATGGTCACCACCTTGGACGGCGTGAATTCATCGAAGTCGTAAGGGCCGTCGAATTTGGCGCGAAAGTCCACCGTCTCGCCCGACAGGTCCAGCCGCAGGATCACCGGCTGGCGTTTGTCGACCTTGCAGCTCATCACGCCGCGCTTGTCCAGGGTGGTGTTGCCCAGAGACAGCTCGCACAGCCGTTCCGAGCGCAAGGTGTACAAGCCCACCGTCAGGGCGTTGCTCATGGCGGCCGAGGTGTTTTTGCCGTCGCCCGTCACCACCAGCTCACCCGGCCCGGCATTGAAGGCGTAGTAATAGGACACCGCCTTTTTGATGCCCTCGCCCTTGATGCGGTTGCCCTTGAGGCGGGTCGGCTCGTCGATGTCGGTGGAGCCCGCGCCCGCGACAGGCTTGGCGGCGCCGGCAGCCTGGGGCGGCGGCAACTCAACCGGGCCTTCCAGCGCCACCGCGTAATCAATGGTCTCTTCGCTGAGGTCCAGCCGCAGGATGAGCGGCTGGGTTTTTTCGACCTGACAGTTGATCACGATGGTCTTGTCGGCATTGGTGTTGCCGTGTGATTCGGAGCAAAGCTTGTTGGCCTTGAGGTCATACAGCCCAAATGCCAATGCCTGCGTCGCGCCGCTCGGTGAATTCTTGGCCGTCGCCGTGAGTTTGACGGTGCCGGCGCCCGCGTTCAGCGCGTAGTAGTAGGTCAGCTTTTGCTTGATGCCGGTGCCTTTGATCTCTTTTGCCGGCAAGGGTGTGGGGTTGTCCGGGTCGGTTGACGCCGCAGGTACCGAGGCAGCGGGCGCCGCGGGTGCCGCGGCCGCAGGGGATGCGGGGCTTGCTGCAGGCGCGGGGGCTGGGGCGGCCGCGGGAGTAGCCGCAGGCTGGGGGGCCGCCTCCTTCTTGCCGCAGGCTGCGAGCGTGATGCTGATAGCTGCGGCAACGCACAGCGTTGCAAGTCCTTGGTGTTTCATGGGGCCCTCCTCAGGCGCTGATTGTGTTTGTTATGCCACTGCGTAATGTGCGGTACGGTGGTGTTTTCTGTCAATTGCCCCTCTGTTGAGGGTGGCGGGCCGGGTCTTGCACCGGCCTGCGCGCGCGCTCTCCTCTGTGCTCTCCTCTGAGGGTAGTTGGCCGGGGGTAGCCCGGCGGCTACTCACTTTTCTTTTGCTTCGCCAAAAGAAAAGTAAGCAAAAGAAAAGGCGACCCTGGTTGCTGCGTCCCTGCGCTTCGCTACGGGCAGCCTGCGGTGCTCGGTCCAGACGGGGTCTCGCTAAACTCGCTTCGCTCAAACAACGCGATCCCTGATCCGTCTGGCCCTGCGCTCCTCGGCGCATCCACAAGGGGTGGGGAGGAATACCAATACCTAAGAAACAAGGACTCGCCACGGCGAGTCCTTGTTTGTCTTGGTTTGTTCTTTGTATTTCTGTCTTCTGTTCCCGCTCCCGCTCCCGCTCCCGATTGTCCCGTCCTGGCTGGGCCGAGGAGCGCAGACGTAGGCGGATCAGGGATCGCGTTGTTTGAGCGAAGCGAGTTTAGCGAGACCCCGCCGGAGTCGAGCACCGCAGGTTGCCCGAAGCGAAGCGTAGGGACCCAGACTGCGGGTCGCCTTTCTTTTGCTTACTTTTCTTTGGCGAAGCAAAGAAAAGTGAGTCGCCGCCGGGCGACCCCGGCCAGCAACACTCAGCAAAGAGCACAGAAGCAGCGCCCCGCCGGCGCAAGACCCAACCAACATCCCTAACCCTTGATACGATGAGCCCCCACCCGCCCGAGGCGCGGCGCGGCGCCTCAAAAAGGACACCAAATGAAACTCATCGGAATGCTCGACTCCCCCTACGTCCGCCGCGTAGCCATCTCCCTGCAACTGCTGGACCTGCGCTTCGAGCACCAATCAATCTCGGTATTCAGCACCTTCGAAAAATTCCGCGCCATCAACCCGGTGGTGAAAGCCCCCTCACTGGTCTGCGACGACGGCATGGTGCTGATGGACTCCACGCTGATCATCGACTATGCCGAAGCACTGGCAGCCCAGGCACCGGCCGGCAGAAGCCTGATGCCTTCTACGCTGGCCGAGCGCCAGCAGGCGCTGCGCGTCATCGGCCTGGCCCTGGCCGCCTGCGAAAAAAGCGTGCAGATCGTCTACGAGCGCCACCTGCGTCCCGCCGAAAAACTGCACCAGCCCTGGGTGTCGCGCGTGACCGGCCAGCTACTGGCGGCCTATGGCGAGCTTGAAGCGCAGCTGCAGCGCAAACCCCTGGCCGTGGCGAACGACACCATGGGGCAGGACGGTGTCACCGTGGGCATCGCCTGGCATTTCACGCAAGCCATGCTGCCCGAGGTGGTGAATGCGGCGGACTTTCCGGCTTTGCGTGAGTTCTCGGCGCGGGCCGAGCAGTTGCCCGCGTTCGCGGCGGCGCCGCACAGCGACAAAATCTACCAAGGCGCATAGGCCGCGGCAACATGGAAACCCACAAAGTCCAGGCGCTGCTCTTCGATCTAGGCGGGGTTTTAATCGACGTTGATTTCAACCGGGTGCTTGAACACTGGCAGCCGGTTTCCCGGCTATCCCTTCAGGAACTGAAAGCCAAATTCGCGCTTGACCTGCCCTACCAGCAGCATGAGCGAGGCGAAATCACGGCAGCGGAGTACTTCGCATACCTGGCCGTCAACCTGCAGTTACAGAACAATCCGGCGCGTATCGCCGAAGGCTGGAACGCCATTTTCGGCGACGAAATCACCGAGACCATCAAGCTGGTTAAAGAAGCGCGTGCCCATATTCCGTGCTACGTTTTTTCCAACACGAACGTCACACACCAGGCCGTATGGACAGCTCGCTACCCGAGCCTGGCACAGTCATTCGAGTGCATTTTTGTGTCGTCTGAAATGGGTTGCCGCAAGCCCGAGCGACGGGCTTTTGAATACGTTGCCCAGGCGATAGGAGTCCCCCTCGACGCCATCCTGTTCTTTGATGACCACCCGGACAACGTCGAAGGCGCAAGGGCCGCCGGGCTGCAGGCAGTCCAGGTGCGGGGGCCGGCCGACGTGAAGGCGGCGCTTCAGGCGAATGGTTATGTGAAGTGAGGCGCCGGGGACGCGCCGGGTGCGGCATCTAGAATCAATCGGGATTCATCGGGGTTTTTCCAAACATGAAGTCATACCACGCAAAAACTTGCCGGCATCCGCCTGCAAACTTGCTCTTTCGCTACAACATCCAGCTCATCAAAACATCACCATGAAATTCAAACTCCTCCTGCCCGCCCTCTTTCTTGCTGCTCTTTCAGGTTGCGCCAGCTACAAACCGGTTCCGGAGGGTTACACAGGACCTGTTGCCACGGTCGCGGACAGCGGCTTCTCCGAAGACGGCAGCAAGGCCCAGCTGTTCGTGCTCAGCGACGTAGACGGTAACCGGATCGACAGCAGCATAGGCGCCACGGCCGCCGCCAGCCACGGCCGTGGGTTTTCGCTGAGCACGAGCATCATCCAGCGCCAGGTGCCGGCCAAACCCATGAAAGTCGGACTGCGCGCCACCCATACCACGGCGGCGCCCATACAGGCGATTGCGAGCCAGATGGCAGGCACCTTCTTCTCGGTCGAAGGCGTGGTGGATTTTTCTCCGCAGCCCAATGGCAAGTACGTGGTCAAAGGAGAGCTCAGGAAAGAAGGCTCTTCCGTGTGGATTGAGGATGCCGACACGCAGCGTCCCGTCACTGAGAAGATAGTCAAAAAATGAAATCCACTCCCGTTACGGGCGCAGGCAGCCATGCCAAGCCAATGCACCTGATCCTGCTAGGCGCCATACTGCTTGTCTGGGCCTCCAAGGCGCGCAGCGCGGATATGGAGCTTGTGTTGAGCCCCGAACTTCAGGCCCGTATCCTGGAGCACGTTCCGCAAGGCAAAGCGGCGAGAATCATTGAACGCTTTTCCGCCGCCCACGAAATTGACCACAAAGCCAATTTATCCAAAACATACGCGGATGAAAAAAGCATCATCACGGTGCTTGAGGATGGACTGACAGGAGTCACGGGCAGCACGGCCTTCCGGTCCTCATCAAGCAATGGGGCCGGCCGCGGTATGAGCTTGTGCGGCCTGCTACCTCTGCTGGTGGAATCCGGGAGCAATGTGGACACATCCGTAACGTCCGCGGTGCCTGCCGGCAAGGCGTTCCTGCCGTTCAGCATCAAGTCGGGCATTGACGTCAGCAGTCGCCTCAAGCTGTCCGCCTTTGAGGCGAGCATTCCGTCCATCTGCAGTCCCGCGCCCGGCAGCGAGTTTTCGTATAAAACCGAAACTGCGGTCCAATTCAAAACGTCTGGACTTTTCGGGCGTACCAACGATTTTCAACGCATCGAATCGGCAAACTGCAAAGTGGCAGCAACCAGCTCCCCCGCGTCGCAGTTGAATGCATCCTTGACCGGAGACTATTGGGCCGTATCCTGCCAGATCACGCCAAAGACGGGCGCCCCGCGCCAGGCTGATTACGCCTACTTGCCGGACGCCAGGTTTTACTTGCCTCTCTATCTGAAGGATGAGTGGCAGTCCACCAGAATCCGCTATACCGAATTTGTTTACGCCTCGCCATAGGCACGCCGGCGCCTGACCGCAAGGGTGAGCAGCGACACCATGGGGCAGGACGGTGTCACCGCGGACATCGCCTGGCATTTCACGCAAGCCATGCTGCCCGAGGTGGTGAATGCGGCGGACTTTCCGGCTTTGCGTGAGTTCTCGGCGCGGGCCGAGCAGTTGCCTGCGTTCGCGGCGGCGCCGCACAGCGACAAAACCTACCGGAATCCCTGAAAATCCGGCAACATGGCGGACACATGAAACGCCTGTTCGTCATCGCCCTTCTCTGCCTTCTGGGATGGCAGGGCTTCGTCAGGTATCAGGCGAAGCACCTGTCCGTGACAAAAGAACAGCTGCCTACCATCGCCGCTCAGCCGGCCGCCCTGTTTCCCGGCGCGCCGGCATCACCCGCGGCGGCCAGTCCGTTCAAGTGCGACGGCCGGACTTACTGCTCACAGATGACTTCATGCGCAGAGGCAACCTTTTTCCTGAAAAATTGCCCCGGTACCAAGATGGATGGGAACAACGACGGCATTCCCTGCGAGAAGCAGTGGTGCAAATAGCTGCCCACTGAAGTTACCGCAGTGGACTCGCCCGCCCCATCCCGCTAGGATGACGTATGGCCTCCGATCCCATCCCCGACCCGGAACCGAACCCCGAACTCTCCGAGGAAAAAATCAACGAGGCTCGGGATGCCTGGTGCAAAACCTACGTGCATGTCTGGGCCGACCTGTCCAAGGGCAATTACGACAAGGACGCGGTGCAGAAAGCCGCCGACGAGCACTGGCAGCGCAGCCCGCGCTCCAGTCCGGTGATGGTGGCCACGACCGAGTTCACCAAGGCCACCAAGGCGGCGCCACCGCCTGCCGGTCCTTAGAGCCGACTCCTAACCGACTTGCAACTGGTGGTCGTAACACCACATCCAGCTTTCACCAGGCTCGAAGGACTGGATCACCGCGTGTCCCGTCGCCGCATGGTGCTTGCTCGCATGCTGGTTCTTGGAATCGTCGCAGCAACCAATATGGCCACAGTGCACGCACAAGCGCAAATGCATCCAGGTGTCGCCCGTCTTGAGGCACTCCTCGCAGCCTCTTGAATTCGGTGAATGGATTTCAGCGGGGACATGGCTGCAGGGTTTGATACGCATGTGGTTTCCTTTCAGGCGGCAGCAGCGGCGCGCTCCATCGCTGCCAGGTGCTGGTGAATCATCGCGACCGCCGCGGCGCCCTCGCCTATCGCGCCGCCCACGCGCTTGACGGAGCCACTGCGCACGTCGCCCACGGCGAACAGGCCGGGGATGTTGGTTTCCAGCGGCGCGGGTTTGTAGTCGGAGTGCTTGCAGGTCACGCTCTCGCCGGTGCGCACAAAACCGTGCGCGTCTATGGCCACGCCGCAGCTGTCCAGCCAGCCGGTTTCCGGGTCGGCGCCGACGAAGAGAAACACGTTGCGCACCTCGGCGTCATGCTCGGTGCCGCGCTGGCGGTGGCGCCAGGTGACGGCGCTCAGGCCGGCGTTGCCGTCACCGTGCAGCTTGACCACCTCGGTCTGCGGCAGCAGCTCGATATTGGGCGTGGCGCCTATGCGGTCTATCAGGTAGCGCGACATGCTGGCCGCCAGGCTGGGGCCGCGCACCAGCATGTTGACCTTGGCCGCGTGCTGCGACAAAAACACCGCCGCCTGCCCGGCCGAATTGCCGCCGCCCACCAGCACCACCTCGGTCTGGCTGCACATTTTGGCTTCCAGCGCCGAGGCCCAGTACCAGACACCGCGGCCTTCGAACTCGGCCAGGCGCGGCACCTCGGGCCGGCGGTAACGCGCGCCGCTGGCCACCACCACGGTCTTGGCGCGCAGGGTCCGGCCGTCGGTCAGCTTCACATGCAGCTCGCCCTTGATGGCCTTGGCCGCGCAGTCAAGCGACTGGGCCTGCGCCGGGATCAGCATCTCCACGCCGAATTTTTGCGCCTGCACATAGGCGCGGCCGGCCAGCGCCTGGCCCGAGATGCCGGTCGGAAAGCCCAGGTAGTTCTCGATGCGCGCGCTCGCGCCGGCCTGGCCGCCGTAGGCCCTGCAATCCAGCACCATCACCTGCAGGCCTTCCGAGGCGGCATACACCGCCGTCGCCAGGCCGGCGGGCCCGCCGCCCACCACGATCACGTCGAAGAGCTCGGGGTGCTCCAGCGTGTCGACCATGCCCATGCAGCGGGCCAGCTGGTTTTCGCCAGGGTTCACCAGCACCGAGCCGTCGGGGCAGACCGCCAGCACGTCGCCCGCGGCGGCGCCGTACTGCTCCATCAGCGCGGCGGCATCGGTGTCTTGTGCGATGTCCACCACGTGATGCGGTTCGCCGTTGCGGTTCAAAAAGCTTTGCAGCCGCACCACGGCGGCCGATTGCGGCCGGCCTATCAGCACCGGGCCGCTGGCGCCGGCCTCGATCAGCGCCACGCGCCGCAGGATCAGTGCGCGCACCACGCGCTCGCCCAGGTCGGCCTCGGCAATGATCAGCGCGCGCAGCTGGCCGGGCGGCACCAGCAGGGTATCTACGTCGTCCTCGGCATGGCCGTCGACCAGCGCCGGCGCGCCCGAGAGCTGGCCGACCTCAGCCAGGAACTGGCCCGGGCCCTGCGTGACGATGGGCACCACATTGCCCAGGCCGTCGCGCTGCGTGATGGTGACCGAGCCCTTGAGCATCACAAACATGCCGGGGCCGGGCTCGCCGGCGGCGAACAGCCTGTCGCCTTTGCGGAAATGCAGCACCGTGCCGAAGCGGTGGATGCGCGCGATCTCCGCCGCGCTGAGCACGGGAAACATCTGGTGGCGCCGGCTTTCGGCCAGCGGCGGTGGTGTGGGGGTCGGGTCGTCAGCCATCAAAACTCCGTTGCGAAGGGGAACATGAGGGGATGCAATGCTTATGCCCGCATGATGCCGGATCAAGCCAGGGATTGGCGAGATGCATGGCGATTGCTACAAATTTTTTCGTACGGCGAAGCGCCCCGAGGCGCCTCAGCTATAAACAGGCATGCCCCAGGAGCCGTTCCCCACGCAAGACCCGACACCCCCACCGCCAGCCAGGCCCCTGCGCTGGGGCCGCTGGCTGGCGCTGCTGCTGTGGAGCGCCCTCGCCACCGGTGTCTACGGCGTCTACACCGACGTGATCCGGATTCCCCCGCAGCTGAACCCCTGGGCGCCGCTGGACGTGATGGCCCCGCCCGGCCTGCTGACCCGCTACAAGCTCTCGCGTGCGCGCAACGACCCGGAGCGCTGCCAGGCCGCGCTGGCGACCACGGGCATGCAGTACGACATCCTGCCCGACCGCAGCACGGGCGAGGGTTGCGGCTTCCAGAACGCGGTGCGGCTGCGCACGGCGGCGGTCCGCATGGGCGCGCCGTTTCCGCTCAGCTGCCCGATGGCGCTGAGCTTCTTCATGTGGGAAAGGCATGCGCTGCAGCCCGCGGCGCAAAAGCACATGGGCCAGCGCGTGGCCGGCATAGACCACCTGGGCAGTTATGCCTGCCGCAACGTGAACCGCGGCGAAGGCGCGCAGCCCAATGCCCCGGCCCGCGCGCGCAGCCGCCACGCCACGGCCAATGCGCTGGACATCTCAGCCTTGACCCTGGCCGACGGCCAGCGCATCACGGTGCTCAAAGACTGGGCCGGCGAAGACGCCGCCACGCCGCTCAAGCCCAAGGAAATGCTGCTGCGCGAGGCGCACGAAGGCGCCTGCAAATATTTCAAGGGTGTGCTGGGCCCGGACTACAACGCAGTACACAAAGACCACTTTCACCTCGAAACGGGCGGCTACAGCATGTGCCGCTAGAAAGGTCTTTTTACCAGCCGTATAACCGCGGCCAGGTCGCCACTTCGCCGTTCTCCCCGAGCGCATGGTACTCAGGATGCTGCGCACCCGTAGCACAGGCGTGGTTGGGCAAAATGCGCAGCTGCGTGCCAACCGGAAAGCGCGTGGCGATGTCGGTGTCGGGCGCACCTTCGCGCGAGAGAATGCCGTGCTCCTGGTTGGCGCCGCTGAGCACATAACCCGCCAGCACTTCGCCCTCGGCGTCGCAGACCTGGCCGTAGCCGAAGTCGTGGGCCTGCTTCTGCGTGCCGCGGTCGCGGCTCATGGCCATCCAGCCGGCGTCGACGATGGCCCAGCCTTTTTCCACTTGGTGGCCTATCACCGTGGTCAGCACGCTGAGCGCGATGTCGTCCGTGGCGCAGACACCGATGTTGTGCATCACCAGGTCAAAGAACACATACACGCCGGCGCGCACTTCGGTCACGCCCTCGAGCTGCGCCGCCGACAGCGCCGTCGGCGTCGAGCCCACGCTGACCACCGCGCAAGGCAGGCCGGCTTCGCGCAGGCGCTCGGCGGCCTGCACGCAGGCGGCGCGCTCCTGTTCGGCCATGGCCACCAGCGCCTCGGGCGTGTGCAGGTCGTAGCTGGAGCCGGCATGCGTGATCACGCCGCCCAGCAACATGCCGCCTTCGTGCAGCGCACGCGCCACGTCAATCAAGGCGGCCTCGCCGGGCTTGATGCCGGAGCGGTGGCCGTCGCTGTCGATCTCTATCCAGACCTCGAACTTTTCGCCGTGCTCACGGCCGAAATCGGCAATCGCCGCGGCCGAGGCCACGCTGTCGGTGATGATTTTGAGGTCACAGCCCTGGCGCCGCAGCGCCAGCGCCTGCGGCAGCTTGGCCGGCACCATGCCGACCGCATACAGGATGTCGCTGAAGCCGTCGGCATAAAACTGCGCGGCCTCCTTGAGCGTGGAAACCGTGATGCCTTGCGCGCCGGCGGCCAGCTGCGCGCGCGCCACCGGCGTGCATTTGCTGGTCTTGACGTGCGGGCGGAAGCGCACGCCCAGCGCGTTCATGCGCTGCTGCATGCGTTCGATGTTGCGCTGCATGCGCGGCAGGTCGATCACGGCGGCCGGTGTGTCCAGGGCGGCCAGGGGATGGGATTGGGTCGTGGCGGTCAAGGGAATCTCCAGAGCTTTGGTCAAAGGCTTTAAACGGGTCACCAGGGCCAGGCAATGCTCTGGCCCTTGCCGGCAAGGCGCGCGCGCTGCTCCAGCATGCGCGCGACCGTGAGGTCTTGCAAGGCGATGCCGGTCATGTCGAACACCGTGATGTCGCCGGCACCGCGCGCAAAGGCGGCCTTGCCCGACAGCACATCGCCGATTTCAGTGCAGGCGGTTTCAGGCGCCCATTGCAGCTCGCCTATGCCGCGCGACTGGGCGGCGTCGTCGACAAACACGCGTGCCCCGGCCAGCAGGCCTTCGGGCAGCTCGCGCTTGCCCTTGGTGTCGCTGCCCACCGCATTGATGTGGGTGCCGGGCTGGACGGCGGCTGCATCGAACAGCGGGCCCTTGCCGGTGGTCGCCGTGATCACCACGTCGCTTTGGGCCACGGCGGCATTCACGTCCGCCGCATGCGTGATGACGCAGGGGCCGGCAAACGCCGCTTCAAACGCGGTCTTGGGCAAGCCGTCGGCCGTGGCGTAAAACACCTGGCGCAGCCCGGGCAACTGGCGAATGGCAAAGCGCAGCTGCGCCTGCGCCTGCACGCCGGTGCCGAACACGCACACCGTGCGGCTGTCGGGCCGCGCCAGCTCCAGGCCCAGGCCGCCGGCGGCGCCCGTGCGCTCGGTGGTGACGGCGTTGCCGTCGATCAGGCAGGTCGGCCGGCCGGTGGCGGGGTCTATCAGCATGATGGTGGCCTGGTGGGCGTCGGCGCCCCTCGCGGGATTGCCGGGCCAAAAACCTGCTGCCTTGAAGCCCAATAAGGACTGCGTCCCCACGTCGCCCGACTTGATGCCGAACACGCCGCCGGTGGCCAGCCTTTCACGCACCAGGGAGAACACACGGCCCTCTCCCTGGCTGTGCAGCACAAAGGCCTCGCGCGTGGCCGCCAGCACATCGGCGGGAAGCAGCATGGCCTCGACCGCGTGTTTGTCCAGCAGCAGCAGTTGGGCATCGGCCGGCCTGCTTGCCTTGGAGGGCGGAGAACTGGCAGGATGGGGCATGGGTGGCTGCGCGCTAGGTGTCGTCATCTGGAAATATTATCCATTATCAGACAATTTGTCAAACAACCAAATCACCTCCAGACTCACGACCGCAGGAGACCCCATGCCCGCCAGCCCACACGCCCCTTGTGATGAAGGCATCATCCGCGCCCAGTCCGGCGACTGCGGCCCGACGGCGCACCCCAAGCTGGCGCTGGCCGCCACGGTGCTGGGCTCCTCCATGGCCTTTATCGACGGCTCCGTCGTCAACATCGCCCTGCCCGCCATCCAGCGCGACCTGGCCGGCGATTCGGCCTCCGGGCTCGCCGAGATGCAATGGGTCATCAATGCCTATTTGCTCCTGCTGGGCTCGCTGGTGCTGGTGGGCGGCTCACTGGGCGACCGCTTCGGCCGGCGCAAGATCTTCATCATCGGCATCGCACTGTTCACCGCCGCCTCGGTCGCCTGCGGGCTGGCGCCCGGGCCGCTCGCGCTGATCGCGGCGCGCGCGTTGCAGGGCGTGGGCGCGGCGCTGCTGGTGCCGGCCAGCCTGGCCATCATCGGCAATGTGTTCGAGGGCGAGGCACGCGGCAAGGCCATCGGCACCTGGGCCGCGTGGGCGGCGATCACCGGCGCGGCCGGGCCGGTGCTGGGCGGCTGGCTGGTCGATGCCGTGTCGTGGCGCTCCATCTTCTTTTTGAATGTGCCCATGGCCGTGGCCACCGTGTGGCTGGCCCTCTACGCCGTGCCCGACAGCCGCGACCCCGACGCGCCAAAGCAGCTCGACTGGCCCGGCGTGCTGCTGGTGGCCAGCGGCCTGGGCGGCCTGACCTACGGCCTCACGCTGGCGCCCGAGCGCGGCTGGCAGGCGGCGAGCGTGCTGGGCCCCATCGTCGGCGGCGCGGTGCTGCTGCTGGCATTCGTCTATGTGCAGGCCCGCACACGCGCGCCCATGATGCCGCTGGAGCTGTTCAAGTCGCGCGACTTTGTGGGCACCAATTTGCTCACGCTGCTGCTCTACTTCGCGCTCAGCGGCGCGCTGTTCTTTCTGCCCTTTGTGCTGATAGGCGCTTTCAAGTATTCGGCCACCGCCGCGGGCGCCACCTTGCTGCCCTTCTCCCTGCTGCTGGGTTTCCTGTCGCCGGCCACCGCCAAGTTCACCGAGCGTTTCGGCGCGCGCGCCATGCTGATGGCCGGGCCGGCCCTGGCCGCCGCGGGCTTTGCGCTGCTGGCCCTGCCGGGCGTGGGCTGGCCTTACTGGGCCGGTTTTTTCCCGGCCATGCTGGTGCTGGGCCTGGGCATGACGATTGCCGTCGCGCCGCTGACCACCACCGTCATGAACGCCGTACCCGCCACGCACGCCGGCATCGCCTCCGGCATCAACAACGCCGTCGCGCGCGTCGCCGGCCTGCTGGCCGTGGCCCTGCTGGGCGTGGTGTTTGCCGCCGCGCTGCGCGGGCCGGTGCAATCGGCCTCGCCTGAATTGCTGGTCGCGGCCTTTCGCTGGGTGGTGCTGGGCTGTGTGCTGTGCGCGCTGGGCGCCTCGGCTTGCGCGCTGCTGTTTCTGGCGCCGGCCGGGGCCAAAGGCGCGCGGCCTTAAACTTGGGGCTTCGGGTGGCCCTGCCGGGCCCGCCCCACGCGGCCCACACCGCGCCAACACCGCGTCTTCCCACCCTCCTCCACACCACCCCATGCCATTTTCTTCACTGGGTTTTTCGCCCGCGCTGCTGCCCCTGCTCCTGCGCGCCCTGGACGAAAAAGGCTATACCGCCCCCACGCCCATCCAGCAGGCCGCCATCCCGGCCGTCCTGCAAGGCCGCGACCTCGTGGCCTCGGCCCAGACCGGCTCCGGCAAGACGGCCGCGTTTACGCTGCCGCTGCTGCAGCACCTGGCCACCACGGCCGCACCCGCCGGCCACCGGCCCGTGCGCGCGCTGATCCTGGTGCCCACACGCGAGCTGGCCGCGCAGGTCGGCGAAGCCATCGTCGGTTTTGCGAAATTTTTGCCGCAGCGCATCAAGGTCGCTGTGGTATTCGGCGGTGTCTCCATCAACCCACAGATGATGAATTTGCGCGGCGGCGCCGACATCGTGATCGCCACACCGGGCCGCCTGCTTGATTTGATAGACCACAACGCGCTGACGCTGGCGGGCACCACAAGCCTGGTCCTCGACGAAGCCGACCGCCTGCTCGACCTGGGCTTTGGCGAGGAACTGAATCGCATCCTGGCCCTGCTGCCAGCCAAACGCCAGACCTTGTTCTTTTCAGCAACCTTCCCGCCCGCGATTGAAGCCCTGGCGGAAAGCCTGTTGCGCGACCCGCTGCGCATAGCCGTCGAGCCCGTGGCGCAAGCCGTTCCCGACATCACCCAGCGCGCGATAGAAGTCGACGCCCCCCGCCGCACCCAGCTGCTGCGCCACCTGGTCCAGACCCAGAAGTGGGAGCGTGTGCTGGTCTTTGTCGCCACCAAACACGCGGCCGAAATCGTCGCCGACAAGCTGCGCAAGGTAGCCATCGAAGCCGAACCCTTCCACGGCGAACTGAGCCAGGGCAAACGCACCCAGGTGCTGCAGGACTTCAAGATCAAAGCCGTGCAAGTGGTAGTCGCCACCGACGTCGCCGCACGCGGCATAGATATCGCGCAACTGCCCGTCGTCGTGAACTACGACCTGCCGCGCTCGGTCACCGACTACACCCACCGCATAGGCCGCACCGGCCGCGCAGGGGAAGCGGGTGTGGCCGTGAGTTTTGTGAGCGCGGACACCGAGGCGCATTTCAAGCTGATTGAAAAGCGGCTCGGCATCAAAGTCGCACGCGAACAGGTCGCGGGTTTTGAGCGGGTGGAGGTGGCGGCGATGAACCCGGTCGATCCCGCTGGGACGGGTGGGGTCAAGGGGAAGCGGCCTAGCAAGAAGGATAAGTTGCGGGCTGCGGCGAAATCCACAGGCAATGGATGAGGTCATAGCAAGAACTGCCGTCACCGCTTAGGAATCTTTCCAAACGCTATTCAAATGCGTTCATAGTTAAAAAGCAGGAGGGGAGCATGGTAGACAAAGGTTTTGAAGAATTCGGTAAATCAGTAGGCAAATCATTCGGTGACGTCGTTGCCGAGCGATTCTCCAACCCCCTTATTACCAGCTTTGTCGTAGCCTGGTCATTGTGGAACTACAAGTTCTTCGTAATTCTGTTTTCCAATGCGTCAATCAGAGAGACTTTCCGCCTTATCGCAGAAGTAAGATTTCCAGATACCTACGCATGGTTCTTAAACGGCTTTTTCTGGCCGCTTGTATTTACGGCAATCTATATCTTTTTCCTACCCTACCCCTCGCGGGTGGTTTATCGGTTTTGGAAAACCTCTCAGAAGCGCACCAATGACATCAAACAACAAATCGAAAATCAAGCTCTTCTAACGCTGGAAGAGTCACGAGAGCTGCGCGCACGAGAACGCGCGCTACAAGACAAGCTCAGTGCAGCTATAAACGAAACCTCCAAACTCAACGATGATCTTCGTGTTCTGGATGAACGCGCACTTAAAGCCGAGGCGGCATTCAATGAGACTAGCGCGCTCCTAAATAATCGCGCGACAGCATTAACGGCGACCGATCACGCGCTTGAGTTTGCAAACTCAAAGCTGGGGCAACCCCTATCCATTGAATTGCTTGAAGAAATCCGTAAGCAGATCGAAAAATTAAAGGCGGGTATTAAACCTTCAGAGGCAGAGGAAACCATCTCCAATATGACTACAACTGAAGACCGAAATCCTGATGGCGACGGACCGGACAACGTAGTCGCAAACCCGGCACCGTCAAGTGTGGCGTTCCCTCTTCATGTTGGTGACGTTGTTAGGAAGATGCGTGAGACTAACAGCGCCGTCTCCGCTGGATTAGGACCAAACGATCTGAGTCAAAAGGAACAGGCAATGCTTATCTCCATTGCAAGAAATGGGCCTCTTGGACGATCGCAAATAGTTGACACAGCCCCAGACAAAATTGAGAGCGCCTACATTCTTGATAGCTTGATTGCCCGAAAACTTGTTCTACGAACAGGCGCGACAAGAGCGCTCTTTCGTTATGAAGCAAGTCATGAAGGTCGGGGGTATCTGGTCAACCGAGGACTAACCCAAAGCTAGAGAATTTCGGCTTAAGCGCTTTGCCACTCAGACATCAACATTGAAGTTGAGCTTGGTGGCACTGGCTATCTCACATCAAAGATTCAGATTGCGTTTGAACAAGTGCGTCGTGTTGATCCCATGAATTCTGGGGGCACTGACATATCCAAAGGCCGCCTGACAAGAGGAACAGTAGGGTCGGTCAAGAAACGACGAAAAAATTCCTCAGGCTCAGGGGCCAAAGGCGACGGCCACCTCAACCAAGGCGAAGGGCTACAGCTCGCTTCTAGTTAGTTTGTAGGAGTGACAACGTGTAACACTCCGCCCATACTAGCCTCTGCTATTCGGTTCGATGCAGCACGCAGCCGACGACTATAGCGAAGAGGTAATCCATGAGCTTTGGCGCACTAATTGAGAGCCTAAAAGATCCGTATGAGAAAAAAGCCAGAGTTTTTCCGGGGCTTTTGGTTTTGATGCCTCTACTGGTCCCTTTGCTATGGATTTTTGGTCCTAAAAATCCAGTGCTCACGGCCCTACTGGGGCTCATCGGTAGCTGCGGTGTCATTTACGCGCTTGCAAGTATCTCTCGCGGAATGGGCAAACGCCTAGAAGAGAAACTGGTCGCGCAATGGGGAGGAATGCCAACCACATTAATACTGCGGCATCGGGATTCCTTTTTAGACAATCACAGCAAGCGCCGTTACCACGATGAGATAAAACTAAAGCTGGGTATAGAGCTACCCAGCGCCGCAGACGAAGATGCGAATCCGACGGCAGCTGATGACACCTACGCAGGAGTAACGCGCCAACTAAGAGAGCTCACTCGCGATAAATCACATGCGCTTCTGCTCAAAGAGAACATTGCGTATGGATTCCACCGGAATATGCGAGCAATGCGGCCAATTGGCATATTCAGTTGCCTAGTAGGAGGCGCTCTCGGATTGGTGCTGAGTGGGGTCATCCAACTTAAACCAATACTCGTCGATTTTTCCAATCTCGCAGAACCAGGATTGCCTGGTGGAATCACTCTTGCCGTTGCAATTAGCTTATTGGTTGCATGGGTGTATTTCGACGAGTCTGCGGTCAAAAGAATGGGATATGTATACGCCGAAAGATTGTTTGAATCTCTCAAATCCCTGCCCAATAGCCGCAAAGTTACGGCGGCGCGAAACAAAAACAACCAGGACCATAGTTGAGTTTCTGACTAGTTGCGTAGTCAGACTATCAACCAATGTTCAACAAGCACGCCTGTCCTCCATCATTTCAAAAGGGCTTTAAATGCTACGCGTTCATTTTTTAAATGTTGGGCACGGCGATTGCACGATCATTAAGCATCCATCTGGAAACCTCACAGTTATTGACATAAATAATTCTCAAAACTACGACCCTGAAACTATGAAGGAAATCGTTTCAGAGGAACTTCAGAAGACGCCTCGAGCCTCTTTGGGATTGCTAGCGTATATTGCCGCCGAGGCGAGAATAAAAGAAGTTGCAAATAGCGAGTTGACTGACCCTATTGAGTTTCTCAAAGCTCACTATCCAAATGAAACCCCTTTTCGCTTCATCCTCACACATGCAGATCTTGATCACATGCGCGGCATAAAAAAACTATATGAGCATGTTGGATTTACAAATTTTTGGGACACGCGTCATACAAAACCAACACCTACTTTCCAAAGTGAGAGTGACAAGGAGAACTGGGAGTTTTATACAAACCTGCGCGAAGGGAAAATCACAGGTATCTCTCCACGGTTTTATACCCGCGGTGACCGCATGTTTGCATTTGGCACAAATAGCGATGGGCAACCAGGCGGGGATCGGATAGAAATTCTTTCCCCGACTCCTTCCTTAGCAGAGGCTAGCAACATCGCTCAAAACTGGAACAACCATAGCGTCGTAATCAAAGTTTCCCATGGAGGCTGGAGCTGCTTATTACCCGGTGACGCCGAAGACAATGCCTGGGAAATTATGGCTGACCACTACGGAGGAGACTTAAAGTCAAATGTTTTAAAGGCCAGTCATCATGGTCGCGATAGTGGCTTTTTTTTGAAGGCTGTACAGTTGATTTCTCCCGACAGAACCATAGTATCCGTTGGAAAAAAACCTGACACAGACGCTTCAAACAAATACAGACACCACTCTAAGTCCGTGTCTTCAACGAGGTACCACGGCAACATTGAATATCAGGTACAGGATGATGGAAGCAGTAGATGTTTCGTAGATCGAAACTGGGACTAGCTCCGATCTATTGGTTTTTTTGTCGAGATTTTTTCGGTGAAAAGTCATGCCCGAGTCAATCTAGCAAGTTGGTGAGGTCTTAAGCATCTCGCCCCAGCGCTTCACGCACCCTCTTCGCCCGCAGAACACCCAAGCGCCACCGGACAAGGCCGATTGCGTAGCGGATGTAGTAGCCCGCCAGCAAGCCAAAGACAGCCAGTGTGAGCGGGCTCCGTGCGAAATCACCGACGCCGTTCGGCATCCCCGGTGCGATGAGGTAGACCTCGAACAGGCGATAAATAATGCGGCCAACGAACAACAGTGACAGCGCAATGCCCAGGTGCGCATTGGGCGTGTAAAACAGGCCTTCGGGTGTCGGTTCGAAGCGCGTCTTGCGCAGCCCGAAGGTGCCGAGCAAAACGCCAAGGCCCAGGCCGCCCGCAAGCCAGCCCAGCCGGTCAAGATGCGCATGCGCGGCGAAGCCCAGCAGGACGATCAAGACGGGAAAGATTGCCAGCGTGATCCACGGGCGAATCCTCGACAGGCGCTGCCGCCCCACCATGCGGCGAAAACGGGCGTAGACGCGCCACGCGACCAGTGGAAGAAGCACAAGCAACGTGATGGTGGAGGAGCCCGGTGCTGGCATGGTGTTGGCCTTCAGGTGTCAAGCATGGATGCGGACGGCGGGACGTATCTGGAAGATGAGACGGAGGCTAACGATTGAGAAAGGATGCCTGCAAGAAGCGCATCCCCGCCAGTATCTGCTGAACCCGTTCATCCGACAACGACCCTATGTGCGCGCCCAATCGTGTCTTGTAAACCGAAGACAGCTGCGACACCACCACCACGCTCTGTTTCTCGAGGTTCCCTTCGCCGGGCTCCAGCAAGACATTGCCCGGCTCCGTCGCGCGGTTGAGGTTGGAGGTCAGCGCGCAAACAACCACGGTGCTGATGCGCGAGCGGTTGAATACGTCGTCTTGCACGATGACATGGGGATGCGGGGAGCCTGGGATGGAACCGCGCGAGGGGTCGGCTTCAATCCAGAATATGTCGCCCTGCTTGAAGGTGTCGGGGAATGGGCCTGGCGGGGCTTGTGGGTCTCTGTCCATAAGGTCGTAGTTTCTCACCGCGGACGTCCGCCGCTTCAGGCGATGCGGCCCGACATCAAGGAGTCGCTCCCGCCTTAATCAACAGCTTGGCCACTCTACCGTGGCCTGCTTCACGCGCCTGGGCCAAAGCGGTGTCGCCCCACTTCGAAACTTCATTGAGACTCGCACCCGCTTTGACAAGAAGTTTGACAGCACGAATGTGGCCACGGCTGCTTGCCTGCATCAGGGGCGTCTGCGTATCACCATCCGCGCTGTTCACGTCGGCGCCCGCACCCAGAAGAAGCTGAAGTATTTCCGTCCGGTCGTGGGAAGCGGCGAAGGTCATGAAGGTGGGCGATGCGCGGCTGTCCTTGCGCAGGTTGGGATCAATCTTGCCGGCAATCAAGGCTTTGACCTGAACCACGTCATTGCGCTCTATGGCTCGCATCATCAAATCGTAGTTGTCGGCCGCGGCGACTACGGTTGCGAAAAACAGGCCCAACAGAAAAAACACGAATCGCTGCAGGCGCTTTTTTTGGCTACGGCTCAATGGGAGCAACATTTTCTGCTTTCGAGGGTTGGGCGCCTATTGGCTTTTACGTTCCTTGAGCGCGTTCTTTTTGGCGACGATGTCCTTGCACTTCCCGGCGAGCGCCTGCCAGGCAGCGCCGTCACCGGCAACACGCACCCACCTGGCTCCGCGCAGATCGGCCTCGCCGAAAGAGCTCCGGACACGCGCGAAGTCTTCCTTGTGCAGCCGGGCAAACACGGGTGGGTTCTTCTCATCGCATCCGGAAGTAAGCTCACCTGAATAAGAACTGCAGCCGCGAAGTACCAGCACGCCCTTATTCAAGTCCGCGGCGCCGCTGGCAGCGTAAGAAGATCCCCACTCGGCCGTCCATCGATAGCCGCCGCCCTCACGGTCCACCGATAGCAGTGTGTGGCTCCAGGGTGATGCGGGATCACAGGAAATCCACGCACCCGATAAATCCGCCGCGCGTGCAAATGCCGGCAGCATCGCCAGCAAGAGCGCTGCGGCAGTTGCCTTCATGAAACTTGCCTTATTCCCCGTCAACCCAATCATCATCACCCCCCATTGCGTACCCTGGCGACCCGCACCCCACCCTTCACCACCACTTCCACATAAAACTCCGGCCCGTCTTGAGCGGACTTCGCCCTCCTGCGGGAGCGGCTTAGGGACGGGCGTCTTTAGGTGCGTCCGGCTTGGGCACATCCTTCACCCGCACAAAGTATTCACGCAGATGAAGACTCGCCGAGTTGTCTTCGCCTCCTGCGTACACCCACAGCATGTCCGGGCTGATGAAGTTATAGACAATGATGGCGTCCCTGCCGGTCACTGGCGCAACGGTTTTGATGGCAACCGAATCCGAAGCAACGCCCAGGACACGGTAGGGATGGGTTTCGCGAAAGCCTGTCAATGGCCTCTTTCGGCCCTCCTGCGTTCGCGTCTCCAAATCTGGCAGATCAAAAGTAAGGGTATCCGCCGTAAAGGTCAGGGTGAGATGACCCATTATCTGGGAGAGAAACAGGGCCGTCTTGCTCTCAAGCTTTGCGCGTTCTGTATTGAAGCGCATGCTGATATCGGAGTCGGACTTCCACTGGCCGACAAGATTCGGGTCCGCATTCGCCGCCGTGGCAAATGCCATCATCAGCAGGAGTGCAAAGAGCCTGCGCATGCTTATTCGACGTCGGCGAAATCATCCTCACCCTCGTTGCGCGCCCGCGGGACTTTGACCCCGCCCTTGGCCAGCACCTCCACATAAAACTGCTCGCCGCCGTCCTTGACGATCTCGTCAATCGACTTGATCAGGTCGGCCACGGAGACCACAGCCGCAGAGGCTTCGCTATAGCCTGACTTGCAATCGAAGTCCCAGAAGTCGATGCCCGTGGGCAGGGCCTTGGCGCGTTCGCGTTTGAGGTATTTGCGGATGTCGTGTTTGGCGGCTTCGAGCAGGCGCTCGCGGTTCTTGCCTTCGACCTTCAATTGGAAAGTTTTTTTCATAGTACTTTGGTGTCAGTGCGCGGCCTGTTGTGGCCACGCTTGCTACCGATTATCGGGCCGTAGCCACATGGCCCGCAAAACCGTAGGCAAAAGCAGTGCCGCGGGCCACAATTTGCGCGGCATGGCGTTTGCTTGCTGCGAAGGCCTGCTTATTCAACCCACGGCCTGGCCTTGCCGGGCACCAGGAGATTCCGATGATCTATGGTTTGACCTACCTCGGTGTGATCCACACCGCCATCAGCCTGGTGGCCGTCGCGGCCGCGCTGATCGCCTTTTTTCGCGACAAGGAAATCATTGCCGCGTCCACCCTGGGCAAGGTGTATATCTGGACCACGGTGCTGACCTGCCTGACGGCCTTTGGCATCTTCCAGCATGGCGGCTTCGGCAAGCCGCATGCGCTGGGCATCATCACCTTGCTGGTGCTGGGCATTGCCTGGGTGGCGGGCACCACCAAGGTGCTGGGCCGGGCCTCGGCCTATGTGGAGACGCTCAGTTATTCGATCACCTTTCTGTTACACATGATCCCGGCGATCACCGAGACCTCGACGCGCCTGCCACTCGGTGCGCCGCTGCTGGCCAGCCCCGAGGCGCCTGAGCTCAAGGCGGCCACGGGCGTGCTGTTGCTGCTGTACATCATTGGCGGGGCGCTACAGGTGCGGCGCATACGGGCACGGAACGCGGCGCAGGCGGTTTCACTGCCGGGTTCAGCGGCGGTCTAAGCTCCGGGGCTGATGACCAGCAAATAGCGGCAGCCGCTGCGCCCCAAAGTTTTGAAGACCAGCGGGCGGTCCACGCCGAAATCCAGGCAGTCGCCGGGTTCGAGTTCAAAGACCTCGTCGCCGTAGTCAATGCGCAAGCCGCCTTCGACCAGCCAGAGGCGCTGGCGGTAGGGCTGGCCTGTCCAGCGCGGGTAGGCGACGCGGGTGGAACGCGGCAGTTCGACCTCGACCATCTCGGCGCCCTCCCCGGTACCGCGCTCGGCGACCTGGCGGCGCAGGTAGCCGGCTTCGGGGTCCCGCCAGACCTCCTGGTCCGCCTTCTTGCGCAGCCGGCGGCCGGCGTCCTTGTCTTCTTCAGTGAGCAGTTGTGCGAGCGGCACGCCCAGGCCGGCGGCGAGGCGGCCCAAAATCATGGCGGTGGGGCTGCTTTCGGCGCGCTCGACCTTGGAGATCATGGCCTTGCTGACGCCCGAGACCTCGGCCAGTGCAGCCAGGCTCAGGCCCTGGGCCTGGCGCAGGGCCAGCAGCCGGGAGGCGATCAGGGCGTCAATCGTCATGGCGGTCCTTGGGTAAAAATCTAACGTCTATCATAAGGGATTAATAATCTCTTATAGTAGACGAATCCCAATCCCTCCTTCCGAAAGGATTTCCCCATGCATCCCGTCCTGTGCACCGAAGAACGCCATGCCGGCCAGATCCTGGCCATCTTCAACGAGGCCATCGTGAACTCCACGGCGCTCTACGACTACAAGCCGCGCGCGCCCGAAAGCATGGCGGCCTGGTTCGCCACCAAGCGCGCGAACGGCTTTCCGGTGATCGGCATCGAAGACGACGGCGGCAAGCTGCTGGGCTTTGCGAGCTATGGGACCTTCCGCGCGTTTCCGGCCTACAAGTACACGGTCGAGCATTCCGTCTATGTGGAGAAAGACAGCCGCGGCCAGGGGCTGGGGCGCAGGCTGCTGGAGGCGATTGTCGCGAAGGCCGAAGAGCAAGGCATGCACGTGCTGGTGGGCGCGATAGACCTGGACAACACGGCAAGCATGGAGCTGCACAAGCGCCTGGGCTTTGAGCACTGCGGCACGATCAGGCAGGCAGCTTTTAAATTCGGCCGCTGGCTGGATTTGGCGTTTCTGCAGAAGACCTTAAAGACACCTCTACAACCTGTCGACGGTTGAGAGGCTCTAGGCTTGCTGCCCCAGGGCTTTGTCAATCGCCTCATGCAGATGTTGCAGCCCAAAAGACACATCGCAGAACACGCCGTTGACGTAAAACGCCGGCGTTGAGCGCACGCCGAGGTGGCGGCCGGTTTGCATGTGCTCCTGCACGCGCTGCAGGTAGACGTGGTCGCTCATCTCGTTCTGGTAGCGCGCCATGTCGAGGCCGACCTGGGTGGCGTAGTCGAGCAGGTTTTTGTCCTTGAGGTGCTGCTGGTGGGTGAAGAGCAGCTCGTGCATGGGCCAGAACTTGCCCTGGGCGCCGGCGGCCTCGGCCGCTTCGGCGGCGAGCTCGGCGTGCGGGTGCACTTCGCGCAGCGGAAAGTGCCGGAAGACAAAACGCAGTTGCTGGCCGAAGTGCGGCAGCATGACCTTGAGGGCCGAATGGGCCTGGAAGCAGGAGGGGCACTCAAAGTCGCCGTACTCGACCAGCGTGACCGGGGCGGACGCGCGTCCGCGGATGTGGTCTATGGCGTCGTCGGGTTCAAGCACCGGGTCCGGCGTGGGCAGGGAGGCCATGGAATCACCTTTCTTCAACTGTTCAATGGAGTATTGGCACAGTATGGCCCCGGGCCGCGGCGTGATCAAGGCGCCACGCCGGCCAAAGGCAGGAAGCGGTGAAACAGTCTGTGTAGGTCAGCCCTGGTTGGCCGCGTTTTCGAGGGCTTCGTCGAGCGCCTTGCAGGAGGGCGAGCACACGGCCTGGGACTTGCCCAGCACCTTGCGCGTGCCCATCAGGGAACGGGCGCGGTGCTTGCCGCACATAAAGCACGACATGGTGGCCGCGCCGAACGAGGTGGTGGCGGCGAACGGGGAGCCCGAGACCTTGGACTTGTAGCGCAGGCCGTCTGCGAGGACAGCGGTTTTGGCGTCAGCTCTTGCCATGGTGTGGATCTTCCTTCGGTTGGGGGTTTGGACGGTTCATGGCCTTGTCGATGGCCGCTTTGGCCTGCTGCTCGGCGGCGAGCGAGGCATCCAGCGCGGACCGGCACAGGCCGGCGTACTGGTAGTTCACGTTTTCATACAGCTCGGCGGCGGCCGGATGGGTGTCCAGCAGCGCGCCCAGCGCCATACCCGGCTCCACGTCGCCCAGTTCGTTGACGAGGTGCAGCACGACGGAGCGGTATTGCTCGGCGCCTACAGGCACCGCGCTGTGCTCCAGGCGCTCGAGCAACTCGGCCAGCACGTGGGTGACCGTGAGGTCGGTCTTGTGGGGATGGGAATGGGTGGCGTTCATGCAGTGAATTTGGGGCTTCCTTCCCCAAAATCAAGCGCCGTGGCCGGCCAGGACGCCGGCCTTTCGGCGGCTGCCGGACCCGTTTGGGCCTAGCCTGGATCAGCCCTGCACGCTATATTTTCTATAGCTGGTGACGCTTGTCTGCCGTGGGTTGGAGGCTTATTTTAACGCAAAAGGACGGCGGCCGCTTTCACCGCCCCTCGAGAGGGGGTTTTAAGGGCCTGCGCCGCTCAGGCCGTCGAGGTATCCGCCAGGTGCCTGACCAGCAGCCTGGCCGCGGCCGACAGGCCCGCCTCGTCGCGAAAGCAGATGGCGAAACGGCGCCTGGCCCAGGCATCGGTCAGCGGCAGCACGCGCAGGCCGTAGGTGCGGGCATAGGGCTCGGCGACCTCGCGCGGCACCACGCTGATGGCCAGGTTGGCGCGCACCACGCGCAGCGCAGCTTCGAAGTTGGAGACGATGACGCGATGCACGACGGCCTTGCCCTTGAGCGCGGCCGCGCGCTGCAGCAGCACCTGCACCGCGCTGTGCGCTGGCAGGCTCACGTGCTCGTGGTCCAGCGTCTGCTCGAAGCTCAAACTCTCGTGGCCGGCCAGCGGGTGCGAGGGGTGCAACACGATGCCGAGGTGGTCATGGCGATAACCGCAGGATTGCAGGCCCGACAGGTCGGCCGCGTCCCAGCAGATGCCGACCGAGGCCACGCCCTCCTTGATGCCGCGAATCACCTCAGGGCTGACGCGCTCTTCCATGGTGACGCGGATGTCGTGGTGCGCCTGGACCTGCAAAAAAGCCGCCACGTCGTCGGCCAGCGATTCGGCCATGACGGACGCCGTGGCCAGGATGCGCACCTGGCCGCGCACGCCCAGCGCATAGGCGCCCATGTCGCGCTCGATCTGGTCGGCGCTGGCGAGAATGGCGCGTGCATGCTCCAGCAGGCTCTCGCCGGCCGGTGTGGGCTCCACGCCATGGCGGCGGCGCAGCAGCAGCGGCGTGCCGACCGTGTCTTCAAGCTGGGCCAGCCGCTTGCTGATGGCCGAGCCGACGATGTTGGCCTGCTCAGCCGCCCGGGCGATGCTCCGGGCGTCGCAGACGGCGGCAAAGAGGCGCAGGGTGGTCATGTCGAGGTCTCTCATGCCTTGTCTCCTGAGGGTGTTTGTGGTGTTTGCGGTGGCTAGATGTTCCCAACAGGAACACCATAACTTCCAAAATTGCAAAACCAAACGTTTCAGGAAATTCTAAACTGAGGCACAGCCCCCAGAACCCTGCAGAACCCCTGCATTCTTCGGAGACAAGCCCAGTGAATACCGCATCCACCCTGCCCCAGCGCGTCAGCATCCGCGAAGTCGGCCTGCGCGACGGCCTGCAAAGCATTGCCGCCGTCATGCCCACCGCCCGCAAGCTGCAGTGGATCCGGCAAGCCTACGACGCCGGCCAGCGCGAAATCGAGGTCGGCTCTTTTGTGCCCGCGCGGCTGCTGCCGCAACTGGCCGACACCGCCGAACTGGTGGCTTTTGCGAAAACACTGCCCGGCCTCACGGCCTCGGTGCTGGTGCCCAACCTCAAGGGGGCCGAGCGCGCCATCGAATCCGGCGCGCACCTGATGCTGCTGCCGATCTCGGCCAGCCACGCCCACAGCCTGGCCAACCTGCGCAAGACGCCCGATGAGGTGGTTGCGGAGATCGCCCGCATACGCGACCTGCGCGATGCCTCGGGCAGCGCCATTCGTATCGAAGTGGGCTTCAGCACCGCTTTCGGCTGCACGCTGCAAGGCCGCGTCGAGCCCGCCGAGGTGCTGCGGCTGCTGCAAGCGGTGCTGGACGCCGGCGCCGACTGCGTGGGCCTGGCTGACACCGTCGGCTACGCCGACCCGGAAATGGTTCGCGCCTTGTTCGAACAGGCCCTCCCTATCGCCGGCGAACGGCTCAACTGTGGCCACTTTCACGACACGCGCGGCATGGGCATCGCCAATGTGTATGCGGCCCTGCAAAGCGGTATCACGCGTTTTGACGCCTGCCTGGCCGGCATAGGCGGCTGCCCGCACGCGCCCGGCGCCAGCGGCAACGTGGCCAGTGAAGACCTGGCTTATATGTTCGCCAGCATGGGCATTAAAACCGGCATTGCCTTCGACAAACTGATGGCCTTGCGCGGCCAGGTCGCGGGCTGGCTTGAAGGCGAGAGCCTGCACGGCACGCTGTGGCGCGCGGGCCTGCCCAAAACCATGCGGCCGGCTGAAACGGCTTCGGCAACGGCCTAAACTCATTGCTTGCCCACCCGGCCAGCGCCTTGCTTTCCTCACCTGAACACTGCATGCAAAACACCGCTTCCTCCACCCCACCCCAGCCGCTGGCCGGCCTGCGCGTCGTGGAGTTCACCCACATGGTCATGGGCCCGACCTGCGGCATGGTGCTGGCCGACATGGGCGCCGAGGTCATCAAGGTCGAGCCCATAGACGGCGACCGCACGCGCCATCTGCTGGGCGCGGGCTCGGGCTTTTTCCCGCTGTTCAATCGCAACAAGAAGAGCATTGGGATTGACCTGCGCGATTCGGCCGGCGCCGAAGTGGCGCGCAAGCTCTGCGCCAGCGCCGACGTGGTGGCCGAGAACTTCAAACCCGGCACCATGGCGAAATACGGCCTGGACTACACCGCGCTGAACGCCGTCAACCCGCGCGTCATCTACGTCAGCCACAAAGGCTTTTTACCCGGCCCGTATGACCACCGCACCGCGCTGGATGAAGTCGTGCAGATGATGGGCGGCCTCGCCTACATGACCGGCCGGCCCGGCGACCCGCTGCGCGCCGGCACCAGCGTCAACGACATCATGGGCGGCCTGTTTGGCGCGATTGGCGCGCTGGGCGCGCTGATCCAGCGCGGCATCAGCGGCAAAGGCATGGAAGTGCAATCGGCGCTGTATGAAAACAATGTCTTCCTGATGGGCCAGCACATGCTGCAGTACGCCATGACGGGTAAACACCCCGCCCCCATGCCGGCGCGCGAAAACCCCTGGGCGGTGTACGACGTCTTCACGGTCCGGGACGGCGAGCAGATCTTCCTGGCCGCCGTCAGCGATGCGCAGTGGCAGACCTTTTGCACCGTGCTGGGGTTCGACGACCTGAAAGCCGATGCCGCGCTGGCCACCAACAACCAGCGCGTCGTGCTGCGCCCGGCCCTGTTGAAGGATCTCACCGCACGGCTGGCCACACGCAGCGCGGCCGAGCTGTCGGCCGTGATGGAAAAAGCCGGCCTGCCGTTTGCGCCCATCCGCAGGCCGGAAGACCTGTTCGATGACGAGCATTTGCTGGCCACCGGCGGCCTGGCCGATGTGCGCCTGCCCGACGGCCCGAAAGCCGGGCAGACGGTCAAGACCACGCTGTTCCCCATCACCCTGCAGGGCCAGCGGCTGGGGGTTCGCCTGCACCCGCCCACGCTGGGCGAGCACACGCGCGAGTTGCTGGCCGGGCTGGGTTACGGCGCCGCTGAAGTGGATGACCTGCACCGGCAGGCTGCAGTGAGTTGAACCTGCCGGCCGATTTGCGCGACTTACGACAATGAAGGAGACAAAATGACCCAACAGATGATCCGCGATACCTCGGCCTTGAGCAATAAATCCGCGACCCGGCGCCAGGCCCTCTGGGGGCTGGGCGCCCTTTTCGTCGGCGGTACCTTCCTGGCTTCGCCGCGCAGCTTGCTGGCCCAGACCACCGACAAAGTGCTGCGCTTCATCCTGCCGGTGGGCGCGGGCTCGGGCGTGGACACCATCGTCCGCGCGGCAAGTGTTGCGCTGGGCAAGACGCTGGGCCACCCGGTGGTGATTGAAAACCAGCCCGGCGCGGGCGGCATTGTCGGCACCTCGGCGCTCGTCAAGGCGGCGCCCGACGGCATGACGCTGAGCGTGGTGTCCAACAACCACGTGATCTACCCCAGCGTCTACAAGTCGCTGCCGTTTGACCCGATCAACGACATCACGCCGATCACCGTGATCGGCAGCACGCCCATGGTGCTGGTGGTCAACCCCACAAAGCTGCCGGCCACCAACGTGAAGGAACTGGTCGCGCTGCTCAAGGCCAAACCCGACGCCTACAACTACGCCTCGTCCGGCAACGGCACCATCCTGCACCTGGCCGCGCAGATGTTTCTCGACGAAGCGCAGGTCAAGGCCAAACACATTCCCTACAAAGGCGTGGGCCCCATGGTGGCCGACATGATTGGCGGGCAGGTGGACATGGGCGTGCTGGCGCTCCCCGCCGTGCAGGCGCACCTGAAAAGCGGCGCCCTGCGCGCCATCGGCGTCGGCGGCAGTGCCCGCTCGGCGGCAGCACCCGAGATCCCGACCATTGCGGAACAAGGCCTGCCCAACTACAACATGGAAGGCTGGTTCGCGGTGATAGGCCCTGCAAAACTGCCCGCGGCCGATGTCAAGCGCATCCAGGCCGCCGTGGCAGCGGCCTATGCCACGCCCGAAGTGAAGGAAGCCATGCTCAAGCAGGGCAACACCATCAACCCCGGCAGCCCGGAAGCCGCCGCGCAGTACTTTCGCAGCGAACTGGTGAAGTATGCGCAGCTGGTGAAAAAGGCGGGCGTCGAACTGCAGTAAGGCCAGAGCGCAGGCTGCCTCCGCAGCTCTTTTTGCGCTGCCAATCTGGCCGGGCAAGCTTGTAGTTGCTATATTTTTATAGCTGCTTATAGGCAAGCAGAAACGCGTCGGAAGCCACCTGATCGGCCAGGGCCCTCAAGTTCGCAGCCGAGGCAGCACCCAAAACGAGCTCCACCTGGTCGTTGACTGCAGCCCAGTGCACTATGCCTTCTGAAAGCCGCGCCTTGCCAAGCGAGGTGAGAACGCTGTGTTTGGTCCGGCGGTCTTGGGCGTCCTGGCGCAACTCCACAATTCCGTCGCGCACCAGAGGCCTTAGCGCATGGGTCAGCGCGGAAAGTTGAATGGCGAGCAGGGCCGCCAGCTCCTGTAGCGTCGGTCCTTGTTGATCGGCGCCCGTGAGCCTGTGTATTCCGGCGATGAGCGCGAGTTGCGTGGCTTTGAGGCCCAACGGCGCCAGCGCTTCGTCATACAGCTGCTCAAGTCGGCGAGTCGCGAGCCGCAGCGGTGTGACCGTACAGGCCCGTCCACCCAGGATGTCCCACTCATCTGCGGCGGACCTATCCGGGCTGCTTTTCGCATCAACGAGGTTTGTGGCAATTCCCATATTAACAAAATGGTTGAGTACTGCACTATCGATTGATTTTATGCAATCGATCATACATTTGAGCCCTCAACCTTTTAGTTGAGTACTCAATTTTATTGGAAAACCATCAATGACAAATCCCAACTCCAAGAAAGTCGCTCTTGTCACAGGGGCTTCCTCCGGCATCGGAGCCGTCTATGCGGACCGCCTCGCCGCGCGTGGATACGATCTTATCCTCGTCGCCCGGCGCGCTGATCGCCTGGAAGCGCTCTGCGCACAGGTCTCAAAGGCGCACGGTATCAAAGCTGAACCTGTCGTGGCCGACCTGACCAAAGATGAGGATCTGACGCGGATCGAGACGATCCTGTCCACCCGTGCCGATGTGCGAGTCCTGGTCAACAACGCCGGCATTGCGCGGCTGGGGCCGCTTGCCCAGAGGTCCGCAGACGACGCGCTGTCGCAGATTGCGCTCAACATCACCGCGTTGACGCGCCTGACCCAAGCCGTGGTGCCCGCGTTCATCGGCAGAAGCCAGGGCCTGATCATCAATATCGCCTCCGTCCTGGCTATCCATTCCCTGCCCATCAGCGCCGTCTACAGCGGCACCAAGGCCTTCGTACTGCAATACAGCCGGGGCCTGCAGGAAGAACTGGCCGGCACCGGGGTGAAGATCCAGCTGGTGCTGCCCGCATCGACAGCCACCGAGATCTGGGACCTGTCGGGCGTTCCGCTGGCGGCCCTGAACAAGGAGGCCCTGATGACGACCGAGCACATGGTCGATGCGGCGCTCGCGGGCCTGGACCAGGGCGAAACGATCACTTGGCCCTCGGTCGCCGATGCAAGCCTGTGGGAAAAGTACGACGCAGCCCGATCCGAACTGTTCGCGAATACCCAGGTTGGAAGGCCGGCTCCCCGCTACAAGGTTGTGTCAGTCCAGTGAACTGAACGTTACTGCTCCCTTTTCTCTTCCTTCTCTCCCCTCTCCCCCTTTCCTCCCACTTCTCTCTTTCTCCATTTCCCCAAGGACAGCCCATGCTTTTCGATGCATTCCCCCTGCGCGCGACCCCACTCAAGAACCGTGCCGTGATGTCGCCGCTGACGCGCAGCCGCGCGGTCGACAACAACACGCCTAACAGCCTGATGGCCACCTACTACGCCCAGCGCGCGAGCGCCGGCCTCATCATCACCGAAGGAACTTCACCCTCGCCCAACGGCTTGGGCTATGCCCGCATCCCCGGCCTCTTCAATGATGCCCAGGTACAAGGCTGGAAGCTTGTGACGGACGCCGTCCATGCCAAGGGCGGCAAGATCGTCGTGCAGCTGATGCACACCGGCCGCGTGACCCACCAGGCCAACCTGCCGGCCGGCGCCGAAGTGCTCGGACCTTCACCCGAGACCTGCCCCGGCGAGATGTGGACCGATACGCAAGGCAGCCAGCCGCACTCGCCGCCGCGCGCCATGACCGAGGCCGACATCCAGGCCGTGGTCGGCGAGTACACAACGGCCGCGCGCCTTGCCATCCAGGCCGGCTTTGACGGCATTGAATTGCACGCAGCCAACGGTTACCTGCTTGAGCAATTCCTGAACGCCAACGTCAATCGCCGCACCGATGGCTACGGCGGCACGCCCGAAGGGCGCAACCGGCTGGTACTGGAGGTCGCCCGTTCCGCCGTGAAGGAAATCGGCGCGGAGCGAGTCGGCATCCGCCTGTCGCCTCACGGCGTGGTCAATAGCACCGGCACATTTGAAGGCGTGGACGAACAGTACCTGGCGCTGGTGAAGCAACTCTCCGGACTCGGCCTCATGTACGTTCATGTCCTGGACCATTCGGCCATGGGCGCCCCGCCTGTCCCGGCAAAGCTGAAGGCCGACTTGAGAACTGCGTTCGACGGCCCCTTTATCCTTGCCGGCGGACAGGACAAAGCCAGCGCACAACAGGCACTGAGCGACGGCCGCGCGGACCTGATCGCCATAGGCAGGCCTTTCATCGCCAACCCTGACCTGGTCGAGCGCTGGCGCCAGGACGCGCCCTTGAACGCACCTGCCCCGGACACGTTTTACACACCCGGTGCGAAGGGCTACACGGACTATCCGACGCTCGCGGCTTGAGCATCAGACATCCCCAGTCAGCACCGCCAGGCAGAGAGGCCTTGCCTCCCGGATGCCTGCGCGGATTGTCTAAAGCTTGGCGATGGACACCTCGGTCGACTTGACGAGCGCCACGACTTCGCTGCCCACAGCGAGTTCCAGCTGGTCGACCGAGCGCGTGGTGATCACCGAGGTCACGATGCCCCAGGGCGTTTCGACGTCGATTTCGGACACGACGTCGCCGCGGATGATTTCCTTGACCTTGCCGCGAAACTGGTTGCGGACGTTGATGGCTTGGATGGACATAAAGGTTCTCCTGGAACTGGGTTGAAAAATCGTTGAAGGGGTAAAAAACTCAGACCGCCCAGCGCACGCCGTGCACCGGCGTGTTGGGCCATAGCGGTTCGCTCGGGGAAATCGCCTCGCCGGGCTGCTGCAGCACGCGGTCCAGGATCTTTTTCTCGATCTGGCCGAACAGCGGGTTGCTGCGCTCGCGCGGCCTGGCGATGGACACGCGCTCGTCGAGCGCGATGCGGCCGTCCTCGATCAGGATCACGCGGTCGGCCAGCGCCACGGCTTCCTGCACGTCGTGCGTGACCAGCAAGGCGGTGAAACCATTGCGCTGCCACAGGCCTTCGATGAGCTGGTGCATTTCGATGCGGGTCAGCGCGTCCAGCGCGCCCAGCGGTTCGTCGAGCAGCAAGAGGCGCGGGTTGTGCACCAGGGCCCGGGCCAGTGACACGCGCTGGCGCTGTCCGCCCGAGAGGCGCGCCGGCCAGTCGGGCTGGCGGTCGCCCAGGCCCACCTGGGCCAGCACGTCGGCCGCGGCCGCATGGCCGCCGGTCGGCAAACCCAGCGCCACGTTGTCGATCACGCGGCGCCAGGGCAGCAGGCGCGAATCCTGGAACATGATGCGCGTGTCTTCACGCAGGCCGGTCACGTCCTGGCCGTCCAGCCGGATGCTTCCCTGCGTGGCGGCCTCCAGGCCGGCCACCAGGCGCAGCAAGGTCGATTTGCCGCAGCCGCTGCGGCCCACGATGGCGACGAACTCGCCGGGCTCGATCACGAGTTCGGTGTGCTGCAGCACCTGGCGCTTGCCGTAGCGTTTGGAGAGGCCGCGTATTTCAAGGCGCACGCCGCGGTCTTGCGATGAAAGCGGTGCTCGCGGCGGCAGCGTGTCATGCGCGGTGATGGCGCGCCCGGATTCCGCCGCGAGATAGGCCTGGGAAGACTCAAAAGAGACTTGGGGATGCAGCATGGTGTTTCCTCAGTCGGTTCAGGCTGCAACCGATTGGTAACCGGGGTGCCAGCGCAGCCAGTAGCGCTCCAGCCCGCGCGCGAACACGTCGGCCAGCTTGCCCAGCAAGGCATACAGCAGGATGCCGACCAGCACGATGTCGGTCTGCAGGAATTCGCGGGCGTTCATGGTCAGGTAACCGATGCCGGCCTGCGCCGAGATGGTTTCGGCCACGATCAGGATCACCCACATCAGGCCCAGCGAAAAGCGCAGGCCCACGAGGATGGACGAGAGCGCGCCGGGCAGGATGACCTCGCGGTACAGCTGCCAGCGTGTGAGGCCGTAAGTGCGGCCCATCTCGATGAGCCCCGGATCCACATTGCGTATGCCGTGGAAGGTGTTGATATAGATCGGGAAGAACACCGAGACCGCGATCAGGAACAGCTTGGCGGTCTCGTCGATGCCGAACCACAGAATCACCAGCGGGATCAGCGCCAGCGCCGGGATGTTGCGCACCATCTGGATGGTCGAATCGAGCAGGGTTTCAAAAAATTTGACCGAGCCGGTCAGCAGGCCGAAGGCCAGGCCCAGTCCGCCGCCTATGGCCAGGCCCGCGAGCGCCCTGCCCGCGCTGACCTTCACATGCGTCCACAACTCGCCGGAGGCCGACAGCGTCCAGGCGGCCTTGAGCACCTCGGACGGCGCCGGCAGCACGCGTGTCGACAACCAGCCCAGCGAAGATGCAATCTGCCACAAGGCTACCAGACCGACCGGCACCACCCAGGGCAGCAGGCGCTGGCCGAGGTCGCGCAGCACGGCGGCCCATTGAAAACGCGGCAAGGCAAAACCCGAGCCCAGCGGCAAAAAGCCCAGGCCGGGGGCGTCCACGGTGTCGGGCACCGGGGTCACCTGGAGTTCACGAAGGGAATCTGTCATGGCGGGGCTCCGGGTTCAGCTTTGCGAGACGCGCGGCAGGTAGTCGTTGGCCACGACTTCGCCGAAGGGGCCGTTGAGCACGCGGCCGGGCAGCTTCTGGCGCAGCTTGCGTGGCAGCAGCGGGAAGACCAGCTCGGCAAAGCGGTAAGCCTCCTCGAGGTGCGGATAGCCCGAGAACACAAAGGTGTCCAGGCCCAGGGCCGCGTATTCCTCGATGCGCGCGGCGACGGTTTTGGGATCGCCCACCAGCGCGGTGCCGGCGCCACCGCGCACCAGGCCCACGCCGGCCCAGAGGTTGGGGCTGATTTCGAGTTCGGCGCGCGTGCGCTTGCCGCCGCCTGCATGCAAGGCGGCCATGCGGCGCTGGCCTTCCGAATCCATGCGAGAGAAGGCTGCCTGCGCGCGGCCCACGGTGTCGTCGTCGAGTTTGCTGATCAGGCTTTCGGCGGCGCGCCAGGCTTCATCGTCGGTCTCGCGCACGATGACGTGCAGGCGTATGCCGAACTTGACGGTGCGGCCGTGCCTGGCCGCCCTCGCCTTCACGTCGGCGACTTTTTTGGAGACCTCGGCGGGCGGCTCGCCCCAGGTCAGGTAGGTGTCGACCTGCTCGGCGGCCAACTCATGGGCCGGGGCCGAGGATCCGCCGAAGTACACGGGAGGGTGCGGTTTTTGCAGCGGCGGGTACAGCAGCTTCGCGCCTTTGACGCTCAGGTGTTCGCCCTGGAAGTCATAACTTTCGCCGGCATGGCTACGCGCGAGGATTTCGCGCCAGATGCGGATGAATTCGGCCGACTGTTCATAGCGCTGGGCGTGGTCCAGGTAAACGCCGTCGCCTTCAAGCTCGGCCTGGTCGCCGCCGGTGACGAGGTTGATCAAGAGGCGCCCGCCCGAAAGCCGGTCAAAGGTGGCGGCCATGCGCGCGGCCAGGCTGGGCTGGTGCAGGCCGGGGCGTACTGCCACCAGGAATTTGAGGTTTTTGGTGACGGGCAGCAGGCTGGAAGCCACCACCCAGGGGTCTTCGCAGGAACGGCCGGTGGGAATCAGCACGCCTTCATAGCCCAGGGTGTCGGCGGCCGTGGCGACCTGCTTGAGGTAGTCGTGGCTGACCTCGCGCGCGCCTTCGCCGGTGCCCAGGTAGCGGCTGTCGCCATGGGTGGGAATGAACCAGAAAACCTGCATGAAGAACTCCTTGTGTGCTGCGTCTTGTGTCTTGCGTAGGGACTTATTTGCGCGCGACCTGCGTGGCTTCAGGCCGCCACACGATGTCGGCTACTTTCACGGGCCGCGGGATCAGGCCCAGGCGCAAAAAGGCGTCGGCCACGCGCTGCTGGTCGGCGATGGCCGTGGCGTTGAGCGGCCCCACGGGCGACACCGGCCGGCGCTGGATGAACAGGCTCACCACGCCGGCATCCAGCCCGCTGAACTCGGACACCAGCTTGATGGCCTCCTTGCGATCGCTTTGCACCAGCGCGTCGGCGCGGCTCAGCTCTTCGAACAGGGCGGACAGCGTTTGCGCATGCTGGGTGACAAAGGGGCGCGAGGCCAGGTAAAAAGAGTTGTTGCTCGACAGCTCGCGCCCGGTGGCCAGCACACGCGGCTTGATGGCGAGTTCGATCGCGGCGTAGAACGGGTCCCAGATGGCCCAGGCGTCCACGCTCTTGCGCTCGAAAGCGGCGCGCGCGTCGGCGGGCGCCAGGTAGATGGGCTGGATGTCGTCCCACTTGAGGCCGGCCTTGTCGACCGCGCGCACCAGCAGGTAGTGGGCGCTGGAGCCTTTTTGCAGCGCGATCTTTTTGCCCTTGAGGCCGGCCAGGTTGCGGATGGGCGAATCGCCCAGCACCAGGATGGCCGAGCTGTCGGGCTTGGGCGGCTCGACGCCGACGTAGACCAGGTCCTTGCCGGCGGCCTGCGCGAACACGGGCGGCGAGTCGCCGGTCAGGCCGAACTCCAGGCTGCCGACCGACAGCGCTTCGAGCAGCTGCGGCCCGGCCGGGAATTCGGCCCAGGTGATTTTGGTATTGGGAAAGCGCTTTTCGAGCACGCTTTTCTGCTTGAGGATGACCAGGTTGACGGCGGACTTCTGGTAGCCGATGCGCAACTGCTCGGGGGCTTTTTCAGTCTTGGCGGCGGACTGCGCGTTGGCGCGCGGAAAGCCCAGGCCCCACAGCGAGGCGGTGGTGGCGACGATCTGCAGGAAGCGGCGGCGCAGTTGGAGGGGTGTGGAGGTGTTCATGGTGCGGTGTCTTTGTTTCACGGCGCCGGTTTGTAGGCGGCGTCGCTGACGGCGATGGCCTTGGGGATCAGCTTGAGTTCGAAGAAGGTGTCGGCGAGTTTTTGCTGGTCGGCGATCACGCTGGCGGGCACGGGTTGGACCTTGAACTCATAGCGCTTGAGGCTGAGCTCGACCACGTCGACCGGCAGGCCTTGCAGCGGCGCGATCAGTTCGGCAGCCTTCTTGAGGTTGGCCTTGAGCCAGGCGCCGCGTTCCACCGAGTCGTCAAACAGGGCCTGGATGACCTTGGGGTTTTTGGCGACGAAGTTGCGCTCGGCCAGGTAGTACTGGTAATTGTTGACCACGCCTTTGCCGTCGGCCAGCACGCGTGCGCCTATGGCTTTTTCGGCGGCGGCGGTGAAGGGGTCCCAGATCACCCAGGCGTCCACGCTTTTGCTTTCGAAGGCGGCGCGCGCATCGGCGGGCGGCAGGTAGACGGGCTGGATGTCGCTGAGCTTGAGCTGGTTTTTCTCGAGCAGCTTGACCAGCAGGTAGTGGACGTTGCTGCCCTTGTTGAGGGCGACTTTTTTGCCTTTGAGCTCGGCTACCGATTTGATGGCCGAGTCCTTGGGCACGACGATGGCTTCGGCCTCGGGCGCGGCCGGGTCGTAGCCTATGTAGGCGAATTTGGCGCCGGCGGCCTGGGCGAAGATGGGCGGCGCTTCGCCCACATAACCGACGTCGACCGAGCCCAGGTTCAGGCCTTCGAGCAGCTGCGGGCCGGCCGGGAACTCTACCCACTTGACGCTGGCGTTCAGCGGCAGCAAGCGTTTTTCGAGCGTGCCCTGGGCTTTTTGCAGCACAAACAGGCTCGCGGCCTTCTGGTAGCCGATGCGCAGTTCGACTTTCTCTTGTGCATGGGCCACGGGCAGGCTCAGCAAGGTGATGACACCCGCGAGCAGCGCGGCCAGCAACAGGCTCAGCGTGAAGTCGAGCCAGGCGCGTGCCTTGGGCGTTCGTTGATCCGGAATGCCGGGTGAAACACTGGGCTCAATGTTCGATGCGTAGTCGGAAGTAATGCTCATATTCATGTCCTTTTCAAGGGTGTCTTTTCCGGATGCGCGGCGGCGAGGGGCAAAGCCTCTCCCCGGCCGCCTGCGAGGCGGTTTAAAAATCTGCGTCTTGGGATTCGGGGCTGCAGGCTATCCATCAGCCCGCAAGCCCCGGTGCGGCATCAGACGCTACATCGCACCCGGGAAAAATGCACCGGCTCAAAACCGGCCGTGGCCGGCAGGCGAAAGCTTTCGGCCAGCAGGGTCAACACCGCGTCGTCCAGCCGCACGGCGATGTCGGGACCGACCTCGTAGCGCTTGTCGGCCGACTGCGGCACCTGTGAATCGGTGGCGTACACACCGGGCAGGATGTGGCGCGCCGCCAGTGCCTGCAGCACCGGGCGCAGCGCATAGTCAAGCGCCAGCATGTGGTGCGGGCTGCCGCCGGTGGCCAGCGGCAGCACGGTTTTTTCTTTCAGCGCGGTCTGCGGCAGCAGGTCGAGCAGCACCTTGAGCAGGCCGCTGTAAGCCGCCTTGTAGACCGGCGTGGCCACGACGACGGCGCGCGCCCTGGCGATCTGCTCAATCGCCTTGACGATGGCCGGATGACCCCATTCGGCCAGCAGCAGCGCCTGTGCCGGCAGTTCGCGGATGTTGAGGCGCTCGACCACCAGGCCGCCGCGCAAGGCCAGCCTGTGGCTAACTGAATCAAGCAGCGCCGACGAGCGCGACTGCTCGGATGGGCTGCCGGCAATCAGCAGGATGGATTGTTGTGCGGACATTTTTAGAGTTCTTCCTGATCTGCCTTAGCGGCCAAGCGAGATATGCGAGGTCTTCCCAACCAGTGCCGGCGCGGAACCGGCTTTGCCGGGCCGCAGCGGGCGCCCCCTGGGGGGAGGCGGCCAGAGGCCGCTTCGGGGGGTTACTTCCTGGTATAGATCTGGTCGAAAGAGCCGCCGTCGGCAAAGTGCTCTTTATCCGCCTTGGTCCAGCCGCCGAAGGCCTGGTCAATGGTGAACAGGTTCAGCTTGGGAAACTGCTTGGCGTACTTGGCAATGGCTTTTTGCGAGACGGCCGGGCGGTAGAAGTTCTTGCCGGCGATGTCCTGGCCTTCTTCGGAATACAGGTACTTGAGGTATTCCTCAGCGACGGCGCGCGTGCCCTTTTTGTCCACGTTCTTGTCGACCACGGCGACGGCGGGCTCGGCCAGGATGCTCAGCGAGGGTGCGACCACGTCGAACTTGGCGCCGAATTCTTTCTCGAGCAGGTAGGCCTCGTTCTCCCAGGCGATCAGCACGTCGCCCTGGGCGCGCTGGGCAAAGGTGATGGTGGAGCCGCGGGCGCCGGTGTCGAGCACCGAAACATTGCCGTAGAGCTTGGCGACAAATTCCTTGGCCTTGGCGTCGCTGCCGTATTTGCGTTTGGCGAATTCCCAGGCGGCCAGGTAGTTCCAGCGGGCGCCGCCCGAGGTCTTGGGGTTGGGTGTGATCACGTTGATGCCGGGCTTGATCAGGTCGTCCCAGTCCTTGATGCCCTTGGGATTGCCCTGGCGGACGGCCAGCACGATGGTGGAGGTGTAGGGCGAGGAATTGTGCGGCAGCTTCTTTTGCCAGTCGGCCGCCAGCCAGCCGCCGTTTTTGACCAGCGCGTCGGTGTCGCCGGCCAGGGCCAGCGTGGCGACGTCGGCGTCCAGGCCGTCAATGATGGAGCGCGCCTGCTTGCCGGAGCCGCCGTGCGACTGCTTGATGGTCACGTCCTGGCCGGTCTTGGCCTTCCAGTATTTGCTGAAGGCGGCGTTGTATTCGACGTAAAACTCGCGGGTCGGGTCGTAAGAGACATTGAGCAGCGTGACGGGTGGCTTGGGCGGCTGCTGGGCCTGGGCCGTCAGCAGTGACCCTGCCAGCGTCAAACCCAAACCCAAGGCGGCGGCGGTTCGGGTGGAAACATTGATAAAGTTGCGGCGTGAAGTCATGGTTGCTCTCTTTTCCAGAAAAATGCAGGTAAATGCGAACAAAATGGATTCTGGAAGCAGCACTTGAAAACCGGAACGAATAAAAACTCAGTTCTTTATTCTGTAAACATCCTTAGACTCCTCTTAAATTCCCCCGATACACGAAAGAACTCTCGCCATGGCACGCCTCGTCAAATGCATCAAGCTCGGTAAAGAAGCCGAAGGCCTGGACTTTCCCCCCTACCCCGGTCCCTTGGGCAAACGCCTCTGGGAAGAAGTCAGCAAGGAAGCCTGGGCGGAATGGATGAAGCAGCAAACCATGCTGGTCAATGAAAACCGCCTGAACCTGGCCGACGCCCGCGCCCGCCAATACCTGGCGCGCCAGATGGAAAAGCACTTCTTTGGCGACGGCGCCGACGCAGTACAAGGCTACGTCCCCCCTACCCCCGCCCCCTGATCCGGCGGCATGCCCGAGCGCATTGAGTGGCTGGACGACGGCACAGCCGGCGGCAGCCCCTTCAGCCCGCGCTTCGGCGACCGCTACCGCAGCGAACTGGGCGGGCTGGACCAGGCCCGCGAGGTCTTCCTCAAAGGCTGCGGCCTGCCTGAAGCCTGGAGTGGCCAGCCGCAATGGACGGTGCTGGAAACCGGCTTCGGCCTGGGCCTGAACTTCCTCGTGACCTGGGCCGCCTGGAAGGCCGACCCGGACCGCCCCCGCCTGCTGCATTTCGTCTCGACCGAGGCCTTCCCGGCCAGCGCGGCCGACGTGCTGCGCAGCGCGCAGACGCATCCTGAACTGGTCCCCTTCGCCGAACAGTTGCAGACCCAGCTCTGGGGCCTGTTGCCGGGCTTTCACCGCCTGGTGTTTGAAGGCGGCCGAGTCTTGCTGACGCTGTGCATAGGCGACGCCAAGGCCATGCTGCGCGAACAGTCGTTTGAGGCCGATTCGGTCTACCTGGACGGCTTCAGCCCGCAGCGCAACCCCGACATCTGGGACCTGCACACCTTCAAGGCGGTGGCGCGCTGCTGCCGGCGCGGCACGCGCATCGCGACCTGGACGATTGCGCGCAGCGTGCGCGACGCGCTGGCGCAATGCGGTTTTGTGGTGAAGAAGGTGCCGGGCATACCGCCCAAGCGCGACAACCTGCGGGGCGAATTCAACCCGGCCTGGGAACCCAAAAAGGCACAGCCCTCTCCCCAGCGGCAGACGCCCTCAAGCTGCGTGGTGATAGGCGCGGGCTTGGCCGGCGCGGCTGTGGCGGCCAGCCTGGCGCGCCGGGGCTGGCAGGTGCTGGTGCTCGATGCGGCCGAAGAACCGGCCGCCGGTGCATCCGGCCTGCCCGCCGGGCTGCTGGCGCCGCACGTCTCGCCCGACGACAACCCGCTCTCGCGCCTGTCGCGCCACGGCATTCGCGCCACGCTGCAGCAAGCGGAAGCCGAGCTGCCGGCCGGCGATTGGGGCCGCACCGGCGTACTCGAGCATGAAGTGGAGCACCCACGCAAACGGCCCGAGGCCTGGCAGGCGGAGTGGGCCGATGCCGCCGGCGATTGGTCACGGCCGGCCGACGCGGCGCAGCTGGCGCAGTGCGGCCTCCCGGCAGACGCACCCGCGCTGTGGCATGCGCGGGCCGGCTGGGTACGCCCGGCCGCGCTGGTCGACGCTTGGCTGGCCGTCCCGGGTGTGCAATCGCAGGGCCGCTCAACGGTGAGCCGCCTGAGCCATGCCGCAGGCCAGTGGCAAGTTCTGGATGCGCAGGGACGGGAACTTGCCCGCGCCGAGCTGGTCGTGCTGGCAGCCGGGTTTGCGAGCCGGGCGCTGGCCGCTGACACCGATGGGGGGGCCGGCGAGCTCGCGCTGCAAGCCATACGCGGCCAGGTCAGTTGGGGCCGTCACGAGCCCGGCACGGCCGGTGCCATGCCCGCCTTTCCGGTGAACGGCCACGGCAGCCTGGCGCCCGCCGTACCGCTGCCAAGTGAAGCCGGCGGCCTGGCCTGGGTCATGGGCTCCAGCTTTGAGCGCGACAACGCCAGGCCCGAAACGCGGCCCGAGGACGACCAGCACAACTTCAGCCGGCTGCAGGCCCTGCTGCCGCGAGCGGCCCAGGCGCTGGCCTCGCAGTTTGAGGCTGGACAGGTCCAGAGCTGGGCCGGCGTGCGCTGCGCCACACCCAGCCGCCTGCCCGCACTGGGGCCACTGGCGCCGGGCTTGTGGGTCTGCAGCGGCATGGGATCGCGCGGGCTGACCTTTGCCGCGCTGTGCGGAGAGTTGCTGGCCGCGAAGCTGCAGGCGGAGCCTTTGCCGATGGAGCAGCGCCTGGCCGATGCGCTGGCGCCGCAGCGCGTGCACGCCAGTTAATGCCTAGCGAGCGCTGCGCAGCAGGTATTTGAGTTTGCCGGGATGCAGGGGTTTGCTGAGGCTGCCGCGCGCGCCGGCAAACCAGCCGCGCACCGCATCGAGCGGCGACAGGCTGTTGCCGGTCAGGATCAGGAATTCCACGGGCGGCTGCGTGGCTGCCACGCGCTTGACCATCTCCCAGCGTTCCATGTCGGGCAGGTCCATGTCAAGGATGACGAGTTTGTACAGGCGCGTATCCATGAGCTTGAGCGCTTCGGTGCCGGTGGCGGCCTCGTCGACGAGCAGCATACCGGCCATGGCCAGCCGGGCCCGCAGATACAGGCGCGCATCGCGGTCGGCGTCGACCACCAGCACCTGGGCCTGTTCCGGCGGCTCGGTCGGAGGCCCTTCCAGCGGCGACGGCGCGGTGGGAGCTTCGGAGTCAAAGTCGAGATCCAGGTCCAGCAGCGCGGTGGACTCGGACAGCAGGTCCAGGTCGAGGTCGGCCCCGGGGGTTTGCGACGAATCGGCCGCAAGCAATATGTCCAGGCCTTCGATCACGGCCGCCCATTGCAGCGGGCGCTTGACCACCAGGCTGGCTCGGGCCGGTGCGTTGTCGCCTATCCAGATCAGTTTGAGCTCGTCGTGGGCGGGGTTGGCCAGCTCCAGCGTGGCTTCCCAGCTGTCGCCGTCTATCAGGGCCATGCCGGCCTCTTCAGGCGCCGCGGCGGTCCACAAGGCGTAAGCCGTGGGCCTGGTTTCGGAAAGGCGAAACACCGTGTTCAGGGCGTGACGCTCGACGTCATCAAACCCAAACACTTTTACAAAAATCCGCTTGACAGCCTCACCACCCGTATTCGTCATTGGGCCTGATTATGCGGGGATTCGGCACGCCGCTTTTCATGATTCCCCTGAAATTGGCGTGCGCGTTGCCAAAAGGTCACTTCATGGCTTCGGCCGGACGGCGGGCCTTGACATAGGCGTCATTAGGCAAATAGGCCTTGCCGTCGGCGTAACGCCACTGCACCATGGTGCCCTTGTTGCCGCGCAGGTCCAGTTTGCCGACATAGGCGCCCATGGTGGACTGGTGGTCGATGGCGCGGAATTCGGCCGGACCGAAGGGAGTGGAGAACTTCAGGCCGCGCAGCGCCGTCACCAGCTTCTCGTTGTCGGTGGAGTTGGCTTTCTTGATGGCGGCAAAAATCGCCTGCATGGTGGCGTAACCCACCACCGAACCGACCTTGGGGTATTCGCTGAAGCGGCGGTAGTAGTTGGCGGCAAAGCTGGCATGCTCACGCGAGTCGATCTGGTCCCAGGGGTAGCCGGTCACGATCCAGCCCTTGGGCGTCTCGTCCTTGAGCACGTCCAGGTACTCGGGCTCGCCCGACAGCAGCGACACCACAGGAGTTTTCGGGAAGATGCCGCGCTGGTTGCCTTCGCGCACCAGCTTGGCCAGGTCGGCGCCGAAAGTCACATTGAAGATGGCATCGGGCTTTGTCTGCATGATGGCCTGCAGCGTGGTGCCGGCGTCCAGCTTGCCGAGCGCGGGCCACTGCTCGCCGACGAATTCCACGTCGGGGCGTTTTGCCTTGAGCAGTTCCTTGAAGGCCGCGACGGCGCTGGTGCCGTATTCGTAATTGGGGGCGATCACGGCCCAGCGTTTGGCCGGCAGCTTGGCGGCCTCTTCGACCAGCATGGCGGCCTGCATATAAGTACCGGGGCGCAGGCGGAAGGTGTAGCGGTTGCCTTTGTCCCAGATCAGGGCATCGGTCAGCGGCTCGCTGGCGATGAACACCTTTTTGTTCTTCTGGGCATGGTCGGCCAGCGCCAGGCCGACATTGGACAAAAAGCCGCCGGCCAGCACGTCGACCTTTTCCTTGGAGGTCAGCTCAATCGCGTGGCGCAGGGCCTCTTCGGGCTTGCCGGCATCGTCGCGGGCAATCACCTCGACCTTGCGGCCCAGCAGGCCGCCGGTGACGTTGATCTCTTCCACGGCAAGCTGCCAGCCCTGGCGGTAAGGCTGGGTGAACTGGGGGATGGTCGAATAGCTGTTGATCTCGCCTATCTTGATGGGCGCTTTCGAGCCACCCTGCGCCAGCGCCAGGGTGGCCGTAAAAGCCAGGAACAAACCGCCCAGCAGGGCAGATTTCGCAAATTTCACGGTTTTCTCCAAAAAGTGAGCGATGCCATCCGTCGAGCCGGCGCATACGGATACGGGGGCGGCCAGCCGGGAAAAGCAGGGACTGTACCAGTGCATTGTGAATACCGGGGTGCTGGATGCGCGATTGTGGACTTCCTTTAAGCCGCCCACGCCTCAAATTCACAGGAAACCCGCATGAATTCTCGCGAATAAGCTTATCCAGATAACGGCAGAACAAATGTGTAGTTTGTTTTTATAAGCGGCGCACTTACATTTTCCGGCATGCATGAATTTGCCTTCGTATTTGCCGGCTTTGCCGTAGGTTTGGTGGTGGGCCTGACCGGGGTGGGCGGCGGCTCGCTGATGACGCCGCTGCTGATCTTCTTTTTTGGCATCAAACCGCACCTGGCCATAGGCACCGACCTGCTGTTCGCCGCCTTCACCAAGATGGGCGGCACGGTGAGCCTGGCGCGCGCCAGGGTGGTCGACTGGAAAATCGTCGGCCAGACCGCCGCAGGCAGCATCCCGGCCTCGCTGGCCACTCTCTATATGTTGCAGCGCCTGGGGCCGGCCAATCCAGCTACCCAGGCAATCATGACCACCACGCTGGGCCTGGCCCTTCTGCTGACGGCCGGCGCCACTTTCTACAAGGTTTTGCGCGGCAAGACCGCTCCCACCACCATCGCCCCTGAACAGATAGACCAAGCCACGCGCGCGCGCCACTGGTCGCTGCCGCTGCTGTTCGGCGCAGTCATCGGCACGCTGGTCACGCTGACCTCGGTCGGCGCGGGCGCCATCGGCGTGATCGTGCTGATGCTGCTTTACCCCACCCTGCCCCTGCCGCGCATCGTAGCGGCCGACATCGCCCACGCGGTGCCGCTGACGCTGGTGGCAGGCCTGGGCCACGCTTCCATCGGTTCGGTCGACTGGTCGCTGCTGATCAAGCTGCTGGCCGGCTCCCTGCCCGGCATCTGGCTGGGCTCGCACCTGGTGCACAAGACGCCTGACCGCGTGATCCGCTCGCTGCTCTCGGTGCTGCTGGCCTATGCCGGCGTGAAGCTGATCTCGATCTGACTTTGATCCGGGCAGCCTGAAACTATTTTCCCCAATAAAAATCCCACGTTTGAATCCCGACAGCCATGTACCAATACACAGAATTTGACCGAGAGTTCGTCCAGGCCCGCGCCAACCAATACCGCGACCAGCTGAGCCGCTGGCAGGCCGGCAGGCTGCCCGAAGACGAGTTCCGCCCGCTACGCCTGCAAAACGGCTGGTATGTGCAGCGCTACGCGCCCATGCTGCGCGTGGCCGTGCCCTACGGTGAACTCTCCAGCGCGCAGGTGCGCGTGCTGGCCAAAATCGCCCGTGAATACGACCAGCCCAACGCCGCGCTGTTCAACGAAGCCCAGGCCAAGCAGGACCAGCTCGGCCCCGTCAACCTTAAAAGCGGCCTGTCGGTCAGCTCCAAGCTGACGACCGGCTACGCCCACTTCACGACGCGCCAGAACGTGCAGTACAACTGGATCCCACTGGACAAGTCGGCCGATGTGATGGACCTGCTGGCCAGCGTCAACATGCATGGCATCCAGACCAGCGGCAACTGCATACGCAACATCACCAGCGACGAGCGCGCCGGCATTGCCGTCGACGAGATCGCCGACCCGCGCCCCTTCGGCGAAATTCTGCGCCAGTGGAGCACGCTGCACCCCGAGTTCGCCTTCCTGCCGCGCAAGTTCAAGATCGCCATCAGCGGCGCCCGCGAAGACCGCGCCGCCACGGCCTGGCATGACGTGGGCCTGCACCTGGTGCGCAACGCCGAGGGCGAGCTGGGCTTCAAGGTGCTGGTAGGCGGGGGCATGGGCCGCACGCCGGTCATCGGCACGGTGATCCGCGAGTTCCTGCCCTGGAACCAGATCATGAATTACCTGGAAGCCGTGGTGCGCGTGTACAACCGCTACGGCCGCCGCGACAACATCTACAAGGCCCGCATCAAGATCCTGGTGAAGGCCGAGGGCCAGCGCTACATCGACGACGTCGAGGCCGAGTACAAGCAGATCCTCGAGCACGACGGCGCGCCGCACACCATCACGCAGGAAGAACTCGACCGCGTGACGGCCTCCTTCGTGCCGCCCACGCTCAACTGCGACCGCAAGAGCGCCGACGCCAAGATCGCCAACATCCTGCGCGCCGCCGCCGAGGACGATATTGAATTCGGCCGCTGGCTGCAGCGCAACGTGGCGCCGCACCAGAACCCCGACCTGCGCGCCGTGACGCTGTCCTTCAAGCGCCTGGGCCAGGCCCCCGGCGACGCGACGGCCGACCAGCTCGACATCGCCGCCGACCTGGCCGACCAGTTCAGCGCCGGCGAGGTGCGCGTCACGCACGACCAGAACCTGCTGCTGCCCTGGGTGCGCTGCGACGAGCTGCCCGAGCTCTGGCGCGCCGCCCGCAAGGCCGGCTTTGCCAAACCGAACATCCACCTGCTGACCGACATGATCGCCTGCCCCGGCGGCGATTTCTGCTCGCTGGCCAATGCGCGCTCCATCCCCATCGCCGAGGCCATCACCGAGCGCTACCAGGACATGGACGAGCTGCACGACCTGGGCGAGATCGACCTGCACATCAGCGGCTGCATCAACTCCTGCGGCCACCACCACAGCGGCCACATCGGCATCCTGGGCGTCGACAAGGACGGCCTGGAGTGGTACCAGGTTTCGCTGGGCGGCTCCGACGGCTCCACGCTGAGCGGCGCCTCGGTGGCCGGCAAGGTCGTAGGCCCCTCGTTCACGGGCGCCGAAGTGCCCGAAGTCATTGAGGCGGTGCTGGATACCTACCGCCAGCTGCGCGAGGACGGTGAAACATTCATCGCCACCTTCCGCCGCGTCGGCATCGAACCGTACAAGGCCGCCGCCAAGGCCGCGCGCTTTGCCCCCAACACCGTTGCGCACTGAAAGGAGCCACGATGAAACTACTGCCTTTCGCCGAACACCATGGCGCCGACCAGGCCGGCGTGCTGGTGCTTGCCAACGATAGCGATCCCTTTGAAGTCTCCTTGGACGGCATCGCGCGTATCGACCTGCATTTCCCGAAGTTCACCGACGGCCGCGCCTACAGCCAGGCTTTCCTGCTGCGCCGCCGCCGCGAGTTCAAAGGTGAAATCCGCGCCACCGGTGACGTGCTGGTGGACCAGCTGGCGCAAATGGAGCGCAGCGGCTTTGACACCGCGGTGCTGCGCGCCGACCAGGACATGGCCATCGCGAAGCGTGTGCTGGCCAGCTACCCCGGTTACAGCGCGGGCAAATACCAGGGCGATGCGGTCGACGTGCAACCCCACTTCAAGGAAGCGGCTACCGCCTGAACACCATGAGCCTCGACCTTGCAAAAATCAACGCAGAACTCGGCCACAACGCGCAGGGCCTGGTGGGCTGGGCCGTGGGACTGGGCCGGCCCGCCATCGTCACCACCAATTTCCGCCCCTTCGAGGCGGTGATACTGCACATGGTGACGCGCGCCAATCCCCGCGTTCCCGTGGTGTGGATGGACAACGGCTACAACACCGAGGCCACCTACCGCTTCGCCGACGAAGTGACGAAGCTGCTCAAGCTGGATCTGCATATTTACCTGCCGCGCCGCTCCCGTGCGCACCGCGAAGCCGTGGAAGGCCTGACCCCGGCGCTGGACGATCCACGCCATGCGGCCTTCACGGAAGAAGTGAAACTCGAGCCCTTTGCCCGCGCCCTGCGTGAAACCGCGCCCCAGGTCTGGTTCACGGCCCTGCGCGCCACCGACACCGCGGTACGCGCCCAGATGGACCCGGTCAGCGTCAACCCCGACGGCCTGATCAAGGTCGCGCCGCTGCTGCACTGGTCGTCCAAGGACCTTTACCAGTACTGTGAAATCAACGGCCTGCCCAACAACTTCGACTATGTGGACCCTACCAAGGGCGAAGACAACCGCGAATGCGGCCTGCACCTTGCGCACTGACTGACCTATGAACGCCCGCACACCCTCCCACCTGCTGCCAGCCGACCCGGCGACCTCCATCGCGCGGCTGTCCAACTCCCACCTCGATGCGCTGGAAGAAGAAACCATCTTTATCCTGCGCGAAGTGGCCGCCGCCTTTGAGCGCCCGGCCCTGCTGTTTTCGGGCGGCAAGGACTCGCTGGTGATGCTCAAGTGCGCCGAAAAAGCCTTCGGCGTGGGCCGCATCCCCTACCCGCTGCTGATGATAGACACCGGCCACAACTTCCACGAAGTGACCGACTTCCGTGACCTGCGCGCGAAAGAACTGGGCGCCGAGCTGATCGTGCGCAACGTCGAGGACTCCATGAAACGCGGCACCGTGCGCCTGGCCCACCCGGGTGAGTCGCGCAATGTGCACCAGTCGGTCACGCTTCTCGAGGCGATTGACGAATTCCGGTTTGACGCGCTGATCGGCGGCGCGCGCCGCGACGAGGAAAAAGCCCGTGCCAAGGAACGCATCTTTTCGCACCGCGACAGCTTCGGCCAGTGGCAGCCCAAGGCCCAGCGCCCGGAGCTCTGGACGCTGTTCAACACGCGGCTGCAGCCCGGCGAGCATTTCCGGGTGTTCCCGATCTCCAACTGGACCGAACTCGATGTGTGGCAATACATCGAACGCGAAAAGATTGCCCTGCCGTCGCTCTATTACGCGCACCAGCGCAAGGTGGTCGAGCGCAAGGGCTTGCTGGTGCCGGTGACCGAGCTCACGCCAGCCCGCGACGGCGAGCAGGTGGTCGAAAAGACCGTGCGCTTTCGCACCGTCGGCGACATCACCTGCACCTGCCCGGTCGACAGCCCGGCCGCCACGGCCGCCGAGATCGTGATCGAGACGCTGGCCGCCGACGTCAGCGAGCGCGGCGCCACACGCATGGACGACAAGACCTCCGACGCTTCGATGGAAAAGCGCAAGAAAGACGGGTACTTTTGATGAGCACGACTGATTTGATCGCCGGCGACACCAAGCTCGCAACGGTTCCCGGCCAGAACGACCTGAAGCCGGCACTGAAATTCATCACCTGCGGTTCGGTCGACGACGGCAAGAGCACGCTGATCGGCCGCCTGCTGGTGGACAGCCGCGCGGTGCTGCAAGACCACCTGGCCGGCGTGCAGCGCGGCGGCGAGACCGACCTGGCCCTGCTGACCGACGGCCTGTCGGCCGAACGCGAGCAAGGCATCACCATCGACGTGGCCTACCGCTACTTCGCCACTGAAAGCCGCAAGTTCATCATCGGCGACGCACCCGGCCATGAGCAGTACACCCGCAACATGGTGACGGCCGCCTCCAGCGCCGACGCCGCCGTGGTGCTGGTCGACGCCACCAAGCTCGACTGGAAAAACCCCGCGCTCGAGCTGCTGCAGCAAACTCGCCGCCATTCACTGCTGGTCAACCTGCTGCGCGTACCGTCCATCGTGTTCGCGGTGAACAAGCTCGATGCGGTGGAAGACCCGGTGCTGGCCTTCAAGAACATCGCCGCAGCGCTGGCGGCTTTCGCCCAGGCCGCGCGCATCCCGGTGAAGGCGACGGTGCCGGTGTCGGCCCTCAAGGGCTACAACGTGGTCGACGCCAAACCCGGCTGGTGCGGCTATGAAGGCCTGTCGCTGCTGCAGCTGCTGGAGCACCTGCCCGCCACGAGCGCCGAGAGCACCGAAGCCTTTTCATTCCCGGTGCAGTGGGTCGAGAAGTTCTCGTCCTCGTCCGACACCTCGCAAGGCCGCCGCGTCTTCTGGGGGCGCGTCGCCACCGGCGGCGTGCAGCCGGGCCAGAGCGTGACCATACTGCCCAGCGGCAAGACGGCGGTGGTGGCCCAGGTGCTGGACCATACCCGCGAGCCCAGGACCATCCTGGCCGGCCATAGCGCGGGCATCGTGCTGGACCGCGAAGTCGACGTGTCGCGCGGCGACTGGCTGCTGGCCGTGGACACTTTCGAGCCCTCGCGCGAAATCTCGGCCACCGTGGCCTGGATGGACGACGAGCCGCTGGTGGCAGGGCGCGTCTACTGGACGCTGCACGGCCACCGCTGGGTCAAGGCCAAGGTCAAGCGCATCGTGCACAAGCTCGACGTGAACACCCTGGCCGAGGAAGACGCCAGCGAGCTGCCGCCCAATGCCATTGGCCACATCGAACTGAGCCTGCAGGAGCCGCTGGCCACCCTGCCCTACGCGCGTTCGCGCATCCTGGGCTCGCTGGTGCTGGTGGATACCGCCTCGCACAGGACCTCGGGCGCCGCGCTGGTCATTTGAGCCAGCCTTCATGCGGGGCGCCCGGCGCTTCGCGTCTTTGATAACCCTGTTGGCGGAAACCTCTTAAAATCAAGGGTTTCCACCGACTAGCCTAGAAAAACATGACTCACATCGTCTCCGAATCGTGCATCCGCTGCAAATACACCGACTGTGTGGACGTCTGCCCGGTGGACTGCTTCCGTGAAGGCCCCAACATGCTGGTGATCGATCCGGATGAATGCATAGACTGCGCGGTCTGCATTCCCGAATGCCCGGTCAATGCCATCTATGCCGAGGAAGACGTTCCGGCCGACCAGCTCGCCTTCATCAAGCTCAATGTCGAATTGAGCCGCGCCGAGGGCTGGAAAAGCATTACCAAGCGCAAGGACGCCCTGCCGGACGCTGAGGAATGGAAAGACAAGACGGGCAAACTGTCCGAACTGGTCCGCTAAGCCAGCCCAGGCCCCCTCCGGGGCCGCCATGCGCTTCGCCAGGCGCCCCAGGAACCATGGAACCCCAACTGAACCAAGAAGTGATCAACACCGCAGCGCAGCACGACGGCCCCATCGAAACCGATGCGGTCATCGTGGGCGCCGGGCCGGTGGGCCTGTTCCAGGTGTTCGAACTGGGCCTGCTGGAGATCAAGGCCCACGTGATCGATTCGCTGGCCTACCCAGGCGGCCAGTGCATAGAGCTCTACCCCGACAAGCCGATTTACGACATTCCCGCCGTCCCCATGTGCACAGGCAGGGAACTGACCGACAACCTGCTCCGGCAGATCGAGCCCTTCGGCGCAACTTTTCATTTCGGCCAGGAAGTGAGCGTGGTCGAAAAGCAGCAGGACGGCCGCTTTTTTGTGGAAACCTCCAAGGGCACGCGCTTCCTGACCAAAACCATTTTTATCGCGGCGGGTGTGGGCGCCTTCCAGCCCAAGCTGCTGCGCGTCGACGGCCTGGAGCAGTTTGACGACAGCCAGCTGTTTTACCGCGTCAAGAACCCGGCTGACTTTGCCGGCAAAAACCTGGTGGTCGTGGGCGGCGGCGATTCCGCGCTCGACTGGGCCCTGAATTTCGCCGCCGAAGGCCCAAACAAGGCCGAAAGCGTGATCCTGATCCACCGCCGCGACGGCTTCCAGGCCGCGCCCGCCAGTGTCGCCAAAATGCGCGAGTTGTGCGAGGCCTATGAGATGCAGTTCATCGTGGGCCAGGTCACCGGCTACGAAGAGAAAGAAGGCCGCCTGACTGGGGCCAAAGTCACCGGCTCGGATGGTGTCACGCGCGTGGTGCCGCTGGACGTGCTGCTGGTGTTCTTCGGCCTGTCGCCCAAGCTTGGGCCCATCGCCGGCTGGGGCCTGGACATCGAGCGCAAGCAGATCCAGGTGGACACCGAGAAGTTCTCCACCAACATTCCCGGCATCTTCGCGGTGGGCGACATCAACACCTATCCCGGCAAGAAAAAACTGATCCTCAGCGGCTTTCACGAGTGCGCACTGGCGGCCTTCGGTGCCGCGCCCTTCATCTTCCCGGACAAAAAGATCCACCTGCAATACACCACGACCAGCCCCAAATTGCACAAGGTGCTGGGCGTGGAGTCTCCGGTGTTCGACGACTGAGCCGTTTTAAGGCTCCCGCCCGAAAGCCCGCCTCGCGCGGGCTTTTTGCCGTCAGGCCGGCGGCACGGCACCGGCCGGATCGAGCGGCGCCAGCAAAGCCTGCAAGTCTTCGGGCGTGAACTTGCCGGCCCCCTCGCCGTCGCTGCCCAGCACCCCTTCGGCGAGGGCCGCCTTGCGCGCCTGCAGTTCCAGCATGCGCTCCTCAATGCTGCCTTCCACCACAAGTTTGTAGACAAACACCGGCTGGTCCTGGCCGAGGCGATGGGCGCGCGCCGTGGCCTGCGCCTCAACCGCGGGGTTCCACCAGGGGTCCACATGGATCACGGTGTCCGCCGCGGTGAGGTTGAGCCCGACACCGCCGGCCTTCAGGCTGACCAGCAGGATGGGCACGGCCTTCGCCTGGAATTTGCGGACCAGCGCACCGCGCTTTTGCGGCGAGGTGTCGCCCGTCAGCGAAAGCCATGGCAATTGCAGCGCGTCGAGTTCGGCCTCAATCAGCGACAGCATGCCGGTGAACTGCGAAAACACCAGCACGCGCCGGCCTTCCGCGACCAGTTCGGGCAGCATGCCCCGCAGCAGTTCGAGCTTGGCGCGCGTCATGGTCCTGACGGGCTTCACGCCCTTGAGCAGGTAGGGGTCGCAGCAGACCTGGCGCAGCTTGAGCAGCGCATCCAGGATGGTGATCTGCCCGCCGGCAAAGCTGTTGCGCGCCAGGACGCGGCGCACCTGGATGTCTGCCGCCGCCCGCACGCTCTCGTACAGCTCGCGCTGGCGGCCCTGCAACTGCACGCGCTTGACGACTTCGGTGCGCGGGGGCAGTTCGGCGGCTACGTCTTCCTTGCGCCGGCGCAGGATGAAGGGGCGCACGCGCTGGGCCAGCAACTGGGCGCGCAGCGTTTCACCGTTGGTCTCTATAGGCTTGCGCCACTGGCGCGCGAAGCTGCGGGCATCGCCCAGGAAGCCGGGCATCAGGAAATCGAATTGCGTCCAGAGTTCGCCCAGGTGGTTTTCCAGCGGCGTTCCCGTCAGGCACAGGCGGTGGCGGGCGTTCAGCCGGCGCAGCGCACGCGCGCTGCGGCCGGCGGCATTCTTCACCCACTGGGCTTCGTCGAGGACCAGCAGGTGAAAGCGCTGGCGTTCCAACGCATCCACGTCGCGCCACAGCAGCGGATAGGTCGTCAGCACCACGTCGTGTTCCGCCATGCGCAAAAACGCGGTGTCCCGGGCCGGCCCCTGCAAGACCAGCAGGCGCAAGCCGGGTGCCATGCGGGCGGCCTCGGCCTGCCAGTTGAAGACCAGCGAGGTGGGCACCACCACCAGCGAGGGCTGCGTCATGCGGCCGGCCTGCTTTTCGAGCAGCAGGTGCGCCAGGGCTTGCGCGGTCTTGCCCAGGCCCATGTCGTCGGCCAGGATGCCGCCCAGTTGCTGGGCGCGCAGGTATTGCAGCCAGGCCAGGCCCTCGAGCTGGTAGGGCCGCAAGCTGACACCCAGGCCTTCCGGCGCCGGCACGGACTGCGGCTCACCCGCTTGTTTGAGTTGCCGCGCCAGCGTGCGCAGCCCGGCATCGCCCTGCCACTGCCAGGCGCCCTGCAGGCCGGCGCGCCCGGCCCCGGTGTCCAATGAGTCAAGGCGCCAGGCGTCCCAGGGCGACAGCCGCAGCGGCCCGTCCCCGTGTCCGCGTTGCGGGTCGGTCAGCAAATCCAGCATGGCGCCCACAATGGCCTTGAGCAGGGCGGCCGGCGCCTCGATGCGCTTGCCGCCGGGCGCGCGCAGCAGGATCACGGCCGCGTCGTCGATCGCAAAGACCCGGCGGGCATTGAGCCAGCGCTGGTCGCGCCGCAGCAGGTCGGCCAGCATGGGCGCGAGGTCCAGGGTCTGGCCGTCGACCTCAACGCCCAGCGTCAGCAACCATGAGCCTTCACGTGCCGGCAGGCCCAGCGCGGTCACGGCTGGCGCGCGGCCGCGCAGGGGCCCCGCCACCTCCTTGCCCAGCACCTCGCCGGTGTCCGGGCTGACGATGAGGCGCCAGGCGTCCACCGGCACACTCTCGTGCGCAAAGCCCGGACGGACCACCACGGCCCAGCCCTGGGCCTGCAGGGCGGGCAACCGGTCGGCCCAGAAATCACCGAAAAAATCTTCCTGCAGCAGCGACCACAGGTGCTCGTGGCCGATGGCGGCGTCATCGCTGCGCCATTGCAGGCTGCTGGCCGGCACGGGATGAAGGCCCAGTGTCCAGAGGCTGTCCAGCGCCTCGGCCTCGGCCGCCAGGTCGCGCTGCATGAGCACTTCCCTGCCCTGCGCGTCTTCCAGCGCCTGGAGGGGTGCGGCGCGGCTGTTGAGCACGGTGTTGGGAGCCGGCGTTTCCCAGCGCAGGCCACCTTCGGTGGCATAGGTCCAGTCCACGCGCGCGACGGTGACACTGTCGCCGCGCGGGCCGAAGGGGCCGGCGGGTTTCATGCCCAGCAAGCCGTCGCCGCGCGTAAGGGTCTGCAGCGTGAGGCGCGGGCGGAACCGGCCCGGCACCGGGGGCTGGCGTTTCACCGCGGCCATGGCATGTGTTGGCAAAAATGCATGGGCCTGATTGTCCACGCGGCCGTGGCATGCCGGGCGTAGTCAAGACCACCGGAATGAATCCGCCTACAATTTGCGCAGTGCCCGCAAGGGCGCTTTCGCTGGGGGTGTTGCTGTGGTTCGCAAGCGCGGACGGCGGCGGCTGAGAAAGTCCCTTTGAACCTGATTGAGGTAATCCTCGCGCAGGGAAGCATGTTCCGGCGCCCGCTGTTCCCGCGGGCTTCAAGCAGGCCGACCTCGCATTGTTGATCGGAGCTGCTGATGACCACGCCTTCTCTTTCCACGCCCGCCGCCGGCAACACCGCGCTCGCGCCATTGCCCGCGGGCGAGCGTCTGTTCGGCTGGAGCGACCATGCCGCGCTCTGGCTCAGCCTGGGCGTGGGCCTGCTGGTCATGCAGATAGGCGCTTACCTGGTGCCGGCCCTGGGCACACAGACGGCGCTGGCGGTGATCGTCTGCGGCTCCATCCTGGGCGCGGGCCTGCTGGCCTGGACGGCCAAGATCGGCTGCGACAGCGGGCTTTCGAGCGCCGGGCTGATGCATGCCGCCTACGGCAGCAGTTTCGCGCGCCTGCCGGTGCTGCTCAACATCGTGCAGCTGATTGGTTGGACCACTTTCGAGCTCGTGGTGATGCGCGACGGCACGCTGGCCATCGCACGCCAGTCCGGCGGTTTTACTGGAGTCCTGTGGCCTCTGCTGGCTACCTTGCTCTGGGGCGCGGTGCTGCTAGCGCTGCTGTCGGGCTCCATGGTCAAGCTGGTGCGCAAATTCATAGGCCGCTATGGCTTGCCGCTGGTCATCGCTTCATTGTTCTGGCTGAGCTGGCAGTTCCTCGTCAAAGCCGATGCGCAAGGATTGGCCGCGCTCTGGAACCGCCCCGGCACAGGCGGCATGAGCACGCTCTCCGCATTGGACCTGGTGATCGCGATGCCGGTCTCGTGGCTGCCGCTGGTGGCGGATTTCGCGCGCCATGGGCGTGACGGCAAGAGCGCGCTGCGCGGCACCTGGCTGGGTTATGCCATCGCCAATATCTGGTGTTACGCGCTGGGCGTGTTGGTGGCCGTCACCACACCCAGCACCGACCTGGTCGCGGCGCTGCTGCTGGCGCAGGGCGGGCTGGTCGCGCTGGGACTGATTTTGATCGACGAGGTCGACAACGCTTACGGCGACCTGTACTCGGGCTCGGTGGCGGGCCACAGCCTGAAGCCGGCCTGGAGCGTGCGCCGCTGGGGCGTGGGCTTGGCCCTGCTGTGCACCGCGCTGGCGCTGGTGCTGCCCATGCACAGCCTGGAGCCGTTTTTGCTGATGCTCAGTTCGGTGTTCGTTCCTTTGTATGGCGTGATTCTGGCGCGGCTGGCCGGCACGGCCAATATCGCCTCGCTGGTGGCCGGGCGCAAGGTGAACACCAGTGCCGTCGCGATCTGGCTGCTGGGCATTGCCTGCTACCACCTGTGCGCGAAGTTCGCGCCCGACTGGGGCGCTGCACTGCCGACGCTGGTATTGACTTTTGCCTTGGCGCGATTCACCCGCGCCAACTCCCTGGGAGTTAGCGCAGCGGCTTGAGCCGCATCGCGATGGGCGCGTGGCCATGGTTCAGCGGCCCGCTGCCCGCGCCTGTGCGCACTCTGGCGCCGGCCGCCATCGCCGCGCGCACAAAGTCGCGCGCCAGCTGCACGGCCTCCAGCAGGGGCTTTCCGAGTGCCAGATGCGCGGCAATCGCGGACGACAGCGTGCAGCCGGTGCCGTGCGTGTTGGGACTGGGAATGCGCGGCCCGCGCATCCAGTGCAGGTCGCCGCTTTGCGTCGCCAGCAGGTCGCTCACCACATCACCGGGCAGGTGCCCGCCTTTGAGCAGCACGGCGCGCGCGCCTTTGGCCAGCAGTTCCTGCGCGGCGGCCTGCATCGCCTCTTCGTTCGTCAGCGGCCGGCCGACCAACAGCGAGGCTTCGTCGAGGTTGGGCGTGACCAGGACGGCGCGCGGGAACAGTTCGCGCACCAGGACGGCAATCGCCGGGTTGTCGATCAGCACCGCGCCGCTGGTCGCGACCATGACCGGGTCCAGCACCACGTTCGGCAGCGCGTGGCGGTCAATCGCCTCGGCCACGGTCAACACGATGTCAGGCGCATGCAGCATGCCTATCTTCACCGCGTCCGTGCCTATGTCTTCGATGACGGCATCTATCTGGTCGCGCAGCATTTGGGGCGGGACGCCATGGATGGCGCGCACCCCGCGCGTGTTCTGGGCAGTCAACGCGGTGATGGCCGTCATGCCGTAGCAGCCCAGCGCGGCGAAGGTCTTGAGGTCGGCCTGGATGCCGGCCCCGCCGCCGCTGTCGGATCCCGCGATGCTCAGCACGCGGGGGTATTCTTGGTCAAAAAGAGAGTCCGTCATTCGTTTGTCCATGGCCTCAAGCTGGGTTGGGGCGCGCCAGTTACATCATGTGCACTGCGTGACTGGCCGCGCCGATGAAGGCTATGCGCAGTCGATTATCGCGGCATGACCCACAAACTATGTGGTCGCTCGTCTCCTCGGCGGGACTGCGGCCATCGCGATGCGCTCCGATTGATATCACGAGTGCCGGGAGTATGCATGTCTTTTTTTGCGGGCACAGCTTGCTTTCCGTCGTGAAGCCGCGACAGGAAACATAGAATGAACCTCCTCCAGGCTTTGCGTTATGCTTTTCAAAGCTTATTCGCAACTCCCCTCCAGATAGCTGGCCGCACTTAGAGCCCATACTTATGAATCACACTCCGGTTCACGAAGACCATAACCCCGACCTTCTGGATATTATTCCTTGGGGCGCCAAAAAGTTGATTGAGGTGGGATGCAGTTCGGGCGCCCTGGCAAGGGAGTTCAAGAAACTATCGCCAAGCTGCCACTACCTTGGCATTGAGATAGATCCAGCCTACGCAGAACTTGCACAGCGCTACTGTGACCAAAGCCAGGTCCTTGACATCGAAACCGCAGGCGATGCTTTCTGGCAGGAAAATGCAGACAGGGACTGCTGGATCTTCGGCGACACTCTCGAGCACCTCAGGGATCCCTGGAAGGTCCTGCGCCAGGTACGCAGCATCATGCCAAAAAACGCCTGCATTGCCGCTTGCATTCCCAATGTGCAGCACTGGTCCATACAGGCCAAATTGAGCATTGGCGATTTTCGCTACGAGGACACCGGCCTTCTGGACAGAACCCATTTGCGGTTTTTCTCCAGGCAGACTATTTTGGAAATGTTCCATGACACCGGGTTTACCGTCACCGCTTGTATACCCAGAATCTTTGCGGACCCTAGCAGGGAGCAGTTTCTACCCCTCATCGAAGCCTTTGCAAAGCTGATAGGCGCCGACCCGCAAATGGCGGTGAACGATGCAATGCCGGGGCAATACGTCATAAGCGCCATACCCCGATAGACTGGCCGCGGTACCGTTCAAACCGGGAAACGGCTAACCCCAGACTTTCCACATTTGTGCGTGGGTGACGTTCAGATAGTCGGACTGCTCGCATATGCCGTCACTCGTTTTCTCCGGCAGGTGGTCTTTGTATTTTTCCCAAAATTTTCCCGCATAGGTCTTATAACTACCCCCAAAATCCCCACCCGATTTATGGGCAATCAAAATATCCTTACACACCGCCAATTCAAACCCGCTTAAAAAAGCAGCATACGTAAAGTCCGTGTCGTACACATGAAAGCCGTCAAACGTTTCTTCATCGAAACGTATCGACTCGACGACACGGCGATTGGCGGCGATAAAAACCCCGTCCAATGCCTGGACACCGCCAATCTGCGTCACCTCCGGGCCACCCCACATCGACACGTGAAAAAGATCACTCGGCCATGCCTTAGCAGCGGGATAGGCAATCACGCCGCAGATATAAGGGTCACCACTGCTCATCCATCGGCTGTCCTTCAGCCGAACCGTGCCGGTACACCCGATGACATCAAAGGTTCGCAAATGCTCGCGAACCAGGCTGACAAATCTCAGTGAAATGATCTCAATGTCATCGTGACAAAAAATCAGGATCTCGCCTCGGCTTTTCGCGACACCCCTGTTGTAACCTTCGCACAAGGACTTGGCATCATGGATGCCGATCACCTCATACGGTGAATCACCAAAACGCTCCCTGAGATTGGCGCAGACCAGTTCATACTTGACTGGATCGATGCTGCAGATGATGACGGAGATCAAGGAGTTCGTCTTCGCCTCACTACGTCCAACACCAGCGCCAGCGGTGGCTGGGGCTTGGCGATTTCTTGCACGATGGGCAATCGCAAGAAAAACTCCCCCTATGAGGCAAAGTCCGGCGAGGATGACTGCACCAACCAGGTACCTTTGCCAAAGCAACCATGAAGCCAGTGCGAGTGCGCAACAAGCCAGGGATATTCCATGAGTGATTTTGCGACTTACCCGGGCCTGGCTCTGGGTATCGATCTGGTTGGGTTGCATAGTGAGGCAGGAGGTTATCACCAATGAGAACGTCACTCGCCCCTCGGCGCCGGGCAGTGCCCTTGCACCTCCACGCTCGCTACTGCGATGCTTCGACCAACAAGAAGCCATTGGAGGAAATGCCTCGGGCTTAAAAAATGCAAAAAATGACGCTATAATCTAAGGCTGTATTCCTCAATAGCTCAGTTGGTAGAGCGCCGGACTGTTAATCCGTAGGTCCCTGGTTCGAGCCCAGGTTGAGGAGCCAGTTAATTCCGAAAATGGGCACTCTTGTAGTGCCCATTTTTTTTGCGCCGCCGGGCCCCGCAAAACCTGAGCATCAGGCCACGCCATCGCTCGCCGGCCTTGCCACCAAAATCCGCTCAGCTACCATGGCGCATGCCCTTCCCGGCCCGCCGTTTCATGCCGATGCGCTTTTAAGCCATGGGAAAACTACCACGTCCCGTGCCCTGGCTTGCCCCCGGTGAAAGCTTTCCACCGCTGGAAGAAGCCTGGGGCCATCACGACCCTGCCCCCGGCCTGCTGGCGGCCGGCGCCGCGCTGGATGTACCCACGCTGATCGAGGCTTATTCCCACGGCATCTTCCCGTGGTTCAGCCTGGGCCAGCCCCCTCTCTGGTGGAGTCCCGATCCCCGCATGGTCTTGCAGACCCGGTATTTCAAACTGCATCGCTCGCTGCGCAAAACGCTGACCCGCTTTCAGGAGCAGGCCGCTTGCGAAATTCGCTTTGACAGCGCTTTCGAACGCGTCATCAATGCCTGCGCGAGCAAGCCGCGCGCCGGACAGCCGGGCACCTGGATTGTTCCCGACATGGTGCAGGCCTACACAAGCCTTCACAGGGCGGGCCATGCCCACAGCGTGGAAGCCTGGGTGGACGGCGAACTGGCCGGCGGCCTTTATTGCGTCAACCTGGGCCGCATGGTGTTCGGCGAATCGATGTTCGCCCACCAGACCGATGCCTCCAAGGTCGCGCTGGCGGCACTCGTTGCTTTTTGCCGCGCCCAGGAGATGGCCATGATCGATTGCCAGCAAAATACCCGGCACCTGGCTTCACTGGGGGCGGGCGAAATCACCCGACAGGAATTTGTCTCCCACCTTGCCCTGAACGTGGACAAAACCGCTCCCCTTTGGGAGTTCAAACCCGTATACTGGAACCAGCTTCTGACGACGGGAATGACAGACCTACCGTGACGCACCTCAAAGACCTGCCCCTGCAAACCTTGCAGTTTTATGCAACGGCGCCCTATCCCTGCAGCTACCTGCCAGGCAAACAGGCCCGCTCGCAGGTCGCGACGCCCAGCCACCTGATTCACAACGACGCTTACTCGGACCTGGTGACCAACGGCTTCCGGCGCAGCGGCATGTTCACCTACCGCCCCTATTGCGACGGCTGCCAGGCCTGCGTGCCGCTGAGGGTGCCCGTCGAGCTCTTCAGCCCGGACCGCAGCCAGCGCCGCGCCTGGAACCGGCATCACGCGCTGCACGCACGCATCCTCAAGCTCTGCTTCATGCCCGAGCATTACCAGCTCTACCTGCGCTACCAGAACGGCCGCCATGCGGGCGGCGGCATGGACCATGACAGCATCGACCAATACACGCAGTTCCTGCTGCAAAGCCGGGTCAATTCACGCCTGGTGGAATTCCGCGAAACCCTGCCCAACGGCGAGCCGGGTGCGCTCAAGATGGTCTCTATCCTGGACGTCCTGGAAGACGGCATTTCGGCGGTCTACACTTTTTATGAACCGGACACCCGCGCGAGCTACGGCAACTACAGCGTGCTCTGGCAAATCGAGCAGGCGCGGCGCCTGGAACTGCCTTACGTTTACCTGGGCTACTGGATCGCCGAAAGCCCGAAGATGAACTACAAGGCAGGGTTCAAACCCAATGAAGTGCTGATGGACGGCCGCTGGGTGCTGTCCTCAACACCTTCCGCCACCACATCAGAGGGCAGCACCGGCCCCACTTAAGCCCGGGTCTCCGCGAGCGTCACCAGACGCTTTTGCATTTCACAGGGTAAAATTTGCAGCAGAAAGCCTGCACATGAAAAAGCCCGATTCCGCCCTCCCCGCCACGCCGACCGTCCAGGTCATTGAACGGATGTTCACGCTGCTTGAAATCCTGGCGAATCGCGAGGAAGCGCTGTCACTCAAGGAAATCAGTGAAAAATCGGGCCTGCATCCTTCCACGGCGCACCGCATCCTGAACGACCTTGCCACCGGCCGCTTTGTCGATCGCCCGGCCGCCGGCAGCTACCGGCTGGGCATGCGCCTGCTGGAACTGGGCAATCTCGTCAAGGCGCGCCTGGATGTGCGCGACGCCGCGCTGATCCCTATGCGCGAGTTGCACAAGATCACCCAACAGCCTGTGAACCTCAGCATGCGCCAGGGCGACGAAATCGTGTATGTGGAGCGCGCCTACAGCGAGCGATCCGGCATGCAGGTGGTGCGCGCCATCGGTGGCCGCGCACCGCTGCATTTGACGTCCGTCGGCAAGCTGTTCCTGGCCTTTGACGACCCCCAACGCCTGCGCACCTATGCGACGCGAACCGGGCTTTCGGGGCAGACGCGCAACAGCATCACCCAATTACCGGTGCTCGAACGCGAGCTTTCCAAGGCACGGCAGTACGGCATCGCGCGCGACAACGAAGAGCTGGAACTCGGGGTGCGCTGCATGGCCGCAGGGATTTACGACGACCAGAACAAGCTGGTGGCGGGCTTGTCGATTTCAGCGCCGGCGGACCGGCTTGATGAGCACTGGCTGCCCAAGCTGCAGGCAACGGCCAATGAGATTTCAGCGGCGCTGGGCTACAGGCCCAAATAAAACCCGACTGCTTTTTGAGCGCGGCCGCAAGGGCCAACAATCAACCGTTCGCCTGCTTGGCAGAGGCGCTGACGTTGAGCTTGGGCTCGGTGCTCACGGGGTTGGACTCCACCCAGCGGCGCACACGCTCTGCGTCGCCCAAGCGGCTCAGCTTGCCGGCGGAATCCAGGAACACCATGATCAGCTTGCGGCCCGCGATCTTGGTCTGCATGACCAGGCACTGGCCAGCTTCGGAGATGTAGCCGGTTTTCTGCAGGCCGATGTCCCACTCGGGGTTCTTCACGAGGCGATTGGTGTTGTTGTACTGCAGCGTGCGGCTGCCAACGGCCACCTGGTAACCGGTGGAGGTCGACAGCTCACGCAGCATGGGGTCGCCATGGGCCGCGTTGACCAGCGTCGCCAGGTCCTGTGCGCTCGACTGGTTGCGGCTGGACAGGCCGGTGGGCTCGACATAGCTGGTATCGGTCATGCCCAGCATCTTGGCCTTGGCGTTCATCAGGCTCACGAAGGTGCCCATGCCGCCGGGATAGGTGCGGCCCAGGGCGTGCGCCGCGCGATTTTCGCTGGACATCAAGGCCAGGTGCAACAGTTCGCCGCGGGTCAGCGTGGTGCCGACCTTGAGGCGCGAGCTGCTGCCCTTTTCGGTGTCCACGTCATCCTGCGTGATGGTGATCAGTTCGTCCATAGGCAGCTTGGCGCCGCTGACAATGACGCCAGTCATCAGTTTGGTGAGGGATGCAATCGGCAATACAGCATGGTCGTTTTTGCTGAACAGCACTTCACGTGTGTCCTGGTCGATCACCAGCGCGACGCTGGACTTGAGCTCAAGAGGATCCTGCGAGCCGTGCAAACCAGCAATCTGACCAAACGAAGGTTTGGCGGGAATGGACGCGCGAATGATGCTTCTGCGTTTTGTACCTGCAACAAAACGTACGCTCTTGCGCGTGGAAATAACTTTTTTGGAAGCCGACGCCTTGGAGGAGGCGTGCTGCTTTTTGACAATGGTGTTTTTGGCGGCCGCCGCATTGGCGGCAGGTACTGCAAAGGCGGCTATCAGAGCAACGAATCCAACGATTTTTAATGCGCGATTGAAAATCTGATGAGACATGGTGAATATTGCCTGCGTGGATTGCAATGAGTGGGATGGCTGGAGTGTATACAAATAGAAAAAGTCACGCAATATCAAAAACTTGCGTGACTTTCCTAAAAACACACTCACTTGTGCGATTTTTAACGCTCAAAGCCCTATCCGCACTCAGACCCAACGCTAAGTCATTGAATATAAAGGATTTTATTTTCCGACTTGTTACATTATCCCTGCGCGGCAACCCGGTCGGCTTTACTTTGGAGTTTGTTCAAGGCGCTCAAGTAGGCTTTGGCGGACGCCACCACGATGTCCGGGTCGGCGCCCACGCCGTTGACCACCCGCCCGCTGTTCTGCAGGCGCACCGTCACTTCCCCCTGGCTTTCCGTAGACCCGCTGATGGCGTTCACGGAGTAAAGCACCATCTCGGCACCGCTTTTGACGTGTGATTCGATGGCCTTGAGGGAGGCGTCCACGGGACCGTTGCCGTCGGACTCGCCTTTGACTTCCTTGCCGGCCACCGTGAACACGACGCTGGCCTGGGGGCGCTCGCCGGTTTCGCTGTGCTGCGACAAGGACACAAAGCCGTATTGCTCGTTGTCGTGGGAAGCGCTTTCATCGCTGGCCAGCGCCAGGATGTCTTCGTCGAAGATTTCGCTCTTGCGGTCAGCGAGTTCCTTGAACTTGGCGAAGGCGTTGTTGACGTCCGCCTCGCTTTCCATGGCGACACCGAGCTCAAGCAGGCGTTGCTTGAAGGCATTGCGCCCGCTCAGCTTGCCCAGCACGATCTTGTTGGCGCTCCAGCCCACGTCCTCCGCGCGCATGATTTCATAGGTGTCACGCGCCTTGAGCACGCCGTCCTGGTGGATGCCTGATGCATGCGCGAACGCATTGGCGCCGACCACGGCCTTGTTCGGCTGCACCACAAAACCGGTGGTCTGGCTCACCATGCGGCTGGCGGCCAGGATGTGCTGCGTGTCTATGCCCAGGTCAAGGCCGAAATAATCCTTGCGGGTCTTGACGGCCATCACCACTTCTTCCAGCGAGCAGTTGCCGGCACGCTCGCCCAGGCCGTTGATGGTGCATTCCACCTGCCGCGCCCCGCCGATCTTCACGCCGGCCAGCGAGTTGGCGACCGCCATGCCCAGGTCGTTGTGGCAATGCACCGACCAGACGGCCTTGTCGCTGTTGGGGATGCGTTCACGCAGGTCCTTGATGAAGTTGCCGTAGAGCTCGGGGATGGCGTAGCCCACGGTGTCGGGCACGTTGATGGTGGTGGCACCTTCCTTGATCACGGCTTCCAGCACACGGCACAGGAAGTCCGGATCGGAGCGATAACCGTCTTCAGGGCTGAACTCGATGTCACCCATCAGGTTTTTGGCAAAACGCACCGAGAGCTTGGCCTGCTCGAATACCTGGTCGGGCGTCATGCGCAGCTTCTTTTCCATGTGCAGCGCGCTGGTCGCCAGAAAGAGGTGCAGACGCCCGGAGGCTGCCGGCTTCAAGGCCTCGGCGGCGCGGGAAATGTCCCTGTCGTTGGCGCGGGCCAGCGAGCAGACGGTGGAGTCCTTGATGACCTCCGAAATGGCCTTCACACATTCGAAGTCGCCGTTGGAGCTGGCGGCAAAGCCGGCCTCGATCACGTCGACCTTCAGGCGCTCCAGCTGGCGTGCGATCCGCAGCTTTTCATCCCGTGTCATGGAGGCACCGGGCGATTGCTCGCCGTCGCGCAGAGTGGTGTCGAAAATAATGAGTTTGTCGGTCATGGTGGGCTCCTGAAGAATTTTTAGCTGGACGGGGCCAAAGCGGCGCGAGATGTATTTTCGCCGGAAGGAACGCGCATTTGCGCACGCTGCCATCCGGACAGGATTGCCTTCAAAGACGCCGAGACGATATTCGCGTCCATGCCGACGCCAAATACCGTATACCGTTCGTCAATGCGCAGCTCAAGGTAGGCCACAGCGCGGGCATCGGCTCCCGAGCCCAGGGCGTGCTCATGGTAGTCCAGCACGCGTACCGTCGTGCCCAACGCGGCGTTCAAGCCGTTCACGAAGGCCTCGATCGGCCCGGCCCCTTGTCCCGCAATCTGTTGCGTTGCGCCGGCCATTTGCACCTGTGCCGTCAAGGCCACGCCGCCCGCCGACACGGTTTGCTGTACCTGAGGTGCCTCAGTACTGGCCAAACCGTATTCCTCGTCGAACAGCTGCCACAAGTCTTGCGCCGTCAGCTCCTTGCCCGCGTTGTCCATCACCGCTTGGACGGCCTGGCTGAACTCGATCTGCAGGCGGCGCGGTAATTCAAGGCCGTATTCGCTTTCCAGCAAATACGCGATACCGCCTTTACCCGACTGGCTGTTGACGCGAATGACGGCCTCATAGCTGCGCCCCAGATCTTTGGGGTCGATTGGCAGATAGGGGACCGCCCAGGCGGCATCCTCCTTTTGAACGGCGAACGCTTTTTTGATGGCGTCCTGGTGCGTACCTGAAAACGAGGTATAGACCAGCTCGCCGACATAGGGATGGCGCGGGTGCACCGGCAACTGGTTGCAATGCTCCACCGTGCGGCGAATCTCGTCGATATTGGAGAAGTCAAGATTGGGCGGCACACCTTGGGTGTACAGGTTGAGTGCCACGTTGACGATGTCAAGATTGCCGGTGCGTTCACCGTTGCCGAACAGACAGCCTTCTACGCGCTGTGCGCCGGCCATCAACGCCAATTCAGCCGCTGCCACACCGGTACCGCGATCATTGTGGGGATGTACCGACAACACCACAGCGTCTCGCCTCGCGATGTGCCGATGCATCCACTCGATCATGTCGGCAAAAACGTTGGGCGTTGAATGCTCCACCGTCGTTGGCAGGTTGATGATGCAAGGGTGGTCGGCCGTGGGCTGCCATACCTCCGTGACGGCATCCACCACACGCCTGGAAAATGCCAATTCCGTTCCGGAAAAGTGTTCGGGCGAATACTGAAAAGTCCACTGCGTATCGGGTTGAGCACGCGCAAGATCCTGAATCAGCCGCGCATGGCTGGTGGCCAACTCCACGATCTGATCCGGATCCATACCCAGGACCACCTCCCGCATCAAGGGCGAGGTGGCGTTGTACAGATGCACGATCACTCGCCGGGCCCCCATCACCGCCTCCATCGTGCGTCGTATCAACGGTTCCTTGGCGGGTGTCATTACCTGGAGCGTGACATCGTCGGGAACCATATCGTTGTCGATCAGGTGGCGTAAGAAATCGAACTCAACCTGCGACGCAGCCGGAAAACCGACCTCGATCTCCTTGAAGCCGATCCGCAGCAGCTGTCCGTACATCCGCAGCTTGCGCGCAACGTCCATAGGCTCTATCAACGCCTGGTTGCCGTCACGCAGGTCGGTGCTGAGCCAGACAGGCGCTTGTGTCAGCACAGCGTCGGGCCAGGTGCGGCCTTGCAAGGCGATGGGTGCGAAAGCGGGGTACTTGCTGGCGGGTTGCTTCAACATGGTTTTCCTCTCGATCAAAAAACCAGCAACCCCAAGAAAAAACGGCCCGTTGCTGGTGCAAACGGGCCGTTGAATCAGGTGTACGCGTGCGCTACCGTCTCCGCCCGTTGGCAGATAGCAGTAGTGCTAGCGAAATTTGTTTCATCTGTTCAATGTACCACAATTATTTATGGAGGCCGCGCTCGTCCGGCTCATCTGTGGAGGTCGAGATCACACTGGTCTGCTGGCCCTTGGCCTTGCGCCAGCCATACAGCACGTAGCCTGAAAAGCCATAAAGAACGAACAGGCCGAACATGACGGTCGGCGGATGGATGTTGATGACGGCGATCCCGAGCGCAATCAGCACGATGGCGGCAAAAGGCACGCTGCGCTTCATCTGCACATCCTTGAAGCTGTAAAACGGCACATTGGTGACCATGGTGAGGCCCGCATACAGCGTGAGGGCGAAGGTGACCCAGCGCACTTCCAACCCGCTGATGCCGGCGTCTGTCATCAGCCAGATAAAACCCGCCACCAGGGCAGCCGCTGCGGGCGACGGGAGCCCCTGGAAGAAGCGCTTGTCGACCACCGCCGTATTGACGTTGAAACGGGCCAGGCGCAACGCGGCGCAGGCGCAATACACAAAGGCGCCTATCCAGCCCCAGCGTCCCAGGCTGGTCAGGGCCCAGACGTAGGCGATCAGGGCCGGCGCGGCGCCGAAAGACACCATGTCCGAGAGCGAATCCATCTGCTCGCCGAAAGCACTTTGCGTATTGGTCATGCGGGCCACACGTCCGTCCAGGCTGTCGAGCACCATGGCGCAAAACACACCGATGGCGGCCTGGTCGAAGCGCCCATTCATGGCCATCACGATGGCGTAGAACCCGCCAAACAGGGCGGCCAGCGTAAACAGGTTCGGCAATATGTAAATGCCCTTGCGGCGCTTGCGTACCATCACCGTCGGATTGTTGCCCGCGGACTCTTCGCCATCATGCATAAAAATACTCCTGAAGCACAACTGGTGCGCGCAAACAGCTATTAAATTCATAGCATCCGAGGACACCACCGAGGAGCCGGTCCGCCCCGCCTGGGGCAGGCAATTGCCGGCTCAAGGCGCCAAGGATACCAAGATCGGCACCACAAAATGGCCGCGCGGCGCGAATCACTCTCGAATTTGCTCCCGTCAGTAAAAAAGCCGCGCAGGAAGTTTGCGCGGCTTTTTGCAGGACAAGGCCCCTGACGGGCGCCTACATCAGTTGCGGGTCTGGTCAACCAGCTTGTTTTTGGCGATCCAAGGCATCATGGCACGGAGTTTTTCGCCCACGATTTCAATCTGGTGCTCGGAATTCAAGCGGCGGCGGCTCAGCAGGGTTGGTGCGCCGGCCTGGTTTTCCACCAGGAAGCTCTTGGCGTATTCACCGGTCTGGATGTCTTTCAGGCACTTGCGCATGGCGTCCTTCGTGGCCGAAGTCACAATGTTGGGGCCCGTCACATACTCACCGTACTCGGCGTTGTTCGAGATCGAGTAGTTCATGTTGGCGATGCCGCCTTCATAGATCAGGTCGACGATCAGCTTGAGCTCGTGCAGGCATTCGAAGTACGCCATCTCGGGCGCGTAGCCGGCTTCCACCAGCGTTTCGAAGCCGGCCTTGATCAACTCGACAGTGCCGCCGCACAGAACGGCCTGCTCGCCGAACAGGTCGGTCTCGGTCTCTTCGCGGAAGTTGGTCTCAATGATGCCGGCCTTGCCGCCGCCATTGGCCATGGCGTAGCTCAGGGCCAGGTCGCGGGCCTTGCCGGACTTGTCCTGGTGCACGGCCACCAGGTGGGGCACACCGCCGCCTTGGGCATAGGTGTTGCGCACGGTATGGCCAGGCGCCTTGGGAGCAACCATCCAGACGTCGAGGTCGGCGCGGGGAATCACGGCGCCGTAGTGCACGTTGAAACCGTGGGCGAACACCAGGGAAGCGCCCTGCTTGATGTTGGGGGCCACGTCGTTCTTGTAGACCGCGCCGATCTGCTCGTCGGGCAGCAGGATCATGACCACGTCGGCGGCTTTGACCGCGTCAGCGACTTCGGCGACCTTCAGGCCGGCCTTTTCGACCTTGGGCCAGGAAGCGCCGCCCTTGCGCAGGCCGACGACCACTTTCACGCCGCTGTCGTTCAGGTTTTGCGCATGGGCATGGCCCTGGCTGCCGTAGCCGATGATGGCGACCGTCTTGCCCTTGATCAGGCTCAAATCACAATCTTTGTCGTAAAAAACTTTCATTTTTCTCTCCAGAATAGGTATTGGCGAAAATGCCCTTCGACAGGCTCAGGGCGAACGGTAACCGCATATCGCCACTCAAAATCCGTTCGCGTTGAGCCTGTCGAAACGCGCGCACGGACAACTCAAATCAAACCCGCAAAATCCGCTCGCCGCGGCCGATGCCGCTGGAGCCGGTTCGCACCGTCTCCAGGATCGCGCTGCGGTCTATGGCCTCCAGGAAAGCATCGTTCTTGGACTGGTCGCCGGTCAGCTCTATGGTGTAGCTTTTTTCGGTGACGTCGATGATGCGCCCGCGGAATATATCAGCCATGCGCTTCATCTCTTCGCGCTCCTTGCCGACAGCGCGCACCTTGACCATCATGAGCTCTCGCTCGGTGTAGGCGCCCTCGGTCAGGTCGACCACCTTGACCACTTCGATCAGGCGGTTCAGGTGCTTGGTGATCTGCTCGATGACGTCGTCGGAGCCCGTGGTCTGTATCGTCATGCGCGACAGGCTCGGATCCTCGGTCGGTGCGACGGTCAGGCTTTCGATGTTGTAGCCGCGCGCCGAAAACAGGCCGACCACGCGGGAAAGAGCGCCCGGCTCGTTTTCCAGCAAAACTGCAATGATGTGTTTCATAAGAAGATTCCTCTTTTCGCCGCCCTCCCCTGCGCACGGTAATGCGCAGGCTCGGCGGGCAATAGATTCGTCAGGTGACGGTGAATGAATGGGTGTGCGGCGGCCTGAGGCCTAGAGGTCTTCCGACCCCAGCAGCATTTCGGTAATGCCCTTGCCGGCTTGCACCATCGGGAACACGTTTTCGGTCGGGTCCGTGCGGAAGTCCATGAACACCGTGCGGTCCTTGAGCTTGCGCGCCTCGCGCAACGCCGGTTCCACGTCCTGCGGCTTTTCGATCAGCATGCCGACGTGCCCATAAGCCTCGGCCAGCTTCACGAAATTGGGCAGCGCGTCCATGTAGCTGCTGCTGTAGCGGCCCGCGTATTCGACTTCCTGCCACTGGCGCACCATGCCCAGGTAGCGGTTGTTCAGCGACACGATCTTGATCGGCGTGTTGTACTGCAGGCAGGTGGAAAGCTCCTGGATGCACATCTGCACCGAGCCTTCGCCCGTGATGCAGAACACTTCCGAGTCGGGCTTGGCCAGCTTGATGCCCATGGCATAGGGAATGCCGACACCCATGGTGCCCAGACCGCCCGAATTGATCCATCGGCGCGGCTCGTCGAACTTGTAGTACTGGGCGGCCCACATCTGATGCTGGCCCACGTCCGACGTGATGTAGGTGTCGGCGTCCTTGGTGAGATTCCACAGGGTCTCGACCACGTGCTGGGGCTTGATGACGTCGCCCTTGCCCATGCTGTATTTCATGCAGTCGCGCTTGCGCCAGCCTTCGATCGTGTCCCACCAGCCGCCCAGCGCGTTGGCGTCAGGCTTGAGGCCGGACTCCTTGATCATGCTGATCAGCTCGGTCAGCACGTCCTTAACGTCGCCCACGATGGGAATGTCGACCCGCACGCGCTTGGAAATGCTGGAAGGGTCGATATCGATGTGGATGATCTTGCGTTCGTTCTGCGCGAAATGCTTGGGGTTGCCGATCACACGATCGTCAAAGCGCGCGCCGACGGCCAGCAACACATCGCAATTCTGCATCGCGTTGTTGGCTTCGATCGTGCCGTGCATGCCCAGCATGCCGAGGAACTTCTTGTCGCTGGCCGGGTAAGCGCCCAGGCCCATCAGCGTGTTGGTGCAGGGATAGCCCAGCATGTCGACCAGCGTGCGCAACTCCTGCGAGGCATTGCTGAGCAGCACGCCGCCGCCGGTGTAGATGTATGGACGCTTGGCCGCCAGCAGCAGCTGCAGGGCCTTGCGAATCTGCCCGCCGTGGCCTTTGCGAACCGGGTTGTACGAGCGCATCTCCACGGTTTGCGGGTAGCCGCTGTAGGGAACCTTGTTGAAGGACACGTCTTTCGGAATGTCCACGACCACGGGGCCGGGCCGGCCGCTGCGGGCGATGTGGAAAGCCTTCTTCAGGGTGTCGGCCATCTGCCGCGCGTCCTTGACGAGAAAGTTGTGCTTCACGATGGGCCGGGTAATGCCGACGGTGTCGCATTCCTGGAAGGCATCCAGGCCAATGGCGTGGGTGGGGACCTGTCCGGTGATGATCACCATCGGGATGCTGTCCATGTAGGCCGTCGCGATGCCGGTGACCGCGTTGGTCACGCCAGGTCCGGAAGTGACGAGGGCCACGCCCACGTCGCCAGTGGCCCGGGCATAACCATCCGCAGCGTGCACGGCTGCCTGTTCGTGGCGCACCAGGATGTGCTGGATCGAGTCCTGCTTGTAGAAGGCGTCGTAAATGTGAAGGACCGCACCGCCGGGATAGCCCCAGACGTACTTGACACCTTCAGCCTGAAGCGACTTGATGAGGATTTCCGCGCCGCGGAGTTCCTGGGAATTTGTGTGTGCAGACGCTGCTGCCGCGGAAGCGATTTCCGCCTTGGAGATTTCCATGATGAACCTTTGTGAATTTCTCTAACGAAATACCTTGGGTGCCTCTTCGCCCACTCTTGTGAAGCGGCGTCGAGACTTGAGGCCAGAACCATAAGCGGAAACATAAACCGCCGAGTCATGACCCGTTTGCCTTTTGAATTGCAGGGCATATTATGACATTTCGCGTTGCGCAATGGCCGCAAGGCCCCAAAAAGGGCCAGCCAACACCGGCCATGATGCGATAATTTTCCTGCGGCATCCCAGGATGCATGCTGATCGGCACAGGCCCCGCGAAGACCGCGGCCATCCTGCAGCGCTGGACGAACCGGAACCCCACACCGTTGGCAACTGAACAAGAACTCTCGGATTTCCTGAAAAACGTTGAAAAACGGGCTTTCAAGCGCAGCATTTACCACGTCCGGGACGAAGAAGCTGCTCTCGATATCGTTCAGGACAGCATGATGAAGCTGGCGCAGCACTACGGCGACAAGCCCGCCGCCGAGCTGCCCATGCTGTTCCAGCGCATCCTGGCCAACACCACGCTGGACTGGTTTCGCCGCCGCAAGACCCGCAACGCGCTTTTTTCCAATATGAGCGACTTCGAATCGTCCGGCGAGGACGGAGATTTCGATCTTCTGGAAACTTTAGAGACCCTGACCAACTCAGAGGGTACGGAGAGCGCCCAGGATGCCACGGAGCGGGCGCAAATATTGCATGAGATCGAGCTGCAGGTAAAGGAATTGCCGGGCCGTCAACGGGAAGCCTTTCTGATGCGTTACTGGGAGGAAATGGACGTCGCTGAAACAGCAGCCGCCATGGGCTGTTCAGAGGGTAGTGTCAAAACGCACTGTTCACGCGCAGTTCACGCTCTCAGCAAAGCCCTGAGCGCCAAAGGTATAAAACTATGACTAATTCACTACAAAAAAGAGCCGCCATCCTCCAGGACCGCTTTGGCCTGAAAACCGCCTCCTACCTGTCCGCAGGTGCGGCAGACCTGCCTTACGACATTTCCGAGCGCTTGCGCGCCGCGCGCTTCCAGGCTATCTCCAGCCGCAAGATCGCAAAAACCGAAACCGCCGGCGGTGTCGTCGGCAACGGCGCCAGCGCCGCCCTCACCTGGGGCTCCGACGACGGACTGAGCTGGTGGGCACGTATTGGTTCAGTGTTACCGCTTGTTGCGCTGGTCGTGGGGCTGCTGGTCATCAATTCGATTCAGAACGACAACCGCGCCCAGGAGTTGGCCGAAGTCGACGTGGCGCTGCTCACCGACGAACTCCCACCCGCGGCCTTTGCCGACCCCGGTTTTGTCCAGTACCTCAAAGTGACTCGCCAAGCCCCTACGGTCCAATGAGCCGCCCAGCAGCCGCCCGACTCATCCCCCTGCCTCTTGACCCTTCAACCCGGTTGAAGTTGCAATGGCTGTCGCTTGGGCTCGTGGTGGCCGCCCTGCTGGCACTGCCGGTTTTCAGTTTTGCCCAGGCGGCCAAGCCCGCAGCCACTGCTAGCGCTCCCGGCGCCGCCAAATCGGCCGCCAGCGCGCCTGCCAAAATCACCGTCTCCAAGCCTACCTGGGCTGAGCTCAGCCCCATGCAGCAAAAGGCGCTCGCGCCCCTAGCCTCAAGCTGGAACACCATCAGTGAGCAGCAAAAACGCAAATGGCTGGAAATCTCCAAAAACTACCCTTCGCTACCCCCTGAAGGACAGGCCAACCTGCACAGCCGCATGAACGAATGGGTCACGCTGAGCCCCCAGCAACGCGCCCAGGCACGGCTGAACTTCGGCAAGACCAAAGAGCTCTCCAAGCAGCTCACGCCTGAAGAGAAAAAAGCCAAATGGGAAACCTACCAGGCCCTCAGCCCAGAAGAAAAAGAAAAGCTGGCGGCCAAGGCCAGTCCCAAGCCCGCCGGGGCCGCGACCGCCGTCAAGCCGGTGGCGCCCCAGAAGCTGGCGCCCGTTCCGCCGCACCCGGTCAAGGCCAGCAGCAAGGCTGCGCCTAAAATCAATGCTTCCACCCCGGCGGCAGCCGCCCCCGCAGCATTGCCTGCCAGCGCCCCAGGCGCAACGCCCCAGCGTTGACATACCGCCGGCGGGCAAGCCGGCCGGATTTATTGGCCGCTCCGGCAGTCCCCTGCCAGCGAGCACTGAAGAGCAACACATTTGACAGCCACCAATCCCCCCCCAATACCGTCCATCCCCAGGCGCATGGCATGCTGGATGTACGAAGGCATGCTGATGTTCGGCGTGGTTTTCCTGGCCGGCTACCTCTTCAGCACCTTGAGCCAGACCCGCAACGCACTGGACAACCGCCATGCGCTGCAGGCTTTCGTGTTTGTGATCTTCGGCATCTACTTCGTATGGTTCTGGGCAAAAGGCCAGACACTGGCGATGAAAACCTGGAACATCCGCGTGGTCGACGTCCACGGCGCCCCCATCTCCCAGAAGCGCGCCCTGCTGCGCTATGTGCTGAGCTGGTTATGGTTCCTGCCGCCACTGGCCGTCAGCTGGATGCTGGCGTTGCCGGGCCGCGAAGGCGCCGTGCTGGTGCTGGGCTGGGTCGCCATCTGGGCGATCCTGGCGCGCTTTCATCCGCAAAAGCAGTTCTGGCACGATGCCTGGGCGGGGACCCGGTTGATCACCTGGGTGGCGCCTGAAAAGCCCCGCCGCAAGGAAAAGTCGAAGGTCACGGCCGGTAATGATGTGGCCGAGCAGCCCTAACATCAACATGCCATAAAGCTGCGCGACAATCGCCCCATGCCCGAACAAGTCCCGCTTTCCGCCTCCGTGCCAGCCTCCGTCCATGCCGCCTCCCCGATACCCCTCGATGAGCCGGTCAATCCCCAAAAGCACCGCAAGGGCCTGAGCCGCGTCTGGCACGCCACGGGCTATTCCATCGCCGGCCTGCGCGCCGGCTGGCATGAAACCGCGTTTCGCCAGGAAGCCATCGCGTCCATCGTGCTGATCCCGGCCGCCTTCTGGCTGGGCCGGAACTGGGTGGAAACCGTGCTGCTGGCCGGGACGGTCATCCTCATCATGATCGTGGAACTGCTCAACACCGGCATCGAAACCGCCATAGACCGCATAGGCCCCGAGTGGCACGACCTTTCCAAGCGCGCCAAGGACATGGGCAGCGCCGCCGTCCTGCTCAGCCTGCTGCTCTGCGCCGGCACCTGGGCCCTGGCGCTCTTTCAGCGATTTTCAGCATGAACAACGACAGCACCGCAGTGACAGAAAACTCCAAGCCCGCCTTCTCCCTTTGCGTTTATTGCGGCTCCCGCCCGGGCGACAATCCCGAATTTGCCGCGATCGCCGCCCTCGTCGGCACCTGGATAGGCACCCACGGCGGGCAACTGGTCTACGGCGGCGGCCGCAACGGCCTCATGGGCATCCTGGCCGATGCCGCGCTGGCCGCGGGCGCGCGAGTCGTGGGCGTGATCCCCAAGGCGCTGGTCGAAAAGGAATGGGCCCACACCGGCTGCACCGAATTACACATCGTGGAGAACATGCACGAACGCAAACGCCTGATGGCCGAGCATGCCGACGCATTCCTCGCCCTACCGGGCGGCATAGGCACGCTGGAAGAGTTCTTTGAGGTCTGGACCTGGCGCCAGTTGGGCTACCACGACAAGCCGGTCGGGCTGCTCAACATGGGCGGCTATTACGACAGCCTGCTGGCCTTCCTGGCCTCATCGGTCAAAGCCGGCTTCATGAACGACTGGCTGATGGACCTGATACGCACCGGCAGCGAAGCGGAGCCTCTGCTCGAAATCCTGGTGCAGGCCGCCGGCATGACACCCGCCGCAATGCGACTGGACCAGATTTAAGCGGTTTGGCGGCGCTCAGACTGCCGCTTCGTCTTCCTCGCCCGTACGGATACGCACCACGCGCTCCACGCTGGTGATGAAAATCTTGCCGTCGCCGATCTTTCCGGTGCGGGCGGCGCGCACGATGGCGTCCACGCAGCGCTCCACATCCTCGGTTTTCACGACGACTTCGACCTTGACCTTGGGCAGGAAGTCGACCACGTACTCCGCGCCGCGGTACAGCTCGGTATGGCCCTTCTGGCGGCCGAAGCCCTTGACTTCAGTGACGGTCAGCCCGGTCACGCCGCATTCGGCCAGCGCCTCGCGGACTTCTTCGAGCTTGAAAGGCTTGAGGACGGCGGTAATTTGTTTCACTGAATATCTCCGTTGGTTTTAAATCTCGTCATAAAGCATTTGAAGTCTGCGAGGAGCTCCCCTACCAGCAGGGGCCGCGGAACCGGCTTTGCCGGGCCGCAGGCGCAACGGCCCCCTCGAGGGGCAGGGAGCTACGCGAAGCGAGCGACCGTGGGGGCCATCACTGTCGAAATCTGCTGGTTATAGGATAGCGCCAATCTTTGCCAAAGCTCCTGTGGGTGACCCTGATACCCACAGGCGCCTGCCGCCGCTTGTATTCGTTGATGCGGATCAGTCGCGCCACGCGCTCCACCACCGCGCGGTCAAAACCGGCGGCGATGATGCCTTCAGCGCTCTCGTCATTTTCCATGTAACGCGACAGGATGGCGTCCAGCACCTCGTAGGGCGGCAGACTGTCCTGGTCGGTCTGGTCGGGGCGCAGTTCGGCGCTGGGTGGGCGCGTGATGATGCGCTCGGGAATCGGGTTGCTGCCGGTGCCATACGGGTCGTTGGCATTGCGCCAGCGTGCCAGCCGGAACACCGAGGTCTTGAGCACGTCCTTGATCACCGCGAAACCACCCGCCATGTCGCCGTAGAGCGTGCAATAGCCGGTGGCCATCTCGCTCTTGTTGCCGGTGGTCAGCACAATGGAGCCGAACTTGTTGGACAGCGCCATCAAAAACACCCCGCGTATACGCGCCTGGATGTTTTCCTCGGTCGTGTCTTCCTTCAGGCCCTTGAACTCGCCGGCCAGGGACGCCTTGAAGGCCTCGAACTCGGGCACGATGGAAATCTCGTCGTAGCGCACCTTCACACGTTCGGCCATCTCGCGCGCATCTTTCCAGGAGATGTCGGCTGTATAGGGTGAAGGCATCATCACCGCGCGCACCTTGTCCGCGCCCAGCGCATCCACCGCGATCGCCAGCACCAGCGCCGAGTCGATACCGCCCGACAGGCCCAGGATGGCGCCCGGAAAGCCGTTTTTGCCCAGGTAATCGCGCACACCCAGCACCAGTGCATCCCACAGGTCCGCCTCGTGGCTGCGCTCGGGCGCCGTTTCCGCCGTTAAGGTGACGACGTCCTTGACGCGCTCGGCGCCGATGGCAAACAGCTTTTCCCTGAAGCTCTCGGCCCGACCAGCCAACGCGCCGTCGGCCTGCAGCGCAAAGGAGCGTCCTTCAAACACGATTTCGTCCTGCCCGCCCACCAGGTGGGCATAGACCAGCGGCAATCCGGTGGCCAGGCAGCGGTTTTGCATCATCTGCTCGCGCTCGCCGCCCTTGCCGACGTGGAAAGGCGAGGCATTGATCACCACCAGCAGCTCGGCACCGGCCTCTTTGGCCAGGCGCGCCGGCTCTTCGAACCAGGCGTCTTCACAGATCAGCAGGCCTATGCTGACGGCCTCATCCCCCTCCCCCGCCTGGAACACGCAGGTGCCCTGGCCGGGCGTGAAGTAGCGGCGCTCGTCAAACACCTGGTAATTGGGCAGCTCGCGCTTGGCGTAGCTTTCGATGACACGGCCCTCGCGCAGCACCCGCGCCGCGTTGTGGCGCTGCTGCACTTCCACGCTTTTGGTGCGCAGGCCCTTGCCGTTGTCGCCGTGGGTGGGTGTGCCCACCACCACCGTCAGGCCTTTTAACCCGGCCAGCTCGCGGGCCACTTGATTCACGGCATCATCACAGGCCTGGATGAAAGAGGGGCGCAAAAACAGGTCTTCGGCCGCGTAGCCGCAAATCGCCAGCTCGGGCGTCAGCACCAGCCGCACACCGTCCTGGTAGGCGGCGCGGGCCGCCTCGATGATTTTTTGCGAATTGCCCGGCATGTCTCCCACGCAATAGTTCAACTGGGCAACGCAGATTTTGAGTGGCATGTAGAAGTAAAACCCCGAAAAACACGTGAAAAACGACTCAAACGATTATGTCATCCGCGTGCTGGATTCGCCGCTGAAGGTCAATGCATCCGAGTGGAACGCCCTGCTGGCGGCGCAAAGCCCGGGCGAGGCCGCCAACCCTTTCATGCGCCATGAATACCTCGCCGCACTGCACGAAAGCGGCAGCGCCAGCCCCGACACGGGCTGGACGCCCTGTTTCGTCACCCTCTGGCAAGGCGGTAGCCTGGCCGGCGCCTGCCCGCTTTACCTCAAGGCGCATTCCTACGGCGAATACGTGTTCGACTGGGCCTGGGCCAATGCCTACCAGCAGCACGGCCTCGACTATTACCCCAAGGCCGTTGCCGCCGTGCCCTTCACGCCCGTCCCCGGGGCCCGGCTGCTGGCGCGCAACGCCGCCGAACGCGCGCTGCTGGTGCAGGCACTGCTCGCCTGGTGCGGGCAGGAAAAGCTTTCGTCGCTGCACCTGCTGTTTACGGCCGATGAGGACGTGGCCGCCTGCGAAGAAGCCGGCCTGATGCGGCGCCACACGGTCCAGTTTCACTGGAAAAACAGCGGCTATCGCGATTTCGACGATTTCCTGGCATCCCTCAACCAGGAAAAGCGCAAGAAAATCCGCCAGGAGCGCCGCAAAGTCCACGACGCCGGCATCACCTTCCGCTGGTCGCTGGGCAAGGACATCAGCCGGGCCGACTGGGATTTCTTTTATCGCTGCTATGAACGCACCTATTACGAGCACGGCAACGCGCCCTACCTTAGCCGTGATTTCTTCCAGCGCATGCAGGACACCATGCCCGAGAACTGGCTGCTGTTCATCGCCGAACACACGGCCGACGGCGGCAAACCCCGGCCCATCGCGGCCAGCCTGATCGCCGTCAGCGCATCACCGGCCGGCGCATCGGACACAGCCAATCCTCCGCTGACCGCCTACGGCCGCTACTGGGGCGCCCTGGCCCGCGTCGACTGCCTGCATTTCGAGGCCTGCTATTACCAGCCGCTGGAATGGTGCATCACGCATGGCTACCAGCGCTTTGAGGGCGGCGCCCAGGGCGAGCACAAAATGGCCCGCGCCCTGCTGCCCGTCAAGACCACCAGCGCCCACTGGCTGGCCCATCCCTCTTTCGCCGACGCGGTCGAGCGCTTCCTGGAGCGCGAGGGCGCCGGCATTGAAAGTTATATGGAAAACCTCGAACGGCGCAACCCGTTCAAGGCGCACCCTCCAAATGGATGAGATACCCTCTCCTTCCTTGCACTGCAGACATTCAAAGCGTTGCAAATAGGTGAATGTTGGCCGCGACGATGTCCTTGGCGTTGCCCGGCTTCAGCCATTTCAGTATCCTCACCGTTCCAAATGTTTCCTATTGAAAGAATTTCGATGAAAAAAGTTTTCTTGGCCGGCGCAATCGCCGCAGCGTTCGTGGCGATGCCGGCTTCGGCCCAGTGGTATGTCGGCGGCGGCGTGGGCTCGTCCAAAATCAGCGGTGCCGATGGAGTTTCCGCGCCCCTGCAGCTCACCGGCGCCGACTCGAGCAAGGCCTCCGTCAAGATTTACGGCGGCTACCAACTCACCCCCAACTGGGGCATCGAAGCCCAGTATGCAGACCTCGGCAATCGCGATTTCGCGATCCGCAACCTGGCCGGCGTCCAGCTCGCCACGGGCAGCCTGAAAGCGACGCAGTTCAGCATCGCCGGCACCGGCACGCTGCCGCTGGCAAACAATTTCTCGCTTTTCGGCAAGCTGGGTATCTCCAACAACCACGGAAAGATCGCGGCCGTCGGCGTGTCCGACCGCGGCAGCAAGACCTCGCCCCTGATCGGCGTGGGTGCGGTGTATAACTTCACCCCGAAGCTGGCGGTGCGTTTCGAATACGAAGACTTCGGCAAGTTCTCCAATGACGGCGGAGCAAGCGGCGGTGCGATCCGCGCCGACAATTTCGGCCTCAGCCTGCAATACGCATTCTGATCTGGTAATCTTGCTGTCCTGAAAAAGCCGGGTGAGTCCCGGCTTTTTTCATCCAGCCGCCCCTTCATCCTTCACGTCACGCGAGGAATCCAAATGGCCCCCGCTCCCACTTACATCGTCAACCTGGTCGAGTGCCCCACCCTCAGCGCCGAACAGCGTGCCGCCGCCGAACTGCGCTTTCGCATGGCGCTTGAATTCGCCGTCGGCGGGCCGGAATACGTGCTGCCTTCTCTTCAGGCCTATATGCTGGCCCAAACTTTGAACGAAGGCCTGCCGCTGGAGGATGCCTCCCAGGCGGAAGAGCAGGTCATTGCGCTGTGGCAGAACGCCGAAACCGACGCAATTCTGGCCGCCATGCGGCCGCTGGGCGACAACCTGGACAACGCGCGCTTCGAGATCCTTCCGATCTGAAACCCCGCCATACCGACCTCCGCACCATGAGCAGCGCCGCCATCCCGCTTCCAGTCCCTTCCGCAACCGGCGCGCCTGCCGCCAACGACAGCGCCGTTGGAACGCCATCATTGCTGGGCCGCCCCCACGCCCGCCGCCTGCGCGAGGTCTACCGCTCCGCCGGCTGGCCTTGCCAGGACCTGCTGGAGATCGAACTGCTCGCCACCGGCATGCTGCAGCGCGTGGCCGGGCCCGCGGGCCATGAGACCTTGCGCGTCACCGACGCGGGCATTGCCTACCTGGCGGCCACGCTGTTGCGCAACCGCTCGGCCCTGTCCAAACATGAAGCGCTGGTCGAACAGGTCGCCTGCGAAATGGTGCGCGCCGGCCGCATCGCCTGGCGCGGCCTGGGCTTGCGCGCGCAACTGCCGCCGGACACCGAAGGCGGCAAGGCGCGCTGGGGCATCGTCAGGCCCGACGTGTTTTCCATCCGCAACACCACGGTGCAGGAATACGTGGACCCCATCGTCCATGAGATCAAGGTGCATCGCTCCGACCTGCTGGGCGACCTGCGCCGCCCCGAAAAGCGCGCCGCCTACCTGGACCTGGGCGGCGAATGCTGGTACGTGCTGGGCTGCGATGCCAAGGGCCGGTCCATAGGCGCAGCTGATGAAATCCCGCTGGAATGCGGCGTGATGTTGATGGAAAACAATCGCCTGGCCGTCGTTCGCGCGGCGCCCCGGCGTGCGCGGCAGTCCTTGCCGCTGGGCGTGTGGATGGCGCTGGCCAAGGCAACGCCTGTCGCCGGGCTCAATGACGATGAGCAAGGCATGCTGGGCGACTGCGAAGCTTGAACGCGATCACAGCCGTACGCTGAGCCCGGCGCGACACGCCCGGCTACGGCAAACCCTAGTGCCGCGCCTGCTCCCGCTCGGTTAAGGTCTCCCCACGGAGACAATAACCATGAAATCCCTGACCGGCCTGGACGCGACCTTTCTCTATCTTGAAACCCCCGAGATGCCCATGCATGTGGGCTCGCTCAATCTCTGCGAATTGCCGGCGGGCTTCAAGGGCAGCTTCCACAAGGCCGTCAAAACCCACATTGCCAAACGCATGCACCTGGCGCCGGTGTTCAGCCGCAAGCTGGTGTTCATGCCGCTGGACCTGGGCCACCCGCTCTGGGTGGAGGCCGATTCGGTCGACATCGACTTTCACATCCGCCGGGCCGATCCCACCAAAAGAGGCGCGGCGCCCATGACGCTGGCCGAGGTACACAAGCTCTGCGCCCAGTTGCACGGCGAGGTCATAGACCGCGACTACCCGCTGTGGGAGTTCTATATCTTCGACCGCATCCAGCTGCCCGAATCCCAGGGCGGCGGCATCGTGGCCGGCTTTTTCTCCAAAATCCACCATGCCGCGCTCGACGGAAAAGGCGGTGTCATGCTGGCCAATGCCATGCTGGACCTAAGCCCGACGCCGCGCGAAGTGGCCCCGCCCGACCCTGAACGGCGCCGCAAGCTGGAGTCCGACCTCAAGCTGGGCAAGATGATCGGTTCGGTGTTTTCCAGCTCGCTTGGCCAGTTGGCCAAGGTCGCCAAGTCGCTGCCTGCCGCGGCCACCACCTTCGGCAGCACGCTGGCCAGACAGTCCATGGGCAGTTCGGCCACCGGCGTCAAAGCCAAGATGCCCATGAAACTGGCGCCGCCCACCCCCTTCAATGCCGGCATCGGCACGGGGCGCGTGTTCGTCACCGCAACCATCCCGCTGGGCGAGACCAAGGCCATGGGCAAGGCGGTGGGCGGCTCGTTCAACGACATGGTGCTGTGGATCTGCTCGACCGCGCTGCGCAACTACCTCACGCAGCACCACAGCCTGCCGAAGAAATCGCTGGTGGCCGCCATGCCGGTGTCGCTGCGCGAAGCCGGCGCCACCGATGCCAGCAACCTGGGCAACCAGGTCAGCATGAGCCTGGTTGAACTCGGCACGCACCTTGCGCACCCGCTCAAGCGCATGAACGCCATCATGGCCTCCACCGCCAAAGTCAAGACCTCCATGCAAAGCCTCAAGGGCCTGCTGCCGACCGACTACCCTTCGCTGCTGGCGCCCTGGCTGGTGGGCGGCGCCGCCAAAATGGCGCTCAATGCCTACGGCAAAAGCGGCATGGCCAGCCGGCTGCCCATGGTCGCCAACCTGGCGATTTCCAATGTGCCGGGCCCTCCGGTGCCGCTGTACCTGGCCGGCGCCAGATTCCTGACCTTCCACCCGCTGTCCATCATCCTGCACGGCCTGGCACTCAACATCACCATCCAGACCTACGCCGGCCATGTGGATTTCGGCATCATTGCCGACAAGAAGGCGCTGCCGCATGCCAAGGACCTGGCCAAGGCGATTGAGGAGGCCTTCACCGAGGCGCAGTCCTTGATGGCCAGCTCGGCGCCTGCCGCTGTTGCGCCTCAAAAACCCGCCAAGCCCGCGGCGAAAAAGACCACCCGCAAGGCGCTCCCGGTAAAAACCCGCAAGGCCGCTGTCACGAACGTGACGAAATCCCGCGCGAAGCCGCCAAAGTTAGAGGCGCCTCCCTCTGTAAACAAGCGTAAGCGCCTCCATACTGTTTGAGTCAGAACTCCAAAAGACAATCAATGCCCCACGCCATGGCAAGCCCGTCATCCAAGCGAAATTCTTCCGCCTTTCAGGACTCCCAAAAACCAGCCCCGCACGATGTTCCGCCCAGCGCCTGGCTGCTCGCACTCGAGCTTCGCGCGTTCTGGGAATTCGGCGCCCTGCTGCCCGCCTGGCCGCTGCTGGCCCGCGCGCCGCGCGGCGACGGCCATGCCGTCATGGTGTTCCCCGGCCTCTCGGCCAACGACGCCACCACCGTGCCGCTGCGCCACTACCTGCAATCACTCAACTACAAACCCTGGGGCTGGGAACAGGGCTTTAACTTCGGCCCGCGCGCCGGGGTGCTCGAAGAGGCCCGCGACAGCCTCAGCCGCACGTTTGAGGCCACAGGCCGCAAGGTCAGCTTGATCGGCTGGAGCCTGGGCGGGGTTTATGCGCGCGAGCTGGCCAAGGAAATGCCGGACAAGGTGCGCTGCGTGATCACGCTGGGCACGCCCTTCGCGGGCTCGCACAAGGCCACCAATGCCTGGCGCATTTATGAACTCACCAGCGGCCGCAGCGTGGAGCGCGAATCCGACAACTACGACCTGCCCGCCGCCCCGCCGGTGCCGACCACCAGCATCTATTCACGCAGCGACGGCGTGGTGGCCTGGCAGGCCAGCATCCAGGCGCCCAGCGCCGCCAATCCGCAAACCGAGAACATCGAGGTGCTGGCCAGCCACATCGGCATGGGCGTGAACCCCAGCGCCTGGTGGGCCGTGGCCGACCGGCTGGCCCAGCCCGAAGGCCAATGGAAGCCCTTCGCGCGCGAGGACAAGGGCCGGCTCCACGGCCTGGTCTATCCGGAGCCGGCGCAAGGAACTTGAAACCGCGCCGCTGGAATAAAAAAGCGCCTGCAGGCGCTTTTTTTGTTCAACCCGGAAGGGTCTGGATCTTAGGCCTTGGCGTAGTTGGCGATGCCGTCGGTGATTTCCTTCTTGGCCGCGTCCGGGCCTTCCCAGCCCAGCACCTTGACCCACTTGCCTTCTTCCAGGTCTTTGTAGTGCTCAAAGAAGTGGGAGATGGTTTTCAGGCGCAGCGGGTTCATGTCTTCGGGCTTTTGCCACTGGGTGTAGAGCGAGCATTTCTTGTCGATGGGCACGGCCAGCACCTTGCCGTCTTCGCCCGCCTCATCTTCCATCTTCAGGATGCCGATGGCGCGGCAGGTCACCACCACGCCGGGGATCAGCGGCACCGGCGTGATCACCAGCACGTCGACCGGGTCGCCGTCGCCGCTGATGGTCTTGGGCACATAACCGTAGTTGGTCGGGTAGTGCATGGACGTGCTCATGAAGCGGTCCACAAAAATCGCGCCGGACTCTTTGTCCACCTCGTACTTCACCGGGTCGGCGTTCATCGGGATTTCGATGATCACGTTAAAGGATTCGGGAACGTTTTTACCGGGGGAAACTTTATCGAGGGACATGGTCGCTTGAGGTTTGTGTTGAAGGGAAAGAAATGAAAGGAAAGGAAAGGAAATGAATGAAGACTTCAGGCCGCATGGACAGGCGCTTGGAGTAATAAGCAATCGCTACCGTTAGCTCGGTATTTACCCTCATTTTACTGATTCAGGGCTGACGCATCGCGAACTTGTCACGTTTTCGCGTTAAATTTCCCGAGTTGGCCAATCGACCTTGTCTCCATACGTGACACAGGCAACGAGGAAGCAACGCAGCGGGGGCACCGCTCGCGTGGCACCCCCTCCAAGCGAAAAACAACGTAGGAGAATTTCAATGTCAGCTATGACAGGCAACTCGGCGCTCATTCTTGCGCTGGTCTGCGGACTGATCGCCGTCGGGTACGGCATCTGGGCACGCAGCTGGATTCTTTCCCAGGACGCAGGCAATGCGCGTATGCAGGAGATTGCAGCCGCCATCCAGACCGGCGCTGCCGCTTACCTTGCGCGGCAATACAAAACCATCGCCATCGTCGGCGTCGTCCTCACGGTGCTCATCGGCTTCTTCCTTGACGGCAAGACCGCCATCGGCTTCGTGGTGGGCGCGGTGCTTTCGGGCGCCTGCGGCTTTATCGGCATGAACGTCTCGGTGCGCGCCAACGTGCGCACCGCGCAAGCCGCCACCAAGGGCATAGGCCCCGCCCTGGACGTCGCCTTCCGCGGCGGCGCCATCACCGGCATGCTGGTGGTGGGCCTGGGACTGCTGGGCGTGACCGGTTTTTACTGGTTTCTGGTGGGCAACGGCAACTACACACCTGACCTGAAGCTGGCCAACCTGCTGAATCCGCTGATCGGCTTTGCCTTCGGCTCCTCGCTGATCTCCATCTTCGCCCGGCTCGGTGGCGGCATCTTCACCAAGGGCGCCGACGTCGGCGCCGACCTGGTGGGCAAGGTCGAGGCCGGCATCCCCGAAGACGACCCGCGCAACCCGGCGGTGATTGCCGACAACGTCGGCGACAACGTGGGCGACTGCGCCGGCATGGCCGCCGACCTGTTTGAAACCTACGCGGTCACGCTGATCGCCACCATGGTGCTGGGCGCCCTGTTGCTGTCCAGCGCGGGCGCCACCGCCGCGGTGTATCCGCTGGCGCTGGGCGGCGTGTCCATCATCGCCTCCATCATCGGCTGCTTCTTCGTCAAGGCCTCCCCCGGCATGAAGAACGTGATGCCGGCCCTCTACAAGGGCCTCGCGATCGCCGGCGTGCTGTCGCTCATCGCCTTTTTCTTCGTCACCAGGTGGCTGATGCCCGATGACGCCGTGACGGCCACCGGCACCCAGATGCGCCTGTTCGGCGCCTGCGCGGTCGGCCTGGTCCTGACCGGCGCGCTCTGCTGGGTGACAGAGTACTACACCGGCACGCAATACAAACCCGTGCAGCACATCGCGCAAGCCTCCACCACCGGCCACGGCACCAACATCATTGCCGGCCTGGGCGTGTCCATGCGCTCCACCGCATGGCCCGTGATTTTTGTCTGTATCGCCATCCTGACGGCCTACGGGCTCGCGGGCCTCTACGGCATTGCGATTGCCGCCACCTCCATGCTGAGCATGGCCGGCATCGTGGTCGCGCTGGACGCCTACGGCCCTATCACCGACAACGCCGGCGGCATCGCTGAAATGGCCGAACTGCCCAGCAGCGTGCGCGACATCACCGACCCGCTGGACGCTGTTGGCAATACCACCAAGGCCGTGACCAAGGGCTATGCCATCGGCTCCGCCGGCCTGGCCGCGCTGGTGCTGTTTGCCGACTACACGCACAAGCTTGAAGCCTATGGCAACGTGATCAGCTTCGACCTGAGCAACCCCAAGGTCATCGTCGGCCTCTTTATCGGCGGCCTGATTCCCTACCTCTTCGGCGCCATGGCCATGGAGGCCGTCGGCCGCGCCGCCGGCGCCGTGGTGGTTGAAGTGCGCCGCCAGTTCCGCGACATCAAGGGCATCATGGACGGCACCGGCAAGCCCGAGTACGACACCGCCGTCGACATGCTGACCACGGCCGCCATCAAGGAAATGATGATCCCCTCGCTGTTGCCCGTGGTCGTGCCCATCGTGGTCGGCCTGGCGCTCGGCCCGCAAGCCCTGGGCGGCCTGCTGATGGGCACCATCGTGACCGGCCTCTTTGTCGCGATCTCCATGTGCACCGGCGGCGGCGCCTGGGACAACGCCAAGAAGTACATCGAAGACGGCAACCACGGCGGCAAGGGCTCGGAGGCGCACAAGGCCGCCGTGACCGGCGACACCGTGGGTGACCCCTACAAGGACACCGCCGGCCCGGCCGTGAACCCGCTGATCAAGATCATCAACATCGTGGCGCTGCTGATCGTGCCGCTGGTGATGAAGTTCCACGGCGGTCCCGCGCAAGCCGCGCCCAGCGCTCCCATGGCCGAACCCGCCGCCGTGAGCGCACCGGCCGCCACTCCCACGGCTCCTGCCATGCCGGCCCCGGCGCCCACGCAAGCGCCCGCCGCAGCTGCCACGCCAACGCCGGCTGCACCCGCTTCCCGCTAACCGGATAAAGCGGCTGCGGCCCCAAGCAAAAAGCCCTGCACTGCAGGGCTTTTTCTTTATACGCACACAGCAGGCTGCAGCGGCGTGGCCGCCAGCCGGTCAAGCCGGCATCAGTTGGCCCGCCCCTTGTCCAGCCTCCAGCAACGCCGGCGCCGCGAGGAATTCAAAGCGGCGAATCTCGCTCAGCGCTTCGCTGAGCGTCATCTCACCGGATCGCATCAGGCACCCGGTCAGGTGCTCCGTCAGGCCGGTGTATTGCGCCAGGACAGCCTTGGTTTCGCTGAAAAGCCGTTCGCTCTGGGCTTCCATGATGCTGCGTGTTTCCTCGTCCGGCGGCGCCGTGCCGCCGTCCTTGACGAGCGCGGCATAGTTCAGCCGGGTCTTGCGGTACATGCCCATTTCCGCCACCGCATGGTGCAGCAGCCGCGTCACGCGCGTGATGTCGTTGTGGGCGCCGCCCGTGGTGCCGTCCTCTCCGAAGAAAAGCTCTTCATTGGCCATGCCGCCCAGCAGCACGCGCACTTCATGCTCCATGTCGCCTTTGGTCTTGAGGAGATTGCTGTCCTGTTTGTGCAGCACAAAGCCCAGCGCGTTGTTGCGCGGATTGGCTTTGAGTGAAATCTTGATGGTGTTCATGTCGGCTTGCAGGGCATCCCAGTTGCCGCCTGCCAACTTGCGCTGGTGGTGAAAGTCCATCAGGAAGTGGCCCCACTCGTGCACGGCGATGATGCGCCGGTCCCGCTCGCGCTCCTTGGTGGTGTTGTCGTTGACGTTGCCGACCAGCACGCGTTCGGCGGCCTGCATCAGGGTGTGCGCGCCTATCATCTGGCCCGACTGCACGGCGATGATGCCGGCCTGGTTGACCATGGTCTCGAGGTCCGCCGGGCTGCAGCCTTCCGTCAGCTCGACAAAGTGTCGCAGGTCCATGTCCGGCAGCACCTTTTCCGCGCGCTGGCGCAGGTAGTGGCCGGTGATGGCCAGGCGCTCCTGCTGGTTGGGCATGCGGAAGTCGACCTTCATCTGGAAGCGGCGCAGCATGGCCTCGTCCATCTGCAGGTTGGCCGAATTGAAATTGGAGGCCACGATCCAGATGATTTCGGCATCCGACTTGGTGCGCACGCCGTCCAGGATGGCCAGCAGCATGTTCTGCGTGTCGTCGTCGTATTTCCGGTTGCCGCCGCGCCGCATGAAAAGGTCTTGCGCCTCGTCGAGGAACACGATGCAGCGCTTGCGCCGCGTGGCCAGCGCCAGGATGCGCGACAAGGTGTTGGAGCCGCCGGCGACATAGCCGGTTTCCAGGTTGGCAGCCGAATGGAAAAGAATCGGCAGGTTCAGCTCCTTGGCCAGGTAGCTGGCCAGCTTGGTCTTGCCGGTGCCCGCCGGGCCGCTGAACATCACGTTGAAGGGCTTGTTCACACCATACGCCGCATATTCAAGGCGGCGTTCGTACTGGTCGCGGATCTGCGCGACCTCGGCCTTGATGTCGTCCATGCCGACCAGGTCCTCCAGGTCGCCGCTGATTTGTTGCGGGGAAATGAACTTGAGGGACTTGCGTTGTCCGCCCACCTGGAACCACAGGAAGGCCAGCAGGCCCACGGTCAGGGCGGCCGACACCAGCGCGCTGGCGCCGCCTTTCCAGGCGTCCTGCTCGGATTGCGGACGCGCCTCGCCGAAACGCTGCTCGAGGCGCGCCAGCATCTCCTTGCTGGCGCCGTCAAGCGCGGCCTGCGGTACAAAAGCCAGCTTGCCGCCCCAAGGCGCCGTCACGGCTTTGTCAGCCAGTATCTTGGTCTCCATGTCCGAAGGGTAATAGGCGTATTGCCGGCCCTCCGACTCGACCAGCACAAAGCGCTCGGAAACAGTCCAGAGAATCGGACGGTAAATGATGGTGATGCGCGCGACCGGGTGGGTCTCGAGAAAACTCAGCACCGAGCCGCTTCCGAAGACCACCGGCAACGTGGTGTTGTAAGCCCAGGCCGCCTCGGCGCCTTGCCCCGCCGCCGTCATCGCCTTGACCTCCAGGCTCAGCTTCTCCTGGCGCTCCAGGGTGGACCAGGCGTAGTAGCCGCTGGCGGGAATCATCAGGGCAACACCCAGCACGGCCAGCTTCATGCCCAGGGTCTGGATTGCCAGCCAGTCGCGCAGGCGGGCCGCCAGGGCTTTCAGCCAGGCTTGCACGCCGGAGCCGGCGGTGGGTGCATCGCCGGCGGGAGCGGCTTCGGTCGCGCATGAGGTGGGATCGGTCATCGCAGTGTGTGTCCAGATTGTGGCCCGCAGTTGCCGGCTGCGGCCGCGGTTTGCGCCCGCGGGGCGCAATGTGGGCACCGTTCCCGTTTGTAGGAATTGGCGAGGTGCGTGTGTAGGTTCAATCCTACAGAAAAGCCCATTTCCTCACAGCAAAAATGTTGTAAACGGGGCGTCCGCGCACCACGCCAAGACGTGAAAAACACACGCTTTTTTTAACCGTTACCTTCGGCCGGCCGCGAAGGTCTCGGCCGGCGCCCGCGCGGCCGGTTTCAAGCAAAATCAGGCGATGCAGCTCAATTACATCGCCAACGCCTCCCTCCCCTCCGTCTCTGGCAAGACCATTCCCGTCATCGACCCGTCCGACGGCCAGGTGTTCGACGAAATCCAGCGCAGCAACGCCCACGACATCGACACCGCCGTGCGCAGCGCGCGCGAATGCCTGGAACTGGTGTGGAGCCGCTTCAACGCCGCCGAGCGCGGGCGCCTGCTGATGCGCCTGTCGGCCAAGGTGGCCGAACACGCCGAGGAACTGGCCCAACTGGAGCAGCGCGATTGCGGCAAGCCGACCAAACAGGCGCGCGCCGACGCGGCGGCCCTGGCGCGTTACTTCGAGTTTTATGCCGGCGCCTGCGACAAGCTGCACGGCGACACCATTCCCTACCTGGACGGCTACAGCGTGATGACCTGGCGCGAGCCGCATGGCGTCACCGGCCATGTGATCCCCTGGAACTACCCGATGCAGATTTTCGGCCGCAGCGTGGGCGGCGCGCTGGCCGCGGGCAATGTCTGCGTGGTCAAGCCGGCCGAGGATGCCTGCCTTTCCCTGCTCCGCGTAGCGCAACTCGCCGCCGAGGTCGGCTTTCCGGCCGGCGCCATCAACATCGTGACCGGCTACGGCCATGAGGTCGGCGACGCGCTGGCGCGCCACAAAGGCATAGACCACATCAGCTTCACCGGCAGCCCGGCCGTGGGCACGCTGATCCAGCAGGTGGCGGCCGAGCGGCATTGCCCGGTCACGCTGGAGCTGGGCGGCAAAAGCCCGCAGATCGTCTTTGCCGATGCCGACCTGGACGCCGCGATTCCCGCCATCATCAACGCCATCGTGCAGAACGCCGGGCAGACCTGCTCGGCAGGTTCCCGCCTGCTGGTGGAGCAGGCTATTTACGAGCCGCTGCTGCAGCGCCTGGGCCATGCCTTTGAAAACCTGCGCGTCGGCCCCGCCGCCATGGACCTGGACGTGGGCCCGCTGATACGCCAAAGCCAGCAGCAGCGCGTCTGGGATTTCCTGAGCGACGCGCACGTCGCCAACATCGCCATGGTGGCCCAGGGCCAGATCGTCGACGAAGCCCCCGAGACCGGCTTTTACCAGGCCCCCACCCTGCTGCGCGACGTGCCGGCCACACACCGGCTGGCGCAGGAGGAAGTCTTTGGCCCGGTGCTGTGCGCCATGAGCTTCAAGGACGAAAACCACGCCGTGGAACTCGCCAACGCCACCCAGTTCGGCTTGGTCGCCGGCATCTGGACACGCGACGGCGCGCGCCAGTTCCGCATGGCCAGGCGCGTCAAGAGCGGCCAGGTCTTCATCAACAACTACGGCGCCGGCGGCGGCGTGGAGCTGCCCTTCGGCGGCGTGAAGTCCTCGGGCTACGGACGCGAAAAGGGCTTCGAGGCGCTATACGGCTTCACGACCTTGAAGACCGTGGCGGTGCGGCATGGATAAATTAAAACTTTGGGCGATGGCCGGTGCGATGCTTGCGTCACTTCTGGCACAGCCTGCACATGCAAACGACTCCACCGCCAGGGTCGGCGCCGGCGGCCTCGAGCTGGTCAGGTCGGACGCCATTCGTATGGCGGAAGAAATACTCGAAATTTCTCCCACACGCATACGGGTTCGCTATAAGTTTTTGAACGACAGCCAAACCGATGTGAAAACCATCGTGGCCTTTCCAATGCCGCGCTTTGGCTGGAACCCGGGAGAGGCGCAGCTGGACGCGAACGTGGGCCCCATGAGTTCGTTCGAGACTCGCGTCGATGGCCAGAAAATCAGAACAAGTGTGGATACCAAGGCGTTCCTCAAGGGAAAAGACATCAGCGCATTGCTTCGAGCCCAGGGTTACACGGAAAAAGACATGGTCAACGCGATGAGTTGCAACTTTGGCGCAGTCGGCGGGCAGCAGTGCGTCGCGGACTCCGTCGTCAAGCGGATTCCGGGCATTACAGAAGGTGGCAGCCCCCGTTTCAGCGTCCAGGAGACCGCCTGGTGGGAACAAAATTTCCCCGCAGGAAAAATGGTGGAAATTGAACACAGCTACCAACCCAAAGTGGGCCAGGTCTACCAAATCCACACCTACAACGGTAAGCCGGATGACAGCGCTTTGCTCAGGCCCTGGGTGCCGGGCGGCAACTCAGGCACTGAAGACGGCCGCAGGGCATGCACCCATGAAGGCGGCGACGACGCCGTCATCTCCAAAGCCAACCGGCTTCAGAAATTAAATGACGGCGAGGTCTGGGTGACCCTGAATGATCTCGAGTATGTGCTGGGTACTGGCCGTAACTGGAAAGGGCCAATAGACAGTTTCACGCTCCGGATCGAAAAGGCGTCACCAGACCAGATCGTCTCGCTTTGCTTCCCAGGAAAATCGCGACAAGTGGATAAACGCACGCTGGAATTCAAAGCTACGCGATTTGTACCGCAGGATGGCCTGGTCGTTTACTTCTACACGGTCAAAACCGCCGGTCAAATAAATCGAGAGCCACAAAAAAAATGACCTGACTGTCCCGGTGTGTCCCGGTGCCGGGATGTAATAAGCTCACGTATCAGTTCAATAATTCAAAACACCTGGAGACAAACCCATGCGGGTCAAAGACAAATCCATCATCGTGACCGGCTCCGGTGGCGGTATCGGTGAAGGCATCGCCCGGCGGCTGGCGGCCGAGGGGGCCAAGGTCATCGTCAACGACATCAACGTCGCCCTGGGCGAAAAAGTGGTGGCCGCCATCGTCAAGGCCGGCGGCACGGCTTCCTTTTTTGCCGCCGATGTGACGAAATCTGCCGAGGTCAAGGCGCTGGTGGACGCCGCCGTGCAGCGCTACGGCCGGCTCGACGTGATGGTCAGCAACGCCGGCTGGACGCACCGCAACCAGCCTGCGCTCGACGTCAGCGAGGACGACTTCGACAAGTGCTATGCCATCAACGTCAAAAGCATTTACCTGGCCACCATCCATGCCACGCCGGTGTTCCGCAGCCTGGGCGGCGGCAGTTTCATCAACATCGCCTCCACGGCCGGCGTGCGCCCGCGTCCGGGCCTGACCTGGTACAACGGTTCCAAGGGCGCCGTCATCACCACCTCCAAATCGCTGGCGGCCGAACTGGGGCCTGACAACATACGCGTCAACTGCATCAACCCGGTGTTCAACCCCGACACCGGCCTTTCCGCCGATTTCGCCGGCGGCCCACTGGACGAGGAGCGCAAGGCGCGCTTTCGTGCCAGCATCCCGCTGGGGCGCTTTTCGACCGCGCTGGATGTCGCCAATGCGGCGCTTTACCTGGCCAGCGACGAAGCCGATTTCATCAGCGGTGTATGCATAGAGGTCGACGGCGCCCGTTGCGTCTAGCCAGGCCGTCCCGTGATACCGCCTATCCTTTGGGGATAAGGGCTGAACTTTGCCGCCTGGGCTAGCCAATGGAGTAAATTCTCCCCTTGGGCCCCTCACGATGACGACCGAAAAAATCATTCCGCTGGCAGATATCCGCTACGCAAGCCGCGTGCCGCACATCCCTGCCCGGCTGGCGGCGCCCACCGGCCTGTTGAGCGACACGCGGGGCCGGCCGCTGCGGGATTTGCGCATCAGCGTGACCGACCGCTGCAATTTCCGCTGCAGCTACTGCATGCCGCGCGAGGTGTTCGACAAGGACTACGCCTTCCTGCCGCAGACCTCGCTGTTGAGTTTTGAGGAAATCACCCGCCTGGCCAAGGTCTTCGTGGCGCACGGGGTCGAGAAAATCCGCCTCACCGGCGGCGAGCCGCTGCTGCGCAAACACCTCGAGGTGCTGGTCGAAATGCTGGCGAAGCTGCAGACGCCGCAGGGCAAGCCGCTGGACATCACCCTGACCACCAACGCCTCGCTGCTCGCCAAAAAAGCCCAGTCGCTTAAGGATGCCGGCCTGCAGCGCGTCACCGTGAGCCTGGACGCCCTGGACGACGCCACTTTCCGCCGCATGAACGACGTGGACTTCCCGGTGGCCGACGTGCTCAAGGGCATCGAAGTCGCGCAAAAAGTCGGCCTGGCGCCGCTCAAGGTCAACATGGTGGTCAAGCGCGGCACCAACGATGCGGAAATCCTGCCCATGGCCCGGCACTTCCGCCACAGCGGCGCCGTGCTGCGTTTTATCGAATACATGGACGTGGGCGCCACCAACGGCTGGCGCATGGACGAGGTGCTGCCGTCAGCGCAGGTGGTGGAGCGACTGAACGCCGAGTTCCCGCTCAGCGCCATCGACCCCAACTACACCGGCGAGACCGCCGAGCGCTGGCGCTACGCCGACGGCGCGGGCGAGATCGGCGTGATCAGCAGCGTGACCCAGGCTTTTTGCGGCGACTGCAACCGGGCGCGGCTGTCCACCGAAGGCAAGCTGTTTTTATGCCTGTTCGCCAGCCAGGGCCAGGATTTGCGCGCCCTGCTGCGCGGCGGCTATGCCGACGAGCAGATCGCCGCGGCCGTGGCCCACATCTGGCAAGGCCGAGACGACCACTATTCAGAGCTGCGCGCCGCGCTGCCCGCGGATACCAGCATGCCCGACAGCAGCGGCAAGCGGGTCGAGATGAGCTACATAGGCGGATAACGTGACCAGCAACAGCCACAACGCGACACTGCACGCCGAAGCCATCACCGGCCTGATCCTGGCCGGCGGGCGCGGCTCGCGCATGGGCGGTGTCGACAAGGGCCTGCAGAACTTCAACGGCGTGCCGCTGGCCCTGCACACGCTGATGCGCCTCTCCCCGCAGGTCGGCGAGGTCATGGTCAACGCCAACCGCAACCTGGCCGCCTATGAATCCTTCGGTGTGCCGGTCTGGCCCGACAGCACCGGCCTGGGCGAATTCGCGGGGCCGCTGGCGGGTTTTCTCACCGGCTTGGAACGCTGCGAAACGCCCTACCTGCTGACCGTTCCCTGCGACACGCCCCTGTTCCCCGATGACCTGGTGGCGCGCCTGGCCGAGGCTTATGTGCGCGATGGCGCCGACTTCGCCGTTGCTTCCGCGCCCGAGGAAGACGGCCAGCTCAGGCCGCAGCCGGTGTTTTGCCTGATGGGCACCCACATGCTGGAAAGCCTGGTGCGCTTCACGCACGCAGGCGGCCGCAAGATAGACGCATGGACGGCGCAGCACAAGACCGTGGCCGTGCCCTTCGACCGGCCCGGCGATGACGCGCACGGCTTCTTCAATGCCAACACCCTGGCCGAGCTGCACCAGCTCGAATCGCGCCTGCCGTGAAGACGCTGGACCAGATCGCCGCGGAGCTCCAGGGCTACGACCCGCAAGCCCTGTCGGCCGGCCAGGTGCTCGACTTCCTCTCCCAGCTGGTGGTGCCCGTCCAGGACGCTGTCAGCCTGCCGCTGTTCGAAGCCCTGGGCCGGGTTCTGGCCGAGGACGTGGTCTCGCCCTTTGACGTCCCGCCCCACGACAACTCGGCCATGGACGGCTTTGCCTTTGACGGCAGCCGGCTGGCCCCGGGCACCACGCTGGAACTGCGGGTGGCCGACGGCACGGCGCTGGCCGGCAAGGCCTGGCAGGGCAGCGTCCAGCCCGGCCAGTGCGTGAAGATCATGACCGGCGCCATCATGCCGCCCGGCCTGGACACTGTGGTGCCACAAGAGTTCGTCAAACAGCTTCAAGACAGCGAAGGCACACGCATCAGCATTCCGCCCGGCCTGCTGCGCGCCGGCGACAACCGCCGCCTGCGTGGCGAAGACCTCGCGCAAGGGCTGCCGGCGCTGCGCAAGGGCGAGATCCTTACGCCGGCGCGGCTGGGACTGGCAGCGTCGCTGGGCCTGCCCACCCTGCCCGTCTGGCGGCCGCTGCGCGTGGCCTACTTTTCCACCGGCGATGAAATTCTCTCGCTCGGCGAAGCACCGCGCGAAGGCGCGGTCTACGACAGCAACCGCTACACCGTCTTCGGCATGCTGAGCCGCCTGGGCTGCCAGGTCATCGACATGGGCGTGGTGCGCGACGACCCGGCCCTGCTCGAAGCCGCTTTCACCGAGGCCGCCGCGCGGGCCGATGCCATCATCACCTCGGGCGGCGTCAGCGTCGGTGAAGCCGACTTCACCAAGGCCATGATGAAAAAACTCGGCGACGTGGCCTTCTGGCGCATCGCCATGCGGCCCGGCCGCCCCATGGCTGTGGGACGCATCCCGCCCGCAGAAGGCCAAGGCGGCAAGCCCAACGGCGCCATCCTGTTCGGACTGCCCGGCAACCCGGTTGCCGTGATGGTCACCTTCTTGGCCTTTGTACGCCCCGCCCTGCTGCAGATGATGGGCGTCAGCGCCGCGCCGCCACCGCTGCTCAAGGCCCGCAGCACGGAAACGATACGCAAAAAAGCCGGCCGCACCGAATACCAGCGCGGCTGGGTTTCAACAGCGCCCGACGGCTCTTTGCAGGTCAAGACCACCGGCAGCCAGGGCTCCGGTGTGCTGCGCTCCATGGCCGAGGCCAATGGCCTGATCGTGCTGCATCATGCGCAAGGCAACGTCGCAGTCGGCGACGAGCTTGATGTGCTGATGTTTGACGGCGTCCTGTAGGTCCAGTCGAATGCCGCGGCGCCGGCGGCCCTAGTCGTTCCGCGGCTCCGGTAGCGGCGGCAAGTCTTCGTAGCCGAAAAAATAGGGCACCACCCGAAAGCTCATCAGCAGGCCGCCGTTTTCCGGCGTGGTGCTCAGGCGTTCATAGTCATGCGCGGCCAGGTGCTGTATTTTTTCGGCATCGCGTTGCCGGCTGAAAACACCGTGGCGCCACTGATAAACCTCATCGAGTTTTTCCTGGTAGGTGTAGTGATGCTGGTTGTCGTTGTAATAGTCGTCAAACCGGTTACCGCCCAGATAGATCGCGTTGGAGCCTTCATAGCCTGTCTTCTGGCTGGTGCCCGGGTCGGTGTTCAGGAAATATGCCCAATCGCCCGGGACAAAGTTGCCGGCCGCAACACCGCCCACCATGCGCAGGACCTTGCCCGGCCGTTCAAGCTCCAGCGGATCAAAATCAGCTTCAAAACTCCACATGCGGCCGGGTTCCAGGTCGACCAGCGGCTCACCGTCGGCCAGCAATCGCCGCTCCACGGTGCGTGCCCTGCCAGCGTCACCCTTGACACGGCGAAAGTAATCCAGCGCGCCTTGGGCAAAGACCACCTTGGTCGCGGCGTAGCAGCCTATCTCGTACTTCCCCTGCTCAAAAAACATGTCATTGAGCGCTTGATGCAAAGGGGTGCGGAGTTTGGGCGTTCCATTGACCCAATAGCGGGAATTCCACTTGGCAGGACCGCCCTCGGGCCAGCCCCATTCCAGCACCTCGGCCCAGATCACGGTGTTCTGGCGGATGCCAACGTGGTCGACCAGGGCCTGCACATCGCAGGCCCTTCCCCTGAACTCGGTCAAGCGGCCCGGGTGCAGCAAGGCCAGCAGGATCTCTTTCTTCGAGACTGTCTTGAGCTTGCGTGTCTTGTTGTTTTTCACGGGCACCAGCACCGTCTCGTCCTTGATGGCCAATTCCGGACGTTGCGCCAGCAACAAAGTGCTCACGGCCGCGCCTGAGCCCAGCAGGGAATACGTCATGCTCCCTCGCGGCTTGTCGAGGGTTTCCTGGACCAGCCGGGCCGGAATGCCGAGCCGCTGGAGATACCGGAACATGTCGGGGCTGAGTTGCGCCAGCTGGGAGGGTGAACAGAAAAACTGCAGGCCATAGGCCCCCGCGACGGCCGTCTCCTGCGCCCGCGCGGAAGCCGCCAGGCCGGCCGCCAGCAGGAATGGAATCAGGAAAGAAGCAAGGGTACGGATTCGGCCCGCAGGGTGTGCGGTCAAACCGGCTTTCTCATCACCATGCCAGGAGCCCTGTGCGGCGTGTGCGGCGTGTGCGGCATCTTGGGGTCATTTCGCCACGTACTCCGGGTGCTCAAGGTGTTCATCGGGCTGCTCTTTGGCAATGGTCTTGTTCGCGCCCGGAATGGCCTTGCGGGCAAACAGGGTGTACATCGTGGGCACCACGAAGACGGCCAGCAAACTGCCCAGCGACATGCCGCCCACGATCACCCAGCCGATCTGCGTACGGCTTTCGGCGCCGGCACCGTGTGACATGGCCAGCGGCAGTGCCCCCAGCACCATCGCGCCGGTGGTCATCAGGATGGGGCGCAGGCGCTGGGACGAGGCCTTGACCACGGCGTCTATCATCTCCATGCCCTGCCCGCGCAGCTGGTTGGTGAACTCGACAATCAGAATGCCGTGCTTGGTGATCAGGCCGACCAGCGTGATCAGCCCGATCTGGGAATACACATTGAGCGAGCCGCCCGTCCACTTCAGCGCCAACAGGGCGCCCAGCATGGACAAGGGTACCGACAGCATGATCACCAGCGGGTCGATAAAGCTCTCAAACTGCGCGGCCAGCACCAGGAAAATAAACAGCAGCGCCAGCACAAACACGATGGCCAGGGCGCCCTGCGAGTTGCGGAATTCGCGCGAGGTGCCGTTGAGGTCGGTGCTGTAGCCGGTCTTGAGCACCTTGGCGGCGGTCTGGTCCATGAACTTGAGCGCTTCGCCCAGCGAGTAATCGCCCGAGAGGCTGGCGGTAAACGACACCGAGCGCCGCTGGCCGAAGTGGTTGAGTTCGCGCGGCGAGACACTTTCACGCACCTTGACCAGCGCCGACAGCGGAATCATGGCGTCGTTGCGGCCGCGCACATAAATACGGTCGATGTCGTCGGGCGTGGTGCGGCCGCTGGCCTGGGTCTGCACGATCACATCGTACTGCTCGCCGTCGCGCTTGTAGCGCGTCACGTTGCGCCCGCCCAGCAGGGTTTCGATGGCCTTGGCCACCACCTCGACGCTCACGCCGAGGTCGGCGGCCTTGTCGCGCTCGACTTCAATCCGAAGCTCGGGCTTGTTCAGGCGCAAGTCGACGTCGACCGAGACGATGCCCGGGTTCTTGGCGATCTCGTCCTGCATCTGGCGCGTGACGGCATTGAGGTTCTGGTAGCTGTCGGAGGTCTGGATCACGAAGTTGACCGGGCGGTCGCGAAAGCCCTGGCCCAGCGAGGGCGGCGTGATGGTGAAGACGTTGACACCCGGCAAGGCATTGAATTTGGGCTGCAGTTCGCGCGCCATGTCCATGGTCGAGCGCTTGCGTTCGTCCCAGTCCACGGTGCGGTAGACCACGCTGGCCTGGGCCACGGTCGGGTTGCCGACGTTGCCGAAAATCCGGTCGAACTCGGGAAACGGCTGGCCCATTTTTTCGAGGGCCTGGGCGTAGCGGTTGGTGTAGTCCAGCGTGGCGCCGTCCGGTGCGGTGACGTTGGCCAGGATGACCCCGCGGTCCTCCATGGGAGAGAGCTCCCGCTTCATGCCGGGAAAAACCAGCGCGATGGCCAGCGCGCTGAGCGCCATGACACCGATGACGATCCAGCGCGCCTGGAAGGCAAAGGCCCTGAACTTCTGGCCCCAGCCCGGGGTGTCGCCCGAAGGTTCCCAGCGCTTGGTGACCACCCATCGCAGCACCGAGCCGTACCGGTCTGAGATTGACGTCAACACCCGCTCCATGAAGCGGTCAAAACGATTCGGCTTGGGGTTGTGCTTGAGCAACTGGGTGCACATCATGGGCGTGAGCGTGAGCGCCACAAAGCCCGACACCACCACCGCCCCGGCCAGCGCCAGCGCGAACTCCACGAACAGCCGCCCGGTGCGGCCCGGCGTGAACGCCAGCGGTGCGTACACGGCGACCAGCGTGGCCGTCATGGTGACCACCGCGAAGCCGATCTCGCGCGCGCCCTTGATGCCGGCCGAGAACGGGTCCATGCCCTCCTCGATGTGGCGGAAGATGTTCTCCAGCATCACGATGGCGTCGTCCACCACCAGGCCGATGGCCAGCACCAGCGCCAAGAGGGTCAGCGTGTTCACGGTAAAACCCGCCAGGGCCATCATCGCGAAGGTGCCGATCAGGCTCACCGGGATGGTGATGATGGGAATGATGGAAGCGCGCATGGTGCGCAGGAACACAAAAATCACCAGCGCCACCAGGATGATGGCCTCGGCGATGGTGCGGTAGACGTTCTTCACGGACCGGTCGATGAACACCGAGTTGTCGTTGGCGATATCGATCAGCACGTCGGGCGGCAAATCGGCCTTCAGCTTGGGAATGGCCTCGCGCACGCCTTTGGACAAATCCAGCGGATTGGCGGTGGCCTGCCGGATCACGCCGATCGCCACGGCCGAGCGGCCATTGAGCCGGACGGCCGTGCGCTCGTCGGCGGCGCCCTCTTCCACCCGGGCCACATCACGCACCTTGACCGAAAAGCCGTTGACGTTCTTGACCACGATGTCGCTGAACTGGCCGGGCCTGACCAGGTCGGTCTGCGAGGTCACGCTGAATTCGCGCTGCTGCGACTCGATGCGGCCGGCCGGCAACTCCAGGTTGCTGCGGCGGATGGCATCCTCGACGTCCTGCGTGGTGAGGCGGTAGGAGGCGAGCTTGTCGGTGTCCAGCCAGACGCGCATCGCGTACTTGCGCTCGCCGAAGATGCGCACGTCGGCCACGCCGGTGACGGTCTGCAGGCGCGGCTTGACGATGCGGTTCACCAGGTCGTTGATCTGCAGCGGCGTCATCGACTCGCTGGAAAACGCGATCTGTATCACCGGAAAGGCGTCGGCCTCGACCTTGGCGATCACCGGCTCTTCGATAGCTTGCGGCAGGCGGTTGCGGACACGCGAGGTGCGGTCGCGCACCTCGGCGGCGGCGGAATCGGCGTCCTTTTCGAGGCGGAAACGCACGCTGATCTGGCCCTGATCGGCGCGGCTGATCGAGGTGATGACATCCACCCCGTCAATGCCGGCGATGGAGTCTTCCAGCGGCTTGGTCACCTGGGATTCGATCACTTCCGCGGACGCGCCCACATAGCGCACGCTCACGGTCACGACCGGCTCGTCGATCTTGGGGTATTCGCGTACCGTGAGGCGGTTGAAACTGACCGCCCCTATCAGCACGATCAGCAGCGACAGCACGGTGGCGAAGACCGGACGGCGTATGGAGACTTCAGCGAGTTGCATAGGGTGTCTGTGAAAGCTTCTGGCCGGCCGGCGCTCAGGCCGGGTCGCGCGCCGGCGGGCCGGACGGGCCGCGCTCGGCCGGTGCCACGCCGCGCACCGGGACCAACGCGCCGGGAGCCTCCGACACCACCACGCCGCAGGGATTGGGGCCGGCCAGGGGGGCTTGCTGGGCTGCGGGGGACGCCGCGGTCGCGGCAGTCTTCACCGGCGCGGCGGCCTCGGGAGCTGTGGGGGCGGCTGTTGCCGGTGAAGCGGGGGACGCCGCCGATGCGGCTGAAGAAGCGCCGGCGGCTGGTTTTCCATTGCCCGCGCGGCTGGCGGCATTCGCGGCCAGGTCCACCACGCTCACCACCGTACCGTCGCGCTGCACGCGCTGTTGGCCGGTTGCGACCACGATGTCACCGGGCTCCAGGCCTTCGAGAATTTCGACCTTGCCTGGGCTGCGCAGGCCGACCTTGACTTCCACGCGTTTGGTGATGCGGGTCTGCCCGTTCGGGCCCTCCAGCAGCTTGATGACGAACTGCCGGCCACCCTGCGGAACAATCGCTTCCTCCGGTATCACCCGGGCGTTCTCACGCACGCCGAACACGGTGTTGACGCGGGCGAACATGCCGGGGCGCAGCTGCAACTGGCGGTTGTCGATGCAGCCGCGAATGCCGATGGAGCGGCCGTTGGCGTCGATCAAGGGATCGATGGCCTGGATCTGCGCGTTGTACTTGCGGCCGGGCAAGGCGTCGATGTCGAGCATCGCCGTCTGGCCGCGCCTGACCTTGTTCTGGAAGCGCTCCGGCAGGCGGAAATCGACAAAAATCGCTTCGATGTCCTCGATGTTGACGATGTCCGCGCCGTCCTTGAGGTAGTCGCCGACGTTGACCAGGCGTATGCCGGCGATGCCGTCAAAAGGGGCGATGATTTTCAGGCGCGCCGCCGTGGCCTTGGCCAGCGCCAGCTTGGCTTCGGCCACCTGCAGGTTGGCCGCGCTTTCATCGAGGGAGCGCTGGCTGATGAAATTTTGCGCCACCAGTTCCTGGTTGCGCTTCTGGTTGGCCAGGGCGATCGAGAGTTCGGCCTGGCTTTGCTGCACCTGGGCCAGCGGCAGCTGGTCGTCGAACTGCACCAGCACCTGGCCCTTGCGCACACGCTGGCCGTCGGTGAAATTGAGCTGGGTGATGCGCCCGCTGACCTCGGGCCGCAAGACCACGCCGCGGCGCGAGCGCAAGCTGCCCACGGCCTGCGTGTCGTCCGACAGCCTGGCGATTTCCACCCTGGCGGCTTCCACCGTGACTGGTTTTCCTGCATTGGCGCCATTGCCACCGGCACCACCGCTGCCGGCAGCCGAAGGCGCAACCCCGGCGGCATCCAGCGCCTTGGGTTTCTGGAGCCACCAGGCGGCCCCCGATGCGACCGCTATGCCCGTGACGGCGACCGCTGTGTAGAGTGCTTTTGATGCCATGGGGAGGAAAACTTGTTATACAAAGAGATACAAAGTTCCAATGTAGCAGGACACCATGGCGCGCGCAGCCTTTTCCGTCCTCTGCCAGGGGCAAGCGCGGTAGCTTTACAACGGCTTTACGAATCGGCCGGCGCGGCCGCGAAGCCGTGGATGCTACGTACGCTTATGGTGCGTGCCCGGGCACGGGGATGTACGGCGGCCGTCCCTGCTTGGTGCCTGTTTTCGCGCGCATGTTCCCGCTGCGCTCCCTGGCCCGCGCAAGCCGTTGTTACAAGCGGCCCAGCGCGCGTTCCACGCCCTTGTTCGCCAGCGCGTCGGCGCGCTCGTTGCCGGGATCGCCGGCATGGCCTTTGACCCAGCGCCAGTCGATCTTGTGGCCGCTGCCGCTCACCAGCGCATCCAGGCGCTGCCACAGGTCCACGTTCTTCACGGGCGCCTTGGCCGCCGTGCGCCAGCCTCTAGCCTTCCAGCCGTGGATCCACTCGGTAATGCCTTTGCGCACGTACTCGCTGTCCAGGTACAGTGTCACGCTGCAGGGCCTCTTGAGTGCCGTCAGCGCCTCGATGACGGCCATCATTTCCATGCGGTTGTTGGTGGTGCCGAGTTCGCCGCCGAACAGCTCTTTTTCGGTGCCGCCCTGGGACAGCAGGACACCCCAGCCGCCGGGTCCGGGATTACCCTTGCATGCGCCGTCGGTGTAGATCACGACGGGCTGGGGTGTGGCTGCTGGGCTGGTGGATAAATCGGTCATGCGTTGGGTTTGCTTTGTAAAACGAAAACGCCGGGCCCATGCCCGGCGGTGAGAAAAGAAGAATCAGCTCAGGCCGGAGGCCGCAAGCGGACAGCCGGCTCCTTGTTGGCCACCGCGGCCGGCGCCGCGGCCGGCGCCTTGCGCGTTTTCCACGCGGGCTCCAGCAGCCGGACGCCCCGCACGCGTTTGACCGCCGCAAGAAAGTACACCGCGCCGAAAATCGGCCACCAGCGCTCGCCTGCCGCGTCCATCCATTCGAAGCGGTCCAGCCAGGCCTGGCTGGTCAGCGCCGGTCGGTAGCAGCCGAAGCGCCCCGACTCTACCTCAAAGTCCAGCAGCCTCAGCCAGTCGCGCAGCCGCCAGTAGCCGATGAAGTCGCCCGTGCTGGGCAAAAACAGCTTGTCGTAACCCCAGCGCTGGTACAGGTGGCCGCGCCGCTGGCGCAGGCCCCAGAGGCTGGTGGGATTCAGCCCGCTGATGACCACGCGGCCCTCGGGCACCAGCACGCGGCTGACTTCGCGCAGCGTGGCGTGCGGGTCGCGGCTGAGTTCCAGCGTGTGCGGCAGCACCACCAGGTCCAGGCTGCTTTCGGGAAAGGGCAGTGCGCCCGAGTCGGTCAACAGGGCCGCGCGCCGGGAACTTGCCGCGGGGGCGGCAGTCGCACCAAGGGCCGGTGAAGGCGCGGCGGCAGGAGCAAGGGACTCGAGCGCCAGCCATTTGTGCGGCATGCGGTTTGCTTGCAGGGCATCGAGTTCCGGCAGACCCAGCTGCAGGGCGTGGTAGCCAAACACGTCGCTCACGGCCTCGTCGAAATGCGTGCGCTCCCAGCCCAGCAGATAAGCGCCGGGCGGCGTCTTCAGCCAGTCGGTCAAACCTATAATTTCAGAGCTCATCGAACCACCGCATGTTCATCGAAACCACCGCATGTATTTGATTCCCATCCCCGCCTTTGACGACAACTACCTCTGGTTATTGCATGACGGCAAACGCGCCCTGGTTGTGGACCCGGGAGATGCGGGGCCGGTGCTGCGCGCCCTGGACGAGCACGCACTGCAACTGGAGTCGATTCTAGTCACGCACCACCATGCGGACCACACAGGCGGCGTGGATGCCCTTCGTGAAGCCACGGGCGCCCAGGTCTGGGGCCCGGCCACCGAGCGCATTCCCCAGCCTTACACACACCTCAGGGGCGGCGATACAGCACAAGCCCTCGGCCTCAGTTTCGAAGTCATCGACGTGCCCGGCCACACAGCGGGCCACATCGCCTATTACACGCAGGACGTCAACGGCCAACCCCTGCTGTTCTGCGGCGACACGCTGTTCTCGGGCGGTTGCGGGCGCCTGTTTGAAGGCACCCCGGCGCAGATGCTGGCTTCGCTCGACAAGCTCGCCGCCCTGCCCGGCAACACCGTGGTCTGCTGCACCCATGAATACACGCTCAGCAACCTGCGTTTCGCGATGGCGGTGGAGCCCGGCAATGCCGACCTGGCGGCCTACCAGGCCCGATGCATACGCCTGCGCGAGCAGGGAGTGCCGACCCTGCCGAGTTCGATAGCGCAGGAATTGCGGATTAATCCCTTCTTGCGGACGCGGCAAGCCACTATCATGGCGGCTGCCCGGCACTTTGATGCGTCGGCCCGTGACGAGACCACCGTATTTGCCGCCATCCGGCAGTGGAAAAACCAATTCAAATGACGCCACATTCCCGCATCACTGCCGCTTCAGCCTCTTCCTCCTTGTCTTTTTTCCGCATTGTTTCGCTGGCCGCCATCCTCGTCACGGCGCTGCTGGCGGGCTGCGCCACGCAGCAAGCCCCCGGCTTGCCCAGCGACCCGGTGCTGATCACCGGCGGTAGCCCCGCCGCCAAACCTCTGCTGCCCAGCGGCCCGCTGCAGGCCATCACGCCGGGCCAGGCCGGTTCGCACCAGAATGTCGCCTCCACCGAGCCGCCCAAGGAGCTCTGGGACCGCATACGCCGCGGCTTTGCCATGCCCGACCTGCAAAACGAACTCGTCACCGACCGCGAGCAGTGGTATGCAAGCCGGCCCGACTACATCCAGCGCATGACCGAGCGCTCCAGCAAATACCTGTTCCACATCGTTGAAGAGCTGGAGCGCCGCCAGATGCCCACCGAGCTGGCCCTGCTGCCCTTCATCGAGAGCGCCTTCAACCCGCAGGCCGTCTCCAGCGCCAAGGCCGCCGGCATGTGGCAATTCATGCCGGCCACCGGCAAGTATTTCGACCTGAAGCAGAACGCCTTCCGCGACGACCGCCGCGACGTGCTGGCCTCCACCCGCGCCGCGCTGGACTACCTGCAAAAGCTTTACGGCATGTTCGGCGACTGGCACCTGGCGCTGGCCGCCTACAACTGGGGCGAAGGCAGCGTGGGACGTGCCATCGCCAAGAACCAGAGGGCTGGCCTGGGCACCACCTATGCCGACCTGAACATGCCCGCGGAAACCCGGCTCTACGTGCCCAAGCTGCAGGCCGTCAAAAACATCGTCGCCAACCCGCAGGCCTTCCGCACAGAACTGCCGCTGATCGAAAACCACCCCTACTTCCAGCAGGTGCTGATCACGCGCGACATCGACGTGGCTCTGGCCGCGCGCCTGGCAGACGTGAAGATCGAGGACTTCAAGGCGCTGAACCCCTCGGCGCACCGCCCCGTCATCATCGCCGCCGGCACACCGCAGATTTTGCTGCCCTGGGACAACGCCACGGTGTTCCAGCGCAACTTCGAGGCCTACACCCAGGGCCAGTACGCGAGCTGGACCGCCTGGACGGCCCCCAGCACCATGAACCCGGCCGAGGCGGCGCGCCGCACCGGCATGAGCGAGGCTGACCTGCGCGGCGTCAACAACATCCCGCCGCGCATGCTGATCAAGGCCGGCTCCACCCTGCTGGTGCCGCGTTCGGCCAAGGTTGAAAACGACGTCACCTCCCACATCGCCGATACCGCCCAGGTGTCCTTCGCGCCCGAAATCGTCACGCGGCGCACCACCGTCAAGGCCCGCAAGGGTGAATCGGTGGCCACCATCGCCAAACGCTACGGCCTGAGCGCCGCCAGCGTGGCCGAATGGAACAACGTCAGCGCCTCCAGCGCCTTCAAGGTCGGCCACCAGGTGGTGGTGTTCCTGCCGGTCAAAAGCCATGCCGCTTCGGCCGCCCGCGGCAAAGGAAAAAGCAGCGTGAAGGCCGTCAAGCGCAGCACGGCCAAGCCCATCGTGAAATCCAAAAAACGCTAAGGCCTCAAGAGCGGTTCAGGGACGCCACGGCTTGCAGGTCCACCGCCTGCGCCCTTAGCGCAGCATCTTCCCGCAGCTTGAACTTGGCCACGCGGTGCGTCGGCGTATGCGGCAGCGATTCGACCAGCGCCACATAACGCGGCACCTTGATCGCGGCCAGCCTCTCGCGGCACCACTGGGCGATCTCCTCATGCGCCAGCGCCATGCCGGGGCGCAGCACCACGGCCACCAGGATTTCGTCTTCGCCGAGCTCGGAGGGCACCGGGATGGCGGCGGCCTCCAGTACGCTGGGATGGTTGCCGATCACACGGTCCAGTTCCGCGCCGGAGATGTTTTCACCGCGCTTGCGGATGATGTCCTTCTTGCGCGCGACGAACCAGAAAAAATTGTCTTCATCGACATAGGCCAGGTCGCCCGTCAGGAACCAGCCGTCGCGAAAAGCCGCGCGTGTCTGCGCCTCGTCGCGGAAGTAGCCCTGCATGACGATGGGCGTACGCACCACCAGCTCGCCCACCTGCCCCGGCGGCAAAAACTGCCCGTCGTCGCCGGCGATACGCAACTCGGCCAGCGACACGGCCGGATCCGGGTGGCGGCTGGGCCGGCCCATGCTGCGCACCTTGTGCGGCCCGGGAAAGGGGTTGTTCAGCGCGCCCGGGATTTCCGACATACCGTAGCCTTCGATCAGGGTCGGCACATGGAACTCGTCCTGGAAGACCCGGAAGGTTTCCTCGTCGAACGGCGCGCCGTAAATTTTCCGTAGCTTGTGGCCCGGCACATATTCGCTGCGCGGCCGCCGCATCAAAATGCTGCTGGCCGCCGCGATGGTGTTGACTTCGGTCGCGCCGGTTTCCTTCACCGTCTGCCAGAACTTCGATGCGGAGAATTTCGGCTCCAGAATCAGCGTCGCGCCCGCCGCCAGCGAGCCGGCCAGCGAATAAAAAATCGCATTGATGTGGAACAGCGGCAGCACGCACAGCAACCTGTCGTCGGGCTGCAGATACATGCGCGCGACAAAACCCTCGCCGGCCGTCAGCAGGCTGCGCTGGCTGTGCATCACGCCCTTGGGGAAACCGGTGGTGCCCGAGGTGTAGATGAACACGCAGGTGGCGTCCGGGTCGTCCAGCGGCTCCGGGGCTGCTACGGACGCCGGCACATCCGCAAAACCGGTTTCGTTCAGCATCAGCCAGGGCGTGGCGGCAGGACCTGTGCAGGCGACCTGCACGGTCGGCAAGGCGGCCCCTGAACAGATGACGCCGCAGACCTCCGCATGCTGAAGCACATAACGCGCCTCTTCCACGCCGTAGTCGGGATTGACCGGCACCATGATGGCGCCCAGCCCGGCCAGCGCAAAAAAAGCGAACACGCTGGACGGATGGTTCAGCGACATCACGCCGACCCTGTCGCCCTGTTTCACACCCTTGCCGGCGAGAACGGCCGCGGCACGCCTCACTTCTTCAAGCACCTGCGCATAGCGGAAGGAGCGCCCCTGGTAAACGACGAATTCGCGGTCGCCGGCGACGGCCGCGCGGCTTTGCAGCATGGAGGCCAGGGTGCCGCCGTGCGGCGGGTAGAGCTTCAGGACTTCAAGCGGTGGCAACATGGGTCAATCACCCTTGCCGCCAGCTGTGCCGTCGGTTTTTCCGCGAAGCTTGCCGCGCGCATGCGCCGTGGCCTCGTCCTCGGCCCGGTGCCAGAGCTCCATGGCCATGGGGTGCAGGGCTTCTTCCAGCACATGGCCGACCAGCCCGACCGCGCGGGCCATCACGCCCAGGCCGTGCGAGACATTCCAGGACAGGCCCATCTCGCAGCACAACGCGCCTATGGCGCCGGTGGCGTTGACGGGTAGCGGCTTGCCATAGGCCGCGCCGGCCGCATCGGCGACGCATTGCATCAGCGCCACGTAGCGGCCATGGAAACCGGTCTGCTGCGCAATCGCAAACAGCCGCAAGGTGCGCGGGTCCACCGGCTTGTGGATGGGGTGGCCCAGGCCGGGGATGATTTTTTTCTCGGCCCTGTGGCTTTGCACGATCTCTTCGGCCAGGCCGGCCAGCGACGCATCAGCAGCCGCGCCCTGCCCGCCACGTCCCTCGGGCAAGGCGGCAGCCAGCATGCGGGCCGAGCCTTCTGTGGAACCTACAAAGACGCTGCCCAGGCCCAGCAGGCCGGCCGCGACGGCCGCCTGCAAAGCTTCGGGCGCGCCCGCATAGGTCATGCGTGCAGCCAGGGTGGACGGCACGATGCCGTGCTCCACCAGCGTGACCAGGATGGCGTTGAACATGCGCGACTCGTTCGCGTCGGGCAGGCGGCCCGTGACTTCGAGGAACGCCATGTCGCCGAAGTTGACCTCGCCCATCAGGTCATTGCAGAGGTCGTAGCCGTGCACGCCTATGGCGTCGGGCGAGGTCCAGGCGATGTCGGAGCGCAGGGCGGTGGTTTTTTTCATCGTGGGGTTCCCAGGGGTAGCTGGAGTTATTCAAGTTTGGCGCCGGAAACCTTGACCTTTTGCGCACCGAGTTCGCGATCGGACTTCAGGAAGGCCGCGAACTGCTCGGGCGTGTCGCCCACGGCCTCGAAGCCCAGCGGCTGCAGGTATTTGCTCTTGAACTCTGCGGTGTTGATGACCTGGCTCAGGTCGCGCGCGAAGCGGGCGCTGATCTCGGGCGGTGTGCCCTTGGGCGCGACCACACCGAAGTAATAGGACGCGTCAAACGTCGGGTAGCCGACCTCGGCGAAGGTCGGCACATTGGGCGCGGCCGGCTGCCGGTTGCGGCCCGACACGGCCAGCGCCTTGATCTTGTTCGTCTCCAGGAAAGGCGCGACACCGCCCGTCACCGCGAACATCGCGTCGATGCGGCCGGCCATCAGTTCCTGCACGGCGGGCGGCAGGCCCTTGAAGGCCACGTGCTCCATCTGCAGGCCGTTGATGCTGTTGAACCAGGCCGAGGCCAGGTGGTTCACGCCGCCCGCGCCTATGGAGCCGTAATTGAACTTGCCCGGGTTGCGCTTGACCTGCTCAATGAACTCCTTGACGTTGGCGGCCGGGAAGTCGGGTCGCGTCACCAGCATCAGGTTGCCGACGGCCAGCTTGGCGACCGGCACGAAGTCCTTGACCGGGTCGTAGGGAATCTTGGGATAGAGGTTCTGGTTCAGGCTGTAGGCGCCGTCGGAAGCCACCAGGAAGGTATAGCCGTCGCCCGGGCTTTTGGCCACGATGTCGGCCGCGATGATCTCGTTGGCGCCGGGCTTGTTGTCCACGATGAAGGGCTGGCCCCAGCTGTCGCCCAGCTTCTGGCTGATGGCGCGCACCATCACGTCGGCGGGCCCGCCGGCGCTGTAGGGCAACACAATGCGGATCGGCTTGGTGGGGTAGCCCTGCGCCTGCGCGGCGCCCGCAAAGGCAAGTCCGGCTACGGCGCACAGCAGGGTCAAACGGCGTCCTGAGTTCATGTCATGTCTCCTGGTTTTTGTCGATGTGGGTTATTTCTCATCAAAATAAGTCCTATATATGAACTTACTTTTCAGTCCCAATTCTAAAAATCACCAGCATTAGAACCAAACAAAAGCCAGCCATGGGCAGTCCACTTTCAAGAGAAAGTGATTTTTCGTACGTTATTTGGACTTCTTAGCTAGCACCCTTTATGCTCCACCCATGAAGCACGAAACCACCGACACGGACAGTACCGCCGGCGCACAGACCGTCGACAGGGCCTGCGAACTGCTGCGCGAAATCGCCCGCACCGGCGTGGGAGGCATCCGCATCCTGGACCTGTGCCATGCCACCGGCCTGAGCCGGCCCACGGCGCACCGCATCCTCCAGTCGCTGCAGCTGGCCGGCCTGGTGCGACAAAGCCCGGAGACCCGGCGCTATGCGCTGGGCAGCGGTTTGTTTGAACTGGGCATGGCGGCGCCCAACCCGGTCACGCAGTTTCCGCAGGTGCGCAGCGTGGTGGAAGAACTTGCCGCAGCCACCGAAGACACCGTCTACCTGATGTTGCGCAGCCACGATGACGTGCTGTGCCTGTGGCGGGCGCAAGGCGCCTACCCCATCAAGGCCAATGTGGTTGCGCTGGGCGATCGCCGCCCCATAGGCGCCAGCGTGGCGGGCCTGTGTCTGCTGGCCGCCCTGCCCGAAGCCGAGTCGGGCCGGCTGGTCACGGCCAACAGCCCCTACCTGCCGGCGTTTTGCCGCATGACGCCCGAGGACGTGACCCGCCACGTCAGCGAGGCGCGGGACAAAGGTTATTCAGTGGGGGTTAACGCCGTAATGGAGGGCGTGACGGCGGTGGGCATGGCGGTGCCCGGAAGTTACCAGCGTCCCTGCATGGCGCTCAGCGTGTCGGCGATTTCCTCGCGCATACCGCCGGAGCGCATTCAGGCGCTGGTGGGCCAGCTCAGGCGCAGCGCGGCCAAAATCGCCGCCATCACGGGCAGCGACAGCGCGGCCCGCCAGGGGCCTGCCGCTAAAGCTTGAGGGTGCCGACGCCGAACAGGCCTATCAGGCCGATGACGATCAGGTAGATCGCCACGATGTAGTTGAGCAGGCGCGGAATGATCAGGATCAGGACGCCCGCGATCAGGGAAACAAGCGGGCCTATGCTGAGAGAAAGGTTCATGGCGTTTTCCTTGGAGTTTTGGATGCCGGCCTGCCCGCCTCCCCTTGCGCGGCGGCAAGCAGGCACGGAATGGCGCAAGTCCGGCCTTGACTGTAAGCAGGCAAGCAGCCGGAGACTGTAGGACGACAGGAACTTGCGCTACAGGGAAAGGGGATGCGCAAAGCGTCAGAGCTTTTCCGTCTCGCCGCTGCGCGGCTGCCACTTCATGAGGCGTTTCTCGAGCCGGCCCACGATGCCGTCCAGCACCAGCGCGAAGGCCGTCAGCACCACGATGCCGGCGAACACGGTGTTGACGTCGAAGGTGCCTTCGGCCTGCAGGATCAGATAGCCCACCCCGCGCGCCGAGCCCAGGTATTCACCCACCACCGCGCCGACAAAGGCCAGTCCCACCGAAGTGTGCAGGCTGGAGAACACCCAGCTCGTGGCGCTGGGCAAATACACGGTGCGCAGCAGCTGCCGCTGGTTGGCACCCAGCATGCGGGCATTGGCCAGCACCACCGGGCTGACTTCCTTGACGCCCTGGTATACGTTGAAGAACACGATGAAAAACACCAGCGTGACGGCCAGCGCCACCTTGCTCCAGATGCCCAGGCCCAGCCACAGCGAGAAGATCGGCGCGAGGATCACGCGCGGCATGGAGTTGGCGGCCTTGATGTAGGGATCCAGGATGGCGCTGGCCGTGGGCGCGAGCGCCAGCCACAGGCCGCAGGCCAGGCCCAGCACCGTGCCTATGCCGAACGCCAGCACGGTCTCCAGCAAGGTCGTGCCCAGGTGCAAATAGATGTCGGCATTGCCGGGCAGCCCGTCGGGAAACAGCGCGCTGGGGCCGAAGCCGAAAGGCATGAACCAGCCCCAGACCCGGCCCGCCACCTTGATAGGCTCGCCCAGGAAAAAAGCGATCTTCTGGTCACGCGACGCCGCGTGCCAGACCAGCAGGATGACGACCAGCAAACCGATTTGCCAGGCGCGCAGGTTTTTTTCAGAAGGATTGATATGCCGCCACATGCTCAGGCAGCCTTCTTCAATTGCTGCGTATAGCCCTTGAGCACCTCATCGCGCAGCACGTTCCATATCTGCGTGTGCAGCTCGACAAAACGCGGCTGGTGGCGCACCTCGGCCACGTCGCGCGGGCGCGGCAGGTCGATCGCGAACTCGCCCATGGGGTGCGTGCCCGGGCCGGCCGACAGCACGACTACGCGGTCGCTCATGGCGATGGCCTCGTCGAGGTCGTGGGTGATGAAGAGCACCGCCTTCTTCTTGGCGGCCCAGAGTTCCAGCACCTCGTTTTCCATGAGCTGGCGGGTCTGGATGTCGAGCGCGCTGAAAGGCTCGTCCATCAGGATGATGTCCGGGTCCAGCGCCAGCACCTGGGCCAGCGCGGTGCGCTTGCGCATGCCGCCCGAAAGCTGGTGCGGGTAGCGGTCGCCGAAGCCGCCCAGGCCCACGCGCTCCAACCAGGCCTGCGCCTGGCGGCGCGCCTCATCGTCGGGGACGCCGCGGTACTGCAGGCCCATCATGACGTTGGCCAGCGCGCTGCGCCAGGGCATCAGGGCTTCCGTCTGGAACATATAGCCGGCACGCGTGTTGATGCCGGCCAGCGGCTGGCCAAAAACCCTGACCTCGCCCGACGAGGCCTCGAGCAGGCCGGCGCCTATGTTGAGCAGGGTCGATTTGCCGCACCCCGTGGGCCCGACGACCGACACGAATTCACCGGCCCGTATGCGCAAGGTGGTGTCGCTGACCGCCGTGTAGCGCTGGCCCGCATCGTCGCGCGAGCGAAAGGTGCAGCTGATGTCGATCAGCTCCAGGGCGTAGGCGTTGGCGGGTTCTGGCATGGCGGGAGCTTACAGCAAGCTGCCTGCACGAGGCAGGCAGCTTGGGGGATTCGTTCCGGCGGAAAGCTCAAGCCTTAAAGCGCTCTTTCGCGCGGCGTGAAAACTCATTGGTATACGTTTTGGCGAGATCGATCTTGTCGGCCTTGACCGTGGGGTCAAAGCTCGCCAGCGCCTTGAGCGCCGTGCGCGCGCTGTCGTCGGAAATGATGCCGTCCAGCGAAATCGCCTCGCGCACCTTGTTGAAAGATGCCAGGTAGAGTGCACGGTCGCCCAGCAGGTAGCTCTCGGGCACGGTCTTGATGATGTCACCCGGGCCGGCCGTCTGCAGCCACTTGAGGCCGTGCACGATGGCATTGGCCAGCGCCTGGCAGGTATTGGGATTCTTCTGCACGAACTCCAGGGGCGCATACAGGCAGCCCGCCGGCATGGAGCCGCCGAACACCTCCACCGTGCCTTTGAGCGTGCGTGTGTCGCTGATGATCTTGACCTCGCCCTTTTGCTCAAGCATGGTCATCACCGGGTCGGTGTTGCTCATCGCGTCGATCTGGCCCGAGCGCAGCGCGGTCAGTGCGCCGGCCGCCGTGCCCACGCCGATAAAACTCACGTCGCCGGGCTTGAGGCCCGCGCGCGACAGCACCAGGTTGGCCATCATGTTGGTCGACGAGCCCGGCGCCGACACGCCAATTTTTTTACCCTTCAGGTCGGCCAGGGTCTTGTAGTTGGGCATGTTCTTCGTCGAGATCCCGAAGGCGATCTGCGGCGCCCTGCCCTGCAGCACAAAGGCCTGGAACATCTGGTTCTTGGCTTGCAGGTTGATGGTGTGCTCGAACGCGCCCGAACACACGTCGGCCGAGCCGCCCACCACGGCCTGCAGCGCGCGCGCGCCGCCGGCAAAATCGCTGATCTCGATGTCGAGGCCCTCAGCCTTGAAGTAGCCCAGCTGCTCGGAGATCGTGAGCGGAAGGTAATAAAACGCAGCCTTGCCGCCGACCGCAATCGAGATCTTGCTCTTCTCGGGTTTGGGCTGGGCGCGCAGCGACGGGAATGCCAGCGTCGCCACAGCCAGCGCGGTGCCGCCGGCAAAGCCGCGGCGGGAAATCAGGGGATGGCGGTTCATTCAAAGCCTCTCTTCTTGTGGATGGCACAAGCTTATCGAGACGTAAAAAAACCCGCATCGGGGTCATCCCGTGCGGGTTTTTACCAAAAATCATGCGCTGCGGTTACCAAAGGTTACCGCCCGCGCCACTCGTCAGCGATAGCCGGAAAAAAGGATGCAGATGTTGATGAACAGCGCGACCGCCCAGACGGCCGAGCGTGCTTTGGCCAGGTCGGCCACGTACATCATGATGTAGGCGATGCGCAGAAAGACAAACAGCAGGGCCAGGATGTCCAGCCGCGTCTGCCCGGCTTGCAGCAGGTGCGCGATGATCACCGCCGCGAAGAAAAACGGCAGGGCTTCAAAGGTGTTGTGCTGGGCCGCATTCGCGCGGCCGCGCCAGTCGGTCTGCCGCGCCAGCCAGCCGCGCGGGTTGTGGTTGTCATAGCCGCCGTCGCGCCGCGGCGTGCTCGTCATGCCGTACTTGGCCAGCGCCGCGCAGGCGATCGGCAACAGGGCCGCGATCAGGACACACCAATAGGCAATGGTGAAGCGTGCGAATGTCATGGGTGGGTTCCTTTCGTTTGTTGTTGTGTCGTTGCGGCCGTTGCGATCATGGCCCGGCCGCAATCAAAAAAATAGCGCCGCCCCTCAGCGGCGGTCCACCAGCGCATGGGCAATCGTGCCCAGGTCCACGTATTCAAGTTCGCTGCCCACCGGCACGCCGCGCGCCAGGCGCGTCACCTGCACCCCGCGGCTCTTGAGTGCCTGGGCAATCACGTGCGCCGTGGCCTCGCCTTCGGCCGTGAAGTTGGTCGCGAGGATCACTTCCTGCACCTCGCGCGAGGCCGGCGGCAGCGCCTCGCCGCGCTCGTCCTTGGGCACGACGCGGTCGAACAGCTTTTGCAGTCCGATGTCGTTGGGGCCTATGCCGTCCAGCGGGCTGAGCTTGCCCATGAGCACAAAGTACAGGCCCTTGTAGGCCAGCGTGCGCTCCAGCGCCGCCTGGTCGGCCGGCGTCTCGACCACACACAGCTTGCTGCGGTCGCGCTGCGGGTTCGCGCAGGTGGTGCAAAGCTCTTGCTCGGTCAGGGTGTTGCACAGGCTGCAGTGCCGCACGCTGCCGACCGCATGCTCGAGCGCGCGCGCGATCTGCAAGGCGCCGGGCTTGTCATGCTGCAGCAAATGAAACGCCATGCGCGCCGCCGACTTGGCGCCCACGCCCGGCAGCTTGCGCAGCGCCTGGGTCAGGCCTTCGAGAGCATTGGAATCAGCCATGGTGGAAGTTAATGCGGCGCAAGCGTGTGCCTGCACGAGATCAGCCGGGGCCGCGGAACCGGCTTTGCCGGGCCGCAGGCGCAGCGCCCCCTCGGGGGGCAGAGAGCTACGCGCAGCGAGCGAACGTGGGGGCCCACAGTTTTAGAAGGGGAGCTTCATGCCGGGTGGGAGGCCGGCTGTCAGCTTGCCCATCTTTTCCTGGCTGACTTCCTCGGCCTTGCGCACGGCGGCGTTAAAGGCCGCGGCCACCAGGTCTTCCAGCATGTCCTTGTCGTCGGCCAGCAGGCTGGGGTCGATCTCGATGCGCTTGACGTCGTGCTTGCAGGTCATGGTGACCTTCACCAGGCCGGCGCCGGCCTCGGCCGTCACTTCCACAAAAGCCAGTTCGTCCTGGGCTTTTTTGAGGTTGTCCTGCATGGCCTGGGCCTGCTTCATGAGGCCGGCGAGTTGTCCTTTGTTAAACATGGGGTCTTCCTTTTGAATCGTGAAATCGGGGAGTTTGGGCGGTGTCGGGGCGCCTGGAATGCGTACTTACGAATTGTCTTTGATCATATCGATTTGGCGGCCAGCGGCCGTATGCTGCCGGGGACAATTTTCGCTCCCCAGTCGCGCATCATGTCCTGCACCAGCGGGTCGTTTTGTATCAGTTCTTCGGCCGCGCGCTGACGTTCGGCCGCGGCGGCGCCATTGCGGCGGGCCGGGGTGTCGGTGACGGGGCCGACCTCCACCACCAGCTTGAGGGCCGGGTCGCCCACATGGATTTGCAAAGCGATCTGCAGCTTTTCGCGCGCGGCCGCCTGGTTCAGCGACTCGCGCTCCACCCGCAGCGTCCACAGCGCGCCGTCCTGGCTGCGCAGCTCCGACTGCAGGCCCAGCTCGCGCGTCAGGGCCGCCACGGCCTCGGCCGCGACCATCTGGTTGACGGTCTGGCTCCAGGCTTCGCCCAGGGGCACCGGCACCAGCGGCGGGGGCGTGGTCGAAGGCGCGCTGGCCGGAGGGCGCTGTGGCTGTTGCGGGGGCGCAGCCTGCACCGGCGGCGGCTCCGGCATGGCCGGGGCGCTGGCGGTGACATGGGGCGCGGCCTGCGCGCGCTCAGCCTGGGCAGCCGGCGGCTGGGCTGCCGGAGGCGCTGCAGGTGGCCGTCTTTCAAATGCAGGCGCCGGGGCCGGCGCTGCCGTCGCAGGTGCGGCGACCGGCGCGGGCGCAGCAGCCCGCGCGACCTCAGGCTGAGGCTTTTTTCCGGGCTCGGCGGCACCCCCCGCATGGGTGCTGGCCGAAGAAGCCGAGGGTTTGAAGGCCAGCAGGCGCAGCAGCACCATGGTCAGGCCCGCGTATTCGTCAGGCGCCAGGCCCAGCTCGCCACGGCCATGCAGGCACAGGCTGTAAAGCAGCTGGGTCTCGTCGGCCGGCAGCGCGCGCGCCAGCCGCGCCGTTTCGGCGATGTCCGGGTCGGCATCGTCGCCGCCCTCACCCATCTCAGGCACCGCCTGCAGCACCGCCATGCGCTGCAGCACCGTGGTCATTTCCTCAAGCGTGGAGGCCGCGCTCAGGCCGTTGAGCCGCAACGCTTCCGAGGTTTCCACCACGGTCTTGCCGTCGCCGCGCGCCAGCGCGTCCAGCAGGCGGTACACATAGCTGCGGTCCACGCTGCCCAGCATGGTGCGCACGCTGGTTTCATCGAGCGAGCCCGAGCCAAAGGCGATGGCCTGGTCGGTCAAAGACAGCGCATCGCGCATGGAGCCGCGCGCCGCGCGCGCCAGCAGGCGCAGCGCCTGCGGCTCGGCCGGTACATTCTCGACGCCCAGCACTTGCGTCAAATGCTCGAGCACGGTTTCGGGCGCCATGGGCCGCAGGTTGAACTGCAGGCAGCGCGACAGCACCGTGGCCGGCACCTTCTGCGGGTCCGTCGTGGCCAGCACGAACTTCAGGTATTCGGGGGGCTCCTCCAGCGTCTTGAGCATGGCGTTGAAGGCCGTGTTCGTGAGCATGTGAACTTCGTCGATCATGAAGACCTTGAAGCGGCCCACAACGGGTTTGTAAACCGCTTGCTCGAGCAACTGGGCAATCTCGTCGACACCGCGGTTGGACGCGGCATCCAGCTCCGTGTAATCCACAAAACGCCCGCTGTCGATGTCGGTGCAGGCCTGGCACACACCGCAAGGCGTGGCCGTGATGCCGCCCTGCCCGTCCGGCCCCAGGCAGTTCAGCGACTTGGCCAGGATCCGCGAAATCGTCGTCTTGCCCACGCCCCGCGTGCCGGTGAACAGGTAAGCATGGTGCAAACGCTTGGTAGCCAGCGCATTGCCCAGGGCCTGCACCACATGCGACTGCCCCACCATTTCAGAGAAATTTTTGGGGCGGTATTTGCGGGCTAGGACGAGATAGGACATGGAACGATTCTAAAGCGCTATCACCACTCTACTCACAGACCTACGTCAAGTCCCACCTCAGCTTTTGTCTTGCAACTAAAATGGTGGAAGAGATCTCGCGACCCCATTTCCACATCCTTCAGTCGAGGGTGAATCGGCTCCGCCTGCTAAAATATTTGCCAACGCCGTCAATGACCAGCAACCATCGCTAAGTTGCTTCAACTCCTCATCTCCAACTTACCCCGGAAATTTTATGCCACAGATTGAACAACGCCTGCAAACCTTGATGCGCGATGTGTTTGACAACGATGAAGTCATCTTTGACCGTGAGTTGACTGCGGATGATGTTGAAGGATGGGATTCACTTGCGCACGTACATTTAATTGTTGCAGCGGAACGCGAATTTTCAATTCGAATCACTGCAAGTGAAGTGCATAGGCTAAAAACTGCGGGTGATCTGGTTGACTTGGTTCAGGCAAAAATCCAGGGCAACTAAACTTCGTTAACTAAAAAATGCCAAGCCTTCGGTCAAAGATCCACACGGCAATCGAGGACAGTCCACGGGAAGCTCTCTCCTTAATTCTTGATGCCTTGTCCGCACAAGACTTCAATCCAAGTCAAGCCCCGATGCTGGCTCGAAGTCTAAGCAAGATTTCACTTGAAACGTTCGTAGAAGCTGGGTTCTTAATCAAGAAAATAGCGGTCCTGTCAGGGTATACATTTCAGGCAGTACAGCCATGGCTTCAACTGCAGTTGTTGAAACGCGGAATTTTTGCGCAATTGTGGGTTTCCGAGTATGGCCTGCATGAACAAGCGATTCTTTCGCAAGACCGTGAACTGCAACTATTCGCCCCCGATCTTTGTTACTTTTATGTTGGGCGAGAACATCTGCATTTTGAAGAACTCGAATCTGAAATCGAGCGCTGGCTTTCGCTTTGGAAAGCAGCGCATCACCTCCTGGATTGCGAAATCATTGCCAATGATTTTGAACTCGAAGACATCGGAGCATTCGGTAACTACGAAGTCAAATATGCCAAAAGCGTCACCAACTACATCCTGGACGTTAATCGAGCACTTGCCCTCCAAGCTCCGTCGTACGTTCATTTCAACGGCGTGTCTGCGATGGCCAGATTCCACGGCGGGAGAGCATGGCGTGACGATCGGCTATACGACCTCTCCAAAATTCCGGTCGCTGAGCCATTTTGGACGGTCTATGCAGACAACTTAGCCGCCGTCATCGCTGGCGTATACGGCAAGAACAGAAAATGCCTGGTGCTCGATCTCGACAACACACTTTGGGGGGGCGTGATTGGCGACGATGGAATTTCTGGAATTCAAATTGGCGAGGACTCCAGCGGAGGCGAAGGATTCAGAAGATTTCAGACCGCGATCAAGGCATTAAAAAATAGGGGCATTCTGCTTGCAGCCTGTAGCAAGAATGATCTCGATACAGCGCAAGAGCCCTTTCTCAAGCGCAGCGAAATGGTTTTAAAGCTTGAAGATTTCAGCTACTTCTGCGCAAATTGGCAGCCAAAGGATCAAAACCTAATAGACATTGCGGCCGCCCTGAACATTGGCCTGGATTCCATGATATTTGTGGATGACAATCCCGCCGAACGGGAGATAGTTCGCCGGAGCCTGCCGCAAGTGGCCATTCTCCCCCTACCCGACGATCCCGCAGAATATGCTCGTGCCCTCGGACAATGCAAGTTGCTTGACGTTGTCGCATTGACTCAGGAGGACATGAATCGCACCGCGTCTTATCGGTCAGCAGTTGAACGGAGTTCTGCTCAGCTAAAAGCTGGCGATTACAACGAGTATTTGCGCGACCTCCAAATGAGAGGCAGTGTCTCACCATTTGATGAAATCAATATCCCCCGTATAACTCAACTAATAAACAAGACCAATCAATTCAATCTAACGACACGCCGGTATACAGAAACGCAAATTCGAGGATGGATGAACGATGCATCGGCATTGACTTTCATGGTAAGGCTCGAGGATCGTTTTAGCCAGTACGGCCTGATTTCCGTATTTATGGCAACTGTAGAAAAGCAATATCTCAGCATCGACACCTGGCTAATGAGCTGCAGAGTATTGAAAAGAGGGGTCGAGCGTCTACTTTTCAAGCGCATCCTGCAAAGCGCCTTAGACCTGTCTCTGAAAAAAATAATGGGACGCTATGTGCCCACCGCAAAGAATGGAATGGTTGCAGAACTTTATCTTGAACTCGGCTTTACCCTTGAAAAAACCGACCCTGATGGAAGTACGTTGTGGGTCTTCGACCTCAGTGCCAAAGAAACCATCAATGCCCAATTGAACCACTCAGTGTTTGTAGCGTCTTGATATGAAGTTCAGCGAACAGCAACTGACGACTTTTGCGCAACTGTCGCACGACATCAATCCTCTTCATTTGGATGAGCAATACGCTCACTCCACCCCTTTTGGGCGCCGCGTCTTCTACGGCTGCGCTGCCGTGCTTTGGTCGCTTGGTCATTGGGCAAAAGGACGCGCGTTTCAGTTGGAATTCATAAAGGTGAATTTCAAGAAACCCTTATTTCTGGATGAAGAATATCAAGTTCAAATCGAAGACAAAGGGCATCAAGTCGTCGTTCGTATCCGGAAGAATGCAAGCATTCGCATGAGTTTGAGCTTTACTTGGGCGAATGCTTCATCTGCAAGCATCGAAATGCGCCCAAGAAAATTCTCCCCCCTGCTAGCGGCCAGGGCCGGAATTAACTTTAAGGATGACATACCTGAAATCATAGAAGAGGCCAGGCGCTATCAGATTGATATCAATGCAATTGAGAAATTAGCAAATGACTTCGAGTTGCGGGTGGAGCAACTCCCAATGCACCAGATTGAGGCGATATGCTGGGCGAGTTATTTGGTTGGCATGCAGATTCCAGGTCGACAGGCTTTGTTCACCAATTTCGAGTTTACTTTCGACAACAAAATCGAAGCCACACAGTTCAACTTGAGCGCCCTAAGTGCGGAGCTTCACCAACAATTCAATCACATCGAAATTACAGGGATGGGAGCGGGCATAGTCTCATTCAACATTGTCTCGTGGGTTCGTCCCGAGCCCGTTCGATTTGACTTGTCGACCTTGCAAGCAGCAATCGGAATATCAAATAAATTCGCTGGAAAGACCATACTTGTCACTGGAGCAAGCCGCGGACTGGGTTCAGTCCTGGCGCGCGCCTTTGCGCTTCACGGCGCTGATGTAGTTGTTAACTATCGATCAAACACCGCTGAAGCCTTAAGCATAAAACAAGACATAGAGTCACTAGGAAGAAAAGCCACGCTAGCTCAAGGCGATGTCTCTACCTCTATTGGCGTGGAGGCAGTTCTAGGAACCATAAAAAGAAATGCCATCGAAATCGACGTACTCATCAATAGTGCGTTACCCCCACCGATTGCCGCGAGCCTGCCGGAGCAATCGGAAGAAGACGTGTTGGCTTATGTATCCATCGCTTTGGGCATTACCGTACGAACTAGCTACGGGTTGCTTCAAGTACTTAAGCCAGGCGGGACATTTCTAACGATTTCATCGATTTTTGTCGTGCATCCAGAACCAAAATTCAGCGCCTATACGGCTGCGAAATGTGCAATTGAGGGCTGGATTTGTGCGATCGCAAGGGAAATTCCGTCGAAAAACTTTGTTATCGTGCGCCCCCCTCGTATGCTGACCGACATGACAAATGCCTCACAATCCTCTCGCGGTTATGCGTCGGCCAGCGAAGTTGCATATCAAATCATCTCTGCAATGACTCCGGGAACCGCGCCTGGAAATATGAAATACCTTGATCTACCGGAAGCAAAAAGAGAGAACATCGATGAATGAACAAAGTCAACTGCTTGCAGATTTCCCGGAAGATTCATCATTAAGAGTCTTGATCGACGCCACCCTCAAATTGTGGCCCGAACATAAAAAATTCCTCGGTCGTGCGCTGATCTCAAGGACTGCGCAAGAACTGGAGGATGCTCATGAATTCGCCGAACTCATTTTGAGGATAGCCGGAGATCACCTGCCAAAATATATTGAGAGCTACCGCTGGATGTGCGAGGAATTCACTCGTGAGCAGTTGCACTTCTCAAGAACTGGCACATATCGGTTCTCTCTCCTCAATCAAGTCGAGAGCTCAGTTTATGGCAAGCCGGACTACATGACGAAATACATGGACGGTTTATTAATCTCGCAACTCTATTGGAGCAACCATCGGGGCGCAGCCAGCCTGCTCAAGCGCAGCTTCTTTTCCTCAAATAAACCCAATAGTCGACATCTGGAGATTGGCCCTGGACATGGATTGTTTATGTATTTTGCGGCCAAATCCGGGCGAGTGTCTCGCCTTTCGGGCTGGGATATTAGCGACACATCATTGAAATTGACTCAACACTGTCTCGACAAACTAGGCATCAAGATGGAAATTGACTTCAGTTTGCGGGATGCCGCCGCTGGAACGGTTACAGAAACTTTTGACAGCATAGTGCTGAGTGAAGTATTGGAACATGTAGAAGACCCACTCTCTTTACTCAAAGGTGTCGCTAAAAATCTTTCCTCAGACGGTCGGATTTTTATCAATGTCCCGGTGAACTCGCCCGCACCGGATCACATTTACCTGCTCAATTCGCCGGCCGAAGCTACCGCGCTTGTCGTGGCTTCCGGTTTGAAAATCATCGAAAACCATTTGTTTCCTGAAACGGGAATGACGGTTGAACAGGCTGTGAAAAGAAAAGCCACCATCTCATGCGTGATCATCGCTTGTCCATGACAAGTCCTAGACGCTATCTACTCGCGTTTTTTCTAACGGCTATTGTTGTCTCAGCGAGCCTTATTGCGGCGGGTCAATATAGTCTGCGTGCCAATACAGATAACTATCTGGCAAGCCTTCGTGAAAGCAGCTCGTTTGGCTGTGCAACCGCCGGTTTGACTCAATCAGAGTTATTTTTTATTGGCGACTCTCACAGCTATGCTGGATGGAACTTCAACAATGTGAGCCAGCTCACGGGAACGCCGAATATCTCAGCTTGCATGATGGGGGCTCTGTATCTCGAAACACTGCCAGCAATCATGCAGAAATTTCGCGAAAATAATGGCTACCCAAAGAAGATCGTCTACGGTACCAGTATCTGGCAATTCACCAATCGCAAGGGGAAGGAAGCCCAGCTGGCTCAGCACACAAATCTACTGAATACCTTTCGTTCCCGATATAACTTGGCTTCAGCCAGGGACATGATCAAGCTCGCATATAAGTGGAAAGAGCATCCGGAAACCAGCCCGGGAAAGGCATTGCAAAGAACACTGTCGACTCATTTCATCAAGGTTGAATCAACTCGCGAATCGTCCGCCACCGGCCTAATAGAAAAAGAATCGACAGAGTCAAAATTGATATGGAAAGAGAATCAAAAGAGCATTGTGTTCGAGGCAAACATAAAAGAAAAGATTGATGCTTTTTGCAAATTAATAAATCGGGAAGGTATCGATCTGTATGTAATTGATCTTCCGGAAAGCCCATACATGATGGCTAATTACAAAAAAGAAGATCTGCGAACCTACGAGCAAATACTTCAACAATTTCGGCAATGTTCACAGAACATAGTCATGAGTGACGCCGCATCTTATGGCCTTGGCAATCGCCATTTTATCAACCGCTCGATGATGGATAGTTTTCCCTATGAGTCTCTTCCAGACGGCACATCCGGCATATCGCTACCCTATCTGTACGACATTGATCATATGAACTTAATCGGCGCTACCAAGTTCACACAGATTGCAGTGAAAAGACTCGGCCTATTGAAGGAAAAACCAGCCTATTAAAATTGGAAGTAAATAAAATTCACTGTTTTTTCGCCTATTCCAATCAGAGAAAACACCGCGCCTATACCTGCAGCACACCCCCACCATACATTCGGTCGCCATTTTAAAAAACGGTGCAACTGACTCAGCTTGGGCCGCAGCTTTTTATCCAACTCTAATTCTTGAGAATAATCAGCCATCCACCACAAGATATTGGGCAGGAATAAGACTATCGCAATCCATGGCAGCACTGCGATATAGGCGTTAACAATCGAGCCGGAGGAAAGCGTGTTAAGGCCGGAGTGCATTGTTCCAGTGCTCCCCCCAGTGGAGGAAAGCATTCCTTGCAAATATATCCATGCACTTCTTGGCGTATCAGCCCGAAAGATGACCCAAGCAACAACGACGCAAAAGAAGGTCAAAACTTTGGATGCGACTCGTCGAACAAGATTTCCTGTAGCGGAATTGGTCTTTTTTATCCATCTTCGGCAGACTGACTGCCATAGGTAATGCACGCAGATATAGACACCCATGAGCAGCCCAAAAAGAACATAGTTATTGCCTGCCCCGTGCCAAAGGCCTGCAATCACCATTGTTAGCATAAGTGCAGGATAGACACCCCAGCCCCAACCCCGGCGCGCTGTAAATAGGGCAAGTGGGGTAAAAAGGTATTCGCGCAAGAATTGCGACAAAGTGACATGCCATCGCCGCCAAAGGTCACTTATATTTACTGCCTGATATGGGGAGGCAAAATTTACGGGCAACCGAATATTGAATAGCAATCCCAAGCCGATTGCCATTTCTGAATATCCTGAAAAGTCGTAGTAAATTTGGACAATAAAGGCGAGTATCCCAAGCCAAGCCTCTAGAAAAAAGGGTTTAACGCCTTCAGAAGCAATACTGAATGTTGCATCTGCATAAGGAGCCATTTGATCGGCAACCAGCACTTTTTTTGCTAGTCCAATGACGAAGAACGTCAAGCCGACACTGATGTTCACTATTTGTGGCCGGAAAAACTCCGAAGACTGAAACTGTGGCGCGAGACTTTTGTGGTGAACGATCGGCCCGGCAATCAAATGTTGGAACGTGGTCACAAACAACATGTAATCCAAGAGACTGTATTCCTTCACCTTTCCTGAATACGCATCAACCAAATATGCGATTTGCGTAATTGTGAAAAAGGAAATTGCCAACGGAAGCACGATATGTTCGGCTCTCAATGTACCGGCGGTAAGTGCATTTATCGTTTCAATGAAAAATCCGGTGTATTTGAAGTAGCTAAGCGCCAGAAGATTTAGCGAAACGCCGATAAGAAGCAAAGCCTGCCTCAATTTATCCGTCGCTCTTTCCCCGGGAGACAGCCAACGCCCCAATGAAAAATTCAATAGGACTGAGCCTAGTAGCAATGGCAAATAATTGGCGTCCCAATAACCGTAAAAAAACAGAGAAGCCAAGACCAGAAAAAGTGATGCGCTTCGCTTGTACCCAAAAGCACCGAATAGAAAGAAACCGGCCAATGTGCAGGGAAGAAAAAGGAAAATGAAGTCGTAAGAATTAAATAGCATGTGCGCCCAAAACTGGTCTGGCAGGTTGGCTATCCTATGCGAGTTAGCACCGGTAGCGTTTTGAATCGATAAATAATACAACCACCGAGATCAAGGTTTGAAATGCCTAGTCTTTTAGTGAACGCGCTGAAGAAATTATCTTCGCGAGAGGCTAAGGCCATAATTGGCAAAAGCTGAACACGATTCATAAAAGCTTCGCCGATATATCTATGGCCACCGCAGCGATGCGGTTTGTAGCTGGTAGGCCCTTGAATCTTCCTCCCCTGCCCTTACAATAGCTATTGACGGGCCTTCCCGCATGGTAAAGCGGCCAACCGGGTCAGGTGGGGAACCAAGCAGCCCTAACTGTGGAGCCAGTGCCGGGGTCAAGGCTCGTCACCTTATTCACCTCAAATCCGCGTTTCTTGCGGGTTTTATTCCCAGAGCGGCGTTCAAAAGACCTCTCGCAGGCTCCACCGGCAGCAAAGCGCCTATGTACCGGATTGCAAATCCGGCCAGCCTGGATATCGTCCCGCTACAGTCGCTGCTCAACGTGGCGCATTAGCCCCTCGCAAGCATCCTCCACCAAGTCCAGCACATGCTCAAACCCGTCCTTACCGCCATAGTAAGGATCAGGCACCACCGGGCTGTCATGCGCCAAGCAAAACTCCGTGAGCCTGCGCACTTTGTGAAGATGCTCAGCGGGACATTCCTCCTGCACCAAAGCCAGGTTGTCCCAGTCCATGGCCAGGATCAAGTCGTGGTGTTCAAAATCCGCATCCGAAATCTGCCGGGCCCTGAGGCCTGAGAGGTCATAGCCTCGTTTGGAGGCATGCGCCTGTGAGCGCTCGTCGGGCGGGTTGCCGGGATGGTAGTTGTGCGTGCCGGCTGAATCGACCTGCACTTGGCCGCCAAGGCCGCGATCCAAAACCTTCTGTTGGAACACGCCATGAGCTGTGGGGCTCCGGCAGATATTGCCCATGCAGACAAAGAGGACGGAATACGGCTTCATCAATTTGACGACGGGGCTACTGGGCTGCCTCTTCAATCGCCTCTGTCGTCTGCAGCGCATGCTGCGCGATCTGCGCCGAGGCCAGTGCCAGCGAGGCCAGTGCGTAAGTGCCGCTGATGATGCCTTTGTAGGCCACTTCAGCTGCAATGGCATCCTGGCCCAGGCCTTCGGTGGCGGCGACGATGCAGGCCTCGACGCTGTCCAGGCCGGCATCGCCAAAGAGCTCTTCGCCTTCGTAGCTCACGCGGTACTCGAACTCTTCCTGCATCATGGGTTCGATGTTGAAACGGACAATCATGGCAAGCTCCTTTTTATTGGTGACATCACTTTTTTCCGGCTCGAAGGTCTGCTTGTCGACTCAACGCCGGTTCATTTAGCAAGCTGGTGGAAGGCGTCGCGGTGTTCACGCATGAATTCACGGCCGGCCTGGATCTGCTCGTCCAAAGCGGGGTTGTGGGGCGTGATGGCGTAACCGTCCGGCGTCTCCGTCAGGAACACGGACTCGCCTTTTTCAAGCTTGAGCCGCTCCAGCACCTCGCGCGGCAAGATCACGCCGATGGCATCGCCAATTTGGGTCAGTTTGAGAGTGTGCATGGCATACGCCTTTTAGTTATAGCGAATGTAATACCAATCCAAACCAGGGTTTTGCACCACCCTGGTAATGCCCAAGGCCAGCAAGCAAAGAAGCTCACTAATTAGCAGCGCTTGAATCCCCTGACCATCGGGCTACAAGCCGAAGTGCGCAATGACGCCCTGCCCCGCGGCGCGGCCACTGGCAAAACAGGCGGTCAGCAAATAGCCGCCCGTCGGCGCTTCCCAGTCCAGCATCTCGCCGGCGCAGAACACGGGCTGGCTGGGGCCCTGGAGCTTTTGCAATTGCAATGTCGCATCCATGGCCTCGAACATCACGCCGCCTGCCGTGCTGATGGCTTCGTCTAGGGGGCGGACAGCCGTGACGCGCACCGGCAAGGCCTTGATGCCGGCGGCCAGGCGCACCGGGTCGGCGATGGCGTCCTTGCCCAGCAGTTCGTAGAGCATGGCGGCCTTGATGCCGTCGAGGTTCAAACGGCTTTTGAGGTGGCTGGAGAGGGAACGCGAACCGCGCGGATGGCGCACCTCGACCAGCACCTGTTCGGCTGATTTGTCGGGCAGCAGGTCCAGCATGAAGGTGGCGCTGCCGTGGGCGGCGATCTCGTCGCGCAGCAAATGGGACGCGGCATAGACCAGGCTGCCTTCGACGCCGGTGGCGGTGGCGATGAACTCGCCTTTGCGACTGAAGCTGCGGCCGCGGGAGTCGGTGAAATGGATGGCGACGGACTTGAAGGGCTGGCCGGCGAAGCGGCTGGCGAAGTGTTCGGTCCAGCCGGCGTGGGGCTGCGGGCTTTTGCCTATGAGTTCCTGCAAAAATTCGCGGCGGGTTTCGCCGGGTTCGGCGACTGCCTCTTGCAGCTGCGCAGGGCTGTCGGGCCGCGCCGCGACGTCAAAGCCGCAATTCGCAGGCAGCAGCGGCGCGACCGCCACGCCGCGCGCGGCCAGCAGCGGCACCCAGGCGCCGTCGGAGCCGAGCCGCGCCCAGCTGCCGCCGCCCAGGGCCAGCACCACGGCATCGGCCTGCGCCAGCACCTCGCCGGCGGGCGTTGAAAACTTCAGTGCGCCGTCGTCGGCCCAACCGAGCCAGCGATGCCGCATGGAAAACTTCACGCCTGCACTGCGCAGGCGCTGCAGCCAGGCGCGCAGCAGCGGCGCGGCCTTCATGTCCTTGGGAAACACGCGGCCGGAGCTGCCGATAAAGGTTTCCACGCCCAGGGCCTCGGCCCAGGCGCGCAGCTCGGCCGCACCGAAAGCGGCCAGCAAGGGCTGCAGTTGCGCGGCGCGCTCGCCGTAGCGGCTCAGGAAAATCTGCGGCGGCTCGGAGTGCGTGAGGTTGAGCCCGCCTATGCCGGCCAGCAAAAACTTGCGTCCCACCGAGGGCATGGCGTCGTACACCTGCACGGACACGGCAGCCCCCGCGCCGGCCAGCGCCTCGGCGGCCATCAGCCCGGCGGGGCCGCCGCCGATGACGGCCACGCGCAGTGCGGCGGCGGGTGTTGATTCAAGAGAGGATGCGCCAGGTGTCAAGGGGATTCCGCGTGCAGCGGTCACAGGTTAAGCAGAGAAGAAAAACCGAAACGTTCGCGGTGGCGAAGGGCAAAGCGTCAAAGGCGGACGCGCCGGGTCGGAACAGGGATGACCCGATTATTACAGGGGCGCGACAAAGGCTCGCCGGGGGCGGCATGGCGCGTGCACATTTCGCGCGAACAGACCTCTTCAAAAAGGCCTGGCGGAGCGCTCCGTGATTTCCTAGCAACAGGTGCGGACAGTAAAAACACCCCACTCTTAGTACGAACAACTTAAGCAAATCTCAAAATCTGAGACTGGCCCGAAAAATTGTTGGATGAAGCTCGTGGTCCTCACCAAAGTGCCGCATACCCCATGCTAGGATTAATAAGCGTGCTTACCATCTCGGAAATCGCGCGTCCCAAAAACCGGAGACCCGATTGAACAAGCCGACCGCCCTTCCCCCCGCCCGCAGGCGTTTTCTTCAGCAATGCGGGACGGCCGCGGCGGTCTTCGCGGCGCCTTCCTGGGCCCAGTCCCGCACCTTGCGCCTGGGCACCACGGTGGACCAGACCGGCCTTGAAAAGGGCATAGGCGGCGACCTGGTGAAAGGCGCTTCGGCCTATTTCAACGCACTGAACAAGGCCGGCGGCATCAACGGCGCCAAGGTCGAGCTGGTCACGGCGGACGACCAGTTCAAGCCGGACCTCGCCAAGGCCAACGCCCTGGCCTTCCAGGCCGACAACTCGGTGCTCGGCATCCTGAGCCCGCTGGGCACGCGCCCCTGCGCGGCCATTGTGGAGACCATTCGCGATTTCGCGGTGGTGGGCCCGGTGGCCGGCGCCGCGGCGGTGCGCAAGAACAGCCCGCCCAATGTGTTCTGGGTGCGCGCGACCTTCGACGCCGAAATCGAAAAACTGATCCACACCGCCGTGACGCTGGGCACCACGCGCATCGGCATCGTGCACCCCAAGGACCCGCTGGGCCTGTCCATCCTGGCCTCGTTCCAGAAGGTCATGGCCGAGGTGAAGCTGGAGCCGGCGATCATCGCCACCACGCCGACCAACACCAGCACCGACGTGGAACCCGCCGCCAAGGCCATCGCGAAGGCCCAGCCGCAGGTGGTCATCATGGTGCTGTCGGGCGTGGCGCCGCTGTTCGTGAAAGCCTTGCGCGACGCGGGCGGCACCAGCACGGTCTACGGTTTATCCAACGCGGCCAGCGCCGTCAACATCGCGGCCATGGGCGAGAAGGGGCGCGGCGTGGGTTTCGCCATCATCGTGCCCTCGCCGGTGTCCAACAAAAACACGCTGGTGCGCAGCTACCAGGCCGACATGCAGGCCAGCGGCTGGAAGGACTACACGCTGTTCGGCCTCGAGGCCTATGTCAATGCGCGGGTAATGGCCGAAGGCCTGCGCCGCGGCGGCGCCAAGGTGACGCGGGACTCACTGATCAATGCGCTGGACGGCATCACCAATTTCGACCTGGGCGGCATGCGCGTCAGCTACGGCAACGGCAACCGCGTGGGCAGCACCTTTGTGGACGTGGGCGTTGTGGGATTTGACGGCAGGCTGCTGACCTGAGCCAATTACGAAAGGCTGAGGTAGGGTGAGGCCGGTTGGCCCCCACCCTAACCCTCCCCCAGCGGGGGAGGGGATCAATATTCCCCAGGTCTTTGTTCCGCTCTCCGTTTGTTTGTGTTGCTCCTTCCCCCGCTGGGGGAAGGCAGGGATGGGGGCCTGCGACCTCCGCAAAGCCGCCGCCGGCCCTTAAGCCACCTCGACGACTGTTCCCTGCCCTGCCAGGAGCCACTAGCCGGGCCTACATAGGCGGTGCAAAGCCGTTGCGCCCGACGATCACGCGCAGCGCGGTCGGCTTGCCGGCCTGTTCCTGCGCGGTGATCATGACTTTGGCACCGGGCACCAGCAAGACGTTCTCATCGGCCTTGCCGGGCTTGAAGGACACCACGGGGGCATTGGGCGGCACGATGACGGTTTTTTCACCGTCCTTGTAGCGCAGCGTGAGCTTTTGCCCGCCGGGCACTGTGGAGGGCGCGGCGGCCAGGTCGGCCACCGTGGCATTGGTCATGGTGCTCTCGGGCCGCAAGTCCCAGGGGCGATGGCCTTCACCAGTGCCGCGCGCGGCCTCGGGAAACACCACCACTTCGAGCGCCAGCTGGCTGCCGTCGGCCTGCGGCATGGCGGCCGTGCCTATGTAGCTGCCGGGCTTGATGTCGGCCAGTGCCAGCGGGTAGACCTCGGAGACGTCCATCGCGGCGGGCCGCACCAGTGTGATGACTTCACCGCTGCGCTCCCTGACGGTGAGGCTGGTGGCGTCGACTTTTTCAATCGTCGCACGCAGGCGCAGTGTGGGGTTGGCGGGCGCCTGCGCCATCGCGAGGGGAATGGCGGCCAGCAAGGCCAGTGAAACCGTCAGATGCTTGAACTTGAACATGGTTGCCTTTCAATCGGCAGGGATGCCGGGCAAGTTTGGTGAGATCACTCCACCACGACCACAGTTCCCTGTCCCGTGAGAAAAGCCGCCTGGACCGGTGCGCCCGGGTAAATGCGCTGGACCGCCGCGCGATAGGCCTGCAGCTGCGCGACCAGCGCGGGCTGCCGCTGCGGGGCGACAGCCGATTTGTAGTCGAGCACCCACCAGTGGCCTTCATGGCCGGCGTCCTTGCGCTGCACCAGGCGGTCCAGCCGCAGCGCCTGGCCGGCGTGGACCAGGTCGACCTCGTTGCCCTGCCAGGCCAACACCTCGGGCCGCCAGACCCAGGCGCCCTCGCCCGCCAGGATGCGGCCGGCCAGCGCGGCCGACTGTGCGGCCTGGGCCGGGCTCAACCTGAATTCACGGGCCGCGGCCGCCACCTGTTCGGGTAACAGCGCGCCGCCCCATTCGAGCAATCGGTGCATGCCCTTGCCTATGCGGGCTTTCAGGGAATCCTCATCCACATGCCCGGAAGCAGGCGGCTCGGGCATCAGGCTTTCGGGCAACTCCGGCAATTCGGGCAGGTAGAACACGCCGGCATCCGCAGCCTCAGGGCGCAGGCCGGCGCTTTCGTCGGCCACGGGCGCGGGTAATTCGGCCAGCAAGCCCTGCAGGCGCTGCCACCAGCTTTCGGTGGTGGCGCGGTAGGGTTCTATGGAGGAAATGACCAGGGTGTGGCGCGCGCGCGTAAGGGCCACATAGAGCGCATTGAGTTCTTCGCGCTTGCGCGCGGCCTGCTCGGCGGCCAGGGCCTCGGCGGCGCAGGCCGGCGGCCGGCTTTCACTGACCAGGAACACAAACTTGCGCGGCTCGGTTGCCTCGCCGGGCCAGTCGACCAGCACGCCCATGCTGTCGGCATTGCGCTCGACGGTGTCGGTGTCCAGCAGCAGCACGGCGTCGGCCTCCAGGCCCTTGGCGCCGTGGATGGTCAGGAGGCGCACCGCCTCGCTGCTGACGGTAGCCGGCGCCTGCGTGCCGCCGGCCTTGAGGGCGCGCACAAAACCGTAGGGTGTGGCGTAGCGGCCGCCGTCCAGCTCCAGCGACACGCCGAGCAGCGCGCGCAAATTGGCCAGCACCGCGCCACGCTGCGCGGCCGGCGCCGCGGCGCCAAAGCGGGCCAACACATCGCCGTCGTCATAAATGCCTTGCAGTGCGTCGTGCGGCGGCAGGCTGTCGAGCCAGCCCTTCCAGCGCGCGAGTATTTCGCCCAGGCCTTGCAGTTCGGGCGTCAGCAGTTCTTCTTTTTGCAGCAGCGCGTACCAGGGCGCGCCGTGTTCGCGCTGCAGCAGGGCGAGTTGCACCAGCTCGTTGTCAGCCAAGCTAAAGAGCGGCGAGCGCAGCGCGCGCGCCAGCGACAAATCATGTTGCGGCGAGACCAGCACGTCGAGCAGCGCCACCATATCGAGCACTTCGCAGCAGTCAATGAGCTCGGTTTTTTCGCCAACCTGGGCGGGAATGTGCAAGGCCCGCAGTTCATCCTGCAGCGGCAAGAGGCCTGCGCGTTTTCGTGAAAGCACCATCACGTCCTGGGGCCGCAACCCGCCGGCTATCTGCTCTGATATCCATGCTGCGGCTTGCCGCGCCTCGCGCGTGCGCAGGGTTTCCTCGGGCAGTTCGCGCGGCATGGTCAGGCTGTCGCGCCAGCCGGCGGCCAGCGTTGAGGCTTCTTCTTCATCCTTGTTGCGCGGGATAGCCGGCAGCCGGCCCACGGCGCCGGCCAGGCCCGAGGCGGTGGTGTGTTCGCGAAAGCCGTCATAACCGTCGGCCTCGCGCGCCGTGGCCATGGCGGCGTTGACGGTGTCTATGACGGCCTCGGCGTTGCGGCGCGTGTGGTCGCAACTCAGCAAATCGCCGCCCAGGCCGTGCACCACAAAAGCCTGCGCGGCGCGGAACACCTGCGGCTCGGCACGGCGGAAACGGTAAATGCTTTGTTTCGGGTCGCCCACCAGGAACACGCTGGGCGCCGTGCCCGCGCCCGAATAGCCGATGAGCCAGGCATACAGGGCCTGCCACTGCAGCGGGTTGGTGTCCTGGAACTCGTCGATCATCAGGTGGCGTATGCGCGCGTCCAGGCGCTCCTGCACCCAGCCCGACAGCACAGGGTCGGCCAGCATCAGCAGCGCGGCGCGTTCGACGTCGTTCATGTCGACCCAGCCGCGTTCGCGCTTGAGGGCGGTGAACTGCGCGATCAGCACGCGCGTCAGCCGCGCCAGGCGTTGCTGGTATTGCCAGGCGTCGTGCTGCTGGCGGGCGGCGGCCACGCGCAGCACCAGGTCCTGGGCAATGCGCACCTGTTCGATGCCGACGATTTTTTCACCGAACTTGCGCGGCGTGCCTTTTTCGGTCAGCAGGGCCGCGATGGCGGCCGGGATGTCGCCGGCCGTCAGCGCCTGTTCGAGCTCCACGCCCTTGGCCGAAAAAGTCGGTGCACTGGCGCGGCCCAGCGCAATGGCGGCGTCCCTCAGGGCCTGCCGGTGAAAGCGGTTGGTGCTGAGCAGCTCTTCGGGTTCGTCCAGGCCGCCGAATTCGGTGAACTGCGCGGTGAAGGGCTGCACCGAGGCGGCGATCACGCCTTTTTCATCGGCCAGCGTGAACTCGGTGCGCTTGTCGAGCGCGGCCTGCAGGGCCTTGTCGGCCTGGAAACGGCCGTGCGCCAGCACCACGGATTCAAAGTCGGCCTTGAGCGCGGCATCGGCCGCGACCGCCGCATAGAAGCGCCGCCAGACCAGCGCGCGTGCGGGCGCGTCGTCTTCCAGCAGTTCGTAGTTGACGGGCAGCTCGAGCCGCTGCAGCACCGCGACCGGCGCGCTGCGCAGCAAGGCGGCGAACCAGCTGTGAAAGGTGCGTATCTGCACCGAGCGCCCGCTGGCCAGAATGGAGCGGTAGAGGCTGGAGAGCTGCTCGCGCACCTGCTGCGCGGCGTTGCGGCCTTTGGCGCTGCCGAGGTCCAGCCGCACGCCGCGCATTTCAAGCTCGCGCTGCAGGGTGTCGTCGTCAGCATGGGCAAAGGCCTTGAGCCAGTCGTCCAGGCGCTCGCGCATTTCGCCGGCGGCTTTTTTGGTGAAGGTGATGGCCAGGATCTCATGCGGCAAGACCTGCTGCCCGGGCGCGGCGCTGGCGCCGTCCAGCAGGGCGCGCACGATGCGCGAGACCAGCATCCAGGTCTTGCCGGCGCCGGCGCAGGCCTCGACCGCGACGCTGCGGCGCGGGTCGCAGGCAATCGCGTAAAACGCCTCGGCCGAGACCGGCTCGCCGTTGCATTCGTAGGCGGCGGCGTGGGCGATCAAGGTGTTGGACGGTGGGGTCATGCGCCCTCCTCCCCGGCCGTGGCTTCTTCGTCCAGGCTCCAGAAGTCCTTGCGGCATAAACCACGCGCGGCGCAGTAATCGCAAGCCTTGCCTTCGCCCAGCGCCGGCAGGGCCGCGCCGCGTGCGATGCGGGCCATGTCGGTCAAGATGCTGTCTATCAGTTCATCGCGCAGGCCGACGATCTCGGCTTGCTCATAGGTTTTGGTCGGCTCTTTTTCGCCGAGGTTGACGTAGGCTGCGGCCAGGGTGTCGTCGCTCATGAGCGCGGCGTAGAAGGCCAGCTGGGTGTCTTCCTGGCCGTTCTTGATGCGCTCGGCCGTGGTGGAGCGCGGCTCGGTTTTGTAGTCGATGAGCAACGCGTGGCCGTCGGCCTGGCGGTCTATGCGGTCCAGCTTGCCCAGCAAGGTGAGTTCGCCCAGCGGCATTTCGCGCCAGACCTCGGCTTCATCAAAGGTGGCACCGGTCGCTTCATGCCCGGCCAGCCACGTCAGGTAGCCCTCGCGCACGCCTGGCCAGGCGGCGGCAAAGGGCAGGAACTCGCTTTCGCCGAGTGCCAGTTCCTGCGCGGCCTGGTCGGCCGCCGCATTGATCATGATGACGCGGGCGGTCGGGTCGGCTGTGGGCGCCGCCTTGAGCGCCTCATGGAAATGCCGCAGCAGGCTGTGCAGCCAGTTGCCGAAATCGCGCTTGCCGAGTTCGCTTTCCAGCTCCTCGGGCTCCTGCAGCTTGAGCTGGCGCAGCGCAAAAAACCGGTAGGGGCAGCGGCGCAGGTCTTCATAGGCGCTGGCCGAAAGCCGTGTGAGGGGCAAGGCCTCGCCGGTCGGAAAGGGATGCGGCGTGGGCTGGATGTCGACGGCGCGCAGGCTGCGCGGGTCGGCGGCGAGTTCCGTCTCTTCGGGCGCCTCATCGCGCGCCAGCAGCAGTTCCTGCACAAAACCGCTGGGGATCAGGTGTTCGCCGGATTCGCTGGTGCGCCAGAGCACGTCGACCCGCGGCGCCTGCAAGGCGTAGCGCCAGGCCTGGCGGGCTGCGGCGGCCAGGGTTTCGCGCGAGGGCAGGCCCAGCAGTTCGCGCTGGGTGGGCGTCCAGGGGCCGACGGGTTCGGGCGACACGGGCAGGCGAATCTCATCGCAGCCGGGCAGCACCACGGCGCGCATGGGCCGGCCCAGCAGCTGCGGCAGCGGCAGTATCACGACTTGCTCGGCCGGCGGATGCGGCGGCGCGAACTTGCCGCCTTCCAGGGCCTGGTTGGCCCATTGGGTGAAATCATTGAGGCGCATCACCGGCGAGGCCTGGAATTCGGCCTCGGCGCCTTCGTGCAGGCGCAGCACCTCGAGCACGGCCTGGCCAGCCTCGTCCTGCGCCAGTGCATCCCACTGGCCGGCCGCTTGCAGCGCGGCGCGCAGGTCACGCAGCCACACGGCCAGCGGGCGCGCGCGGGCCAGGGGCGCGCGCAGCGCATTGGCTTGCAGGGCCAGCGGCTGGGTGGCCAAAAAAGCCGGCGGCACGATGTCTTCGGCCGCGAAGGGGGGCAGGTCGCGCCAGGCGCGCACGCCGACGCGGCGCAGCTCGGTCTCGGCGGCCGTCACCAGCATGGACTCAAAGGCCGGCGCGTTCTTGAGCCAGTCGAGCACGGCGTCGGTGGAGGCGTCCCAGGGCAAGGCGCGCAGCAGGCTCATGAGGCCGGCGGCGGCGCGCGTGGTGGAAAGCTTCCAGCCGGTTTCGTCGCGCATGGCGATGCCGCGCTCGGCCAGCATGGCGCCGACACGGCGCGTGAGCTGGCGGTCCTGCGCAATCAGGGCGACCGGGCTGCGTCCCTGCGCCAGATGGGCCAGCACGCAGGCTGCCGCGCGGCCGGCTTCGTCTTCGGCGTCCTGGGCGGCGTGCAGCGCGGGCGGCGGGCTGGCCTCAAAGGGAATGCACAAGGGGATGGACAGCGAGCGTTCGCCGAAGTGCGCCTTGAGCGCCTCGGTCAGCGGGTCGGCCTGGAAGCCTTCGAGTACAGCGAACAGCGAGGGCTGGGCCTGGAATAGGCGGTCGGTGGGATAAGCCGAGGCCGCGGCCCAGGCCAGGGCGATGCGGCCCACGGCGGCCTCAAGGGCCAGCACCGGGGAATCCAGGCCCGCACCCAGGGCCAGCGCGAGCCGTTCGCTCCAGGCCCGGCGCCTGGCCGGCATGACGGCGCAAGCGACGCCGGCCAGGCTCCAGGCAGCCTCGACCAGGCGGCCGGCCAGCGCATCCTGTTGGCCGCCCAGCCCGGCCCGGTCCAGCAGCGAGGCGGCCGTCAGCATGTCGACGGCCACGTCCATGCGCAGATCGTCGCCCGAGGGCGTGAACAGGCCCAGTATGCCGCCCAGGCCGCCGGCCCAGTTCATGGTGGTCTCAAAACGCGGGACAAAAAAAGTGTCGCCGGCCTGCGCGGCCCAGGCCTGGCGCGCCTGCTGGATCAGCTGGGCATAGGGCAGCAACACGACGGCCTCGGCCGGGTGCACGCCACGCGCCGCGATCGCTTCGGCCAGCCGGGCCATGGCCTGGCGCCAGCAGAGCGCATCGGGCGGGGCAGCGTCGGTATGAGCAGGTGGCATTACAGGGTTTGGCGACGGGCAACAGGGGGAAGGATCAGGGCGGGCCGCATGCGGATTGAGCGGATGGCTATCAGGGTGATAGCCCCTGCCCGGCCGACCCGGCTACTTGCTTTCTGCCACAATGACTGCAACTTTAGCCCCGTACCGTATCGTAACCATCCTAACCAGACAAAGGAGCCGCCATGGCGAGCGAACTGATCAAACATACCACCGATGCCACCTTCGAAGCCGATGTGCTGCAATCCTCCAAACCCGTGCTGGTGGACTACTGGGCCGAATGGTGCGGTCCGTGCAAGATGATCGCTCCGATTCTTGACGAAGTGGCGAGCGGCTACGACGGCAAGCTGCAGATCGCCAAGATGAATGTCGACGAAAACCGCGACATCCCCGCCAAGTTCGGCATCCGCGGCATCCCCACGCTGATGCTGTTCAAGGACGGCCAGCTGGCCGCCACCAAGGTCGGCGCCATGAGCAAGGCCCAGCTGACCGCGTTCATCGACCAGCAACTGGCCTGAACGTTCACGCGCTGACCGGGAAGCACGGCCCAGGCCGCTTCCCGATCCGCGCAGCCCCTTCCGGCCACCCGCCGGCCCCCGGGAAAACGCCGCGATTTCCCGCCTGAATTTCCTGTCATAATGTGCTTTATTCACCGGTCGGCCCCTCGCCGCACGGTTCGAGTTCCCGGTTTGTAAGCCATCTTCTGCGGCTTCTTTTCAAACCTCCCCCGTTTTCCATCAATGAACTCCGCAAGGAGTAATTCCATGCACTTAAACGAACTCAAGGCACTGCACGTGTCTGAAGTCCTCAAGCAGGCCGAAGCCCTTGAGATCGAAAACGTCGGCCGCATGCGCAAGCAGGAGCTGATGTTCGCCATCATCAAAAAGCGTGCAAAAACCGGCGAGACCATCGTGGCCGACGGCGTGCTGGAAGTGCTGCCCGACGGCTTCGGCTTCCTGCGGGCCCCTGATTCGAGCTACACCGCGTCCACCGACGACATCTACATCAGCCCCAGCCAGATCCGCCGCTTCAACCTGCACACCGGCGACATGATCGAAGGCGAAGTGCGCACCCCGAAAGACGGCGAACGCTACTTTGCGCTGAACAAGCTCGACAAGGTCAACGACGGCCTGCCCGAGGACAACAAGCACAAGGTCATGTTCGAAAACCTGACCCCGCTGTTCCCGCGCGAGCAGTTCAAGCTCGAGCGCGACATCAAGGGCGAAGAAAACCTGACCAGCCGCATCATCGACATCGTCTCGCCCATCGGCAAGGGCCAGCGCGCCCTGCTGGTGGCGCCGCCCAAGTCCGGCAAGACCGTGATGATGCAGAACATCGCCCACGCCATCACCGCCAACTACCCCGAAGTGGTCATGATGGTGCTGCTGGTGGATGAGCGCCCTGAAGAAGTGACCGAAATGCAGCGCAGCGTGCGCGGCGAGGTGATCTCCTCAACCTTCGACGAACCCGCCGCGCGCCACGTGCATGTGGCCGAAATGGTCATCGAGCGCGCCAAGCGCCTGGTCGAACTCGGCAAGGACGTGGTCATCCTGCTGGACTCCATCACCCGCCTGGCCCGTGCGTACAACAACGTGCTGCCCTCCTCCGGCAAGGTGCTGACGGGCGGCGTGGACGCCAACGCGCTGCAGCGCCCCAAGCGCTTTTTCGGCGCGGCCCGCAACATTGAAGAAGGCGGCAGCCTGACCATCATCGGCACGGCCCTGGTCGACACCGGCAGCCGCATGGACGAGGTGATCTTTGAAGAATTCAAGGGCACCGGCAACTGCGAAATCCACCTGGACCGCCGCCTTTACGAAAAGCGCGTGTTCCCTGCCATCCACCTCAACCGCAGCGGCACCCGCAAGGAAGAACTGCTGCTGGCCCCCGAAATCCTCCAAAAATCGCGGATTTTGCGCCAATTCATGTACAACATGGACGAAATCGAGTCCATGGAGCTCATGCTCAAGAACATGAAAGCCACCAAAAACAACCACGAGTTCTTCGACATGATGCGTCGGGGCGGCTAAACAGCCTGGCGCGGGGTATGCCATTGCGGCATTCGCCCGGCGCCCGCCAGTAGCCTGCCGGGTTCGCGGGCCGTTTCATCAATTCCGGCTTGCAGGGCCACGCCATGACCACTGTTCTCCAGACGCTGAAATGCTCAGAATGCGGTAGCGGTGCATTGCGGCGCACCGATCTGAACCAATACGTCTGCGAACACTGCGGCGCGCGGTCGGTCATCGAGGACGGCGTTTCCGACCGTTTGGACCGCGTCCTTGAACAGGTCAAGGACGCCGCGGCCGAACGCCTGGCGGCAGAGCAGTCGCGCAACCTCAGGATATCGGTCGAGAAACTCTTTCAATATGGTTTGATCACGGCCGCGGTGGTCGTGGTCTTGGGCTTGCTTTTCTCCGCCCTGAACCATTTCAGCACGAAGGAACAGATCGCCGACGGTTCGCGCGCCAGCCTCCCGGAGCCGGACCGCGCCATTCCCGTCGGCGGCCTGAAGCTCGACGAAGGGCGCCAGGTGCTGGTCGGAAGCGGCAGTTCGGCAAAAGCCAAGCTACTGGTGATCGCGCGCAACGAGACCGGCAAGCCGCTCGAGCGCCCCGGCATCACGGCGGTTCTGTATTCCGAAGGCGGCAACAAGCTCGGCACCGCCAGCGAAACCCTGCCCGCGAGCCTGCTCGCTGCGGGCGAAACCGCACCGGTGCTGATTGATCTTCCGGGCGACAAAACAGTCACCCGCCACGAGTTGCAGGTGCAGCGCCTGAGCACTCCCCACCGCTCGGTCGAGGGGCCGCGACTGGCGTTTTCGCGCGTCCGGCTCGTGCAGGACGGAAAAAGCGACCTGCGCTTGGCGGGCCGCATCGTCAACACGCGCAAGGACGTGACGCTGGTGGCGTGCGAAGTGCTCGTGACGGCCTACGACGACACTGGGGCCATCATCGGATTTGGCCGCGGCTACGCGCAATCCGGCGAAGTCAAACCAGGCGAACGGACGGCCGTGGATGTGCGCATCCCGCGTTTTGGCGGCAGCGCCGCCGCCGTTGCCGCCTGGGATTACCGCATCAGCTACGCCGTCAAGACCGACGAAAGCAGCCGCATACCGGTCATCAGCGCTGATCGGGTGATACGCACCAACGGCGCACCCGAGACTTTTGGCGCCGGCTTGCGGATGAGCACCGAGGACCTGCTGGCCGAAGACAGCGAACGTTTTGACCTCGGCCAGCTTGAATTGCTGCCGCTTGTGGCGGGCCGGAGCCAGATCCAGCGGCCCCTGTACCTGACCGAGGTGGTGAACCGCAGCAAGGACATGATCGCCGTAGCACCCGGCGGCGTGATCTCGCATTACGACGGCAGCCAGCCTGGCGGCTCCGTTTCCATGGAAGAGATCGCCTACCTGTATCCCGGCGAACGCTTTCCCATCCGGCTGGAACCCCCAAGAACCGGCCGGATCACACAAACGCGCGTCGAATGGAAACCTTCGCGCCGGGCCGCGCTGCCGGGCTCACGCACGCCCCTGATGGTCCAGGTGGAAGGAACACGCGCGCAAACCGGCAGCGTGCTGCTCAATTTCAGCCAGCGCTTCAGCTACAAATATGTCGAGGTCAAAGGGAGCGTCAAAAACGCCGGAACCGCCATTGTGCGCAAGCCGCGGGTCTGGATCAGCTTGCGCGACCGCGACGGCCGGCTGACGGGTTTCAGGCGGGTCGACAACCTGCCGGCCATCGCGCCGGGGGAAAGCGTGCCATTTCAGGTGGATGTCGAACAAAACGGCGGGGATTTCCAGGCAGTCAGCTCGTTTTACCAGAGCACCGAATAGTCCCCGGAGCGGCCTGGGTGCCGGCGCCCGGCAAAACGCCCTTGCCGGGCGCCAAACCAGCACCTTGTTGGTGCCCCAACTTTTATGCGATAATGTGCGGCTTAGCGGAAAGTGCCCAGGACTGGCTTGTGTGGCTCCCGCATCGAACAAGGAAAGATCATGAAAGAAGGCATTCACCCCAATTACCGCGAAGTTTGTTTCCTGGACCTGTCCAACAACTTCAAGTTCGTCACCCGCTCCTGCGTGAACACCAAAGAAATGGTGAAAATGGACGACGGCCGCGAACTGCCCCTGTACAAGCTCGATACGTCCAGCGAATCGCACCCCTTCTACACCGGCACGCAAAAATCCGTCGACAACATGGGTGGCCGCGTCGAGAAATTCCGCAACCGTTTCGGCAAGACCACTGCCGCCGCCAAAGAGGCCGCGCCCGAAGCTGCGAAGTAAGCTGCGAATCCTTTCGCCAGCCTGCAAAAAGCAGCCTGAATTTCAGGCTGCTTTTTTTTCGGCAAAATTTGCCGGAAACCGCAAAACCCCGCGGCCCGGTTTGACGCAAAATCAGCGCTGGCCCTGGATACCGGACTGACGGCCATTCCCGCCACCCTCGCCTTTCGCCGACCCCAACCGTTTTGAACAAACCTTCACCCGCCATCATTGCCCAGTCCGCCGTGCGCCGCCTGCCGCGGCTTGCGCTGCTGCTGTTCTGCGCGGCCTACGTGCTGCCGGGCTTCCTGGGGCGCGGCCCCTGGAAAAACGAGGACATCGCGGCCTTCGGCGTAATGCGCGAACTGGCTTCCACGGTGGCCAACTGGCTGCAGCCGCAGTTGCTGGGCCGGGCCACCGAATTTGACGCGCTGGCCCCCTACTGGCTGGGTGCGATCGCGATCAAATGGCTGCCTTTCCTGGACCCGGCCCTGGCGGTGCGGGTGCCGTTTGTGGGCCTGCTGGTGCTGACCTTGCTGGCTACCTGGTATGCCGTTTATTACCTGGCCCGCAGCCCGCTGGCCCAGCCGGTCGCCTTCGCCTTTGGCGGCGAGGCCGGCCCGGTGGACTACGCCCGGGCGATCGCCGATGCCGGCCTGCTGGCGCTGATCGCCAGCCTGGGCCTGGCGCAGCTCTCCCACGAAACCACGCCGGCACTGGCGCAACTGGGCTTCACGGCCCTGGCCTTCTACGCCATGGCGGCCAGCCCCTATCGCCGCGCCACCAAAATCTTCGGGCCGGCCTTCGGCCTGCTGGTCGGCCTGGCCGGGCTGACCCTGAGCGGCGCCCCCACGCTGGCCCTGCTGCTGGGCGCGGGCGGCGCGCTGGTGGAATGGATCCACATGCACTGGGGCACCGACCAGAAAGACCCCGCGGCCAAACAACAGTCCTGGCACTGGGTGCTGCTGATCACCAGCATCACGCTGGGTGTCTCGCTGCTGGCCTATGGGCTGGACCTCTGGCGCTGGCGCATCCACCTGCCTGGCTCTGACGACGCCACCGCCTGGCGGGACTGGCGCAGCCTGGGGCGCCTGCTGCTGTGGTTCACCTGGCCGGCCTGGCCGCTGGCGATGTGGACGCTCTACCGCTGGCGCCGACAGCTGGCCAGCCGCCATGTCGCCCTGCCGCTGTGGTTTGCCACCATGGCCGTGGCCGCCACACTGACCACCACAGCCTCCGACCGCAGCCTGCTGCTGAGCCTGCCCCCGCTGGCAGCGCTCGCCGCCTTCGCACTGCCCACACTCAAGCGCAGCGTGGCTTCGCTGATCGACTGGTTCACGCTGCTGTTTTTCACCGGCTGCGGCATCATCATCTGGGTGGTCTGGATCGCCATGCAGACCGGCGTGCCGCGCCAGCCCGCTGCCAACGTGGCCAAGCTCGCGCCCGGCTTCGAGCCCAGCTTTTCCTGGCTGGCCTTTCTTTTCGCGCTGGCCGCCACTCTCGCCTGGACCTGGCTCGTCAAATGGCGCGCCGGGGCGCAACGCGCGGCCGTCTGGAAATCGCTGGTGCTGCCGGCCGGCGGCGCCACCCTGTGCTGGCTGCTGCTGATGACGCTCTGGATGCCGCTGCTCGACTATGCGCGCAGCTTCGCACCCATGTCGCGCCAGATCGCCAGCTTGGTAGACAAAAACGCCTGCGTCGAAATCTACGGCATCGGCAGCGCCCAGGCCGCCGCCCTGCAATACCACGGCAAGCTTGAGTTGCGCCAAGCCGGCGCGCAGGCTAGCTGCCCCTACCTGATCGTCGACGTCGAAGCCCAGCCCACGCTCAGCAACACGGTCAACCTGCCCGACTGGGCTTTCCAGGCGACGGTGCGCCGGCCCACCGACAAGACCGAGAACGTGCTGCTCTACAAGCGGATCAGCCAGGACACTCCGGCCAAAGCACCGGCTCCTTCCCGCCGCGCCAACGGCAAAGCCAGACCTTGAGCGAACTCAAGGTCATCAGCCGGCACGCGGGCACGGTGCTGGTCGGGCAACTGGCCATCATGGCCTTCGGCGTGGCCGACACCGTGATCGCGGGCCGCTACAGCGACCAGGCGCTGGCCGCGCTGTCGGTGGGCTCGGCCCTCTATGTCAGCGTGTACGTGGGGCTGATCGGCATCGTGCAGGCGCTGCTGCCCATCTGGTCCGAGATGCTGGGCGCGCGGCGCCATGACGCCGTGGGTGCTTCCGTGCGGCAAAGCATGTACTTGTGCGCCTTCATCGTGGCGGTGGGCATGGCCGCAATGCTGTTTCCCGGCGCGCTGCTGCGCTGGGCCCAGGTGCCCGAGTTGATGCGCGATGAAGTCCAGCACTACCTCGCGGTGCTGGCCTTCGCATTTGCGCCCACGCTGCTGTTTCGCATCTACAGCACCTTCAACCAGGCGCTGGGCAAGCCACTACTGGTCACCTGGCTGCAGGTCGGTGCCCTGCTGGTCAAGATCCCGCTGTCGATCTGGCTGGTGGCCGGCGGCGCCGGCGTGGAGCCCATGGGCGCCGTGGGCTGCGCCTGGGCCACGCTGATCGTGAACTACCTGCTGCTGGTGCTGGCCGTGCTGATGCTGCGGACCCGGCCGATGTACACGCCTTACCGCCTCTGGGAACGCATGGAGCACCCCGACTGGTCGCAGATCGGCAATTTCGCCCGGCTGGGCATTCCGGGCGGGCTGGCCTACCTGGTGGAGGTGACCTCTTTCACGCTGATGGCCCTGTTCATCGCGCGCTTGGGCACGGTCGCATCGGCCAGCCACCAGATCGCGTCCAGCGTGGCGGCGGTGCTCTACATGATGCCGCTGTCGATGGCCATCGCCTGCAGCGCGCGTGTGTCCTTCTGGATAGGCGCGGGCCGGCCGGACTATGCCAAACGTGTGGTGCTGCTGGGGCTCAAGCTCACCGGGGTGGCGGCGCTCACGCTGGCGGCGTTTGTCTCCATGGCCGGGCCCCTGCTGGCAAGCTGGTACTCGGGCAGCCCCGAGATCGTCGCGCTGGCTTCGTCGCTGCTGGTGTGGGTGGCCTTCTACCATGTGGCCGATGCGACGCAGGCACTGACCGCATTTTTGCTGCGCTGCTACCGCATCACCATCGTGCCGCTGGCTCTTTATGGCGTGTTGCTGTGGGGCCTGGGCTTGCTGGGCGGCTACCGCCTGGCCTATGAGGGCATCGCCGGCCATCCGGCCACACAATCGGCGGCCAGCTTCTGGGCCGCCAGCACGGTGGCCATCGCACTCGTGGCGGCCTGCTTCCTGGGCCTGCTGTGGCACGCCGTCAGGCGCAGCCTGCGGGTGGCGCCGGCGGCGCAGGCCACGCAGGCCTAAGCGGCCTGCACCACCTGAACCCGGCGCACGCGTACGGCCGGAAAGACGATGGAAAAGCACGAGCCCTGTCCCGGCTCGCTTTCAATCTGCAATTCGGCGCCGTGGCGCTGTGCCACGTGCTTGACGATGGCCAGGCCCAGGCCGGTGCCGCCGGTCTCGCGTGAACGGCTGCGGTCTATGCGGTAAAAACGCTCCGTCAGGCGCGGCAGATGTTCGGGCGCGATGCCGGGGCCGCTGTCCTTGACCTTGAATTCGCCGCGGCCGTCTTCCAGCAGCGTCCAGCTCACGCGCACCATGCCGCCCTCGGGCGTGTAGCGCACCGCGTTGGTCACAAGGTTGGACATGGCGCTGTAAAGCTCTGTCTGCACGCCGGCGATTTCCGACGCCGGGCCGGCATCAAACTCCAGCCGGTGCCCCTGCGGCGCGATCACCGCCGACAAGGCCCTGGCTTCCTGCTCGCACTGGGCCAGCAGCGCGCCCAGCGTCATCCAGTCGGTGGCGCCCGGAAAAGGGCTGCCTTCCAGGCGCGACAAGGTCAGCAGATCGCTGACCAGGGTCTGCATGCGCTGCGACTGCTGCGACATCAGCGCCAGGTAGCGGGCGCGCTCGGGCTCCTTGAGCGGCAGGGTCTGAAGGGTTTCGATAAAGCCGGACAGCACCGTCAGCGGCGTGCGGATTTCGTGCGACACATTGGCCACGAAATCGCGGCGCATGGCTTCGGCCAGCTCCACGGCCGTGATGTCGCGCGACAGCAGCAGCTTGCGGTCCTTGCCGTAGGAATGCACATGGACCGACAGCTTCACCGGGCGCGCCGGCGTGCTGGCGCTGCCCGGAATCACCACATCGTGCTTGAAGTTGCCCGCCGCCACGTAGGCCTTGAAGGCCGGGTCGCGCACCAGGTTGGCGATGTGCTGCAGCACGTCGCGCTGGGCATCGAAGCCGAAATGCTGGCTGGCCATCTGGTTGCACCACTCGATGCGGCCCTGCGCATCGAGCAGCACCACGCCGCTGGGCGAGGCCTGCATGGCCGCCAGGAATTCGTCGAGGCGGGCCTGGCTTTCCTGGTATTGCTGGTCGCGGTTCTTGAGCAGGCGGCGGGTCCGGTCCGCGACCTCCCCCCAGACGCCGGGGATGCTGGGCGCGCTGCCCGCCATCACGGCCGGGGTGTCGTTGTTTTGTTCGGTGCGCAGCCAGCGCAGCAGGCGGTTGATGAAGAAGCTGTCGATCACCAGCCAGACCATGGCCCCCACCGCCAGGCCTATGCCCAGCCCGAAGCTCAGGCCGTTGACGGTGCGCGCCCAAAAGCCCAAGCCGCCGCCAACAATCATGCAGGCGGCAAAAACAATCCAGCGACTGATCATGCGCTGGATTGTGCCGCAGCGACCGGGTTGTTGGCTGCCATCGCGGTCAGCCGGTAACCGGCGCCTCGAACGGTTTCCACCATGGTGCCCGCAGCGCCCAGGGCCTCGCGCAGGCGCTTGACGTGGACGTCGACGGTGCGTTCTTCAATGAAGACGTGGTCGCCCCAGACCTTGTCGAGCAGGGAGCTGCGGCTGTGCACACGTTCGGCGTGCTTCATCAGGTAATGCAGCAGCTTGAACTCGGTCGGGCCCAACTTGAGCTCCTGGCCCAGGTAGGAAATTCGGTGCGTGGCGGCGTCCAGGACCAGTCCACCCACCGTCACACTGTCGTTCACCGACTCGGGCGCGCGGCGACGCAGCACGGCGCGTATGCGCGCCAGCAGTTCCTGGGTGGAAAAGGGCTTGGTGATGTAGTCGTCGGCGCCGGCATCCAGCCCGGCCACCTTGTCGGGCTCGTCGCCGCGCGCCGTCAGCATCAGGATGGGAATGCTCTTGGTGCGCGCCTGCTTGCGCCAGTGGCGGGCCAGGGCCAGGCCGCTTTGCCCCGGCAGCATCCAGTCGAGCAGGATGGCGTCGGGCAGCACGGCGTCGAGTTCGCGCTGGGCCGACACGCTGTCTTCCGCCACCACGGGGTCGAAGCCGCCATGCCGCAGGTTGACGGCAATCAACTCGGCGATGGCCGGCTCGTCTTCAACGATCAGTATGCGTGGCAGGTGTTTCATTCCGTCTTTACTTTACTGCAGACTCGATCTGCTCCATCGGGGTATGGCGCACGTCGGCGCCCTTGACGATGTAGATGATGAACTCCGCGATGTTCTTGGCATGGTCGCCCACGCGCTCTATGGCCTTGGCCACGAACAACAGGTCCAGGCTCGGCGAGATGGTGCGCGGGTCTTCCATCATGTAAGTGATGAGCTTGCGCACAAAACCGTCGAATTCCTGGTCGATCTGGTCGTCTTCCTTGAGGATGGAGACCGCCACCGCGGTGTCCAGCCGGGCAAAGGCGTCCAGCGCCTTGCGCAGCAGGCCGGAAGCCAGCTCCGCCGCGATGCGAAGGTCTGACGAAGGCAGGGCCCGGGCCGATCCGCTCTCGATGATGGACTTGACCATGCGCGCGATCTTCTCGGCTTCGTCGCCGGCGCGCTCAAGGTTGGCCGTGGTCTTGGAAATCGCGATCAGCAGGCGCAGGTCGCGGGCCGTGGGCTGGCGCCGCGCGATGATGGACGACAGCTCACGGTCGATGTCGATTTCCATCGCGTTGACGCGCGATTCGGTTTCGATGACCTGGTTGGCGCTTTCGGCGCTGAACTGGGACAGCGCATAAATGGCCAGGCGAATCTGTGACTCGACGAGGCCGCCGAGTTCCATGACGCGCGAAGAGACGCCATTGAGTTCGCTGTCAAACTGCGTCGATAGGTGTTTATCAGGCATATGTGCTCCCTAATCCGTATCAGCCAAAACGGCCGGTAATGTAGTCTTCGGTCTCTTTGCGCTTGGGCTTGAAGAACAGGTCTTCGGTGGCGCCGAATTCGACCAAGTCGCCCAGGTACATATAGGCCGTGTAGTCGCTGCAGCGGGCAGCCTGCTGCATGTTGTGCGTCACGATGACCACCGTGTATTCGTTCTTCAGTTCGGCGATCAACTCTTCCACTTTGGCGGTGGAAATAGGGTCCAGCGCCGAACAGGGTTCGTCCAGCAGCAGCACTTCAGGCTTGATGGCGATGCCGCGGGCAATGCACAGGCGCTGCTGCTGGCCACCCGAGAGGCTGGAGCCGCTCTGGTTGAGCTTGTCTTTGACTTCGGTCCACAGCGCGGCCTTGCGCAGCGCCCATTCCACGCGCTCGTCCATGTCGGAGGCGTTCAGGCTTTCAAACAGCTTCACGCCGAAAGCGATGTTGTCGTAGATCGACATCGGGAACGGCGTCGGCTTCTGGAACACCATGCCGACCTTGGAGCGGATCAGCGCCACGTCTTTTTTCGACGTCAGCAGGTTCTCGCCGTCGAACATGATCTCGCCTTCGGCGCGCTGTTCGGGGTAGAGCTCATACATGCGGTTGAAGATGCGCAGCAGCGTGGACTTGCCGCAGCCCGAGGGGCCGATGAAGGCGGTGACCTTCTTTTCCGGGATTTCCAGGTTGATGCCCTTGAGGGCGTGGAACTTGCCGTAATAGAAGTCGAGGTTCTTGACCGAAATTTTCGATTGCTCGCGTTGTGCGGTGATGGTGTCCATCTTTGACCTTGTTGTGTTGTGTGGCTGTCAGTTTTTGGCGCGTGTCAGCACGCGCGCCAGGATGTTCAGGCCCAGCACGGCCATGGTGATCAGGAACACGCCTGCCCATGCCAGTTGCTGCCAGTTCTCATAAGGGCTCAGCGCGAACTTGAAGATCGTCACGGGCAGGCTGGCCATGGGCTGGTTCAGGTCCGAGGTCCAGAACTGGTTGTTCAGCGCCGTGAACAACAGCGGCGCCGTTTCACCGGCGATCCGGGCGACGGCCAGCAGGATGCCGGTCGTCACACCGGCGCGCGCGGCGCGCAGCGTGATGCTGGTGATGACCTTCCACTTGGGCGCGCCCAGGGCGTAAGCGGCTTCCCGCAGGCCCGGCGGCACCAATTGCAGCATGTTCTCCGTGGTGCGGATGACCACGGGAATCACGATCAGCGCGAGCGCCAAGACACCGGCCCAGCCCGAATAGGACTTGAACTGCGACACGACGACCGTGTAGACGAACAGCCCGATCACGATGGACGGCGCGGACAGCAGGATGTCGTTGACGAAGCGCGTCACGGAGGCCAGCATGCCCTTGGTGTTGTACTCGGCCAGGTAGATGCCCGCCATGATGCCGATCGGCGTACCCACAAAAGTGGCCAGCAGCACCATCAGGAAGGAGCCGTAAATCGCATTGGCGATACCGCCCTCTTCATTGGGCGCCGGTGTCATCTGCGTCAGCGTGGCCCAGGAGAGGCCACCCACGCCCAGGCGTATGGTTTCCCACAGAATCCATGCCAGCCAGAACAGGCCGAAGGACATGGCTGCCAGGGAAAGAACCAGCGCGATCCGGTTGACCCGCTTGCGCCGGGCGAACTTTGCCAGGCGTGCGTCTTCTTGCATCACGGCGCTCATGTTTTAACCCCTTCACTTTTTCGCAGCTGGGCCAGCAGCAGCTTGGACAGCGACAGCACCACAAAGGTGATGAAGAACAGCACCAGGCCCAGGTAAATCAAAGCAGCCTGGTGCAGGCCCTCGCCGGCTTCGGCGAACTCGTTGGCCAGCGCCGAGGTGATGCTGTTGGCCGCCTGGAACAGGCTCAGCGAGTCGAGCTGGTTGAAATTGCCGATGACGAAGGTGACCGCCATGGTCTCGCCCAGCGCGCGTCCCAGTCCCAGCATGATGCCGCCGACCACGCCGGCCTTGGTGTAAGGCAGCACGACCTTGGAAACGACTTCCCAGGTGGTGGAACCCAGCCCGTAGGCCGACTCCTTGAGCAGCACCGGCGTGACCTCGAACACGTCCCGCATCACCGAGGCGATGAAGGGAATGATCATGATGGCCAGGATGATGCCGGCCGACAAAATGCCTATGCCCACGGGAGGGCCCGACACCAGCGCGCCCAGGTAGGGAATACCGGTCAACAGGCTTTGCAACGGCTGCTGCACATAGGTGGCCAGGATGGGCCCGAACACCAGCAGGCCCCACATGCCGTAGACGATGGACGGCACGGCGGCGAGCAGCTCGATGGCGGTGCCCAGCGGCCTTTTGAGCCATGCGGGCGACAGCTCCGTCAGGAACAGCGCGATGCCGAAGCTCACCGGCACCGCGATGAGCAGCGCGATCAGCGAGGTGGCGAGGGTACCGTAAATCATGACCAGGCCGCCGTACTCGCCCTTGACGGGGTCCCAGACGCTACTGGTCAGGAAGCCGAGGCCGTATTTGCTGATCGCGGGCCATGCCCCTATCACCAGCGACACCAGGATGCCGGCCAGCAGGGCCAGCGTCAACCAGGCCGCGCCTTGCGCGGCCCAGCCGAACAGCCGGTCCGCCAGGGGACTTCTGCGCACGGCATTGCCGGGGGGAGGATTGGTCATGTCGCGTCCGGTCGCTTTGGCCGGGTGGTCAAAAGCGGCCCGGCTAGCCGGAAGTGTAGAGGACACGTGAGAAACCCCTGTGTTTTGTAAAGACTGCGGAAATCAGCAGGCTGCGCTTATTTATAGGCCACCGTCTTGCCGGATGCGTCCTTGATGTCGCCCCAGGCTTTTTCGATGATGGTCTTCACGGCGGCTGGCATGGGCACATAGTCCAGGTCGTCGGCGGTCTTGTCGCCGTTTTTGTAGGCCCACTCAAAGAACTTGAGGGAAGCGGCGGCCTGGGCGGGCTTGTCCTGGACTTTCTGCATCAGGATGAAGGTGGCGCCGGTGATGGGCCACGAATCCTTGCCGGGCTGCTCGGTCAGGATCTGGTAGAAGCTCTTGGACCACTCGGCACCGGCCGCGGCGGCCTTGAAAGCGCCGTCTTCGGGCGACACGAAGTTGCCGGCCGCGTTCTTCAGCTGGGCAAAGGTCATCTTGTTTTGCTTGACGTAGGCGTATTCCACATAGCCGATCGAGTTGGGCAGGCGGCCGACGAATGCCGCCACGCCTTCATTGCCCTTGCCGCCCGCGCCCACCGGCCAGTTCACTGCCGTGCCCTCGCCCACTTTGGACTTCCACTCGGCGTTGACCTTGCTCAGGTAGTTCGTGAAGATGAAGCTGGTGCCGGAACCATCGGCGCGGCGCACCGGTGCGATGGCCGCGTCAGGCAGGGGCAGCGTGGGGTTCAGCGCCTTGATGGCCGGGTCGGTCCACTTGGTGATCTTGCCGAGGTAGATGTCGCCCAGCACCTGGCCGCTCAGCTTGAGCTGGCCGGGGGTAATGCCCTTGATGTTGACCACGGGGATCACGCCGCCGATCACGGTGGGGAATTGCATCAGGCCTTTTTTGGCCAGTTCTTCATCTTTCAGGGGAGCGTCGGATGCGCCGAAATCGACGGTCTTGGCTTCAATCTGGCGCAAACCGGCGCCGGAACCCACCGACTGGTAGTTGATCTTGACGCTGGTGGCCTTGTTGTAATCAGCGGCCCACTTGGAATACAGGGGGGCCGGGAAGCTGGCGCCGGCGCCGGTCACGTCTTGGGCGCTGGCCAGCGTGGCCAAAGAGGCGAAGGCAAGGCCCATCGCGGCCGTCAGGGAAGCTTTGAAAGTCAGGTTCATCAGAACACCTCTGGGTTGGAAATAGTTGGGATTGCTTGGGACTGCTAAGGAGATGCGTCGACTGTAGGAAGCTTGTGTGACAAGCTTGTGACAAATATGACAGCCTCCCAGGGGGCATCCGCCCCTGGGGAGCGTCACAAAAGCTTCAAATTTCCGTCACGAATCTGTCACCGGGTGCTCCTACGCTTGGCCCTGTCTTTATCAGGATTAATCAGGAGAACTTCCCATGCTGAACCGCCGCTTTCTGGTCCTCACCGCCGCTGTCGCCGCCCTCGCCGGCTGCGCCACCCAATCCACCCCGGTCTCTGTCGCCGACACCATTGCCTCCCAGTCCCAGCTCAGCACGCTCAACGGCCTCGTGGCCAAGGCCGGGCTGACCGACACCCTCAAGGGCACCGGCCCTTACACCGTGTTCGCCCCCACCAACGAGGCTTTCGCCAAAGTGCCCGCCAAGACCATGGACGAGCTGGCCAGGGATCCGGCCAAACTCAAGGCCGTCCTGACCTATCACCTGATTCCCGGCAAGGTCATGGCCGCCGACGTCAAGAACGGCAACAGCAAGACCGTCAACGGCGCCAATGTGGCGCTTTCCAAGGCCGGCGAATTCGTCACCATCGAGGACGCCATGGTCCAGACCGCCGACATCTCCGCCACCAACGGCGTGGTGCATGTGGTGGACGCCGTCCTGGTTCCGCCCGCACGCTGATATTGATACCTGCGCAAGGCCGCGCGCCTTGCTTTGCCCCGCTTCAGGCCCCTGGCTTTCCCCGAAAGCAGGGGCCTTGACAGTTTTACCCCTGCATCTTCCCGACACCTGACGGCGGATACACCGCCAGGAGCCTCGCCATGCCCATGCCCTTGCCTCAACCTCTCTCCAACCGCCGCCGGCTGCTGCAACATGCCGGCCTGCTGGCGGCAAGCACCGCCGTGCCCGCCTGGGCGCAATCCGCCAGATCCGCCTCGCGCAGCCTTGTCGTGGCGCAGGTCGTGGATTTTTCGCAGGCGCAACAAGACGTTTCCAAGGATTTTTTGATCGGCTCGCGCGCCGCCTGGCAGGACATCAATGCCAAAGGCGGCATTCGCGGACGCCGCGTTGAGCACCAGACGCTGGAAACCGACGGCACGCCGGCCAGCCTCAAGACAGCCCTGGACTCGGTGAGGGACAACTCCGCCTGCGTGGCCCTTTCCGGCAGCGTTGGCGACTTCGTGGCCAGCCAGATCGTCGACCTCTCCCACAAAGGCGGCCTGCCCATGGCGCACGTGGCCCCGTGGCTGCAGAACTCCAGCCTCGAGATCGACGACAAGACCTTCCCGATCTTCGCGGCGCGCCAGGAACAGATGGCCTACGCGCTCAAAAGCCTCTCGACCATGGGCCTGAAGGAGCTGGGCGCGATTTACGCGACGGCCCAGGACTACAGCGCCTACCACGCCGACGTAGAACGCATCACCGCCGCCCTGCAGCTCAAGCTGCAGTCCTTCAAGGGCTCCGACGACCTGCGCGCGCTGGGCCAGAAACTCACGCCCCGCACGCCCGCCGTGCTGCTCTTTGTGGGCGGAACGCCCGAACTCGCCGAATTCACCCAGGGCCTGGAAAAGCAGTCCCGCCAGCGCTATATCGTGGCCCTGGCCGACGTTAACCTGCAGACCATGCTGCAGATGGGCGCAGCGCGCAACACCCCGGTGATCGCCACCCAGCCCGTGCCCCTGGTCAACGCCAGCCTGCCGATTGTCAGGAGCTACCGCGAAACGCTGGCGCGCCTGTTTGACGAGCCGCCCGCGCCGCTGAGCCTGGCCGGTTTCATCGCCGCGCGCTACACCTATGAAGTGCTCAACGAAGTGGACGGCGCATTGAACCGCCAGAACGTCCTGGGCGCTTTCCAGCGCCGCGGCGCCATGAACATGGGCGGCTTCAGCGTGAGCTTCAGCCCCCAGCGCCGCAGCAGCACCTACGTCACCCAGAGCATGATGACGGTCGACGGCCGCCTGATCGGCTAGGCGGCCCGAAATGCTCATGCGGGTCCCGCGCGAACACCATGCCGAGACCTTAAACTCAGGCATGCAAAATGGAACGCTGCTCGCCGCTGTGGACCTGGGGTCCAACAGCTTTCGCCTCGAAATCGGCCGCTTTGACCACGGCCGCATACACCGCACCGAATACCTCAAGGAAACCATCCGCCAGGGCAACGGCCTGGACGCCGACCGCAACCTGACCCCGGACGCCATGCAGCGCGGCTGGGACTGCCTGGCGCGCTTCGGCGAACGCCTGGCCGGCTTCAAGAAATACCAGGTCCGCGCGGTCGCCACCCAGACCCTGCGCGAAGCCCGCAACCGCGAGGAATTCCTAGCGCGCGCCCACAAGATTCTCGGCTTTCCCATCGACGTCATCCCCGGCCGCGAAGAAGCCCGGCTGATCTACCAGGGCGTGGCGCACCTGCTGCCCCAGTCCGATGAACGCCGGCTGGTGGTGGACATAGGCGGGCGCTCCACCGAGATGATCCTCGGCAAGGGCCTGGAAGCGCGCACCATGGAGTCCTACCGCGTCGGCAGCGTGGCATGGTCCATGAAGTATTTCCCTGATGGGCAATTCACCCCGCGCGCCTTCGCGACCGCCGAGGTGGCCGCCAAGGCGGTGCTCGACGAAGCCGTCAATGCCTACCGCGCCGGCGCCTGGGACGCGGCCTACGGGTCCTCCGGCACCATAGGCGCCGTCAGCGACGTGTTGACGGCCGCGGGCTGGCCCGCGGGCCTGGTCACGCGCGACGGCCTGGACTGGCTGCTGGACCGCCTGCTCAAGGCACAAAGCGCCGAACGCCTGAAGCTCGACGGCATGAAGGACGACAGGCGCGCCGTCATAGGCGGCGGCGTCAGCGTGCTGCGCGCCGTGTTCGACCTGCTCGGCATCTCCCAGATGGAAGCCGCCCAGGGAGCACTGCGCCACGGCGTGCTCTACGACCTGGTGGACCGCGAACACGACCTGACGGACCTGCGCTCCACCACCGTGCAGCGCCTGGCCGGCAAATTCAGCGCCGATGCCGTGCAGGCCCAGCGCGTCAGCAAGGTCGCGCGGCACTTGTTCGTGATGGCCGGCGCCGGCCTGCCCGCCGCCGATTCCGCGCGTTTCCAGCGCAAGCTCGAGTGGGCCGCGCAGTTGCATGAAATCGGCAGCCAGATCTCCCACAGCGACTACCACAAGCACGGCGCCTACATCCTGGACAACGCCGACGCGCCGGGTTTTGCCCTGCCCGAACTGCACCGCATCAGCCTGCTGGTACTGGGCCACCGCGGCAAGCTGCGCAAGCTCGAGGTCAATTTTGAAGACCGGGTGTTCATCCAGCAACTGCTGTGCCTGCGCCTGGCCGTCATCCTCTGCCACGCCCGCCGCGACCCCGACCTCAAGGGCCTGCAGCTCGAATGCGGCGCAGAGCCTGGGCGAATTTTTGTGCTGAACTGCCGCGCCGGCTGGGCCCAGGCCTTTCCGCAATCAGCCCACCTGCTGCAGGAAGAAGTGCTGGCCTGGCAGAAGACGCCGTGGACGCTGGTGGTGCCCGGCCCCTGAGCCCCCTCTTTCGCTGCCGCCCGGCTGCGGCTTGACCGCTTTTGATCAAACCGTATAAACTGTATATACGGTTTATTCGACCGTTCACTCAAAAGGAAAAAGGATCAATCCATGGCAACCCGCAAAAAAGCAACTGCGAAACCCGTCACGCCGACTACGGCAACGCCCAAGGCGCCTGTGAAAGCCGCGACCAAACCCGCTCCGAAAAAGGCATCCCCCGCCAAGGCCCCGGCCGGCAAAGGCGCGGCCAAGAAAGCCCCGCTGAAAAAAGCCGGCGCCAAAAAGCCCGCAGCCAAGCCCCAGGCAAGCGCCAAGCCCGTGAAGGCCGCGAAACCCGAGAAAACCAAAAAGCCCAAGCTGGTGCGCGACAGCTTCACCATTCCCAAGGCCGAATATGTGGTGCTCGACGACCTCAAGCAGCGCGCCGCCAGGCTGACCCGCCCCGCGAAGAAAAGCGAGCTGCTGCGCGCCGGCATCAAGCTGCTGGCCGGCATCTCCGATGCTGCTTTCCTGACCGCGCTGGAGCAGGTTCCCGCGATCAAGACGGGTCGGCCTACGCTGGGTTCTTAAGCAACGCAAAGGCAACTTCCAGCGCTCGCAAGAGTGCTGGATTGCTCACGGAGCCGCCTTCCGCCGGGCTTTGAACGCCAGGTAAACACTGCTCCCCATCACCAAGACAAACAAGGCGAGTGCCATTGCCTCCACGGGGGTCGCCGTCCCGTCAAATACCATGCCCACCCACCGCGGCGGGTATAGAGGAAAGAACGCGAGCGCAACCAGCACCGGGAAATGCGCGTGCGGCGGCTGTAACGCCAGTAAAAAAGCGGCTGCAAGCAAGCTCGCCAGCAAATATCCGATGACGATAAAAAATGCGGCTTTCATGGCTGAATTTCCGGCATTGAGCGATTTGCAGGCATAGCTTTCAAAGCTTGGGGTCTGGAAATGGCAGCTTATCCTGCGAGCTGCTAGGCTGGGCCACCCATTTGCCACTACGGCGGTAGAAATCGGCTTGGGTTTCTGAACTTCCCGCACCTATCTTCAAGGCCACCGTGCAAGCGACTTGCCCTGGGTACTTGGCCTCAACAGCCGGGATGCAGGTGCCCAGCTTGACTTCGGCATTTTTGTACTCTTTCATATCCAGCATCTCAAGGAGTGCTTGCGTCGCCTCTTGTGTGCTGGGCAATGCGGGTGTGCCAGCTTGCGTTGCGGGCGGAATGACGGCCGCGGGTTGCGACGATGTTTCGTTGCAGGCGGAGCAAAGAAGCAGTGTTGACAGGATGACGGTGTAACGCATGACGAATTCTTTCTTGTTGTGCTTGATTCAAGGGCCGGCTTGGAACGCATTGTGGCCGAGCGCTGCCGCGATTGGAAATGCGAATGCCGCAAGAATAATGCAGAGATACACCCGATCCTTGGCCACCGAAGGCTGGACAACGCCCGTATACCAGACCCACCCCCATGAGACGGCGATGAAGATCACCGCGCCAGCAAGAAAGGAATGCATCGAGCTTGCGCTGGAGACTCCCCACATGGCGCCGGCGATGAGCGCACTCGCGCAAGCGGCGCCGGTGGTGGTTTCAGAGGGTTTCTGAGCGTTCGCCGGTTCTGGCGTAGTTGCCTGCGCTTCCCAGATCAGGCCGGCAACAAGACCAAGTATGGCCAGGACGATGCCCTGCAGGGCACTCAGCCAGGGAAACAGATGCACCAGGGCAATTGCCAGCGCACTACTGCCAACAAGACACAGCATGACGCGCCAATGCAAGACAAGAAGAATGAGCGCAAATACTCCGTCGAGATCCATTGAGCTTGATGTACTTTAAGGTTTGAGATGACCGGCGGCCAGGCCGAACGAAGCGCCTTCATCTGGGAAGGGTCAGGCCTCAGCTCAGCTTCAAGCATTGATGCTCGGCAATTTCATCAATAGTTCGTTCTTCAATCTTGTGCGACTTGCCCATGCCAAGCTTTGTCCCAGTCGAATTCACAACACAATCAACTTTCCACGCGTTGTCCTCGAGCCGCATCAGGTAGCCAAAGAAATCGACCATTTCTTCACCATTGGACTTCCAGCGCTTTTGATAGAAGATCCGCCCGACGTTTGCCCGCCCTTCGGCCTTCACAAAATCAAAGCCGTCCAGGCTCGTCGAGTACTTCGATACCCGCTGCAACGCGGCGCCGGCCTCGCTCTCGGGAGTTCCGGCTTTGCGCAGATTCCCAAGGGTCTCGTTCACAGCGACCTTTGATCTGACCTTTCGATAGGACGCGAGGTTTCCAGTCTTTTCCGCTTCGAGCATGCCTTTGTAGGCGGCCTCGGCTTGAACCACGAACTGATTTGATTTTTGCGTAGTATTTGCAGCGGCCGCAGGCTGGCCAGACGCATTGCCCAGTGCACAGGCAAGGACTGCGAGCGTTAGAACCTGTCGAATATCGTTTCTCATGTAACTCCGCCTATTGAGGCCTAAGGGTGAAGGTAACCGGCTGCCGGAGTGCGCAGAACGGGGAACGGAAAACGAAATGGGCGGATGTGTCGCGCCACGTCGCAAGAAATTGAAGCAGGGCCAGTGCACCAAATGTACAGCGGTGCCCTCAGTCGAGATGTGCGGCTATCGAGGCAAGGGAATCATGCGGTCTAAGGCTTTAGAGGGGAAGAGAAAAGAGGTGTGACCTGGCTTACCCCGGAACGCCCTCTCGATTGAGAGATCGGGTGCGCGGTATGTCAGGCGTTTGTCGCTAGGGTTTGTCTGGCCTTGCGTCAGTAACAAGCCGCAAGAATGACATGAGGGCCTCTTCTGCCAGTGTTCCGTGTTGCTTTCCGTCGTAATCAACATCCAGCAGGCTCGCAGGCCGATACCTGCCGGAGAGGTATGCGTGAATGCGCTCGACGCGTTGCGTGTTTTCAAGCGTCCCAGGTTTCAGGTTATCGGGAGCTATGTGCATTGCCACGAGCGACAGGAACTCTTCGTCGGTGAGTTCCGCAAAGGCCTTTCCGAAATATGCCCGCGCGGCGGCCGCATAGCCATGGACAGGCTGCCCATTCTTGTTGCCCAGGTAGCAGATATTCAGGAACAACTGCAATTGATCCTTCTTGGAAACCAGCGAATCCAAGGCGTATTGCGCAATCAACGTTTGGCGAACTTTGGCGATGCCTTGCTTGAACCCATCCGGGAAGTAAATGAGCTTGACCAAACCTTGAGTAATGGTCGTCATTCCTGCGCCGGGAGTTTCAAGATCGACGCCGTGATGCCGAATAAACGCCGGATCCTCGATCGCCAACAACATGGCTTGCCTCTCTTTGGATAAATCAGCAAGTTTCAGTTGGGCCCCAAAACGCTTCGAGGTTTCGGAAACCAGCGACGGCGTCGCAACTCGCGCAGCCCTGACTTCGTTGGCGTAATAGCCGGCTACGGCAATCAAGGCTAGCGCACCTGCACCCGAGAGCCATAGGACCGTGCGAATGATGGCTTGACCGATCTTCATGTTGTGGCTGACGTCATTCTGCTTGGCGCCTGCTCATTGGGGAGGAAACTCAGGATAGGCAGGTAATTGGTCAGCGACGTGAAGCCAGGGCAAGCGCTTGGACTCCCAGTAGTGAAAAGTGGGAGGAACCAGGCTTGGTTCATCGAGGCTGCCGATCGTCAGGTCGATGAGCCCCGGGATGTACTCTGCCGTGAAGCAGATCTGCGTACCACAGTGAGAGCAGAAACCGCGCTTTGCACCCGCCGATGATTCATAGATCGTGGGTGGCGTCGCGAGAAACGAGACCTGGGAGAGCTCATACATTGCCCAGGCGACTGCCGGCGCCGCATTGGCTCGCCAGCACATGGTGCAGTGGCAGAGTGCCGCCATCACCGGATTCCCTGAGATGCGGTAGCGGACTGCTCCGCATTGGCAACCACCATCAAGCTTTTGATCTGGCATGAGAGCTCCTATTGGCGTCTGAGCTGAAGAGGACCCGGACAACACCATTCCGCAGCGAGGCTACCTCCTGCAGTTGTGGGTCCACGTCGATTGACGAAGAACAGCATAGCTTCAGCGAGGTTCTCCGCAGATCTGCTGCAATGGAGGATCCGCGCTACTCATCATTGGGTTCGGGGGAACCTGACTGCGAATCTCGGCGGCTCGAATGCGAGCTTGTTCCGCTCGCGATGGGCCTCCACCGCGTTGCCAAGCCGGTGAGGCTTCCTCCAACAGCCCCGCCACCAGTAGCGGGCTGCGCTTTTGGTAGGCAGGCTCCAATTTTGACACTGCGGTGATGTAAGACTGGGCCGCCAGTTCAAACCGCCCGGCCTGATAGGCCACGCGCGCAGCCTCGCGCACTATGCGGCCTTCTCTAAATTCATCTTTGACAGGCATGAGGTCGTTCTGTTCACGAGCAATTGCGAGCATCCGGAGCGCCAAATCGTAGTCCCGGCAGGTGTACGCAATTGCCTTTCCTGTTTCCCAAGCCACACGCGATCCCCATTCGGGAGACCAGCCAGGATTTTCTTCCAGCGTCTTCCACGCCGCCGCGAACCGCGGGCGAGCCCCTGCATAGTCCTGGACCTGAAAACGCCTGCGTCCATCCATGAACTCTAATTCGGAGACTTTCCACGCTGGCTGATTTGTCTGCGCGATGCTTTTTTCAGCGCCCACGAACAATGCTGCGGCCGCAGCCAGGAGAACCAGATATCTTTTCATGTGGAGAGCATTGAAAGAAGGCATTGGCGGATGAGGGGGGTCCACAAGCCAGCGAGTTTGCTTGTGGACATCCCCTCAACGGAGGGGTCGGCGGCCTTGCGTATCACAGCGTGCCACCTTCGGGCCAGTTCTTCCAGTGCGTGTTCGGTTTCTTCAAGGGCTGATACGCGGAAACATTGCCATGAACCAGGACTTCGGCCAATAACTTGAATGTCGCGTTGGTACCCGGACGCTCACCGTTGACAAGATCAGGATGGTTCCATTCCTCAAGCTGCATCAGGAGTTCCAGCTCCGGCGGAACGCATGCGCGGCGTTCGTCGGCGGCTGCGAGGACACTGGTGCGTGCCGAGGCAGCCAAGAAGCGGCAGAACTCGAATATGGAAACGTTCGGTGAATTTTGAAGAGCGACCTCATATTCGACGTACCGGGAGAGCGCTGGCGTATCCACCGGGTTGCCTCGGAGCAGCACCGTGTTTTTCCCGCCGGCCAAGAGTTCCGAGTTCTCTGAGTCCAGCCAGTCGCCCTCTTCAATCGGATAGATAAAGGTTGACTCGTTGTGTTCGTTGTTCGCCAAGTAGGCCTCGTAGGCTTGGGAACTTACATAGTCTTCCGATGATTTCCCACGGCGAAGCCGACTCGCGAATGTGTGGAGTTGGATGTCCGGAAGGCCTGCCCTTGGGGAGAAGCCGAAAACCTCGATCACCATGGCCCAGTCTTCTGGAGAACGATAGAGCGAGAGCCGAGTTGCTGCTGGGTAGACATAGCCGTTATCCAGCATGGGGAACGTGAAACTCTCGCCGCACTTGTCCAACGCGGAAAGTATGTCTTTGGGATGCCAGTTCATAGGGATTGCGGCTTTGCATTCAACGTAAGGCCGACTTGCGCCCCGGCGGAAGGCGTTTCTTTGACAGACAAGTCAAACTCCACCCTTGACCAATCCAAGACTGCGCAGATTTTCCTGCAACTCAGCGACGGTGCTCCACGGCAAGATCGGAGAGTTCGCCCGCTCATCGGGAGGATTGGACGGCAGTTCATCAGACCATCCGCCGCAGCCGACCAGCGGAAGCAGCGGCCGTTTGTGCAGCCAGGCCAGGTGAACCTCGGATTTGGTGCCGGCGCGGCCACCGATGACGATACAGGCATCGCCGGCAAGGGCCATCAGCAGATTGCGGGCGTCCCCCATGCCACAGGGCAGCACCACCGTGGCGGGCCAATCCGGCGCGGGCATCTCATCTGGAGGCACGATGCTGAGCACCAGGCCATTAGCCTGAATGGCACGCTCGGCGGCAACCCGGGTTGCGGGGCTGCCGCATCCGCTCACAACGGTGATGGCCAGTTTGGCCAGGGCCTCGCCGGCCTCCCCGGCGAGCTCGTAGGCGCGGGAACCGGGCTCGGCGCTGCCGAGTATGCAAACTTGGGGTTTTCGGTGGGAAACGATCATGGTGGGGCGAGTTTACGACCTGACGTTTGAGATAAGGGGGGCGTGACCCGCTTACCGAGGAACGCCTCCGACTCAGCGCTACTCACCATGGCATTCCTAGTCGGCCCGAGCTGACCTCTCGGAATAGCAGCGCAATAGCCACGATGGCGGCGAGGACCGAATAGAACACTACCCGCTTGCGCCGGCGTTTGCTTTCGCACTCATAGCACTCGAAGTAGGTGCCGGCATCCTCCCCGGCGATGCGGTCGACCATGACCCGAATCGATCTTGGAGAGAACAGCGAGTCGGCGCTCTCGCGCTTGAGCGAACCATACATCGGGCCAAAGAACTGCCGGCACCGACGGCAGCACCGAAGATCCTCTTGAGCCAGCAGTTGTGCAATGTCGTCGTTCATCGGCGTCTAACGTGAAGATGGCCGGATCACCAATACACGCGGCGAAGCCGCAGCCCGCTGTTGTGGGTCTGCGTCTGACAAGTTAGGGGGCACGTTGGCGTACTTCATTGGACAACTCCCATGACCCGGAGAATCTTCACAAATGCCTCGTCCTCCGACCACCTTGGGTCAGCAGCCTTCCGTCGCTTGGCGAGAGCGAGTGCCTCCGGAAAGCGCTTTGATCTATCCAGGGCGTATATCGCTTCATTCATTCCCCAAGCTTGGCGCAGTACGGCCGGATCGCGATCAATCGCCTCCTGCGCATACTGAACGCAAAGTGCATCTTGCGCGGCATGGTAGGCAGCGACGGCATTGTTCAGGTAGAGCACAACTATCTGCCCGTTTGATTTGGAAATCGCCAGGTCGCCGTACTTGATGGCCTCCGAAAATTGCCTCGAATCCATCAAGACCCTCTGCATAAGATAGGGCCCGCCGTGGGAGTTCGGATGAAACTCAATGAGGCGCGTTGCGACTGCTTTGGCGTCCCCCAGCCGAGACTGTCGAAGGTGGATGTCACCCAGGCCGAACAGCAGGCCTTCGTGACGTGGATCGATTTGGAGCCCGGCGGTAGTAATTGTGCGCGCCTTCTCTACGTCACCCGACTCAAAGTACTTTCTGCCCAGGCGAGACAGATAGGTCGTATCCCGAAGGCAGTTCTGTCGCGACTGCTCAAGGCGCGCAACGGATGCAGAGTGTGGCAGTGACTTCGCCTCCTGCCACGCGGCTTCGCAGTCAGCCTGCGCGTGGGCCGCATTCCAAAAGAGCGCGGCGGCTACAGCGAACAGTGGAATACGAGGCGTGACGATCAACATTGAGGAATGCTCCTTAACGTTTGACTTAAGCGGCGCTGTCAGGTTTCCGCTTGCTGGACCAGGCCGGGGAGCGGGCTCGGTGCCTGCACTATAGCCTTGGCATCAAGAGAATTTGGCCATACCAGGTCGTTTTTTTCTACCGGCATGGTCGCAACGGCCACACGGTGCATCCGCGAGACAAGAGCGAGCGTCGGGGAGATGCTTTCGTCGCGATGCCGGCTCCGCGCCGGCTCCGCGCCGGCTCAGAGCACTTCCGGCGACTGCACAGTCACCACCACGGTCTGGTTGTGGCCTTCGCGGTCGCGGCTGCGCAGCCACCAGAGCGCGCCCTTCTTGACGGGGCAATCGCTGGCCTGCAGGCCCAGCAGTTGCGCGATGGTTTCGCCGAGGATGGGCTGGTGGCCCACCACCAGGATGGGCGACTTGGCCAGGGGCCACTGCACCAGTTCCAGCAGCTGCGCGGCCGTGGCATCGGGCGCCAGTTCGTTCCTGATCTTGTATTTGCGGCCCAGCGCCAATGCGGTCTGCTCGCAGCGGCGCGCCGGGCTCACGAAGATGCGCGCGCCTTCGGGCAGCTGGCGGTCCAGCCAGTTGGCCATGCGGGCCGCCTGTTTCTCGCCGCGGGCCGTGAGCGAGCGCTCCAGGTCGCTGCCGCCTTGTGGGTCACCTTCTGGCCAGTCTTCCGCTTCCGCATGACGCCACAAGATGAGGTCCATGTCATTTGTCCTGGTGTTGGGGGGCGGTGTAGCGGGCCATCAGGGCCGCCTGCGCCCCGTGGCGCGGCAGGTCGCCCTGCGGGCTCACGCGCAGGTAGCTGCCGTCGGGCTGCAGGTCCCAGGCGTCGCGCCCGTCGTGCAGGTAGGCCACCAGGCATTCGTCGATGATGCGCCGTCGCAGCACCGGGTCGGTCACCGGCCAGGCCAGCTCCACCCGGCGCAGCATGTTGCGGTTCATCCAGTCGGCGCTGGAGAGCAGCAGCGTTTCCTCCTCCGCGCAGCGGAAGTAGAAGACGCGCGAATGTTCGAGAAAGCGGCCGATGATGGAGCGCACGCGGATGTTGTCTGTCACGCCCGGGACCTGCGCCGGCAGCATGCAGGCGCCGCGCACGATCAGGTCTATCTTCACGCCGCGCTGCCCTGCCCTCACCAGCGCCAGCATCAGGTCCTCGTCGGTCAGCGCGTTCATCTTGGCGACCAGGCGCGTGTCCTTGCCCTGCAAAGCGGCTTCGCCGAGCACGTCGATTTTTGCGATCAGCTTGTGGTGCAGCTGGAACGGAGCCAGCAGCAGGTGGTGCAGCTTGGGCAGCCGGCTCTGGCTGGCCAGGTGCACAAAGACGTTGTCGATGTCCGCAGTCGTCAGCGGGTCGGCCGTCAGGTAGCTCAGGTCGGTGTAGAGGCGCGCCGTGCGCGGGTTGTAATTGCCGGTCGACAAATGGGCATAGCGCACCAGGTGCTTGCCTTCGCGGCGCGTCACCAGCAGCATCTTGGCGTGGGTCTTCAGGCCCACCACGCCGTAGACCACCTGCGCGCCTATCGACTCCAGCATCTCCGCCCAGTTGATGTTGGCCTCTTCGTCAAAGCGCGCCTTGAGTTCTACCACCACGGTCACTTCCTTGCCGCGCCGCACGGCTTCACGCAGCAGCACCATGAGTTCCGAATCGGCGCCGGTGCGGTAAATCGTCTGTTTGATCGCCAGCACCTGCGGGTCGTTGACGGCCTCGCGCAGGAAGGCAAGCACACCCTCAAAGCTCTCGAAGGGCTGGTGGATGGACACGTCGCCCTGCTTGAGCCGCTCGAAAAAGGACTGGCCGGGCTGCAGCTGCGTCGGGTAGCAGGGGCGGTAGCTGGGGAACAGCAGCTTGGGGTCGTTGACCAGGTCCACCAGCTGCGTCAGCCGCACCAGGTTCACCGGGCCGTGCACGCGATACAACGACAGCGTCGGCAGGTTGAACTGCTTCAGCAGGAAGTTGGCCAGGTATTCCGAGCAGCCCGCTGATACTTCGAGGCGCACGGCCTGGCCGTAGTGGCGCTGCTCCAGACCCTGGCGCAGGGCGGTGCGCAGGTTTTTGACGTCGTCCTCGTCCACCGCCAGGTCGGAATGGCGGGTGACGCGGAACTGCGAAAACTGCCCGACCTCGCGGCCGGGAAACAGCTCGGCCAGGTGCGCGCGTATCACGCTGGAGAGCGACACGAACAGCCGGTCCTCCTTGTGGTGGCCGCGCGTCGGCATGTGGATCAGCCGCGGCAACACCCGCGGCACCTTGACGATGGCGATGTCGTTCTCGCGGCCGAAAGCGTCGTGGCCGCCCAGCCGCACGATGAAGTTGAGCGACTTGTTGGCCACCTGCGGGAAGGGATGCGACGGGTCCAGCCCGACCGGGATCAGCAGCGGCCGCACTTCCCGCTCGAAATACTCCTTCACCCAGCGCCGCTGGGCCGGGTTGCGCTCGCCGTGCGAGACCACTCGTATGCCCTGGCGCTCAAAGGCCGGCAGCAGGTCGTCGTTGTAGAGGGAGTACTGGCGCGCCACCATGTCGTGCGCGGCGGCCGACAAGGCCTTGAAAGACTGCACCGAATAAGGCGCTTTTTGCTCACCGGCCTGGGCCGCAGTCAGATGGGGCGCGGTGCGGACTTCAAAAAACTCGTCCAGGTTGGACGACACAATGCACAAAAACCGCAGCCGCTCCAGCAGCGGCACGTCGGGGCGCTTGGCCCAGTCCAGCACCCGCTCATTGAAGGCAAGAATGCTGTGGTCGCGGTCCAGGAACTGGACGCTTGGCGCGGCAGCGGCCACCGAGGCGGGAGAAGTGGGCATCAACAAGGTGGTTACATGTCATTAAACGTAAGTCACAGTGTTGACTTCTTTCATGACAGTGGCGTGACAGTACTTTTGACTGATGGTGCACCGGCCTGAAAAGGCTGGCAAGTACTGCCCTTGCTGGTGTCGGGGTTGAGCTGGGCGCTGTTTCTGCCCGCAGATACGAGGAAAGACTCGAACAATTGCGCCGCATGGCCCCAACTGAAGTCCAATGCGCGCTGGCGCGCCTCGTGGCGCGGTACGGCCAGCGCACCGTAACAAGCCTGTTGCAAATCTTCGTTCATGACACCGCCGTGACAGCTTCCGTCGGTTTTTCCCAGCACTTCCAGCGGGCCGTCGACCGGATAAGCCGCCACCGGCGTGCCGGCGGCCATGGCTTCCAGCATCACCAGGCCAAAGGTTTCCGAACGGCTGGGGAATACAAAGACGTCGGCCGCGGCATAGACCTTGGCCAGCTCGTCGCGGGCCAGCACACCCATCCAGCGGACCTGGGGATAGCGCTGCTTGAGCGACTCTTCGAGCGGGCCGACGCCGCACACCACCTTGGTGCCCGGGATGTCCAGCTTGAGGAAGGACTCGATGTTTTTTTCGTAGGACACCCGGCCCACAAACAGCGACACCGGGCGCAGCAGCGTGCCCATGGGCGGGTGCAGGCGCGGCTGCGGCTCGAAGCCGAAGAGCTCCGTGTCCACGCCGTGCGTCCAGCCGCGCAGGTTCTTGAAGCCGCGTTCTTCCAGCATGCGCAGCACGCCCTGGGTGGGCACCATCACGCCCGATGAAGGCCTGTGGAAATGGCGGAACAGCGCATAACCCCAGGACAGCGGGATTTTGAGCGCCGCATGCAGGATTTCGGGGAATTTGGTGTGGAAGGCCGTGGTGAAACGCAGGCCGCGCTTGAGGCAATAGCCGCGCGCCGCCCAGCCCAGCGGGCCTTCGGTCGCGATATGGATGGCTTCGGGCTGGAAGGCGTCGAGCTTTTCGGTCAGCCCCCGCTTGGGGCGCACCGCCAAGTCTATGCCGGCATACCCTGGGCAAGGCCGTGTCTTGAAAAGGTTGGGGTGTATCACCTCCACCTGGTGGCCCAGCTCCGCGAGTTCGCGCACCAGTTCCACCAGCGTGGTGACGACGCCATTGACCTGCGGCTGCCAGGCATCGGTGACGAGAGCGATCCTCATGCGACCACCGTGGAAGCTGCGTGGCCGCGGCCCTGAGTCTCGTGGGCCGGCGCCCAGTGCACCAGCTCCAGCGTGCCGTCGAAGTTTTCGACCAGCGCGGTGCGGCTTTCCACCCAGTCGCCGTCGTTGCAGTACAGCACGCCGTTGATGTCGCGCATTTCGGCACGGTGGATGTGGCCGCAGACCACGCCCTGGTGGCCGCGCCGGCGCGCCTCGTTGGCGACCGCCACCTCGAAGTCGGTGACGTAGTTGAGCGCGCTCTTGACCTTTTGTTTCAGGTAGGCCGACAGCGACCAGTAAGGCAGCCCCATGCGGGCGCGCAGGCTGTTCAGGTGGCGGTTGAGTTTGAGCGTGAATTCATAGAGGTTGTCGCCCACGTAGGCGAGCCACTTGGCGCACTGCACCACCGCATCGAAGTAGTCGCCGTGGATGATCCACAACTGGCGGCCATCGGCGGTGGTGTGCACGGCCTCATCGATGACCTCGATGCCGCCGAACTGGTTGCCGATAAATTCACGCGCAAACTCATCGTGGTTGCCGGGCACGTAGATGATGCGGCAGCCCTTGCGGGCGCGGCGCAACAGCTTTTGCACCACGTCGTTGTGCGACTGCGGCCAGTACCAGCGGCGGCGCAACTGCCAGCCGTCCACGATGTCGCCCACCAGGTAGAGGTTGTCGCTGGGGTGGGCCTTCAGGAAATCCAGCAGGGCCGCCGCCTGGCAACCGGGCGTGCCCAGGTGGATGTCGGAGATGAAGATGGTGCGGTAGCGCTTGCGCAGCGAATCGTCATCGTCGTGGTCGTCACCGCCCCCGCCGAACCCGTTGCCCAGCGCCCCCATGGCGTCAAACATGCTTCGCATCAGGCCTCCGTGGCGTTGCCCGGCACCGGTTTGCCGGAGAAATGCTTGAGGTAGCGCGGCGGCAGGTCCGCGATGCGCATCATCATGGGCAGGTCGGCCGAGTTGAAATCAGGGTCCCAGGCCGGCGCGCCCAGCACCTTGGCGCCCAGGCGCAGATACCCCTTGATCAGCGCGGGCGGCTCCACGTCGAGCGTGTCGTCGAGTTTTTCCACCGGCAGGGCCAGGCGCGGCGTGACGCGGTATTCGATGGCGGCCAAGTGCGTCTCGCGCACCTGGCGCCAGATGCTGGCGGCCGCGTGGCCGTTGGACACGCCGTTGTGCTGCATCGGGATGCTGGCGCAGCCGATCATGGTGTCGAGCTGGTTGCGCGACATGAATTCGGCCAGCGCGCCCCACAGCGCCAGGATGACGCCGCCGTGGCGGTGATCGGCGTGCACGCAGCTGCGGCCCAGCTCGACCATGCGCTCGCGCAGCGCGCGCAGCCGCGTCAGGTCGAATTCGGTGTCGCTGTAGGTGCTGCCCACGCGCTTGGCCTGGGTCGGCGTGAGCACGCGATAGGTGCCTATGACTTCCTGGCTGTCGGCGTCGCGCACCAGCAGGTGTTCGCAGTAGTCGTCAAACAGGTCCACGTCGTGGCCGGGCAGCGTCTTGGACAGCGTGGCGCCCATCTCGAGCGCGAAGACCTGGTACCTCAGGCGTTGCGCCTGCCGGACCTCGTCCTGGTGCCGGGCCCAGCCGACCGAGATTTTCCCCACGGGAGCCCTTTGAACAGCGGCTGGACCGACAGCATGACCGCTTTGATGAAGTGACCCCCGTGGCATTGCGACTGGCGACAATGCAAAGGTGGGATTGGGCAGTTCTTTCATGGCTAACTCCTTGTTTCCTGTGTCTCGACAACTTCGGTTTTGACCAGCTCAGCAAGCTCACTCACTAACTCACTTACTCACTTACTCACTCGGACCCGCGGTTTTTTCCGCCTGTAAAAAAGCCCCATCAAGGGGCTTCGACACTCAATCAGCAGCGGCCAGCGAAACCGCCTTGCCGCGCCGCCCCAGCCCGGCCATCAGCGCCGGCCGCGCGTTCGACAGACCTTCCAGCCAGGGCCGGGTGCCGGCCTTGAAGCGCAGGCCGCCGGGACTGTTGGCCAGGGCCTGGGCCGTGCAGCGCAGGATGCGCAGGCACTGCTTGTTCAAATCCTGGATGCCGGCGCCCAGGCCGCGGGCCGCGACGGCGTCCTGCCTATCATGTGTCTGTGAGTGGAGTCCCATCGGGTGCTCAGTCATGCTGGTCATGACGAGATTCTGGGAGCGGGGGGTGACGCGTTCGTGTCAGTTCAATGGCAGTTGTGTGACACGCCGCGGCAGGCCTGGAGAAGTAGCTGGAAAGCCACAGGCCGGGAAGGAAACGGAAGGGAAATCCGTAAGGGGAACAACAGCGCGCGGGGTCCGCGCGCCTGGTCAGGGCAATGCCGGGCGGGACTAAGCCCGCGTGATGCGCTCTCCGCGCTCATTGATGACCTGCTCGCCGTCTTCCTTGCTGAAGGCGCCGCGCTGCGGCAGCGGCAGGATGTCGAGCACGGCTTCCGAAGGACGGCACAGGCGTGTGGCCAGCGGCGTCACCACGATGGGCCGGTTGATCAAGACGGGGTGGGCCAGCATGGCATCCAGCAGTGCGTCATCGCCCTGCCCGTCCAGGCCGAGTTCCTGGTAGATCGCCTCTTTTTGCCGGACCACATCACGGATCGGTACGCCCATCTGCGCAATCAGCTCTCGCAGCGTTTCGCGCGTGGGCGGGGTCTTCAGGTACTCAATGATCTCCGGCTCCATGCCGGCGTTGCGAATCAGCGCCAGCACATTGCGCGAGGTGCCGCATTGGGGGTTGTGATAGATGGTGATCTTAGGGGCGGATGGCATGCGTTTTAGCTCCTGGTGAAGGCGATTTGAAGGGCGTAGTTGCATCAATTCAATAATTCAATTATATTTGAATTATGGAATCCTCAATACAAGCCCCCCTAGCCACCACCCTCGATGAAGGCGCCGCCGTCAAGGCACTGGCCGCCCTGGCCCAGGCCCAGCGCCTGCGCGCTTTTCGCGCCCTGGTGGTCGCCGGCCCCGAGGGACTGACACCGGGCGCCATCGCCGAACAACTGGGCATCGCGCCCAGTGCGCTGTCTTTCCACCTCAAGGAACTCTCCAATGCAGGCCTGGCCGGTAGCGAAGCGCGTGGCCGCAACCTGATCTACCGCGCCAACTTCGGCCAGATGAACGCCCTGCTGGGTTATCTGACCGAGCACTGCTGCGAAGGCGGCGCCTGCGAAGTCGATCCCAAGGCCGGTTGCGCCACCTGCTAATCCCCCCTCACCACCACCCCAGGAGAGCCCCATGAAACGCTTCCATGTCCACGTCCATGTCAAAGACCTCGAAAAGAACATCGCCTTTTATTCGGCCATGTTCGACCAGCAGCCCGCGCGCACCGAAGCCGACTACGCCAAATGGATGCTGAGCGACCCGCCGGTTAACTTCGCCATTTCCACGCGCGGTGACGCGCCCGGCGTGGACCACTTGGGCATACAGGTCGACCAGGCCGAAGAACTGGAAGCCCTGAAGGCCAATGCGACCCGCGCCGACATGACCTTGCTGGACGAAGGCCCCACCAGCTGCTGCTACGCCCGCAGCGACAAATACTGGCTCACAGACCCGCAAGGCATCGCCTGGGAACAGTTCCACACGCTGGGCAGCATCCCGGTGTTCAGCGAGGCGAAGCCCGCAAACGCCTCGGCCTGCTGCGCCGCGGCGGACGGCAAGGCATCGCGCGCGGCTCCGGCGTGCTGTTGAACCCCGCCACGACCAGCCGCGACGCAAGCCCTGGCGTGCCACCGCTGGCGCGCCAGGCGCTCGCGGAGTTCGTGGGCACAGCCGCCCTGCTCTGCGCCGTTATAGGCTCGGGCATCATGGCCGAGCGCCTTTCGGCCGGCAATATGGGTGTGGCCCTGCTGGCCAACACGCTGGCCACGGTGTTCGCGCTGTATGTCCTGATCGAACTGCTGGGCCCGGTCAGCGGCGCGCACTTCAATCCGCTGGTGACCCTGGTTCTCGGGTCTCAAACCAAGGCCTCCGGCAAGCGCACGCGAAGAACCCTGCTTTTCATCGCCAGCCAGTTGCTGGGCGCGGTGGCCGGCGCCTGGCTGGCCCATGCGATATTCGACATGAGCCTGCTGCAGTTCAGCCACAAGATACGCAGCGGCAGCGGCCAGTGGCTGGCCGAGGCCGTCGCGACCGCCGGGCTGATCCTCGTCGTGCTGCGCGCTCCCGCGGCCAGGGCGCCGGCCATGGTCGCCTGCTACATAGGCGCGGCCTACTGGTTCACCGCCAGCACCTCGTTTGCCAACCCGGCGGCCGTGCTGGGCCGCATGCTGTCGGACAGCTTTGCCGGCATCGCGCCGGCCAGTGCGGCGGGTTTTGTGGCGGCGCAAGCCGTGGGCGCGCTGGCGGGCCTGGCGCTGCACCGCGCGCTGGGCGGGGCGCAGGCCGCGAGCGACAAGGGCTAAAGCTTTGCTACGCTTGCGACCGTGACCGTTTCAAGCCGCACCGCCACCATCGTCCAGCTGGGCATCGCCCAGACACTGGCCTGGGCTTCCAGCTACTACCTGCCCGCCATCCTCGCCGTGCCCATGGCGCGCGACCTGGGCGTCAGCACACCCACGGTGTTTGCCGCCTTTTCGGCCGCGCTAGTGGTGTCGGCGCTGCTCGGGCCGGCCGCGGGCAAGGCCATTGACCGGCATGGCGGCCGGCCGGTGCTGGCCGCCAACAGCCTGGTGTTTGCCGCCGGCCTCGTCGTGCTGGCATTGGCGCAGGGGCCGGTGGGCTTGTTCGCCGGCTGGGTGATCCTGGGCGTGGCCATGGCCGCCGGTCTCTATGAAGCGGGCTTTGCCGCGCTGGTGCACCTGTACGGCAAGGATGCACGCGGCGCCATCACCGGCATCACCTTGTTCGCCGGTTTTGCCAGCACCGTGGGCTGGCCGCTGTCGGCCTGGCTGGAGCTTGAATGGGGCTGGCGCGCCACCTGCCTGGCCTGGGCGGCGCTGCATTTGCTGCTGGGCCTGCCGCTCAACTGGCGCTTGCCAACTTCGCCTGTGGCGCCGGCTCCCGCCGAAACCCCTACGGATACAGCTCAACCCGAAGCGGCTGCCCCGACCTCATCACACAGCGCCACCCGCACCGCCGTGCTGCTTGCGCTGGTGTTCGCCGTGACCTGGTTTATCAGCACCGCCATGGCCTCGCATTTGCCGCGCCTGCTGCAGGCCCACGGCGTGCCGCTGGCCACCGCGCTGGTGTTCGCCGGCCTGGTCGGCCCCGCCCAAGTGGCCGGCCGGCTGCTCGAATACGGCCTGCTGCGCAACATCCACCCGCTGGTCTCGGCGCGCGTGGCCGGCAGCCTGCACACGCTGGGCGCCATGGCCTTCCTGTTTTTCGGCGTGCCGGCCGGGGCGGTCTTCACCTTGCTGCACGGCGCCGGCAACGGCGTGCTGACGATTGCCAAGGGCACGCTGCCGCTGGTGCTGTTCGGTGTGCGCGACTACGGCGCGCGCCAGGGCCTGTTGATGGTGCCGGCGCGTTTTGCGCAAGCGACGGCGCCCTGGCTGTTCGGCCTCGCGATTGATTCTTTCGGCGCGGGCGCGCTGTGGTTTTCAGCGGCGTTGGGGCTGGTGGCGTTTGCGGCCTTGATGCTGCTGTACGACCCTGCTTCGGCCAGGCTTCAGTCCAGCCACTTCTGAAAAAACCGCGCCTGCCCCATCGCCGGGTCCAGCTGGTAGCCGGCAAAACCCACGCGCTCGTACAGCTTGACCGCACCCACATTGCCCTGCAGCACTTCCAGCGTCAGTTTGCAGGCGCCGCGCTCGCGCGAGATCTCGGCCACCAGCGCCAGCATTTTTTCACCTATGCGCTGGCCGCGATGGCCGGGCAACACGGCCACGTCGTGGATATTGACCAGCGGGCGGCAGGCGAAGGTCGAAAAGCCTTCGATGCAGTTGACCAGGCCCACGGCTTTGTCGCCGTCGAAGGCGAGCACGCTGAAGGCCTGCGGCCGCGCGGCGAGTTCCTTGACGAGATGGGTTTTGGCGAAGTCGCTGAGCGGCTTGCCGCCGCCGGCCGGGTCTTGCGCGTAGCTGTCCAGCAGTTGCACCAAGGCGCGCGCGTGAACCGGGTTCGCGTAGTCGGCGCGGCAGACATTCAGGGAAGGAGAAACAGAAATAGGTTCAGTCATCAGGCGATTTTAGGAACATCGGCTCGCCAGGGCCTGTTAACGCCATTTATGCAAATGCGAATGGGGTGAAAACGGCGCCAATCAAGGCGCGCGACGACGCGCAGACCGGGTGTCTGCGCTAGGAGCGCAACGCCGAGTGGCGCCGTTTTCACCCCATTCCCTCCGGGTTGCGATCAAAAAGGCCTTGCGCGGCGTTGCAAAGCCTTGACGGGGTCTACCCCGCCTGCGTTTTGCGCCTTGCTCAAGGCCTTTTTGACTCGCAACGCATCTTGCATAAATGGCGTTAACAGGCCCTAGGGCAGGTGAAGCCCGTAAAGCCTTGCTGCATTGCCGCCCATCACCGCCGCCTGGGCCGGCTCGTCCAGCCCCTCCAGCAACTGCCGCGAGGTGATCCACCACAGCGCGTAGGGAGCGGCCAGTTCCAGCACCGGCCAGTCGCTGCCCCAGACGACACGATCGGTGCCAAAGCTTTGCAGCACATGCTCGCACCAGCGCCGTACCTCGCCCGGCGCCGGGCCTGGGCCGGCTTCGGTCAGCAGGCCGGAGAGCTTGCACATGGCCTGGGTCTCCGTGGCGATGCGCGCGAGGGCGTCGGCCCAGGGCTGCCACTCGCCCGCCGCGATGTCGGGCTTGGCGCCGTGGTCTATCACCATGCGCAGTTCGGGGTGGCGGCCGGCCAGGGTCAGGATGTGCGGCAGGTGCGCGGACTTCACCAGCGCATCAAACACCAGGCCGCAGCCGGCCATGGCGCGCAGGGCCGGGGCGGCTGCGGGCTGCAATATCCATTCGGGATCGGCGATGTCCTGCAGCATGGGCCGCAAGCCCTTCAGGCGCGGGTGCCGCGCCAGCGCCTCTATGCGGGCCGGCGCGTCGGGCGCCAGGAAATCCACCCAGCCGACCACGCCCAGCACGGCCGGGTTGGCATCGGCCTGGGCCAGCAGGAACTGCGTTTCCGCCTCGGTGGGCGCGGCCTGCACCAGCACACCGCCGCGCACGCCGTGCGGCCGCGACTGCGCCTGCCAGTCGGCCACGGCCACGTCGCGGTAGATGGGCGCCAGGGCCGGCGTGAGCCAGCCGTAGTCGCCGCGCGCGAGTTCCCAGCAGTGAAAGTGCGCGTCAATTTTCATCATGGTGTGGGGGCATCCGCTGGCAAAAGGCCCTGGGCGCGCAAATCCGCCCAGAAGGCCGCTGGAATTATGTGCTGCATCATCGCCACCGCGTCGGCCCATTCGGCGACCTTGCGCGCGCCCAGCATCACGATGTCAACGGCCTGGTGGGCCAGCGGAAACTGCAGCGCCGCCGCGCGCAGCGGCACGCCGTGCGCCGCGCAGACCGACTCGATGCGGGCCGTGCGCTCCAGCCACTCGCGGGCGGCCGGCGCATAGTTGAAGCTGGCCGTGCCGCCGCGCGCACCGGTCGCCAGAATGCCCGAATTGAACACGCCGCCCAGCGCGACGCGCACGCCGCGCGCCGCGCACTGCGGCAGCAGCGCGGGCAGCGCGCTGTGGTCCAGCAGGCTGTAGCGCCCGGCCAGCATCAGCACGTCCAGCCCGGCTTCGCGCAGCACCTGCAGCACCACGTCCACGTCGTTGGTGCCCAGGCCGATGGCGCGTATCAGCCCTTCGTGTTTCATCTCGCGCAGCGCGGGCAGGGTTTCATCGAGCAACTGCCGCAGCACGGCGGGCGCGCGCTCGCCGTGCGTGGCCACATCCGGGTCATGCACATAGACCACGTCCAGCCGCGGCAGGCCCAGGCGCTGCAGGCTGTCCTCCACGCTGCGGCGGGTGCCGGCCGCGCTGAAATCCCAGGCCTGGTTGAAGGGCAGGATGTCCACATAGCCGTGCTGGGCGCGCGCCGCGTTCGCATCGGGCCGCAGCAGCCGGCCGACCTTGCTCGACAGCACATAGCTGTTCCGCGGGTGGCCGCGCAGCGCGTCGCCCAGGCGCCGCTCCGACAGGCCGTGGCCGTAATGCGGGGCGGTGTCAAAGGTCCGGCAGCCGTCGGCCCAGGCGGCATCCACCAGCGCCCGGGCCTCGGCGTCGCTGACGGCGGCAAACAGGTTGCCCAGGGGTGCGCCGCCCAGGCCCAGCCGCAGGCCGCTTTCTTCACAGGCGGCAAAAACAGGGGCCATGTCCACGGTCGTCGTCATATTTTTGTTCTTTCAGGGTTAGTCCTGATAAAAGTTTAGCCATGTTACGACTAACATGTCAGTCATCAACAGCGGGAAATCCCGATGTTTTGCAAAAACCGAGGTTTCCCGGCTACCACTACTTCCGCCTTCCATGCTTAAAAACATCCCGTCCCTGCTCACGCCCGATGCCCTGCACGCCTTGGCCAGCATGGGCCATGGCGATGACGTGGCCATTGTGGATGCTAACTTCCCGGCCGCCCAGGTGGCCCGCAAAAGCGGCGCCCGGCTGGTGCAGCTGGCGGGCGCAACCGCGCCGCAGGCGCTGGCCGCGGTGCTGCGGCTGCTGCCGCTCGACGATTTTGTGCCCGATGCCGCCTGGACCATGCAGGTGGTGGGCGACGCATCCGCCGTTCCCGCGCCGGTCGCCGAATTCGCCACCGTGCTGCACCAGGCCGGCGAGCGCCCCGCGGTGTCGCTGGAGCGTTTCGCGTTTTATGAACACGCGCAGGGGGCCTTCCTGATCCTGCAGACCGGCGAGCAGCGCAAGTACGGCAACATCCTGCTGCGCAAGGGCGTCATCTCCTGCGACCACGCCTGAAGCCCGTGAGCACGGCCTCCCCTTCCGCTCCCGTCAGCCTGCGCGCGCAGGCCTATGCCAGCTTCCAGCGGCAGATCGTCGACGCCAACATCCGCCCCGGGCAATTTGTCTCGCAGCGCGAGCTGATGCAGCTGCTGGGCATGCCGCTGGGCGCGGTGCGCGAACTGATCCCGCGGCTGGAGGCCGAAGGCCTGGTCAAGACCGTGCCGCAGCGCGGCCTGCAAGTGGCCCACGTGGACCTCAAGCTGATCAACAACGCTTTCCATTTGCGCGGCCTGCTGGAGCGCGAAGCCGCCAGCCGCTTCGTCACCACTGTGTCCGACACCGACCTGGCCGCCATCGAGCAGGCCCACCTGAACATCGTGAGGCGCGCGCGCAAAAAAGCCATCGACGACGCACTGCTCGAAGATGCCACCACGGTGGACTGGGGCCTGCACGACCTCATGATCGACACGCTGGGCAACGAGCTGATCTCCGAGGTCTACCGCATCAACAGCCTTCGGGTGCGCCTGATCAAGCTCGAAGCCTCTTCCCTTTCCCCGGAGGTGCTGATTCCCGCGATGGAAGAGCACCTCTGGTTCATCGATGCCCTCAAGCGGCGCGACGCACAAGCCGTGGTCGACCGCCTGGGCCATCACATCGAGAGCGCGCATCGCCGCGTGCTCGGCCTGCCGCGGTCCGAAATACCGTGGTCTCTGGAGATCCCTGAATGACGAGTTCCTTTCCCGCCGCCGAAAAATCGTTTCGCGGTATCTGGCCCGCCCTGCTGACGCCGCTCACGGCCGGCCTGGACATAGACCACGCCAAGTTCGCCGCCCACTGCAAGTCGCTGATCGCCAGCGGCTGCCCCGGCGTGACGGCCTTCGGCACGACGGGCGAAGGCCCGTCCTTCTCGTTGGCCGAACGCAAAGAGGCCATCGACCAGTTGATCAAGAACGGCATCCCCGCCGCGCAGATCATGGTCTCCACCAGCTGCGCCGCCCTGCCCGAAACGCTGGATCTCACGCGTCACGCCGTGAAAGCCGGCGTGCACGGCTGCCTGATGCTGCCGCCGTTTTTCTTCAAGGGCGTGTCGGACCAAGGCATCATTGACAGCTACCGCTACGTCATCGACGGCATGGCCGGCACGCCCTTCAAGCTCTACCTGTACCACATCCCCCAGGTCACCGGCGTTGCGCTGTCGCACCATGTGATCGCCACGCTCAAGAAGCAGTACCCCGACACCATCGTCGGCATCAAGGACAGCGCCTGCAGCACCGAGCACTCGGTGGGCCTGGCCAATGCCTTCATGAAAGACATGACGGTCTACGTCGGTTTTGAACTCGACCTGCCCGAGATGGGCAGGCGCGGCAGCACCGGCGCCATCAGCGGCCTCGGCAACTTCATTCCGCGCCTCGTCAAACGCCTGGTGACTGAGCCCGAAGCGCCGGCGACGCCCGCCGAACGCGAACGCGTGAGCAAGCTCATGGACCTGATAAACGGCTATTCGGCGATGCCTGCGCTCAAAGGCATCATGGCCACGCTGAGCGGCGATCCCGCCTGGCTGCGCGTGCGCGCGCCGCTGGTGGCCCTGACCGGCCCCGAATACCAGGCGCTGGAGAAAAAAGTCACCGCTTTCGGGATTGATACAAAATCCGAATGAGCGCCGCTAAGTGCCGGATAAGCGCTGAATGCCGACCCGGGGCCTGAAACCCCCATACGATTGACTAAAAAATGGAGACAACCATGAAGACTTCCCTCTCGTCCACCCTTCGCCGCAGCCTGCTGGCCGCCGCCTCCGCCACCTTGCTGATGGGCGCGCTGCTGCCCGCCGCCCAGGCCCAGAACAAGATGGTGCTGCGCGTTTCGACGCCCGCGGTGCCCGACGACTGGCATGCCAAGATGTGGACGGTCTTCAAGGACAATCTTGAAAAAAGCGCGCCCGGCGAATTCGACGTGCAGATCAACCTGAACGCCTCGCTGTTCAAGCAGGGCACCGAGCCCGCCGCCATGGCGCGCGGCAACCTCGAACTCTCCTCCATCTCGGCCTTCGACATCGCCAAGCTGGTGCCCGAATTTTCAATCTTCACCGCCGGCTACATCGTGCGCGACCCCGACCACCAGCAAAAGGTGTTTTCCGGCCCCATAGGCACCGAGATGTTCAAGACTGTGGCGGAGAAGATGGACGTCACGCCGCTGTCCACCGTCTACCTCGGCACACGCCAGGTCAACCTTCGCGAGGCCCGCAACGTCAAGGTGCCGGCCGACCTCAAGGGCGTGAAGCTGCGCATGCCCGGCTCCAAGGAGTGGCTGTTCCTCGGTGAAGCGCTGGGTGCCACGCCCACGCCGCTGGCTTTCGGCGAGGTCTACCTGGGCCTGAAGACCGGCACCATCGACGGCCAGGACAACCCCCTGCCTTCGGTGCGCGCCGCCAAGTTCTACGAGGTGACCAAACAGATCGTCATGACCAGCCACCTGGTGGACGGCATCTTCATCGCGATCTCCAACAAGGCCTGGAACGCCATGAGCCCGGCGCAAAAGACCAAGGTCACGGCCGCAGCGCATGCCGCGGCCGCCTATAACAACGAAAACCGCATCAAGGAAGAAGGCCAGTTGGTCGATTTCTTCAAGAAGGAAGGCCTGCAGGTCACCACACCCGACGTGGACGCTTTCCGCAAAACCGTGCAGGCGACCTACCTGAACTCCGATTACGCCAAGGTCTGGCCCAAGGGCCTGCTTGAGCGCATCAACGCGACGAAATAAGCCTCGCGGCAAGCACCACGACAACGCCCATGAAAAGCTGGCCCCAGAAAGCCGCCAATGTGATTGGCGGCGGACTCTTCCTGACCCTGTTCATCGTCTTCGTGATCCAGATCACGGCGCGTTTTTTCTTCAGCAAGCCTCTGGCCTGGACCGATGAAGCCGCGGTGATCCTCTATGTCTGGGTCATCCTGTGGGCCGCCGCCGTGGTCGTGCCTGAGCGCGAACACGTGGTGTTCGACCTGGTCTGGAACAGCGTGCCCTACCGCGCTCGCCAGGCCATGGCCATCGTCGGCAACCTGCTGGTCGGCGGCCTGGCGGCCTGGGGCATCCCGGGCTGCTGGGACTACGTGCATTTCATGGCCCGCGAGGGAACGCCCGTGCTGGGCGTGTCCTTCCAGTGGGTTTTCATGCCTTTTGTGCTGCTGCTCGCCGCCCTGGCGCTGCGCTCGGCCTGGGCGATCTGGAACGCGATCCGCGGCAAGGGTCTTGAGGCGGAATTGCGCATATGACACACAGTATCTGGGTATTGGTTGGGGTGCTGGCGGGCGGCATGCTGCTGCGCATGCCCATCGGTTTTTCGATGATCGCGGCCGGCATAGGCTACCTCGTGGTCAAGGGCCAGGACGTGGGCCTGGTGGCCGAGCAGATCGGCAACGGCCTCTACAACAGCTATGTTCTGCTGGCCGTGCCGCTGTTTGTGTTCGCCGCCAACATCATGAACGCGGGCACGGTCAGCGAGCGCATTTTCGACTTCTGCCGCATCCTGGTGGGCCGTATGCGCGGCGGGCTGGCGCAGGTCGACATCCTGGTCAGCGTGATCTTCTCGGGCATGAGCGGCAGCGCCATCGCCGACGCGGCCGGCCCCGGCCTGGTCACGATTCGCCAGATGCTCAAGAAGCCCGAATACACACGCGGCTTTGCCGGCGCCGTGGTGGTGGCCAGCGCCACGCTGGGGCCCATCATCCCGCCCTCGATTCCGATGGTGATCTACGCGCTGGTTTCCGGCGCCTCGGTGGGCGCGCTGTTCCTGGGCGGCGTGGTGCCGGGCTTCCTGATGGCCGGGCTCATGATGGGCGTGGTCGCCATCATCGCCAAGAAACGCAACATGCCGCGCGACGAACCCGTGCCGCGCTCCGAGTGGGCCGGCCTGATCTTCCGCGGCGCCCTGCCGCTGTCCATGCCCATCGTGCTGCTGGGCGGCATTTATTCGGGCATCTTCACCCCGACCGAGGCCGCCGCCGTGGCCGCCCTGCACGCGCTCATCCTCGCGGCCCTGGTGTTCCGGGCCCTCACCTGGCGCAGCTTCTGGGGCGTGGTGATGGAATCCACACGCGCCAGCGCCGTGATCACCATGATCCTGGCCGGCTCCTTCATGCTCAACTACGCCTTCACCGCCGAAGGCGTGCCGCAGTCCATGGCCCTGTGGGTCGACAGCATGCATTTCTCGCAGATCGGCTTCCTGCTGATGGTGAACGTGATGTTCCTGGTGCTGGGCTGCTTCCTCGACGTCTCGGTGCTGCTGCTGGTCTTTGTGCCCATGCTGCTGCCCGCGGCCAAGCTGCTGGGCGTGGACCTGGTGCACTTCGGCGTGCTGGTGGTGCTCAACATGATGATCGGGCTGATCCACCCGCCCTTCGGCATGCTGCTGTTCGTGACCAAGGCTCTCACCGGCATTCCCATCGGCGAGATGATGAAGGAAGGCTGGCCCTTCCTGGTCATGTTGCTGCTGCTCTTGCTGGCCATGACCTGCTTTCCGCAAATTGTTTTGTGGTTGCCTCAGACAATGGGCTACGGAGCCAAATAAATGACAGCCAAGGCCGAGGAAGCCGCCGATGTCGTCTGCGTCGCGAGCTGGAACGCCGACCTGATCTCCAAGGTGGCGCGGCCGGTTGCCCGTGGCGAGACGCTGATGGCCTCCGCCTTCAGCATCAGCCCGGGCGGCAAAGGCAGCAATGCCGCGGTGGCCGCCGCGCGCCAGGGTGCGCGCGTGACGCTGATCGCCCGCATCGGCGACGACGACTTCGGCCGCATGGGCATGGAACTCTGGCAGGCCGAGGGCATCAACACCCAATATGTCGAGCAGGTCGCCGGCGAGCGCAGCGGCGTCGCGCAAATCCTGGTCTATGAGGACGGCGACAACAGCATCGCCGTCTACCCCGGCGCCGGCACCGGCCTGGGCGCGCGCCACGCGCAGGCCGCGGCCGCGCTGCTCGCCGGCTGCCGTGTCGTGATGGCCTCCTGCGAAGTGCCGGCTGAGGCCACGCTGCAAGCCTTTCGCCTGGCCCGCGCGGCCGGCGCCCTGACCCTGCTCAATCCCGCGCCCGCGCGCCCGCTCAGCGACGAGCTGCTCGCGCTGGTGGACGTGCTGACGCCCAACGAGAGCGAACTCTATTTGCTGGCCGGCGAGGCGCATGCCGGCTCGGCCGACCAGGCCGCCGCGCGCCTGCTAAGCCGCGGCGCCCGTGCCGTGCTGGTCACGCTGGGCGCGGCCGGCTGCCGCCTCTACCAGGCGGGGCAAGCGCCGCATTCGATACCGGGCCGCCCCATGACCGTGCGCGACACCATAGGCGCGGGCGACACCTTCACCGGCGCGCTCGCGGCCGCGCTGGCACGCGGCGAGGCCCTGCCCATCGCCATGCAATGGGCCAACGCGGCGGCGGCGCTCTCCGTAACGCGGCACGGCGCTATCGACGGCATCCCGCGCCACGCCGAAGTCGCGGCGCTATCAAAACAGTAGCCCGCAAAACCGCCCCGGCGTAACGCCCGCCGCGGTGTAGGCCGGGCGCCGCTTTACCGTACGTTTACCGGCCTCTTTCGGGCCGTATACCTGCGCCCACGGGCTTGCAGTGATAATTCCTGAGCGCTGTTTGAACAGGCCCCCAGGGCTTGGCACCAACAGCGGCCAAGACCCGCACCCAACACAAAAAAATGCCGCCTCCACCTCTCCTGGTGGGCGCGGCGGGCACCCAAGGACAGCCGATGGACCCGAAAGCCGAAACGCCGCAGCCCGGCGCCGAAACCCCAGCCCGCAAACGCATCAGCCGCCGCGCGTCCATCATCGGCAGCATCATTGCCCTTGTCGCCCTCGCCGGCATAGGCTGGCTGGCCTGGCACCTCACCCACCCCTCCGCCGACGCCGCCGCCGGCGGTTTTATGGGCGGCAGGCGCGGGGCGCCGGCCACCACGGTCGGCGTGGCCACCGCCGAGCGGGCCAGCATCCCCATCGTCCTGGACGCCCTGGGCACCGTCACCCCGCAGGCCACCGTCAGGGTCAGGCCGCAGGTTACGGGCGTGATGGAAAAAGTCCTCTTCAAGGAAGGCCAGATGGTCAAGGCCGGCGAGCTGCTGGCCACCATAGACCCGCGCCAGTTTGAAATGGCGCTGATGCAGGCCAGCGGCCAGCGCCAGCGCGACGAAGCCCAGCTCGACAGCGCGCGCGTGCAACTGCAGCGCTTCAAGACCCTGCTGGAACAGGACTCCATCGCCCGCCAGGAGGTCGACACCCAGGCCGCGCTGGTCAAGCAGCTCGAAGGCACGGTCGTTGTCGACAAGGCCAACGAAGGCGCGGCCCGCCTCAACCTCGGCTACACCCGCGTGGTCGCGCCGGTGAGCGGCCGCGTCGGTTTGCGCACCGTGGACATCGGCAATGTGGTGAGCAACGGCGACGCCAACGGCATCGCCCTGATCACCCAGATCACGCCCATCGACGTGGTCTTCGCGATCCCGCAGGACCAGGTCGGCGAACTGCAGCAGAACGCCGCCAAAGGCGTCGCCATGCAGGTCACCGCGCTCGACAGGACGCGCGCCGTCACGCTGGACACCGGCAGCTTTGCCTCGCTGGACAACCAGGTCGACATCACCACCGGCACCGTGAAGGCCAAGGCCCGCTTCAACAACAGCCAGCTCAACCTTTACCCCAGCCAGTTCGTCAACGTGCGCCTGCAGGTGCGCACCATAGACAACGCCATCGTGGTGCCGGTGACGGCCCTGCGCATGGGCAGCAGCGGCGACTATGTCTATGTGGTGAACGAAAAGGAACGCACGGTGTCGCTGCGCCCCGTCAAGCGCGGCCAGGCCACTGTCGACAAGGTCGTGATCGCCTCCGGCCTGGAAGCCGGCGAGCGAGTCATCACCGAAGGCGCCGACCGGCTGAAGGACGGCGCGTCCATCGTATTGCCTGGCGATGCGCCCGCCGGCGGCGCGCGCGGCCCCGGCGGCGGCAAGCGGCAACGCGGCGCGGCCTCCGCGCCGGGCGCGGGGTCTTCCGCACCGGCAGCTTCCACACCCGCGTCAGGCGCCTCAGCCCCGGCAGCGGCTACAGCAACCGCCAGCGAAGGCCCCACCGCCGAACAGCGCAAGCGCATGCTGGACCAGGTCAAGGACGACCCGGCGGCCCTGGAGCGCCGCCAGCGCTTCCTCGCGGCCCTGGACGCCGGAGACCCCGCCGCACTGGAGCGCTGGCGCAGCATGAGGGAGAAACGCCAGGGCGGCGAACGGCCGGCGCAATGACGGCCTCTCGTCGCCAGGATTGCCAAGCATGAGCCGCCGGGCCGCCCCCAAGGTGAATAGCACCGCAGTGCGCAGCACGAAGGTAATCTTATGAGTCCCTCACGTCCCTTTATTCTGCGCCCGGTCGCCACCTCTTTGCTGATGGTGGCCATCGTGCTGGCCGGGCTGGTGGGTTTCAAGTTCCTGCCGCTGTCGGCCCTGCCCCAGGTCGACTACCCGACCATCCAGGTGCAGACGCTGTATCCCGGCGCCAGCCCCGAGGTCATGGCCCAGACCGTCACCGCGCCGCTGGAGCGCCAGTTCGGCCAGATGTCCGGCCTGCAGCGCCTGAGCTCCACCAGCGCGGCCGGCGTCTCCATCGTCACGCTGCAGTTCGGCCTGGGCATCACGCTGGACGTCGCCGAGCAGGAAGTGCAGGCCGCCATCAATGCCGGCGGCTCGCTGCTGCCCGCCGACCTGCCCGCGCCGCCGGTGTATGCCAAGGTCAACCCGGCCGACGCGCCCGTGCTGACGCTGGCCATCACCTCCGACACGCTGCCGCTCACCGAAGTACAGAACATCGTCAACACGCGCCTGGCGCTCAAGATCAGCCAGGTCAACGGCGTGGGACTGGTGTCGCTGAGCGGCGGGCAGCGCCCCGCCGTGCGCATACAGGCCGACACGCGCGCCCTCGCCTCCTACGGCCTGGGCCTGGACTCGCTGCGCACCGCCATCACCGCCGCCAACGCCAACGGCGCCAAGGGCAGCATTGACGGCCCCACGCGCTCCTATTCGATCAACTCCAACGACCAGCTGGTGGCAGCAGCCGACTACCAGCGCCTCATCATTGCCTACCGCAACGGCGCGGCCATCCGCGTCTCCGACGTCGCCCAGGTCGTCGACAGCGCCGAGAACATCAAGCTCGGTGCCTGGTCGGGCTTGAAGCCCGCCATCATCCTCAACGTGCAGCGCCAGCCCGGCGCCAACGTGATCGCCACGGTCGACGCCATCAAGGCGCGCCTGCCCGAGTTGCAGGCCGGCCTGCCCACCGCGCTCAAGGTCGACGTGCTGAGCGACCGCACCACCGGCATACGCGCCTCGGTGCTGCACGTCGAGATCGAACTGGTGCTGGCCGTGCTGCTGGTGGTGCTGGTGATTTTTGCGTTTTTGCACAGCCTGCGCGCCACCGTCATCGCCAGCCTGGCCGTGCCGATCTCGCTGATCGGCACCTGCGGCGCGATGTACCTGCTGGGCTACAGCCTGAACAACCTGAGCCTGATGGCGCTGACGATTGCCACCGGCTTCGTGGTCGACGACGCCATCGTGATGATTGAAAACATCTCGCGCTACATCGAGGAAGGCGAGGCGCCCATGGCCGCCGCCCTCAAGGGCGCGACGCAGATAGGCTTCACCATCATCTCGCTGACGGTGTCGCTGATCGCCGTGCTGATCCCGCTGCTCTTCATGGGCGACGTGGTGGGCCGGCTGTTCCGCGAGTTCGCCGTCACGCTGGCCATCACCATCCTGATCTCCGCCGTGGTGTCGCTCACGCTGGTACCCATGATGTCGGCGCGCTGGCTCACGCGCCACCCCGAAGGCGAAGTCGAAGGCGGCCGCTTCGGCCAGTCCATGCAGCGCTTTTTCGACAAGGTCATCCACCACTACGACCGCTGGCTGACCTGGGTGCTCAAGCGCCAGGGCCTCACGCTGCTGGTGGCGCTGGCCACGCTGCTGCTCACGGTGCTGCTGTACGTGCTGATCCCCAAGGGCCTGTTCCCGACGCAGGACACCGGCCAACTGCAGGCCCGCATCGAAACCGCTCAGTCGGTCTCCTACGCCCGCATGGCCGGCCTGCAGCAGGCGGCCGCCAAGGCCATCCTCGAAGACCCGGACGTCGAAACGCTGAGCTCCTTCATCGGTGTGGACGCGGCCAACAACACCATGCTGCACACCGGCCGTATGCTGATCAACCTCAAGTCCAGCCGCAGCGGCAGCCAACAGGAGACCATGGACAGGCTCAAGGAGCGCGTCGGCAAGGTCGCCGGCGTGACGCTCTACCTGCAGCCGACGCAAGACTTGACCATCGACGCCGAAACCGGCCCCACGCAGTTCCGCGTCTCGCTCGAAGGTTCGGACAACGCCACCGTGGTGCTCTGGGCCAACAAGCTCGCCGAGCGCATGCGGCAGCTGCCCGGCGTGCGCAACGTCGCCTCCGACGCCGGCTCCAGCGGCGCATCGGCCTACATCAACGTCGACCGCGACACCGCCTCCCGGCTGTCGGTCACCACGTCCTCGATCGACGACGCGCTCTACAGCGCCTTCGGCCAGCGCATCGTCTCCACCATCTTCACCGAGACCAACCAGTACCGCGTGATCCTCGAAGCCATGCCCGACCCGCTGGCCACGCCGGCGTCGCTGGGCGCGCTGCAGCTGAAAACCGGCTCGGGCAGCACCACGCCGCTCTCGGCCATCGCCAGCATCCGCGAGCAGCCCGCGCCGCTGCAGATAACCCGCGTTGCCCAGTACCCGGCCACGACGCTGGGCTTCGACACTGCGCCCGGCATGTCGCTGGGCCGCGCCGTCGATGAAATCCGCCAGGCCGCCAAAGACATCGCCCTGCCCGGCAGCGTGACCCTGAACTTCCTGGGCGCAGCCGGCGCCTACCAGGCCTCGCTGTCCAACCAGCTGTGGCTGATCCTCGCCGCCGTGATCTGCGTCTACATCGTGCTGGGCGTGCTGTACGAAAGCTACATCCACCCGCTGACCATCCTCTCCACCCTGCCCTCCGCCGGCGTCGGCGCCCTGCTCGCGCTGATGATCAGCGGCTCAGACCTCGGGGTGATCGGCATCATCGGCATCATTTTGTTGATAGGCATCGTGAAGAAAAACGCCATCATGATGATCGACTTCGCCATCGACGCCGAACGCAACGAAGGCAAGTCTCCGCAAGAGGCCATCCATCAGGCGGCCCTGCTGCGATTCCGGCCCATCCTCATGACGACGCTGGCGGCGCTGTTTGCCGCCGTGCCGCTGATGCTGGGCTTTGGTGAGGGGGCTGAGTTGCGGCAGCCGCTGGGGTTGTCGATTTTTGGCGGCTTGATCGTCAGCCAGATGCTCACGCTGTTTACGACGCCGGTTATTTATCTTGGGTTTGATCGGTTGGGGCGGAGGTTTGGGCGCAAGAAGGAGGTTCTTGCATGAGGGCCTCTTTTTGCTTTCCCGCCGGAGGCTCTGTGCTTAGTGCTGCTGGCCGGGGGTTGCCCGGCGGCAACTCACTTTTCTTTTGCTTCGCCAAAAGAAAAGTAAGCAAAAGAAAAGGCGACCCTGGTTGCTGCGTCCCTCCGCTGCGCTACGGGCAACCTGCGGTGCTCGGTCCAGACGGGGTCTCGCTAAACTCGCTTCGCTCAAACAACGCGATCCCTGATCCGTCTGGCCCTGCGCTCCTCGGCGC